>JACPXM010000011.1 GCA_016196545.1 Candidatus Omnitrophota bacterium
AGCATCGAACAGATTCGGCGTGAAAGAATGCTGAGACTTCAACGCAATGAACTGGCTCGCTTTTATCATTGGAAACGACTTAACCTCTTGGCCCCATTACGGATTTCGCCATGATTAGAAAGTGCGACAGTAAAACTAGTACCGCGTCATTTTAAATTTTAGGGGTTCGCGGTACTGTGCAGATTGAAATTGAAACCCCTAATTTCAATCTTGACGACGCACTAGGAATTTATGATTTATATAGAGAGGCTCAAAAAAATGGATGCGCGCTTGCGGGAGCTCGAAGAGGAGCTTGCGCGGCCCGAGACCTTGAAGGATCAGGCGAGATTTCAAAAACTCTCCCGCGAGCTTGCCCAAATCCGGCCCGTAACCAGCCGCTTCTGTGACTGGCAAAGGATTGAGCGGGAGGCCGCGGATTTGAAGGCCGCGCTTGGCGACAAGCACGTTGACCCCGAGATGCGAAAACTTTATGAAGAGGAAATCGCAAGCCTTGAGGCCCGCAAAGGCACCTTGATTACGGAAATCGAAAATCTCCTGCTGCGCGGCCAAGACCCCCTCTCCGGGCGCGATATCCTGGTCGAAATACGCGCGGGGACGGGCGGTGAGGAGGCGGCGCTTTTCGCGGCCAATCTTTACCGCATGTATTCCCGATTTTCGGCCGCACATGGGCTTCGCGTGGAAGTCATGGACTCCAGCCTCACAGGCAAGGGAGGCGTTAAGGAAATTATATTTGGCGTCAACGGTCAGGACCCCTATTCGCTTTTTAAATATGAAAGCGGCATTCACCGCGTCCAGCGTGTGCCGGATACCGAGGCAAGCGGCCGGATTCACACCTCGGCCGTCACCGTAGCCATACTTCCCGAAGCGGATGAAACTGAAGTCCTTATTGAACCCAAGGATCTCCGCATTGACGTCTACCGCGCCTCCGGCGCCGGAGGGCAGCATGTCAATAAGACCGAGTCTGCGGTAAGGATCACGCATATTCCAACCGGACTCGTGGTCTCCTGTCAGGATGAAAGATCTCAGCACAAGAACAAAACAAAGGCCATGCGTGTGCTTCGTGCTCGACTTTACGACGCAAAACTCGCCAAACACGAACAGGAAATTGCCAAGCAACGCAAACTACAGGTAGGAAGCGGGGACCGGTCCGGGAAAATTCGAACGTATAACTTTCCAGATCAACGGGTTACGGATCACCGAATCGGTTTGACTTTACATGAACTCAATGATATTTTAAACGGCCATTTGGAACCCCTGGTGGAGGCCCTTCGCCAGGATGAAAAAGAGCGGAAATTAAAGGACGGCTTTTAACGCCCATGGCCCTCCCTCAAATGCCCCATAACGGCCTTAGCCAATCTCCTGGGATTCAAACAATTCAAGGGGTTTTGGAATGGGGATGTTCTGAACTCTCATTTTTGTCAGCGGATGAAGCCAGGAATGAAATGGAATGGATCCTTTGCGAGGTTTTGGGGATCAACCAATCGGTGTTATTTTTAGAATACGCAAATAGAATTGATTTTAAGTTCTTTGAAAAAATTAAGAAAATAATCGGCCGACGGTGCAAACGCGAACCCCTCGCTTATATTCTGGGGAGGGCCCCTTTTTATGAAGAATGCCTCAGCGTGAGTCCGGACTGTTTAATTCCAAGACCCGAAACAGAAATTCTTGTCGAACATTTCCTTCAGGCTTCAGGTTTTACATCGACCGATACTTTTTGTTTTCTTGATCTTGGAACCGGAAGTGGCGCCATCGCCTTAAGCCTCCTGCGCAAATTTCCAAACGCAAAGGCCACATTAAGTGATATCTCAGAAAGGGCGCTGGCCGTAGCCCAAAAAAATTTAAGGGCCTACGGTCTTACGAGCCGCGCTGAATTCATTTGCTCAAATTATTTCGAGGCTTTAAGGGAAAGGCAGTGGCAGGCGATAATTTCAAACCCGCCCTATCTCTCGGCAAAGGATTTTGAGGCACTGCAATCTGAAATTAGTTTTGAACCGCACCTGTCGATTTGGGGAGGCCTGGACGGGCTTGATTTTTACCGGCGGCTTTCCGTGGAGCTTTCGGATCACTTGAAGCCAGATGGGTTTTTCGCCCTTGAAATGGGCCAAGGCCAGGCGGAAGCCGTAAAAAAATTATTCGAAGATCAAAATTTTTCAGGCCTCCAAATCGTGACGGATTATGCCGGCATCCAACGGGTTCTCTCGGGAAAGAAATAAGACGTGGATAAAATTGTCATTACGGGCGGGCGGAGGCTGAAGGGCGAAGTTCAGGTTTCAGGTTCCAAAAACTCGGCCCTGCCGATTATGGCAGCCGCTCTTTTAAGCGAAGAGGAATCGATCATTGAAA
Source organism: Candidatus Omnitrophota bacterium (assembly GCA_016196545.1). Classification (GTDB taxonomy): domain Bacteria; phylum Omnitrophota; class Omnitrophia; order Omnitrophales; family Aquincolibacteriaceae; genus JACPXM01. Next base: position 2,344 of record JACPXM010000011.1, read on the forward strand.
ATGTACCGCGCCTTCGGGACATTCAAACCATGATTAAACTTCTTCGTGCGCTTGGGGCCAAGGCTCTTTTTGAAGACGGGAAGGTGTTGATTAAACCGGGGAAAAATTTAAGGCCCCTGGCGCCTTACAAGCTTGTAAGCACCATGCGCGCCTCGGTTTGTGTTTTGGGTCCGCTTTTAGCGCGCATGGGCCATGCCGAAGTCTCGATTCCAGGCGGATGTGTCATTGGACCTCGTCCTATCGACCTTCATTTAAAGGGCCTTGAAGCCCTCGGTGCCAAAATTGACATTCAGCATGGTTATGTCCATGCCCGCGCCGAGAAGAAAATGCGGGGCAATGAAATTTATTTGGGAGGCGGATTTGGTTCCTCCGTACTTGCCACCGGAAATGTCATGATGGCAGCTGTTTTGACAAGCGGAAAAACCTGCATTGAAAGCGCGGCCTGTGAACCGGAAGTGGTTGACCTTGCGCGCTTTTTAAAAAAAATGGGTGCTAAAATATCCGGGGAGGGCTCTCCGCGAATTGAAATTGAAGGGGTCAAAAAACTTCATGGGGCGAATTTTTCCGTCATCCCAGACCGGATCGAAGCTGGCACTTATATTTTTGCCGCGGCCATGACTGCAGGCGATGTCGTGATAAAGAATTTAGAGCCCTCCCATCAAAATGCGGTGATCGATAAACTTCGCCAGGCCGGAGTTACGATTCAAAAAGGAAAAAATATCATGCGGGTTAAAAGGACGGGACGCCTAAAACCGGTGGATGTGACAACGCTTCCGTATCCGGGATTTCCCACGGATTTACAGGCCCAAATGATGGCCTTGATGAGCACCACTCTGGGAATCAGCGTCATTACAGAAAAGATTTATCCCGACCGCTTTATGCATGTGAGCGAGCTGAACCGTATGGGATGCAAAATTTTTCTGGAGGGCGCTAGCGCGATTGTGCACGGCGTAAAACGATTAAGCGGTGCGCCGGTGATGGCCTCGGACCTTAGGGCAAGCGCGGCACTTGTGATCGCAGGTCTTGTGGCGGAAGGTACCACGGAAGTTCACCGCGTCTATCATCTGGACCGCGGTTATGAAAACCTGGAATCGAAATTCTCGAGCCTCGGGGCTTCGATTCATCGGGAAAGAGAATAAAGCATAAGGAGGTAGGACTTGGCTGTTAAAATCCGACTAAAGCGTTTTGGAACGAAAAACCGCCTGCAATGGCGCATTGTGGTCAGTGACATTAAAATGCCCCGCGATGGCCGTTTTATCGAAGAGATTGGTCATTATGACCCGCTTCCAGCGAATGAAATCCTTGAAGTTAAAAAGGACAGGCTAGAATACTGGCTCAAACAGGGGGCCCAAATGAGCAACGCCCTTCGAAGCCTTTTGAAACGCAAAACAAAAAAAGAAAAAAAAGAAATTGCTCATTGATATTGTGACGCTTTTTCCGGAATATTTCTCTGGACCTCTGGGTGAATCCCTTTTAAAGCGAGCCTGCAAAAAGGGTCTTTTAGAATGGGAGTTTCACAATCCAAGGGACTATTCGCAGGACCGTCATAAAACCGTGGATGATAAACCCTTTGGCGGAGGACCGGGGATGGTCTTGAAACCCGAGCCCATTTTTGAATGCGTGGAGGCGATTGAAAGACGCAAGGGCAAAGGGTGGAAAATCGTGCTAGATCCCAAAGGTCACCGATTAAACCAAACCGGCGTCCAGCGGCTCTCAAAAAAGAAACACCTCATCTTAATCGCAGGTCATTATGAGGGAATCGACCAGCGGGTTCACGAGCAATTAGCCGATGAAGAAATTTCCATCGGAGATTTTGTTACGATGGGAGGTGAGGCCCCGGCCCTGTGTCTGATAGAGGCCGTAGCACGTTATATTCCGGGAGTTCTTGGAAATAAGAATTCCCTGAAAGATGAAAGTTTTCAGCTTGAGGGGCTGGAATATCCTCACTACACAAGACCGCGTCAATACCGCGGTTTTGGTGTTCCGGAAATTCTGATTTCCGGCCATCACAAAGCGGTGGCCCAATGGCGGGAGAAGATAGCACGAAAGAGGACTCGCCAAAGGCGACCTGATCTCATAAAATACGCAAGGAGAAAATCATGAATGCCTTAGCCAGCGTTGAAAAAGAAATCATGAAAAAGCAAGTCCCCGATTTCCGCGTCGGAGACACCCTAAAAATCTATGTCCGCGTCAAAGAAGGCGATAAGACGCGAACTCAGGTTTTTGAAGGCCTTTGCATTGCCCGGAGGGGAAGGGGAGCAAGCGCAAATTTTTCCGTGATAAAGGAAAGTCACGGCGATAAAGTGGAGAAAATGTTTCCCCTTTATTCCCCAACGATTGAAAAGATTTCCGTTTCCCGAAAAGGGAATGTTCACCGCGCAAAGCTTTATCATCTAAGAAAAAAGTAATTCTCTTTATCCAAGGGAGGGGCTTTGGGTACTGAAACTCTCAAGCGCCTTGTGGCGTTTGATTGCGAAGCAGCCCGTGAAATTCAAGGCCTTTTTGCCGGAGTTGACGAAGCGGGACGGGGACCTTTGGCGGGCCCGGTCGTGGCCGCGGCCGTAATTCTCCGGCGAAGCGGCAGTCTTTCCCACCTAGACGACTCAAAAAAAATTCCCTCTTTAAAGAGGACCTCGATTTTCCGCGAAATTTTACAGCACAGCCTGGTTGGAATCGGAATCGCCGATGAAGCCCAAATCGATGAAATCAATATTTATCAGGCTACCCGCGTCGCCATGCGAAGGGCCGTCCTTTCCCTGACCCGCACCCCCGATTTTCTTTTCATTGATGGCAAAATTTCTTTGGATTTACCCGTTCCCCAAAAATCCATCGTCCAAGGGGATGCGAAGTCTGCCTCCATTGCGGCAGCCTCGATTATCGCCAAAGTTTTCCGGGACGGCTGGATGCAAAGGCTCGCGGAAATCTACCCCCATTACGGCTTTGAAAAACACAAAGGCTACGGAACCCCGCTTCATCTGAGCCTCTTGGAAAAAATCGGCCCTTCGCCGGTTCACCGGAAAAGTTTTTATCCCGTTTCTATGCTTTGCGGAGGATTCTCATGAAACTCTCGCCCCATCCTAAGCCATTTCATTTGAGTCTTGGCGAACGCGGAGAAATGATGGCCTGGCATTATCTGATCCAGCAAGGTTATAAAATCATTGAAAAAAATTACCGCTGCCCTCTCGGGGAAATGGATGTCATTGCCCAAAAAAAGGGATATCTTTGTTTTATTGAAATTAAAACCCGTTCGGGCAGGGTCTTGGGATATCCCGAAGAAGCCGTCTCTCTCCCAAAACAAAAGAAGCTTATCCGGATTGCTGAATGGTATTTAAAGGAGATCCGAAAGGGGGATCTCCGAGTAAGTTTTGACGTTCTTGCCATTACCTTAAATGAAAATGAAAATCCCCAATTCCGGCTCATTGAAAATGCCTTTTCTCTCAATTAGTTCCATTGCTCGACGCTTTTTCGGCCCCCTCTTTGACGTCCATCCCCAGGAACGCAAAAAAACGATTCTCATGTTTTTCTATTTCTTTCTGACGATTGGTGTCATCTACATCCTTAAACCTGTCCGCAGTTCGCTATTTTTGACCGAACTCGGAGCCTCAAAATTGCGATTTGTTTATATGGGCGAAGGGGTATTTCTCGCCTTTATCGTGGCCGCTTATATCCATCTTGCCAAGCGGATAAAAAAAAGGACTTTTCACGCTCTGGTTTTGGGTTTCTTTGCGCTTAATCTCATTATCTTCTGGGTTTTTTTTCTAAAAAAAGTCCCGTATCTTTCGGCCTTTTTTTATGTCTGGGTGGCCAGTTTTTCCATCACGATGACGACGCAGTTTTGGACCTTGGCCAATGACACGTTTAATCCGATTGAAGCAAAACGCCTTTTTGGCTTGATCGCAAGCGGGGGAAGTTTCGGCGGCATTTTCGGCGGCATGGCCGCAAGTTTTGCGGTGAACTGGATGCGTACCGAGGACTTGCTACTCTTGGCGGCTGTCGTGGTCACGCTTTGCTTGGGAATTTCTTCCCACTTATTGAAGGAAATTCGAGATCCGGATTCTGAGAGAGAATCGTCTGTGCCCTTAGAAGAATTTCAAAAGCCTCCTTCTCTAAGAAAAATATTTTCAGGTTCCTCCTATTTAATCTTTTTAGCGCTTCTTGTCATTATCACCAAGATGACTTCCACGGTGGTGGACAATCAATTTAACGGAGCGGTGGACCTCGCGGTGCAGGGAAAAGAAGCTAAAACCGCCTTTTTTGGAAGTTTCATGGCTTGGGTCAATGTCGTTTCATTTGTTTTGCAACTCATTGTCACGAGTCTTTCTTTAAGATTTTTCGGGGTGGGGACAAGCCTTTTTATCATGCCTTTGGGAGTGAGTCTATTGTCCGCGGGAACCTTATTTTTTCCCCTGTTTTATTTAAGTCTTTTTTTAAAGCTTTATGACGGCAGCGTGAGTTATTCCATCCAGCAAACCAGTAAAGAAGTGTTATTTTTACCCCTTTCAAGTTCCTTGCGGTATCGCGCAAAGCCGATGATTGATATGCTGGGATTCCGAGTCGCAAAAAGTCTAGGGGGGCTTTATATTGCCCTCTTTGCCCCACTTTTGGGAATTTCCGATGAGCGGTTGGGGCTTTTAATTCTGGCGCTGGTCCCGTTTTGGATTTTTGTCATTCAAAAAATGAAGGGGGGTTATTTTCGTCTTTTGAGAGAACACGTCGTCATGAGAAAACGCCACCAGACCATTCAGGAGGTCCACCGTGCAACCGAGGTTTTAAGTTTTTTGCATGATGAAAAGGGATTCGGCCAGGTTCAGTCCTTTATGAACGCTCGCTCGTCCCTTTCCCGAAAACTCGCTGCGGCCGCTTACCTGGCCTATGATCAATCCTTGAATGACCTGGAATCCGCACGGAAAATAGTGGGAGGCCTCCTTCAAGAAGAGGGGCTCGGCGCTGCTTCAAAAGAAAAGATTGAAGAAATAGGAGCCGATGAGCCAACCCATCTCCAAAAAATTGAAGAAATTCTTATTTATAACTCAAGTGATTTCGCCCATAAACGCGCCTTGATCAAAATCATTGAAAAGCTTGGATCCCAAAATGTCTTGGATATGTTTCAAAATACCCTTTTGCGGTCCCAGGACCATGCCTTGCGTTTTGTTCTTTTAAAATCGTCGGTGCGCATGATTCAAACGGCCCCGGTGCTAAAAATCAGGCGAGCTCTTTTGAAAAATGAAGCGAAACGAGAACTCAAAATTTACGAAGATATTCAAAAAGTGGAATCCTTTTACCTAAAAAATGTAACCTATAAGGCAAGTAAACCCTACCTAGAAACGGCCTTGCACGCCCTTTCTGATGAAAGTCTCGAAAGGCTTTTTAATATTCTCTTTTTGCTCCATCCGGTGGAGGATATTTGGATGATTTACCATCTTTTGATCGATCGCGATGAGTTGGACCAGGCGCGGCCTCATGCCTTGGAACTTCTGTCCTCCATCCTTCTTCCTCCTTTGATCTTTCAAGTCCAAAGGACCTTGGAATCCCAAAAACATTTTTCCTTTCAAAGGGATGAAATTCACGACTCCATTCGCCGTCTCGCCTTCTCCGCCGATAAATGGCTTTCCATATTCTCTCGGTATTTAATCTCGGAGATGAAGCTTACCACCAGCTGGCCGGAACTTTTGGCCCCCTCGAAACAAGTCGTCTTCGGAAAAAGCGCGGTATGAAAAAAACCCGGCCGATTTTTTTCTCTCTATTTTTTTTGATTGGGCTTGCCAGTTGTCAAAGCCAATCCAAAATCCTGAAAGAAAATCCCGGGATTTTCCTGGACCCCCATACCCCTGTTCAGCGAATGACAAGCTTTAAGCGAATACTCCGCCTTCAGCCGGGAACCCATCAATATGAGCAAGGGCGCATTGACTATTTAATGGACAGGCTTTCCCATTCTTCATACGACTTCATCCGAAACGGGATCTCGTACAACGGCGTTCGTGCCGCCAAACATTTGAAGATGAAAATGCTTCGCCATTACGAGAAAGGGGAAAGCGCCGAATATTTTGTGGATCACATTGCGAATGGTTCCAGACAATCCGGAAAAAAATATTTAGTACGCATCGACGATAAAGCTCTTTACTCGACTCAAACCTTACTCCATAATGAACTCCAATTGTTAGACGCCGAACTTAAAAAATATGTAGAAAAACTTTCCTGGGAAAACCAGGAGCCTTGGTCAAGACCCTACGGCGATTTAACGCGCCGGCAAGAAAGAGTCGAGAATTCTCCCGTCTCTCTCACAGCTCAGAACTCCAAGAATCTTAAAGGAATCCCTGATTCAGCCGATCATAAGGCAAATTAAGCCTAGACATGAAAAGCAATTCCTTCCATAAACTGGTTTTTGCGGCATCTTTTGTGTTGCTCTTTGCGAGCCCTTCTCATGCCCAGAGTGTCAGCTATGACCGGTATGCCTCTGTTTATCAGCATCCGGCACGCACTTCGCTTCGAAAAAATATCGCCCAGCATTTTCTGCTTTATCCCTTTGAACTCCTGCGCTGGCCCATGGACAAGGGCCTCATTTTTACCGAGGAATACCACATCGATAAAAAGGCCCAGTGGATTTACGACAAAATCGGAGAGCAGGGAATTATCCCTTACGTCAATATTATCTCGATCGGAAATTTTGGTGCCGGAGCCGATGTCGATTTTATAAGACTTGCCCGATTCAAAGAAAACTTCCCCGACGCCGTGGTCAAAAGTTGGATTCAGTGGACTCACTCGGTTAATTTTGAAGTGGGGTCGCGTCTCGGATTCGAGCGCTTTTTGGATACAAATTTCAGAACTTTTGGAACCGTAAAATATCAAAACAAGCCCGAAGAACATTTTTATGGCATCGGTCCCCACACAAGCGCAGGCGACGGCACTTCCTACCGCATCGAACAAACGACACTGGAGGCAAGTGCGGGATACAATTGGGTCCCCAATTTCAGTCTGGATGGAAATTTTGCCTTTCACAATGTCAATATTACCAATGGGGAAGATGGGGGCAGGGGGCAAGTCGACAGGACGTTTGCGCCCGCGGTGATTAACGGCCTTGGGGGAGACGAAATGATTTCCCTCGGTCTGGATTTCAACCACGATACGCGAAACATGAATGAAAACTCCACCACGGGCGGTCAGGAAAGGTTGACGTTTTCCTTCTATGAAGGGCTGGACGATTCCAACGCGAGTTTCTTTAAGTACACTGCAGAAGCGAGCCGCTATTTCAGGCTTGGCTCGGACCGGCGCATCCTTGCGTTTCATGTCTACGGGGAACATAACGACGAAAATGCTGGCCACTACGTCCCCTTTCACCAAATGGCCAAGCTGGGGGGATTTGGATCTTATCCCCGCTCAAGCCATACTCTTCGCGGTTTTGATTTTAACCGTTTTTTCGATGACAGTGCGGCCCTGCTCAATGTGGAATACCGCTACAACATTTGGCAATACCGCGATTTTAAAGTGGACTCCGTGATTTTTTTGGACGAAGGCCAAGTTTTTGGAGAGTTCAGTGAATTTATGTTTAATGATTTTCGGGAATCCTACGGCCTTGGTTTTCGTTTGATTGCAGCTAATCACATCATCTTTTCCCTAGAGATTGCGCACGGGGATGAAGGAACTCAATTTTATGCCAAAAGCTCGTCGCCCTTTTAGGGCGTTCCTTAGTCTTCTCACCCTTTTGGTTTGTCTCGGCTTTCTGCCGCAGGCGGCCGCAGAAAATGCCCCGGTCGTCAAGAAACAAAAAACCGGGATTTACCGCGATATCTTCGATCAAAACATCTATTATGAGGGCACCCATTTGCTGCATTTGGAGAGACTCTACCGTAAAATTTTCCGGAAAAAATCCCGCGCCGCAAATGTCAATGTCTTTGATGAGGTCGCGGATTCCGCATTTTTTACCAACCGCCACGCACGAAACCGGCTTTCAGCTGAGGATTTGGAAAAGGGTAGCCTGGAGAATTCCGGACCCGATGCCTCCGGAAAACTGGAAATCATCAATGGGAAATTTGAAGGCATGCATCCTGGTTTCTTTGTCCGTGACTCCAAGGGGGACAAATACCTTCTCAAATTTGATCCGATGGATTATTTAGAATTAAGCACTTCGGCGGAAATTGTGGCAAGCCGCTTTTATCATGCGCTGGGCTACCATATCCCTCCCTACAGTATCGTCCTTCTTCGCCAGGACCAATTGATTTCCGCGGAGGGTGCAAAAATTTACGACAACACGGGCTTCAAAAAGGCCTTGACCCAGGAAAAACTTGAGGAATACCTTCTCTTTTTGCCGCAGGATGTGGAGGGACGCTACCGCGCCTCGGCGAGCAAAATTATGGAGGGCACCAATGCCGGATTTTTCAGCCTGAGCGGCCGAAGGAAAAGCGATCCCGAAGACCGTATCCCTCACAAAGACCGCCGGGAAATACGGGCCTTGCAAGTTTTTTCAGCCTGGCTTGCCAACTATGACGTACGGGAAAGTAATACCTTGAGCATGGTTGGGCCGGACGGAAAGTATAAATACTATTTGATTGATTTCAATACAGCCTTGGGTTCCGGAACCTCGGACGGCAAACCCCCGATGACAACTTACGAATACCTTTTTGATTATGGAGAAGGCTTGAAGGCCTTTTTTACATTGGGATTATGGGAAAAGCCGTGGCAGAAAAAATGGCGCGAGGCCGGAGAAAAAATTTCGGCATCTCCGGCCGTCGGTTATTTCGATAATCGCCACTTCGATCCGGGGGCTTTCAAGACCCAGCTTCCCCATTTTGCGTTTAAGGACCTCACGCGAGCAGACGCATTTTGGGCGGCAAAAATTATGATGACCTTCTCTGACGAAGACATCCGCGCCCTTTTGAAGGCGGGACAATATTCGGATCCGGCGGATCCGGAGACGATCGCAAAAATCCTTATTGAGCGCCGCGATAGGATTGCGAAATACTGGTTCGATCGCACCAACCCGCTCGATAATTTTGATCTGCGCGGGCAAGCACTTGTTTTTGAGGACCTTGCCGTCCAATATCGTTTTGAGCCCCAAGACGGTTCGCTTTACCACGTCGATGTGATCGGTAAGAAAGGTGGTAGGAGCAAAAAAATCGCGGACCTTGAGATCCAAGAAACTTCGCTCGCCTTCCAACCCGATTGGTTGAATCAATACGAAGGCCTTGATTTGCTTTTCCGCACGGTACGGCCCGGCAAAAAGAATCTTTCTCCCTATGTGCTTGTCGAACTTGACTCAAACGGCATCACAGGCATTCTGCATCAAGACTAATCCTATCCAATCCGGAAATAGCAACTAGATTGATGGGTGCCTACTAGGTCATGCAATTGTCACTCTCCCGGCAACCTCTCCCACCACCTCCCTCATATCCGGTGTGTAAAAGCTTTTTCAGACCGGGTGTGGGGGAGTTGTGACTGTATAAACGGGTAGACACGAATGGCGCTTCCTTAAGGAAATAAAGAAAAAATCCTCCCGATGTCGATGAAGGAGTTGGAGAAAACCAACAACGACATAGGAGGCTCTAAATGAACAATAGAGATATCGAATGGCGGCAAAAGAAACTTGAGCAGATTCG
>JACPXM010000017.1 GCA_016196545.1 Candidatus Omnitrophota bacterium
TCAAGGAAAAAATGACCATGGGCCAGCAGCTTATCGTGGAAAGAAACGCCAAAAAGATCGGAACGATTGCGGTTGAAAAGCTGTATGACAATTTTTCTGCTGCGACCATTGTGGAGGAAGCAAAGAATGTCTCGATTCAAGAAGGGGACACGGTCCGCAGCGCTTCGTAATCGTTTTGTTTTCGTAAAAACGTTTGTTGCCGGCTTTTTGTTCCTTTTATGGCTCGCTGTCCCATCGGCTAAAGCCCAGAATAATCCGCCGGAGCAATCCCCAGCTTCCACTTCCTCTCAAATCAAAGCCTTGGAAGTCCGCCTGGCGCAAATTGAAGCCAATCAGCTGAGAATTCTCGAGAAGGAAGAAGAGATTCTCAAGGAGCTTCATATCATTCAGGTCCGCGTCAGGCGCACCTAGCCCCGCACTTTCATGTCTTCTGTTACTGTAAGCGGCCCCGGTCTTATTCAAGGTACTTTTATCCCTCCCGGCGATAAATCCATTTCGCATCGCGCTGTTATGTTCGGAGCCCTCAGTGACGGCGAAAGTTCCTATACCCATTTTCTTGAAGCCGAAGACTGCCTTTCCACCCTTGAAGCCTTTCGTGCCATGGGGGTTTCGATTGATCATAAAAAAGGTTCCGGAAAAATTACGATTCATGGGGTGGGGCTCCGGGGATTGAAAGCGCCGGAGCGCGAAATTTATCTCGGAAATTCCGGCACTTCGATGCGTGTCCTGATGGGGATTTTAGCGGGACAAAAATTCGAAGTAACTTTAACCGGGGATCCGTCTCTTACTTCCCGCCCCATGCGCCGAGTCACCGATCCTTTGAAAAAAATGGGGGCCCAGATTAAGGGAAAAGATAATGGAAATTTTGCGCCCATCACGATTCGTGGCGGAAAACTGAAAGGCATTGATTTCGATAATCATCTGGCAAGCGCTCAGGTAAAATCCGCCCTTCTTTTTGCCGGGCTTTACGCGGAAGGCCAAACCAAAATTCGCGAAACAATTTCTTCACGCGATCACACCGAAAGATTTCTTCAATCAGCCGGCGCTTCTTTTAAACGGGCCGGCCAGTGGCTCGTCGTTGAAAAGACAGAACATCTCAAACCTTTTCATGCCGAAATTCCGGGGGATATTTCCGCCGCCGCCTTTTTTATTACCGCGGCAGCCATGACCCGAGGTTCCTCCCTGACCGTGGAAAAAGTTTGCCTCAATCCGACCCGCACCGGACTTATCCGTGTGCTTGAACGGATGGGGGCTTCCATTCAAACCACGGTCACTCAAACCGACCCGGAGCCGCTTGGAATCATTCAGGTTCAAGGCCGTAAATTAAAAGGGACTCGAATTTCAAAAGATGAAATCCCCAGTTTGATCGATGAGCTTCCCATCCTTATGACCGCGATGGCGGTGGCTGAAGGAGAAAGTTTGATATCAGGGGCGGAGGAATTGCGCGTCAAAGAAACCGATAGAATTCACTCCATGGCGGTTAATTTAAACCGCTTGGGGGCCCAGCTTGAAGAGCTGCCGGATGGCTGCATTATCCGGGGCGGGGCCAAATTGTATGGGGGAAAGGTGACTAGCTTTGGAGATCACCGTACGGCCATGAGCATGGCCATCGCCGCCTTGACTTTGGAGGCGGGGGAAGTGGTCATTGAGGATACCGATTGCGTCGCCACCTCATTTCCTTCCTTTTTTGACGAGTTAAATCGCCTTCGCAAGTGAAAATTGTTTTAAAAGGATGCGAATAAATTTCATGCTTTTACTTGATCGAATCCTCGGCGTTTTTTCCAGCGATATTGGAATTGATTTAGGAACGGCAAACACCCTCGTTTATGTTAAAGGACAGGGCGTTGTGTTATGCGAACCTTCCGTTGTTGCCATTGATCGCGCTTCTCACACGGTGCTTGCCGTCGGCGAAGAAGCCAAACGCATGCTCGGCAGAACTCCCGGAAATATTGTTGCCATTCGTCCTATGAAAGACGGCGTGATTGCCGATTTCGATATTACCGAAGCCATGCTCCGTTATTTTATCCGCAAAGTGCATCGTGCGAATCGTCTCGTCAGCCCTCGTGTTGTGATCGCAGTTCCCAGTGGAATTACTGAAGTTGAAAAACGCGCGGTAAAAGATTCCGCCGAACGCGCCGGCGCAAGAACTCCGGTTTATTTGGTGGAAGAGCCGATTGCTGCGGCGATCGGTGTCGGACTTCCGATTCATGAACCCGCAGGCAATATGATTATTGATATCGGCGGGGGAACCACCGAAATCGCGGTCATTTCTCTTTCCGGAATTGTTTTTTCAAAAAGCATTCGCATCGGCGGCGATGAATTTGACGAATCCATCATCACGCACATGAAAAAATCCTACAATTTAATGATCGGTGAAAGAACCGCGGAAGAAATCAAAATCCGTATCGGTTCCGCTTATCCGATGGCGGAAGAAACAACGCTCGATGTCAAAGGCCGTGATATTTTGGCCGGACTTCCTAAGACAGTGACGATTACAAGTGAAGAAGTGCGTGAAGCCCTGGCGGAACCTTTGTCGGCCATTCTCGAAGCCGTGCGTATCGCCCTGGAACGCACGCCGCCCGAACTTTCCGCCGATTTGATTGATCGCGGATTGATTCTTGCCGGAGGGGGAGCGCTTCTCAGAGGCCTCGATAAATTGATCAGCGAAGAAACGGGCCTGCCGGTACATATTGCCGATGATCCTCTCACGGCGATTGCTCTGGGGACGGGACGTTACCTGAGCGATTTTCACCTTCTCAAGCGTCTGGCCGTCAATAACAACAACAATAACAATAAAGAATATTAATCCTGCGCAGCCGTTCACCTTATTATCTTTTCTTTTTCGCCGCCATCCCCGTTATTCTGATACTCCGTAATCCCGGCATTAACGAAACCCTTCACGGTTTTTCTCTGGCTATTCTCAAACCTTTTCTTGTCTCCGCCGATGCCGTTCAAAATGTCGTTGTCTCAGGGCGCGATAGCATGGGAAATTTCTGGAAAACTTTCCGCAATCAAAAACACTTAGAAACCCGGCTGGCGGAACTGGAATCCAAGGTGGTGCTCGTCGGCGAGCTTGAGCGGGAAAATGAGAGGCTGAAAAAATTATTGGCTTTTAAGGACTCAGTGAGCGGCAAAAAAATCGCGGCACGCGTCATCAGCTGGGATTCAAGCCCGTGGCGAAAAACTATTCTTTTGGATAAGGGCACTCAAGACGGACTGAAAAAAGATATGGTCGTGATTGTGCCCGAAGGGGTTGTGGGCCGCATTCTGGAAACCGGGCCACTGACCGCGCGGGTGATTTTACTTTCCGATCCGGATGCACGGGTGGGAGCTATCACCGAACAAAGCCGGGCCCAAGGTGTTCTGGCCGGCAATGGATCTGGGAAATTGCACATGCAATACCTGACTCTTGAAAGCGGCGTTATGGTGGAAGAAACAGTGCTCACCTCCGGGATCAGCGGTATTTTTCCCAAAGGACTCCGTCTCGGAGCCGTGGAATCCATCAGCCGGGA
>JACPXM010000018.1 GCA_016196545.1 Candidatus Omnitrophota bacterium
AACTTTTCAATAACGTTTCGTAATAAGTTTCCTTACTGTCCTCAATGATTCGTTCCAAGCTGATGAATCTTCCAGCTTCATAGCCTGCCTGATAAAGAAGCAATAGAGTAAGAAGCCGGCCGATTCTGCCGTTACCATCCCAAAAGGGATGAATGCATTCGAAATCAAAAATAAAGGAGGCGATGATAAGAAGCGGCTCAGCCTTTCGTTCCTCCATAACCTGATGGTAAAATTGGCAGAGCTTCTTCATGAATGAAGGTGTTGATAAGGCTGAAAGCGGACAACCTGACGACCATCAGGCCGGACTTCCAGAATGGCGTTGTCTTTCCCTTTCCAATGGCCGCCTTTTTCACCTGTTAGAGCATACATTTCCCGATGAAATCGAAGAATAAGTTCGGGTGATAATTTCAAACGGTTTGCATTGGCATGAATTTCAGCAAGGACATTTCGGTAGCCCGCCACTTCCTTTTCAGAACGGTCCTGCGGCTTTGTCTTTTTGGCAAGGATCGCTTCAAGCCGGTCCCGATCCACGGTAATGCCCTCGATACGGTTGGAAGACTCAACACTTTGAATCATAGCGATGCGCTTCAAAGTTTCCAGAAGCTGCGGGGACTGTTCTTGATACAAACTTTGACGGCCACGGTGCTCACCCAGCACCCGGACGGTCATAAGCATGTCCTGGGATATGGGCTGCTCTAACCCATGTTTGGTGTTGGCAGCACCACCCATCGTCGTAAGTGGTTCAAAATGTTAAGTTGGGGAGTTAACATTTCAAAATGAGTAGCGTAACAAATATTAGATTTGCACCACTTTCCTTATTGACAATGAGTTGAGTAATGCCGATTATAAGTACGGTAACTCAGGAGACTCCGGTGTACGCTCGTGTCCAAAAGATAAAACGTCCGAACGGCCAGGTCGACGAGTATGTCCAAATCTTGGAAAGTTATCGTGACCACGGAAAAGTCCGTTCAAGAGTCATCTCCAATCTTGGCAACAAGCGCGTTCTTCAGAGTCAAGCGCTTTCGCTGGTGAAAATATTGAAACCTTCGCTTTTGGGATCGAGCGAATCTATGGAACCGGCGGCATCAGCTCCTTACGGGATATCGTTCCTTGTTCATCATCTTTTTTCAGAACTGAACTTATGGAAGGTTTTGGATTCGTTGACGCGTGCTCAAGGATGGGCCGATCGGGTGGCCCTTCTGGTCACCAACCGCCTCTCCCGGCCTTCCAGCGAACATGGTTTAGGAGCTTGGCTTGAAACCCAATACGTGGTGAATCGATCGGGTGAGCGATACGTTCCGGTGTGGAAAGAGCGGGGGCGTGTGAAGGTCGATCTGAAATGGCTTGAATCTTTCTACCGAACGCTTGATATTTTGATTGAGCACAAAGAAGCCCTTGAGAAAGCGCTTTATCACGAGTTACGGGATTTGTTTCATTTGAAAGTAGAAGTCGTGTTTTATGATGTCACGAGCAGCTATTTTGAGGGGGAAGGCCCTCCTGAAATTTCACGGTACGGATACAATCGGGATCGCACACGGAGGAACCGACAAATTCTGGTGGGGATGGTGATGGTACAAGGTTTTCCCATTGCTCACCATGTGTTTGAAGGAAATCTCAAAGATCACGAGACGGTTGAAACCGTGATTGAAGATCTTGAGAAGCGATTCGGGGTGGGCCGGATCATTTTTGTGGGTGACCGAGGAATGATTACCCAGGATGTGCTCTCATTCATCCAAGACAAAAAACAAGGTTATCTGCTTGGGCTTCCCCGAAGGCGTCGAGAGGAAGTGATTCGATACATTGAACGTATTGAAGGGGCAGGCCAAGAATGCCCTGTGGGAATCAATGCCGGTGAGAAGAACCCGCCGCCAAAGACACGGGTTTGGGAGGTCAGAGGAGAGACGGAGGGAACCCGGATCTTTGTGGCGCACTCTGAGGAACGGCAAGCTTATGAGCAAGCGATGCGCAAGCGCTGCATGGCAAAGGTCAAGGAAGAGTTGGAGTGTTTGAACGCTCAAGTGACAAACGGCAAATTGAAACGCCCAGAAAAGATCGGCTACCATGTCGCGAAGATACTGTCTCGGCGCAAGGGCCACCGCTACTTTGATTGGCGTGTTTCCGAGCAAGGAGGGTTTGAGTATTTCGAGCACCCGGTTTACTTGGAACAAGAGAAAAAGATTGAAGGCAAGTACCTGATTCAAACGGAAGACAAGGATTTGGATCCCGTTGAAGCGGTGGCAAGATACAAAGAATTGGCAGAGGTAGAACGGGGATTCCGGAGCCTCAAAGATGTCTTAGAGATGCGGCCGATTTACCATCAAACGGAGCATCGGGTCAGAGCTCATGTCTTCGTAGCAGCGCTTGGCTTTTTAATGGAACGGATCCTGGAGCAAAAGCTTAAAGTCGGGGGCGTAAATCTTTCAGCCAAGGAAGCGTTACAAGCATTAGATACGGTGAGCGTCGTTGAATTTGATACGCCTTCCGGGAAAAAGGCAGGTGTCACCATCGGCAGTGCACGTGCAAGGCAAGTGTTGGGTGCCTTGGGCATTGACCGCGCCGTGTTGCCGAATAAGGCAGTCCGACTCCCGAATCCAGCCGATGTAGTGGCACATCGAAAATGAATCCCTTTATTTTCAATGACTTACAACTGCCAACACCAAACATGGGCTACCTGACCACCGTACGCGCCACAAGTTTTTAAAAGCGGGCGCGGGCGGTGGTCAGGGAGCGAGTCCCCCTTGGGGGGACACGAGCGAACGATGCAGCCTGTTGAAAAACAAAGGGTTGCGAAAAACGGGTGAGATCACCATTTTCTCTTACCCTATGAAAAGGGAAACTGGCAGTAACCATGGGAGTTTCCATAGGAGTTTTCAGGGGGTGGTCAAAGGAGATTTTTAAGAGGAGGGGGCTTCTTCGAGGTTCTTTTCCAGATTTGTCTCGATTCCGAAATAGTGTCCGCCGGCGTTCCTGAAGATGGCCTTTTCTTTCTTCTCGAAGAGTTCGGCCGTGCTCATGAAATAAATCGTCGGGAAAT
>JACPXM010000016.1 GCA_016196545.1 Candidatus Omnitrophota bacterium
AAGTGAGCAGCGGTACCGGATAATCTACACGGAATTGGATGAGATTGACTGGACGAGAGTGGTGAGTGTGAACTTAGTGGTCATTGGCCGGCACGTGGACAGCCGGTTGAATGTGCACTGGGGAGAATTTGCATTTACGCCTCAGGTTCAGGCTGGAAATATTACAAACTTTTCAGTCTCAGATCTTCCCCGAGATAGCCGCGGTCAAAGGGCCGCTCTTCTTGACTTTGCCAGCGCACAAAATCCGGATGGGACACGGGACTGGAGTAGTGTGGAAGTTGATATTTTAAGCCGCAATGTGGCGGAACTGGAATTTAAACTCTTCAGCGACAATTCTTTTGGCGGAATTTTCATTCCCTATGATGATTTTTCGACCAATGACAATAATGATCAAACAATCACCGACATTGAAACAGTCGATTTAACCGATGGGGGCATGCAAAACGCCCTAATTTTTGGCGTCAAAAGCGGCGGCATTACTGAAATCCAGCTTGAAATTACGGACAACCAGGGCCGTGTCGGCAATGTGGGGGTGACGGATATTGGCGGCATTGAAAAGCTTGTGCGCGTTGGCTTTGATTTATTTGAGAATGTTGACGTAACCAAAACAACTTCGGTTAATTTTGTGGTGCTTGGGCATCATGTGGATCAAACGCTCCAAATCCATATCGGAGATTTGGATTTTGCGGCATCCGTTCTACCTCAACCGTTGATGCAAATTCAAAGTGAATTAACACAGGACGGCCTGAATTATTTCAAATCAGGAGCAGGAATTGATGACACAACCCATTTTCCTTACGACAATATCGATGATCAAGGCAATATCGGACGCTTTACTCAACCGACGCTTATCGGATTCTACCTACAGATACTGAGCGATGTCGTCGGTGGAAGACTCAATAACGGAATGACGAAGGATCAGGCCATCGCAGAAATGCAGGCCGTAGTGACCCAACTGCTTGAAGTTCAACAAAATCACGGTTGGAATGGCTTACTGCCCTTCCTGAATTTAAATCCTGTGGCACCCCTGTCAACCACGGTGGGTCTGGGGGATAATGCCAATCTTGCGCAGAGCATTGCCGTGGCGATCGGCGGTTTGGAAGCCGCCAGTCTTACCTCCGATCAACGCACGGCTGCAAATGCGTTTGCTGCGAATGCGGAATCGTTTTTGGATCGCCAGGCGCCCGGCTATACCGCTTTTGTCGATCCGACCTTTGGAATTTTCCGCTCCTCCGTAAATAGTTCCACAGGTGTTTTTGATAATTTTATTGACCGTTTGGCCAACGAATTCCGGGGAGCCATTGCATTTTTGAAGGTTCGCTATCCCAGTCTTCCGGCGAGCGTGTGGAACGGTTTGGATATTGTGTTTAAAGATTACAGCACCTCTACGGGAGGCACGATTACTAATTTAGCTTACTTTGAAGGGGGCGCTTTTCAAGCCTTCTGGCCAGGCATGCGCAATAATGAATTAATTTATGATGGTTTCCGCGCGGCGCTGAACAACTTCTTTGTCACACAAGCCGATTACGCGGCTTTGCATCGCATTCCGGGATTTTTGTCTGCAGCCCAGACTCCGGTGGATGGTTACTTTGGTCGTATCGGGATTCCGCAAGTCGCCGAAACCCCGCTTGAACTTTTGGTGGATTTAGGTTCCACTTATAGTTTAGCCTCCGCCTACCGCATTAATGCAGGCGTGGTATTGAATTGGCTGCGGGCAATTGCGGATCAAGTTCCTGGAGCCCAATCGGGGCCTTACGGTTTTTTTGATTCGGCCCGTTCGGGTTCCGAAATTGCCAAGCGATTCATCGGTATTGACATTGCCGCAACGGTTCTTTCTCTAAGTGGTGATGGTCCCGAATCCTTCGAAACATATTTAATCAATCGCAGCTTGGGCAGCGCTTACGATGCGCTCTATCAACAAAAATCGGTTGAAGTTCTGGCGGGTTTACAACGCACTTCCATGGAACCTTCCCTACCGCCCGAATTTCCGGATCGATCGCTTGCGGTTTTCAGCCATATAGCCTCCGAAGGGACAATCAACAATTTTCCGATTAATCCTGCTGCGGAAACCGGGGTGCAATTTACTTACAGTGCTTTGAACAGTGGATTTGGAGGCCAGTTTTGGAATTTGGATCAAACCTATGATGCACGTGCCAACCAATTAATCCTTCTTTATTCGATTCAAAATTCACCGCAATCGATTAAAATCGAATTGAAGAATGCCGCAGATCAAACGGTTTTTACCGCGGCGCCGAATCTTATTAACTCAAGCTCACTTCAAAGGCTGGTCATTGAGCTTCCGAATCTTTTGACTCTTGTGGATATCCAGAAAGTTTTTGTGGTCATTGATCAGAATCTGACCCAAGACAATAGCGGTGATTTTAAAATTCATGCGATTAATTTTCAACATGTGCCGTCTTCGCAGGATATTTTCCCTGCCCCCAATTTAAACACCTCGGATGTCACCGATATTCCGGGGGATCCTGCGGCTCAGCTTTTCAGCTCAAACGCGGGGACTTCCCTCCAAACGGTTTCTGCCAATATTGACCGTTTGAACTATGTTCACACTTCGGCAGGAGATTTTTCCGGTATTTCCTACAACTTTGATCCCAATAATAGCGGGATATCGGCCAATCTCTCCTCGCTTTCCAGTTTAACCTTTGGGGTTCAATCCAACGATGTCCATTCCGTCATTATGGAGATTGAGGATGCCGACGGAAAACGGGCGATTTATTTTATTCGTAATGTGGACATCACGCTCAAATATTATCAATTCCTTCTGGGGCGTGCCGCCTCCAGCATCGATTTGACAAGGGTTAAGAAAATTAATTTTGTCGTCGATGCCAATACCATCCTCTCAGGTCACTCAAGCGGTATTTTAGATCTGGAAATCGGGGACAGTCTTACGGTATGATACTCCCCTAAAACAGGAGGTTGGCATGAGTTGCAAACAATTTGTTTTTATTTTATGGGTAACCGCAGTTTTCAACGTCTCGTCTTCTTGGGCCAAAATAACCGTGGATCCCGCCTTTCAGGGAACGCTTGTGATTACCTCCGAATCCGGTGAAATTTCCCTTTATGAAGTCGGTGAGAGTATTGGCGAAATTCCCCAAGGGGCTTCCCTGGAAGTTTTTGACGGCAGTTTTCAATTAACCCTGGAAGCGGGAGATAAAATAAGTGTGGAATGCTTAACTTATACCTTTGATGCCCAAGGGCCTTCTTCCTTAACGCTCACCTGTGGTGAAAATGAGGGCACTCTTGAAGCCGTGAAAGGTGATATTAAGGGTGTTTCTCCTGAGGGGGAAGCCCTCCAGATTAAAGAAGGAACAGCATTTCCCTTGAAATGGACCGACGATGCCGGCGAGGTCCCCCCAACGGCTGAGGGTGAGACTGTTGCAACGACCCCGGAACCTTCAGATCCAGCGCCTCCAGACAGCCGAAGCATACAATCCAGTCCCAGCTGATGATGCGGCGATTTCGGAGAATATCCGGGATTTTAGTCGCAATCCTCCTTTTATTGCGCCAATCTCTTGCTCACGCCGAGTTTAAGCTTACCGATGCCATTCAAGAATTCGGTGAAAAACGGTTTATCAAGACAACCCCTACGCGCCTCCAATATGGCCCCTTAAAATTTCATCCCTTTGTTCGCAACCGCATCGAATATGACGACAATATCTTGCTAGAAAGCCGCGATGCGCGTGAAGATGTTGTTTTCAATATTAAGCCCGGTGCCATTTTGGAGATTCCCCTTCAAAGGCATCAAGTGGCCGTCGGTTATGAAGCCGAATTTGAGATTTTTGCAAAGGAACGGCACGCCAAACAGAATGATCAAAACCAAAGCTTTTTTGTCTTAGCTGATTTACAATTTCCTTCGTGGTACATTAATGTTTTAGAACAGTTTTCTGAGACCTCCGGTCGTGCGGGGACCACATTTACGGATCGCATTCCACGCATCGATCAATCCATCCATCCTAAAATCGGTTATCATTGGAAGCGGTTTACGGTGGAGAGTTCCTTTCGTCACTTTGCCCGTGATTTCCGCCGTCAAATCGATGACCCTTTGGATTTTCAGCTCGTGGAGTGGATGGGCGTCCTCTACTACGATTTATTTGCTCGCCTCAAGGCGCTTGTGGATTATCAATTTGCGCAAATTGATTACGATGATAATTTTTCTCGGAATGGCAATATAAATCAAACCCGTTTGGGCTTGGAAGGGCAACTCATCCCCAACCTTACGGTTAAATTGCGCGCTGGGCCGCAATTTCGAAACTATAAAATTTCCGGGGAGCCCAATTTCAATTCCTGGGTGGCCTATTCAGAAGTCCTGTACGATTTTAGAAAAAATCTCCGTCTCAAGTTTAATTTTTCAAGAGATGCCGTGGAAGCCACATTTGAAAATATCAATTATTATAAGGAACATTCCTTTGGAGGGGGTTTCGAATACCGTCTTGGCAGCAAATGGATTGCCTTTACAGATTTAAAATTAATACGCCATGATTATAGTGAGCGTAGTATTATCGATACCCGTACGATGTTTCGCCGGGATCATCACATTTTCCTGAAGCC
This sequence comes from Candidatus Omnitrophota bacterium, assembly GCA_016196545.1. Lineage (GTDB taxonomy): Bacteria > Omnitrophota > Omnitrophia > Omnitrophales > Aquincolibacteriaceae > JACPXM01. The sequence continues at coordinate 4,567 of JACPXM010000016.1, forward strand.
GGGTATTCGTTATGAGCTTCAAGAATGGATTTCCTTTGAATTGGCCTATGAATATCTCCGCCGTAATTCGAATTTCTCCGAATTTGATTTTACCGATCATCGTGTAGGACTTACCACGACGCTATCATACTGATTGCGGGCACCCACGGATTGTTGCGATTTGATTTTTTTGTAACAGATGCCGTTATACTAACTTATGAAAAAACTCTTTGGCTTCCTCCTTTTCGTTGTTATCTCACAGGGATTGAATTTGGCCTTTGCCGATGAAGACGCAAAGCCTTCCCCGGGAACAAGTCAAAACTACCGCATAGGAGTGGGAGATCTGTTGGCCGTTGAAGTCTATGATGAGCCAGAACTGACGCGTGAAGTTCGTGTCCTGACAGATGGGAATATTTCCTTCCCTTTGATTGGTCTCGTTCGAGCGGCAGGACTGACGGTCTCTGGTCTTGAAAAAGTTGTGCGCGACCGCCTGGCTGCGGATTATTTGGTGAATCCGCAGGTCACTGTTTTTGTCAAAGAGTTCAGCAGTGTTTTTGTTTTTGGTGAAGTCAAGAGTCCGGGTTCTTTTCCTCTGTATGGGAAGATGACTGTTTTTGAAGCCATTACGCTTGCGGGGGGATTTACAGAGGTCGCCAATCCCTCTAAAGTCAAAGTGATTCGCCAAGGACTTGAAGGCGAGCGGCACTTTGAAATCGACATTACGAAAATTACGAAAAAGGGGGATACCTCAGAGGACATTGAGCTTGAGGCTAATGATCGCGTGATCGTTCCCCGAAGTTTTTTCTAAATCATGAATACGGACTCCGGGTTTACTGAAATTCATCTGCGGGATTATGTTTATGTTTTGCGCAAACGCAAGCGCATCGTCCTTGTGACCTTGTGCGTGGCCACGGTATTTTCGATTCTTTACTCTTTTTTTGAAAGCGTTGTCTACAAATCCACTGCCACCATTCTGGTAGAACGTGACAATCCGAATGTGGTTGAATTTAAGGAAGTCATGGCGCTGGACGCCTCCTCCACGGAATATTATCAAACCCAATACCAAATGATTAAAAGCGTCACGCTCCTTAGCAAACTCACCCAGCAAAAAAGTCTATCGGCGGATTCTTATGTCTTGTCCCTCAAAGGAGGAAGGTTTCGCATCCTCTTGCGAACCCTGGGTTTAGCCCGGTTTCCCTGGTTGGCCCAGTTCCTGACGGAACCTCAAGTTGAAGATTTGTTTATTCGTCACATGTTGGATGTCGAACCGATTCGCAATTCACGCTTGGTGAAAGTGGGTGTCATTCATCCGGATCCGGGCCGCGCCTCAGAGCTGGCGAATGCACTCGTCCAACTTTTTATTCAGCGGAATCTGGAAGATCGCTATTTGGTTTCGCAAAGGGCCAGTGAGCTCATACGCGGGCAGCTTGCAGAAATGAAAGAAAAAGTTTCTCTCGCGGAGAAAAAGCTCCAAAAATATAAAGAAGAAAAAGGATTGGTCAATATCCCTTCGGTACGAAAATCAGATGCCTTTATTCAGGAGGCAAAATTACAGCTCGTTAAAATCCAGGCGGTGGAAGCCAAACTCTCCAAGCGGTATCTGCCTAAGCATCCTAAGATGATTCATCTTCGGTCGCAAATTGAAGGGTTGCAGGGAAAGATCGACGAAGAAGAATCAAAATTGCTTGAAATGAGTGGTCTGGCCATTGAATATTCAGAGTTGGAGCGTGAAGCCGAAAGCGCCAAAAAAATTTATGAAGCCCTCCTTACGCGGCTGGAGGAAACAGGAAGTGAGGCTCGATCCCAGGCGAGCAATATTCTTCTGGTGGATTCCGCTCGTATTCCCGAACGCCCCTTTCGTCCCCGACCTTTTTTCAATTTGTTGATTGGCCTTCTGCTGGGAGGTCTCGGCGGAATTTGCCTTGCCTTCTTCGTCGACTATTTTGATGCTTCCATCAAAATTCCTGATGATATTGAAAAAGGGCTCGGCCTGGAACTCTATGGAATTATTCCGGTGGCTGAATTCGGCAAGAAAGATCCCAGTGGGTACAGTATCTTTCATACCGATAATCATTCTGCTGCTGCCGAATCTGTGCGTGCCTTAAGAACGGCCCTGCTCTTTAAGCTGCGTCAGGTGAGCGGGGGCAGGGTGATTTTGATTACAAGCCCGAATCCCGAGGAAGGAAAAAGTACCATCGCGCTTAATCTTGCTGCCGCCTTTGCTCAAAACCATATGGATGTTCTTCTGGTGGACGCCGATCTTCGAAAACCCCATCTTCACAAATTACTTCAAACGGATAACGGCATTGGATTAAGTGACATTCTCGAACAGCGGGTACAGACCTCCCAGGCGATTAAGCAGCGGCCTTTCAACAGTGAATTCAATTTTTTAGGTGCAGGTACCATACTGGATCATCCGACAGAACTCATTGGAATGGAGCAGGCGGGCCGTTTATTTGCGGAACTGCGGGGTCAATATGACGTCATTGTTTTGGATGCCTCTCCTTTTTTGGCGGTTGCCGATGTTTCGGTGTTAAGTGAATATGCGGATATGGTGGTTTTTATCGCACGCTATCATAAAACCGACAAACGTCATTTAAAAGATGTACGCCGTCTCTTTAGTGAAGCACGCATTAAGAGTTTTGGCGTCGTTCTCAATCAAGTCAGTCCTCGGGAAAAAAACCATTATTATCACCGTTACTATTATTATGGGTACGGTGAGCAAAAACCCGCGCGATGAGCGCATCTGTCCATCGATCGATCGGCTTCTTACTCGGAATTAATCTTGCGCTGAGCGTCGCTTTTTTCGGGGCCACCCCTCCCTGGGCTGCCTCAGGGCTTGCCGCCTCCTGTTTTGTTCTTGGATTTATATTTGTGAAAGACGTCGTCCTGGCCTGGAATGAATTTCCTTTGGGGATTCGATTTTTCGTAATTGTGCTCGGGATCTATCTTCTTGGACAAAGTGTCATCTTTGCCGCGGACCCCCAGGGTGCCTTACAAGGTCTTATGATGTGGAATGCGATGGGGGTGACTTTCTTGCTAGCGACTCGTTCTCATTCCATGGCGGGATTCGGACACATCGTGATCTTTATGGCATTGGTAGAAACGATTTACGGACTTTTCAGTTTGAAAATGGATGCCTCCCATGTTCTCTGGCGCGTTAAGGAGCTGCATCAGGGTTATCTTACCGGCACCTATTTGAATCGAAATCATTTTGCAGGTTTTCTGGAGCTTGCGCTGGGTTTTGTTTTGGGAGAACTTTTCAGTGCCTGGAAAAAAAATCGGAAACGTGAGATTGCTCTTTATTGGGCATTTTTCCTATTTTTATTTTATGGGCTTATGAGATCCGGCTCCAGGGCCGGCATCGTGTGTTTCGTGATGAGTTTTCTTTTGACCGGAATCCTTTTTTTTCGAAGCAGAATTCCAGTTCGGAGGGGCATCGCGGTTTTTGTAGCTCTTGCGATCGGCTTCTGGGCAGGCGCCCAAACCCTTCAGTCGAGATTTCAATGGGATGAAGGCTCTATTGAACCGGTGAGCGGACGGCTTTGGGTTTGGCAGGAAACCCTTCCCATGATTCAAAGTCATTTCTGGACAGGAATCGGATTGGGAAATTTTTACGCGGTGTTTCCGCAGTTTCAATCCGAGCGCCTGCTTTTAGGATGGGGGCATGCGCATAACGATTATCTAGAATTATTGAGCGAACTAGGCGGCCCCGCATTTTTAGGGTTTGCAATGATTGTGGGATGGTTTGTGATTTGCCATAGCAAAAGAGGGCTCTTGAATCCTGTTGTCCTTGGAGGCATCGTTGGGATCGTCTCTTTTGCTTTGCATGGATTTGCGGATTTCAATTTTGCAATTCCGGCCAATTTATACCTTTTCCTCATCAGTCTTGGTTTGTTCTATGGAATCTCAAGGAATCCGGAGGGGGAGGTCTTTGCAAAGTGAAATACTTTGGGCTGAGAATTTTTTTTGCGGCATGGTTTTGTTTTGCGGTGATGAAATTCACGGGTTTTGTTTACGCCGCTCAGGCCCTTCAGGCCTTGGAGGGCGGCGATTGGAATTCCGCGGCCCAGAAGGCAGAATTATCCTTGAGATGGAATCAAAATAATCCAAAAATGCTGGAAACCTTGGGTTTATCGTATTGGTATAACTATCTATCAAATAAAGGGTTAGATAAGCTCAAAGCGTCGGATCGGGTATTTCGGAAGCTTTCCGAAGTCATGCCCCTTTATTCCAAGGTATGGCTTTATCGTGCCTGGGTTCAAGCTTACGAACCTTCGGGGGAAACAAAATCTTTAAAAATATTTCTTCGAAAGGCTCAGTCACTTGAACCGAAAAATCCCTGGCTTGCGATTGAAACCAGCCTTTTGGGATTAAGGAAAGGAGAGGCGGCAACAGGAATTTCCAAAGACGATGCTTTGAAGCAAATTCATTGGGCACTTTCCCAACATTACAGGAATCAAACTTCTCCTTATCTTGAACCCACCCTTAACGAGCTTTGGAAAATTTCTCATCAGGTAGATTGGATGGCTCCTGTGATCCCTGACGAGGCACCCTCTTTTGAAAAATGGATGCAATGGCTTCAAAAAAAAAAGTTTTGGAAAAGGTACGCGCAAGATTACAGTCAATGGCATGAGCTATCTCGAGATTTTTATTTTGCGCTGATACGGCGGGGGGATGATTTTCTGAGGCGCGGCGAAAGTTCGAGGGCACTTGCCGTTCACCGCGCTGCAGAACGCTGGAATTCAGGGTATTTTGATTTGGAAAAATTTCAAAAGAAAAAATTAGAAGATCCGGAAACACGTCCCTCGATATCTCCCTCGACGGAACTGCCGAAAAACGTGTGGCAAGGCGAAGCCGGGGAGCCGAAGAATCGTCTGATTTCTCGTGGAGTGGCGGGAGTCCTCGTGCAACTTGTTCGGGGCCGGCAGGAAATTGAAATTTTCATGAAATCCGAACCTTCTGAGGAAGGCGAGGAGGCCTTTGTCCGTATTTGGCTTTGGAATCACAATATTCCTCATTTTGTAGGCGTTGCGGCAACGACGAAAGAATGGCAGCCCTATCGTTTTGAGGTTGAATCAACCGGCGGCGGGCGTTGGCTTCAAGTTGAGTTTTTTAACGGGTCTGAAAATAAAGCAACCTCAGGTCCAATTCTGTGGCTGGGTGCTCTCAAATTAAGGAGCATCCCATGAAGCGCCGTCCCTTTTTATCCACCGCCTTTTGGGCAGGTGTGGGCCGGATAGGCGGCCTTCTCTTACCCATTCTTATTGCGGGATCCTACGGTGCGGATTTTAAAACCGATAGTTTTTTCTTTTCATACGCCCTAACGATCACGGTCATGTCACTTTTTTCTCATTTTTTTGAATCCGCGATGATTCCCCATTTGGCATCCGATGCGAGCTCTTCCGGATATGCGGCAAAATTAATATTTGCCGTTCTTGGCCTCACGCTTCCCATTTATGTTGCGGCGGGCCTGGCCTTGGCATTCCTGATCGAGCCGATACTTTTGATAAGCGGTTGGAAACAGGAAACGGCTCAAACCGTATCGCGGCTTTTTTTTGAATTTCAGCCGTTTCTTTGGCTCAATCTCATCATTTCGGCCATGCACGGGTATTTGTATCATCACGGGCGTTTTGGCAAGGTTGCATTTTCTCCCTTTATGAGGGCAACCCTTGTGATCATTTTTATGTTTGCCTTTCGCCACAGCCTGGGAGTGCACGCGCTCACGGCGGGATTTATTGCCGGAGAGATCGTGCGTGCGCTCTGGCTCCTCCCCACATTTCTTTCCCTTTTACCGAAGCCGTTCTTGTGGCCGGATTCTGCTTGTATACCTTTTGTCCGCCGTTTTTTTAAGGATGCTTTACTGCAAACCCTGGCGCTTGTGGCCATTAACGGTATGCCCCTGATCAATCAATGGTTTGCCCAAATGACCGGCGAAGGAAATCTCTCGCTTCTGAGTTACGCGGACCGGCTGGTACAAATTCCTTACCTTTTATTTTTGGCAGGATTCTTGCAGATTTTTCATGTGGATTGGTCGGCTGCCTACATTCAGCCCCACCCCCACTTTTGGGACAAAGTCCAGCGGGATACCTGGCGCGTGGGGGGGATATCCCTAATGATCGCACTCACGCTATGGTTTCTGGCAGATCCGATCATTACAGCCACTTATGCTACGAATCGTCTCAGCAACTCAGATCGGGAGATGCTCATTTCTGTCTTTAGGTGGTTTGTCTTGGGATTAGCCCCAGGCATTCCGCGTTTACTTTTAGGCCGAGGTTTGATTGCCATGAAAAAATCGTTTTTTTACTTGGGGCAAGCATGGGCGGAAATTTTATTAAGTGTGATTTTGTGCTCCCTTTTTGTCCGGCATTGGGGCATTCAGGGTATTGCCTTTGCGAACATGCTTGTATATTTGGTCTCAGCAATCTGGTTGTGGGCCTGTTTTCACTGGCAATTTTCCCGGAACGGGAAAAAAAGGGAGGGTGCGTGAAAATCTTTTTTGCGACCCTTCATGATCCAAAATTTCCTATGGGCGGTGCCGAAAAGGTTCTCTTGGAAATGGCCCTGGCCCTGCGATTTCAAAAAAAACATGAGGTTGAGGTGGCCGTGAATCCCGGCGATTTAAGCCGCGAGCTGGAATCGTCGCATATCCCCGTGATTTTTCTTCAGCGGTCCAAGCTGAGAAGTTTTGAAACCTTGAAATCGCTTCGTCAAGCGATCGACCGCTTCCAGCCGGATGTTCTTCATTCGCATCATCGCTACCTTACGTTTCTCGCAAGCTTTTTTTTAAAATCCCGCGTAAAAATTCTTCATACGGAACATGTTTGGAGGTCCGATAAGATGCTCCTATTTCAATCCGGTCATTTCGTAACGGCCGTCAGCCAAGGTGTCGGCGAAAATTTGATCAAAAACTACAAACTTCCTAGAAGCCGGGTGAGGGTCATTCCCAATGCCGTTTCTGTTTCTCCTCCTCATTGGGATCATGTGAATCAATTGAAAGAAAAATTTAGAAAAAGCGAAGAAAATTCTTGTCTTGCCCTTTTTGTAGGTCGCCTCGAAATCCAAAAAGGGCTGATTTATTTGCTCGAAGCATTGACGGCGCTAAGTCCAGAGGATCAAAAGAAAATCCGCGTTTTGGTTGCGGGGGATGGAAGCTTGAACAGAGAGCTCAAGAAAAAAGCCGAGAGTCTGGGGCTGTCTGGAAGAGTCTTTTTCCTGGGACATGTACGGCCCATTGCCGATTACATCGCGTTATGCGATTTTTTAATTTTACCAAGCCTTTGGGAGGGCATGCCGCTTGTGATTTTAGAAGGGGCAGCGGTGGGATTACCCGCGATTGCAACGGATATCCCCGGTACGCGGGAAACTATTCTTCCCGGAAAAACCGGCCTCTTAGTTCCTGCGAAGGATGTTCCTCATTTGTCTTCGGCCTTGGCGCATTGGTTGAATCAACCCCAGGAAATCAAAGAAATGGGGCTGGCGGCAAAAAAATTTGTTCAGGAACAATTTTCATTTGCGGGTATGTTAAATCGTTACGAAGAAGTGTACCGGGCACTGTGAGATTCCAATTTCCATTGATGAATCAAGAGCCGGAGAAGGATTTAGCGCGCGTTCTCCTTCTGACCCCGCTTTGGTGGGCGCTGGGGTTCAATTTTTTTATTTATCATACTGTTGTTTTTTTTCTGGCTCTCCGCTTAATGCTGATAAGTTCCAGGAGCGGGACGCTCAGGGTTCCCTTTCCCCTTTTTCCTTTGTTTCTGTTTCTCTTGGGCTACATTCTCTCGATTCTCATCAATATTCCGTATCGGCCGAGCCAGCGCATTTTTGCTTCTTTGAACAATCTGTCGCAGGCCTTCCTGGGAGCCGTGCTGATGCTCGCGGTTTTTCAAATGAAGGGGGAAGTGCTTTTATCCGAACTCCTATCCGCCTGCCGTCTTTTAACCGTTTTTACTTTTCTCCTCGCCGTGATCTCCCTTTTACTTTGGTTTGCCGGCTTCGACAATTTGTGGATCGAGCCGCTCCTGTTGCGCGTTTTCCCTTCTCTCATGGAATATCCCTATTTTTATTCTCTGATGATTATGAAAATCACCATGACCGAATGGGTTATGAGTGAAATGCCCCGTTTGAGTCTCTATGCCGGCGCCCCGACCGCAACGGGAGGATTGATGGTCATGATTTTGCCTTTAACGATTGCCTCCTATCGATTAAAGCAAAGCGGGAAAATTCAGGGATTTTTAGGACTTTTGATGCTCCATTTCCCCCTTCTTTTTTCCCAGGCGCGTTCCGCCATTTGCGGCTGGCTGGCGGCTCTCATGCTTGTTGCGTTTGTCTCTCGTCAAAAAAAAATTATTTGGGGGCTTGCACTCCTTTGGGGCGGCTTTTTTCTCTCTGATTTTCTCTATCGCAGCCTTGAGTGGGTTGTCAATTTGCGCCAATCCAGTAATGTGGGCCGACTCCGGCTTTATGAAGAAGCCTGGCAAATCGTCAAAGGCGAAAACCCAGTTTTTGGTTTGGGCGTGCGCCTGAGAGATGAATTTACGGTCATGGCGCTCGGGACCCATGCTTTTTATATGGAGCTTATCTTTGTTACGGGATTTTTTGGATTGGCGTGTTTTGTCATTTTTCAGTTGGCCATGGCGATCGAATGGTTTCGCCAGCAAAAGTGGTTGGTTACGTCCCCAGAAGAAATCCTATGGCAATGTCTTGGATTGGGATACTGGGCAAGTAATTTGTGGCTCATGACCGACAGCATCATTGCCTATCCTCATATTGCCTACATCTATTTTTTGATGTCGGGCTTGATCCTTCTTCAGGGACGCATTTTAAGGGAAGGCCGCCATTTAATTTGGAAAAATCACCGACTTTGTTACGAAGGGGCGCTCCGTTGACGAAGCAAGAGATGATCCGCTAATAATGAGGCGGTGATTTTTCGTCCCTCTTCGTTCCAATGAGTGTCGGTGGGGTAATAAAGTAGGGATCCACTAGCGGCCGCTTTTTCAAAGGCCGGCGTGAGGCTCAACCAATCCATTCCCGAATCTTCAACCATTTTTCGAACGCAGGCTTCTTGATTGCTTTTATTCTGAATCCACTCCGGCTGTAATGAAAGCCATTCCACATGACTTTTTGAACTCGCGTAGGGAGCATAGATATGGGCGGTCGTCGGGATATAGACGACGACGAGATCGATACCGTTTTTTTCGGCAGAGGCTTTAAATTCTTGCAAAATACCTTTGAGGGCCCTCCCTTCCGCGGAGGACTCAATCTGTTCGGCGGGGCGTAAATCCACGGAATAAGATAAAATCGTATTAAATTCGCTTCCTTCCGGTAGGAGGATATGAACCCTTCGCGGATCAACGCTGCGCAAGAAAAGTTTCAGAAAATAGAGCCCCGTGTCTTTTAAGGTGATGAGATAGCGTTCCAGTAAATTTTTTCGGGTTAAATTAAAATGATAGTAATCCCCCCCGGCCCGCCAATTCAAATAATGAGTCATATCCCTTAAGTCATTGCCTTCAAAGAAAAGGATAAAGACGGTTTGGGGACGGTCGGGGAGGACATAGCGTTTGAAAGATTCCAAATACTGGAAAGGCCCATACCATTCCATTCCATAATTTTTTACGGAAAGGCCGGTCAATTTTTCCAGCCGTTTTGCGAGGGTGTCGGCTTCATCCATTCCAAATTCCAAAAAGGAATCGCCAATAAGTCCGATGTGGGGAGCGTTGTGGCCTGACGCATTGCGCAATCCATTTTCATCGAACCGGGCCTCATAAGGGATGTGCTTTGTCTTTCTATCGCTGAAGAGACCGTAATGATCGCCCACAAAAAATCCTTGGTAATGATAATTGGGCTTGCGGCGAAAGATCAAAACGGGATCGGGGACGTAGCGCTCTTTGAGACGATAATAATGAATTGACTCAAGCCGGAGCTTTTCGGCAAGGGAGGGAAATCCTTCAAAAATGCTGAAAAGGGCAAATGTAAACAGAAAAAATGAAAAAAGGAATAGGAAAAACCCCTCAATCCAGGGACGCATTGCGGACCGCCGCGTTTTGAATCATCAACTTCAACTTTTCCGTCAACAATCGGCTTGTGAGGCGGTGGCCCTCATAATTCCAATGTCCCGAGTGGGAGCCGTATTCCCAGTAATGACGACTTGTCCTTTCTTGAGTTTGATCAAAATGAAGGATTTTTGACTCTTTCTCAAAGGTTTCCCGGAAGGGTTGGGTGAGGCCGAGCAAGGTAATTCCTTCCGCCTCGGCGAAGGCCGCCAAATCGTCATCAAAAAAATAGGTTCGAAAGGTTGGGTCCAGGGATTTGAACCGGGTTTCGTTTTTGGGAAAATAATCGGGGGTATCGATATTGACCAAAAGAAACGGAATCCCGTGTTTTCGGCAAAGCAGCGACATTTCACGAATCAAACGTTTTGAAAGGGCAAAGTTTTTTTCATATTGAAGATCCGGCGTAGCCGTCGCCAAACTGAGATAACCTTCCAGGCCCCTTTCCGGATCCGGTTCCGAGTCCTCAAAACCCATGTTTTTGATTTGCTTGAGCCGTTCAAAAATAATAAAGCGTTCGGACAGCAGGCTGATGAAATAAGACTTCCGTTTCAAGGGGTTGATCCAGCTTTTAATTTTGTATTCCCAGGTATCCTTAAAACGGGTGTCGAGCTTAAGTGTCCCGGAGTGGGGATCCACTTCATAAAAGGGCCGCATCAGGCTGAGGGCCGTGGAGGGATGCATGTCCCCAATGTCATTGACCGCGTAGAAAAAAAGGACAACCGCATCAGGTTTGAATTTTAGGATCTCCCTTTCGAGGATTAAGTATTCTTCGATTTGAGTCGTGCAGGAGCGGCCGAAATTCAAAAATTCCACAGACCTTCCCGTCTCCTGACGGAGTGAGGATTCCGTGAGTGCGAGAAAAGTCGATTCCTCTTCGATTTGCAGGCTTTCCACATAACTGTCTCCCAAAACTGCGACGCGGTAAGTGGAAGGATCCTTGTCGATCGACCAGTCTTTTCCGCGCCATCCATGTCGATTGATTCGGAAAGGAATCGGGTTGTCATTTTCCCCCCTTAAAAAAACATAGTTTTCGCCCGACGCGAGATGCCAACCTAAGAGGGGGTCTGGGATGGCCCAGGACAGACGGGCTTCCAACCAATGGGTTTTCCTTAAGACAAGTTCAATCCCCAAAAATAACAAAAGAAGTGTTCCGATCAAGAGAAGAAGATTTGCCCACCCCTTATGTTTCACAGGACCTCCGGTTAAGATTTTGAGAAGACAGGCGATGATTTAACAAATCAATGAAACCCTTGGGGTATTATATCGTCTTAACAGCTCGAACGATTGATTCCTTTCAATGATTGCGATCACCGACAGTCCTTACCCGAAACGGAATATTTTAGGGATGCCTTTGCATTGGGTGAATAAGTCCGGTGTCAACGATTTTATCGGGACTGTGATTGAAAGAGGCGCTCAGTCCCTCGTTTTGAATCTCAATATTCACTGCGTTTGTTTGGCGCAACGCGAGACCTGGATGAAAGCGTTTTTTCAAAAAGCAGGACTGGTCTTTTGCGACGGCGACGGGGTGCGCCTGGGAATGCGATTATTGGGTTATAGGCCTCCTGAAAAAATGACTTATGATCGATGGATTTGGGATTTGGCCGAATTCTGTGATAAACGTCGTTATCGGCTCTATTTTTTGGGGGCCAAGCCAGGTATTGCCGAAGAAGCCGCTCAAAAGCTGAGGAGCCGCTTTCCGGCCCTTCAGATTTGTGGAGCCCATCACGGGTATTTTCAGGTTCAAGGGCCTGAGAATGAAGCGCTTATCCGCCAGATCAATCTCTTAAAACCTCATCTCCTTATTCTGGGGATGGGGATGCCTCTCCAAGAGGCGTGGTTGAGGGATTATGGGAGCCGTTTAGCCGTGAATATTTTTCTTACCGGTGGGGCGGTTTTTGATTATGCTTCCGGAAGGGCAAAGAGGTCTCCGGATTGGATGATTCGATGCCGCTTGGAATGGCTGCACCGCATACTTCAGGAGCCCGGCCGGCTCTCTGGGCGTTACGCCACAGAAATTCCTTATTTTTTTTATCGAATTTTGAAAGCTAAACTGGGGTGGGATTCACGTGAAGCAAAGTAAAACTTATTTTGGTTTCCGAAGTTTTCTCGTTGTCCTTGCGGATTTAGTTTGTTTGACGGCGGCGCTCGTGGGCGGATACTGGCTCTGGAAGACTTTTGCCTGGCACGGACATTATCAATATTTTAGTGATTATGTTTTGACGGTCTATTTTCTTCCCCTCGCCGGCGTTGTTATTTTTCGCATGGGGGGCCTTTACAAGGCTGAGGCTGGTCTCCTGGGAGTCGAAGAACAAAGCCTTATTTTCAAGGCGATCGTTAATCTTTTCACACTTTTTTTTGCCATTTCGTTTTTTTACCGGCGTGTCGAGTTCTCGCGCCTTGCTGTTTTCTATTCTTTCTTCCTGGCAGTTATTTTTGTGAGTGTCAGCCGCTATTTGCTTCGGCAATTTTTTAGCTGGCTCAATCGGCGAGGTCACTTTGTCCGCAAGGCCCTGATTTACGGAGCGGGATATCATGGGCAAAGACTAGAACGCTGGATCCAGCAATCTCCAAAGCTGGGCTTACACGTTGTGGGTTATTTGGACGACGATGTGGACCGGCTCCGGAGAAAACCCAGCAAACCCTGGCTCGGAAAATTGGAGGACCTCCGTAGAGAGGCCTCGAAACACCATGTCACTTTATTGTTCATTGCTTATCCAAAACTGGAAGAATCCAAGGTCGTTGAAATTTTTCAATTTTGCCGCAAATTAGAGATTCAATGCTGGGCCATCCCCGTCCTTTACCAGTTCCATATTGAAAAAGCCGAAATTGCGAATATCGGCGGAATTCCCCTCATGACCTTTCGTGAAAAGGCTGGACGGCGATTCTACCGCTGGGTGAAAGGATGGCTGGATACCCTTATGGCTTGGATTTTACTTGTTCCGGCAGGGCTGTTGGTGCTTGGCCTCTACGGGGTGCTTAAAAGGATAAGCCGTGAGCCGGTATTTTTCCGCCAGGTTCGCGTGGGCATCGAAGGAAAGCGATTTGTAATGTATAAATTCAGAACGCTTAAATCCAAAGGACGCCGCGACAGGATTTCTCCGGAATTAGCGGAAGGCAAACAAAGGGAGTCTTCCGAGATTTTACCCCTCGGCGGATTTTTGCGAAGGACAGGGCTGGATGAATTGCCGCAATTATTTAATGTCCTGAAGGGGGAGATGAGTTTGGTGGGGCCTCGGCCCGAAATGCCCTTTATTGTGGACAAATACGGACCCCTTGAGAGGGAGCGCCTCAGTGTAAAGCCTGGGATAACCGGTCTTTGGCAAATCAGCGAGGACAGGAAGCGTCTCCTCATTCATGAAAATATGGATTATGACCTTTATTATATTGAGCATCTCAGCCCCTACCTCGATCTTGCGATTTTAGTCAAAACATTTGTCACGGTTTTTAGTCGTTTTTTGAGGGGCGGGAATTTAAAGTCTAAATCGTAATCAAGCGGCCGTTAAAATGTGCTCTCGGGCTTTGAGGCGGCGGTCGAATTCCTTCAGAATTTTACTGCGCGTATTTTCATGAGAAGGTGTCACAATGGCCCCGGATTTCCAAGGGGAATGAATTTTCTGAATTAAATCGTTTAAATGGACTTCGGCGTAGGGGAGAACTTCGGTTCCGTCCAGGGCGCGGTATTTTCCGTTTTCTTTGTAAATGCAAAGCGTATGCGCGTAGCGGTCCCCGTACAGGTTCAGTAAAAACGTGTGATACCCTTGAAGGCGCAAAACTTCCCGCGCAAAAAGGGCAAAATCTTCGCAATCTCCCCGTTTATTTTTTAAAAGCTCTTCTGGAGATTGCCAGCGGTCCCTCACACCAAAAAGCCGTTGATCGTCTTCATAGAGAAAATTCTTCCAGATGTACCTTGCGATGTCCTGAGGTGTGGTGAGTTCAAAGGAAAGATCCCGGAGGGTGAGTCCTCGGTCAAGAGTTTGAGCATTCGCTTCAGCCGTCATCAACAAAGAATTTACGAGGACCAAGCTTGCGACGAATACCCAGATAGCCGCGACGCTATTTCTCATGCCGATTTCTCCCCTCCGAGACAAAGGGATTCGAATCGGCCAAATGCGGCTAAACTTAGGACAGCTTCCGTAATGGATTTGGCAGCTCAGCCTCCCGCCACAGACGGGACTGTAACTTTGCGTCCTCCGATTACTCGGAGTTTGCTTCCGCTAAACACAGCGGATCCGCCACTGATTGAGTGGCGGACTTTTCAGAATCCCATAATTTTAAAGAACTATAGCTCCTTCAAGAGCCGTCATTTCTAACCTTAATGAAACGAATAACATACGGAATACTGCTTGTCAAAGAAGCCTAATTAAATTTTATGCAACTCATTTATTTATAATAGGTTAAATAATTTTTTTAGCGAATCGATTGACTATTGAAAGCCGTCTTGTTAGGATACAATTCTTCTATGTCAGACTTTAACCCCGTTGAAGAAATCATTGAAGAAATTCGTGCTGGCCGCATGGTGATTATGGCCGACGATGAAACCCGCGAAAATGAGGGCGATCTCATCTTTGCGGCTTCCCGAGTAACGCCTGAAAAAATTAATTTTATGATGAAATTTGGGCGTGGTCTCATTTGTATTCCCTTAACGGAAGACAGGCTTGAGACATTGGGCTTGGGGGCGATGAGTCATTATGCCAAGGATCCCATGGGAACCGCATTTATGGAATCCGTCGATGCGCGTTTGGGAATCACCACCGGGATTTCAGCCTACGATCGATCAAGAACCGTTGAGATTCTTGCTGACCCGGGCCGCGGCAGAAAAGACCTGGTGACGCCCGGACATATATTTCCTCTCAAGGCGCGAAAGGGAGGAGTTCTCACAAGGGCGGGCCATACGGAAGCGGCGGTGGATTTGGCCCGGTTAGCGGGCCTTGAGCCGGCAGGTGTGATTTGCGAGATTATCAATGAAGATGGCACAATGTCCCGTTTGAGCGATCTTCAGAATTTTTCCAAGGAACATCATTTAAAAATCGGGACCATCCGTCATTTGATTGAATATCGTCGCCGTTTTGAAAAATTAATCGAATTCATCAGTGAAGCAAAAATCCCCACCGTTTTCGGAACTTGGCAGGTCAAACTTTACCGTTCCCTGACTGACCGCGCAGAGCATATTGCGCTTGTGAAGGGAAATATCGATTCAAGCCCTACGCTTGTTCGCGTGCATTCCGAATGTTTTACGGGTGATATTCTCGGATCCATGCGATGCGACTGCCAGGATCAGCTAATCGCCGCAATGGAAAAAATCGAGGCCGAGGGCCGCGGGGTGATTCTCTATCTGCGCCAAGAAGGCCGGGGCATTGGGCTTGCCAACAAATTAAGGGCATACAATCTTCAGGACGAGGGAAAGGATACTGTGGAGGCCAATCAGGAGCTCGGATTTAAGCCCGATTTGCGTGATTACGGTGTCGGGGCCCAAATTTTAAAAGACCTTGGCCTTTGCGAACTTCGCCTGATGACCAATAATCCTAGAAAAATTGTCGGCCTTGAGGGACATGGTTTAAAGGCCGTGGAACGCGTTTCACTCGCCATCCCTCCCCATACCTTAAATGCCAAGTATTTAAAGGCAAAAAAGGAAAAACTGGGCCATCTGTTGGATTTATAGGCCATGTCAGTTTATCGCGGACGTTTGAAAGTTCCTCGTAAACGTTTAGGGATTGTTGTCTCCCGCTTCAATGAATTTATTACCCAGAGGCTCCTTACAAGCGCCCTTGAGACCCTGGAGTCGGCCGGTGTCCGTGAAAAAAATATCTCCGTGATTTGGGTTCCCGGTGCCCTCGAAGTCCCGCAATTTTGCAAAAAACTCGCCCAAAGGTCTTTCGATGCCATTATCGCGCTGGCCTGTGTCCTGCGCGGCGGGACGCATCATTTTGAATGCGTGTCCGGCGAAATCACACGGGGCATTTCTCAAGTTGCGCTTGAAACGGGTGTTCCCATTGCAACGGGTGTGATTACGGCCAATACCCTTGAAGAAGCGATTGAGCGGGCGGGGATGAAGGCTGGAAATAAAGGAGCACAGGCCGCATTGGCTGCGCTTGAAATTGCCGACCTCAACCGAAGACTCCAAAACAAAAAACATCAAGGACAGAGGAAAAGAAAATAATGGAAAAGTTTAAATCCATTGTTTGTGTGATTTATGCGTAAACGAACCCATGCGAGGGAATGCGTCCTCCAGATTCTTTATCAGCATGAAATGAATCCCTTGCCGCTGGGACAGGTGATGGAATCCTTTTGGAAGGAAAATGAGGGACAGGAAGAGGAAGTAAAATCTTTTGCCGCCGGGCTTGTTCTCGGTACTCGATTGCACCAGGGGGAAATCGATGAGGTTATAAAAAAAGTTACGAATAATTGGGACCTTGGCCGCATGGCGGTCATTGACCGCAGCATTTTAAGGTTTGCCACTTACGAACTGCTTTTTATGGAAGATATTCCCTCCAAGGTGACGATCAACGAAGCGGTAAATCTTGCGAAAAAATTTTCTCAGGAAGGATCCGGAAAGTTTGTGAATGGAATTTTAGATAAAATTAGCCACACCGAAAAAAGCCGTGTTGAAAAAAAAGCGGAACATGAATGACCTCCGCGGGATGCAATTGGCCCTCCGTCTTGCTCAAAGAGGTCGCTATGGTACAAGCCCAAATCCAAGAGTTGGAGCCTGTCTTGTCAAAAAGGGAAGGCTTGTGGGAAAAGGGTATCACCGTTTTTTTGGGGGACCTCATGCCGAAATTGAAGCGATTGGCCGTGCAGGCCCAAAGTCCAAAGGTTCGACCTTATATGTAACTCTTGAGCCCTGCACGCATTGGGGGAAAACGCCTCCCTGTGTTTCAGCCGTTCTCGAAGCAGGGATTCGTAAAGTCGTGATTGGGAGCCTAGATCCGAATCCGGTCAATGCGGGCAAAGGTGTAAGACTTTTGCGCCAAATGGGAGTTTCCGTCAAAACCGGAATTTTAAAAAAGGAAGTTCGAGAACTTAACAGACCTTTTCAGAAATGGATTCAAACCGGACTGCCCTATGTCAGCCTCAAAATGGCGCAGACGCTGGACGGAAAAATTGCGGCTTCCTCAGGGGACGCGCATTGGATTTCTGGAGCCGCGGCACGGTCCTTTGTCAAAAAACTCAGGGCCGAGCAAGACGCCATTTTAGTAGGAAAAAATACACTCTTACGCGATAACCCCTCCCTTTCTACCTCAGTGGCTTCCTCGCAAAGACAAAAAGGGAAGCCATGGCGAATCATTTTGAATCCGGATTTAAATTATCCCGCCTCCCGGAAAATATTCAAAGGTCCTCAACTGACTTTTTCCGTAGTCTCGGATAAGGCAAGGAATTTATCACGAATCAGACACGGCGGGTTACTTTTGCCGGTTAAAATGTCTCATAAAAGGGTCGATTTTAAGGATCTTTTTTCCAAACTCGCCGGGATGGGTGTGGGGAGGCTTTTAGTGGAGGGGGGCGGTGAAACTGCCTGGGCGCTTGTGAACTCAGGATTAGTTAATAAATTCTACTGGATTTTGAGTCCAAAAATGCTGGGAGGGCGAAACACCCTGACTTCTCTTGAAGGGGAGGGGTTTCGCTTGGCCCGCCAGGCAAAAAAATGCCGGATTGAAAAAGTCCGAAAGCTCGAGAAGGACTGGCTTTTTGAAGGGGTTTTTGTCTGATGTTTACGGGGATTGTTGAAAATCAGGCGGTTTTGCTTCGAAGTCAAAAGAGGGAAAAGATTAATTTTTTTTGTTTCTGTTTTAAGAATAAGGAAACTAAAGTCAGGCGGGGAGAAAGCCTAGCCGTGAACGGCGTTTGCCTTACCGCTGAGAATATCACGCCCTGGGAATTTGAAGTCAGCGTGGTTTCCGATACGCTTAAGGCCACGACGCTGGGTGCTTTAAAAGTGGGTGAACGGGTCAATTTGGAGCGTTCCCTGCGCTACGGCCATCGCGTAGCGGGGCATTTTGTGTCGGGGCATATCGACGGACTCGGAAAGATTTTTCAAATTGAATCCTGCAAAAATGAAAATTCATTTTGGATTGAATTTCCCCCTTCGTTGGCGCCGTTTATGATTCCCAAAGGATCCGTGGCTGTGGACGGAATTAGTTTGACGCTTCAATCGGTTAAGGGAAACACATTCAAAGTTTCGCTGATTCCCTATACGTTCAAAATCACAACCCTGGGCCTGAAAAAAAGGGGGGACAGGGTCAATCTCGAGTGCGACCTTTTTTTAAAGCAACAAATCCATTTAAAGAAAATCAAGGTTCCCCGCGCGATGACGTTAACAAGGTTAATCAAGCAGGGGTTTTAATCCCTCGGGGAGGAAATATGAATCGTAAACTCACTTTGCTTTTTATTCTCATTTGGTTTGGGACGAGTGCCGCGGTTCTTGCTGAAGAGGGAACGAGCGGCGATTATCTCAAGAACATTGGAACCAAATTGGGTCGGGGACTTCTCAACGTGGTCACGAGTCCTGCCGAGATTCCCTGCACCATTGGGGACGAAATGGGCAATCACCCGAGCACCGGATTTTTTTCCGGCCTTGGAAAAGGAACCGTTTTTATGCTCCGCCGAATCCTGGTCGGCGTCACCGAGATTGGTACCTTTATGATTCCCATGGAAAGAACGATTCCTCCCGTTTGTCATGAACCGGTATGAAAGTTGTTTCGTTAAGCCCCTCTTTTACGGAGATTATTTTCAGCCTTAGAAAAGGGGGGGATTTGGAGGCGGTTACGGATCTTTGTCCTGCGTTGGAACGCGATATCCTGCGAGTAGGATCTCCCAAGGTATTACAAATTGACCGTATTTCTGAATGCAAACCCGATTTAATTTTCGCCGATATTCATGAAAACCGTCCCGAAGAGATTACCGCGCTCAAAGAAAAAGGACTAAAAGTTCAAAGTTTTGAAATCCGCTCCATCGAGAGTGTGCTTGATGCGGTGGCTGAGATATCCCGCCTTTTGGGGGCGAGGGAGGAGGGGGAAAATTTAATCAGGCGCATCCAAGATCAACGGAATCAAAACCGAGATCGCTTTCAAGGGAGGGAGGCTTTGCAAACGCTGATTCTGCTGTGGGATCGGCCCTATCTCACTGTAAATTTCAATACCTATGTTTCCCAGCTCGTGGAGGCCTCGGGAGGGTTTAATGTCTTTCATGAGGAACCGGTTCCTGAAATTCCGATTGAGTTAGAGGATATGATCGATAAAAAACCTGAACTTTTACTACTTCCCACCACTCCTTATTCCTTTCAGCCGCGGCATTTAACCCAATTCAAACAATACCGCGTTTTTTCACAAATCCCTATCCGTCTTGTGGATGGCAGGCTGTTTTCCCGTTTCGGGCCTGCGACCTACGAGGCCTTAAAGATCTTAGGAGGACTCATCGATCATGCTCGTGAAGCTTATCGAAGAATTCGCTAACGCAATTGGTTATTTGACCCTTTTTCCAATCGGGAAAAGTTCGATGGCCAAAGGATTTTCTGAGGAAAGGCCGGGATTTTTGTTTTTCCCCCTTGTCGGATTTTTACTGGGTCTTTTGTCCCTATGGATTTTTGCCCTAACCAGTTCCTTCTTACCTCCAAGGGTTGGCTATCTTTTGCTGATTTTGAGTCCTGAATTTTTAAGCCGGGGATTGCATCTGCAAAGTATTTTGAGATTCGAAAATCATGAAAGTTCCAAAGTGGGGGCCTCGGGGATACTCGCGGTCTTTGCGATTCTCATGATGAAGTATGAATTGATTCAGGTCTTGACGCTGCAATCCCATAGTTTTCTTTTTGCCCTCGCTTTTTCACGGTGGAGTTTAGTGGCCTCCCAATTAATTCTTCCAGTTTCAAAACGGGGTCCCTCCCTCAAACGGGATTTTGTTTTTGCGACGTTTTCCATTCTTTTGATCATGCTTTTTCTCGGATGGGCCGGACTTTTTACGACGCTCGTCGTATTGTCATTTTTATGCTTTCTTCTTTTTCTTGCTTCCCGGTTTTCCTTTGCAAGAAAAATCGATTTAATGGATTCTTCCTGTGAACTGACGGAGCTTCTTGTCTATATTGCCATGGCCGTGATTTTGTAAGATAATGCTGTCCATGAAGTCCGCCTATCTAATTATTGCCCACGGAAGCAAGGACGAAGGGAGCAATGAAGCCTTTTGGAAATTTCTGGAAGATTTTCGCAAGCAATACTCAAGTCGATGGGTGGAAGGGGCCTTCCTGGAGATGGTGAAACCCTCCATCTCTCAGGGAATTGAAAATTGCATTGAGAAGGGTGCGCTCGAAATTTTTGTGATCCCGCTCATGTTATTTCCCGGACGGCATGTCAAAGACGATATCCCCCGACTGATTCAAGAATCCAAGGCCAAATTTCCCGCCATTGATTTTCATTATGCAGGACCTCTTTCAGAGAAGACCTCTCTGGCAGAGGTTGTCGAGCAGAAAGCCAAGGCAATGAAAGCGAAAAATCATGGGTCCTTGCGACGATAAATCGCTCCTTCGGCCTTATAAAAGGCATATTCTTGTTTGCACGGGGCCCCGCTGTGCTCCGGAGATTTCTCCCGAAGTGTACACAAAGCTAAAGGATAAGATTAAGGAACTGGGTTTGAATGATGGACCTGAGCGTATCAACCGAAGCCAATGCCATTGTTTTGGCGTGTGTCAACAAGGCCCCATCGCCGTGGTGTATCCTGAGGGTGTCTGGTATCACGAAGTAACTTGGGACAAGATGCAGAGAATTGTGAAGGAACATCTCATAGACGGCCATCCCGTTGAGGAGTATATTTTCCATCGACTTTCGAATCAAAAGTAACAATTCAAACTTGGATTTCAGGCACACTTTTTTGGGGATTCGGCTTGACTGAGAGGGCTCTATCATTATAATGATTGCACTTCGGCCCATTTAATTTTTAGTGTCTCTTAAGGAGTACTTTCTTGATGGAAAATTCCACCAGTTCACCCCCAAAAAATGAAGATCCCGTCATTCAGGAGGGTAAATTTTTTGCTGCCATTGGTTATTTGAGCTTTCTTTGTTTTGTTCCTTTGTTATTAAAAAAAGAAAATAAATTTGCGCAATTTCACGGCAAACAGGCCCTGCTTTTATTTATTCTGGAAATCGCATCAGGAATTTTGAGCGTCATTCCGGCGTTGGGAGACTTGATTTCCAAGTTCGGCTTTGTGGTTTTTGGTATTTATTCTCTGATCGGAGTCGTAAAGGTGTTGATGGGCGAGTATTGGGAAATGCCTGTGATTTACGAAATCTCCAATCGCATAAGCCTTTAAGCGCTCGGCTTAATACCGGCCTTTCTTCCAATCCCAAATTCTGCTCAAATGCCTAACGTCCGATGGATGAGGTGAGTTGATGCTTTTAGGTAACAAGCGGTCTCAAGGTGAAGAACGAAATTGGAGCGTTGTTTTAAGTCCGATTCGTAGTGAAATTGACAAAAAGAAAATCTCGCAAAAGATCTCCGAAGTATTTTCACTGTCCTCCGAAGAGGCAACGGATTTGGTGGCCAATACTCCGATTATTTTGCTGGATCATCTGAGTCGCCCTTTGGCAATGAAAGTCAAAGAATATTTTCGTTCCACGGGCGCGGAAATTCTTCTTACCAATGATATTTTTTTAAAGCGGAAATGCTACAGAACGGTTTGGCCGGAGCCTCCCAATCTCTCTTTTTTAAATGAAGAAGCACTTCCTGCGGCTTCGTCTTCCGATTCTGAACTTTTACCTACCGATCAGGCCTTAAATGAAATTCGAACCATTGCCGAAGAGACAGATCCCCATGAAGAGGCTGAGGAAATAGAACAGGAACAAGAGGAAGCATCCTCTTTGAGGGATGAAAGCCAAACATGGAGACATCAGCTTCAAGACCTTGAAGAAGAAAATCGTTTGCTTCGCGATAAGCTCGAAAATGCCTCAAATGCCCAACCGAGTATGTCCCGTTTACCTTCTAACGAGGGGGCGGATAAAGAGGTGCGGGAATTGAAAGCTATTCTCTCCCAAATGCGCGAGAAAACGGAGGCGGTTCGGGAGGAATACCATCAAGCGCGGCAAATTTTTGATCAAAAGATTCAAAATACGCTGAAAGAAAAAGATGTTTGGGAAACTAAATATCATGAGCTAAATGCCGCCGTTCAAAAAAAACAAAAAGACATGGAAAGCCATTTCAAAAGCGAGATGGAGAAGGTGACGCAGGATACGCGCTCGAAGCTGACGCAAATGATTGAAACCGTGAATGCTTTACGGCAAGAGAAAGTGCACTTGGAAAAAGCGCTGAATGAAAAGTCGCAGGAAGTCGTCCTGCATCATCAAAAAAAACAGTTTGTAGAAGGGGAGATGCAGACGGTTCTCGCCCAAAAGGAAGAAGCCGAGAAGATGCGCGCGCAGCAAGAGACCCAACTTGAGGAAGTCGAAACAAAACTGCAAGAGATCCAATTGATGCGCGCAGATCAGGAAAAGGCAGTCCAATTTTATCAACAACAGATGGAAGCCCGAGAACACGAACTTGAAAATGCGCGCCGTCAAATTCGGGAGGCCAATCAGCAGCTTGAGCAGCGTGAATCTGTTCAAAAGAGGGTTCAGCTAGCCAGCCAACTTTCGGACAAGGAAGCGATGCTTAAGCTTTTTGTGAAGGATCAGGAAAGGCTGGAATTGGAAATCCACGAACGCGAAGAGTCGATGCGAAAAGTCTTAGCAGAGCAAGAAAAAGTGGAAAGGGAAATCATCGAAATCCGACAAGCGCAACGGCATTTTATGGAGTCGAGTAAAAGGGAACAATCGGGTCGTGCAAAAAGTCCACGCATCGCCAATCCCGAAGGATCGCAGAATTCAGGTCTTAAAGACAGCTTGTCTCCTCATGATTGAACTCATCCTGAATAAGATTAAGATCGATGAAACTCGGAATGAACAGATTATAGTTTTGCGGGAAAAGGAGGGCGTGCGTTATTTGCCCGTGGTGATTGGAATTGCTGAAGTGAATGCCATAAAACTCAAGCTTAGCGGGGTGAAGCCGCCAAGACCTTTAACCCACGATTTAGTGATGAACGTGGTGGAAGGGCTCGGGGCGAAATTAGAGAGAATTATAATTGATAAGCTTCAACAAAATACATTTTTTGCGAAACTTTATATCAAAAAAAACGGTGGAGAAGAGATCGTCATTGATGCCCGTCCTTCCGATTCTGTGGCGCTGGCTCTGCGCGCCCAAGCCCCCATTTTTGCGGCCGAAGAAGTGATGGGGGAAGCTTCCGTGACCGAGGTTTAATCCATGGCAGTCTCCGACATCATTATTATCGGCGGTGGCGGTGCGGGCCTGACCGCGGCACTTTATGCCTCCCGCGCCAAACTTTCTACACTCCTTTTTGAAAAACTAACACCGGGTGGGCAAATTGCGTTAACCGATATTGTGGAAAATTATCCTGGATTTCCCGAGGCTATTACCGGCGGTGAAATTTCACAACGTATGGAAGAACAGGCCAAAAAATATGGGACACAGCTTCTCTACGAAGAAGTAAAATCGATTCATCCTAAAAATAACTCTTTTGAAGTAAGGACTTCCAATCAATCCCATGAGACCAAGTCTGTGATCCTCGCGATGGGGGCGTCTTTTCGCACCCTGGCGGTTCCGGGCGAAAAGGAGTTAACGGGGAAAGGGGTTTCTTACTGTGCTACTTGTGACGGCGCTTTTTTTAAGGAGAAGGAAATTATCGTCGTAGGTGGGGGTGATTCTGCGATGCAGGAAGGACTTTTTTTAACACGTTTTGCGACTAAACTTTCGGTGGTTCATCGTCGCGATAAACTCCGAGCAAGCCCCATTCTCCAAGAACGTGCTCAGAAAAATCCTAGGATTAATTTTATATGGGACACGGTGGTTGAGAAAATCGAAGGGGACAAAAAAGTTCAGAATGTTAAACTTAAAAATATAAAAAACAATTCTGTCCGTGACTTTCGCACGGACGGAGTTTTTGTTTTTGTCGGCCATGATCCCAACTCTTCCCTTGTTAAAGGGCTCGTAGAACTTGATGAAAAAGGATATGTTAAAACTTTTAATACGCTGAAGACTTCGGTACGCGGTATTTTTGCCGCAGGCGAAATCCGCTCGGGTGCAGTCAAACAGCTTGTCTCGGCCTGCGGTGAGGGCTGTGAAGCCGCATTGGAGGCCCAGGCGTACCTTGAGGATCTTCCGAGTTGAGGGTTCATGGGAATCCTGAGGTTTTTTTCTGTCCTTGTGTTTATCTTTTGTTTCGCTTACGGATGTGGTCAAAAAAATGAGGCCCCTGATTTTGAATTGTTTACAGCGGGAGAGAGAACGCAGCCCTTGGGGCTTTCGAAGATTAATGCCGATTCGCAGGTATTACTCGCATTTTGGGCCAGTTGGTGCCCCGCTTGTGTCGATGAAATTCCCATTTTAAATACATGGAATGAAAAATTTTCCGATCGGGGTCTCAAGATCATCGGTGTCAATGTCGGAGAACCTCGAAAGGATGTTGAAAAGTTTATCAAGAATCACAAGATCCTTTATCCGGTTGTCCTGGATGAAGCAGGTGAAGTGGCGGATCGTTACGGCATTGTCGGACTCCCCGTAACGGTGCTTCTTGCCAAAGGGGGAGAAATTCTTTATTATGGTTTCGCACTTCCGCCTCGTATGGAAGAAAGACTTTCTTAAAGGAGAATGCTTTTATGAAGCCTGAAAATCAGGATGGAAATTTTGACCGACATGTTTATCAGTTGTTACAGTTGCTTAAAAAAATGATGAAGGATCTTCCCTCGCAGGGCGTTTCATTTCCCGATATAGGCGCTTTACCGAAAGGTACGAATGTTAATTTAAATCTTTGTTTTTTTACTTTTCTTCCCCTTTTGCCCGAAGAGATGGCGGAATTTGAAGATGCCTTCGAGCAATTCTATGCTCCAGATTTTCCCCGGGCTTCGAGAGATCAAAGGCTTCATCCGGATGATCTTGAATTCCTTCGAAAAAACGGGATTCAATTCTAAGCCTTGACTCCTCGTTTATGAGAGTCTTCCGCTCCCTTTTTTATTTCGTCGTCTTTCAATTTATCGTCTCCTCGTTTTCTCCTTTGCGGGCCGCACGGGTCCTTTTCGATCATTCGACTTGGGATCAATTTTTGAAAAAATATGTCAATGAAAAGGGGGAGATGGATTTTAAATCCGCTAAGGCAGATCTCTCCTTGCTGGAAGACTACGAAAAGCAATTAGCCCATCTACCTTCTTCTGAGGAAGGAAATTCATGGCCGCGAGAAGAAATGATCGCGATTTATTTGAACGCTTATCATGTGGGCGTTGTTCGGGGGATTTTAAGCGTTTACCCAGTTCCAAGCATTCAGCAAATTCCGGGATTTTGGGAGAATCACTTCATCCAAATCGTCGATGAATATTTAAGCCTCGATCAAATTCGTAGAGATCTTATCGCTACCGTCAAGGATGAGAAAATTCATTTGGCGCTTTGGACCGGCGCTAAAAGCTCTCCCCGATTGCGGCAAGAGGCCTTTACAGGACCTCAAGTGGAAGGCCAGCTTTTTTTAGCGGCACGAGAGTTTGTTAAGTCCCCGCAATTTGTTCAAATCGATCCCGCCAAGAATAAAATTATCTTATCCCGCATTTTCAAATGGTACGGCGAGGATTTTGAGCTTGATTTTGCAACGGTCGAGGATCAAGGAGAATTCACCCGGACCGAATTTGCCGTCCTTTCCTTTTTGGCCCATTATTTGGAGGAGGGTGAAAAAATTAATTTTCTGGAGGAAGGACGTTATAAAATTAAATACAATGATTATGACTGGAGTTTAAACGAATGGATTCAAGAAAAAAGTCAAAACTCCGCATCGCCTGCCTCCAACTAAACGCTGGAGAAAATCCAGCGGCCAACCTCCTCTCCGTCTCAAGACTCCTGAAAAAGGTCAAAGCGCATTCGCTGGATCTGGTTGCCCTGCCTGAGAATTTTCTTTCCCGTTGTTCAGCTTCCGAATTGCCAAACTTGGCGTACCCATGGCATGCTCGAGCCCTCGCCTATTTTTCTTCATGGGCCTCTCAGCATAAGACTTCGATTTTACTTGGAAGTTTGATTGAACCTGCTTCGAAGAAGGGAAAATATTTCAACACTTCTTATTTGATTTCGGCCCAGGGTAAGACAATGGCAAAGTATCGCAAAATTCATCTTTTTGACAGCAATGTTGGGGGGGCAAAGACTCGGGAATCTCGTCATATTTTAAGCGGTCATCAAGTGGTTATAGGTAAAGTCCGTGATGTTATCGTGGGGCTTACGGTTTGTTATGACCTCCGATTTCCTGAACTCTTTAGAAAACTCACCCTCAAAGGAGCTAAAATCATTTTTGTGCCTTCTAACTTCACCTGGAAAACGGGAAAGGCCCATTGGGAAATTCTTTTAAGAGCCAGGGCCATTGAAAATCAAGTATTTATTGTGGCGCCCGCGCAGTATGGATGCCATCCTTCAAGTGGTATTCGAAGCTACGGAAACAGTCTGGTGATTGATCCTTGGGGCAAGGTTCTAGCACAGGGATCCCAGGATAAAGACGAATTATTGACACTCGATTTGGATATTCAATATCTGATGAAAATTCGAAAAGCCCTCCCATGCCTGGAACACCGAAAATTAGCCTAATCTTATAACTTATGATGAGGAAACGCGTTATAACAATTGGATAAATAGCCATTGACAGCCTATATTCTTTTGCTTATTATAACCCATTCTTTTAGAGGTACTTATGTCATCCTATGCGATAATTGAGACCGGATCGAAGCAATATCGAGTTGAGCCAAAGGCCATTCTTGAAGTGGAAAGACTCTCTCTTGGCGAGAATCCCTTAGAGGTTGCTTTAGAGAAAGTTTTGTTCATTCGCGAGGGAGAAAAGACCTGGGTCGGAACGCCTTATTTATCCGGTGCCCGCGTGCTTTGTGATTCTATGGGTGAGCTGCGGGCTCCCAAAGTTATTTCCTTAAAATACCGCCGGAGAAAAGCATCACGCCGTAAAAAAGGGCATCGTCAAACCCTTTTGAAGTTACGGGTCAAAGAAATCCAGCTACCCAAATAGGGATTTGTCATGGCACATACCAAAAGTCAGGGAAGTACCACAAACGGTAGAGATTCAAATTCGAAACGGCTTGGAGTCAAAGCTTATGGAGGACAATTTGTGACCGCCGGAAGCATTATTGTCAGGCAGCGTGGAAGCCGGTTTCGCCCCGGTTTTTATGTCGGTCGGGGTAATGATTTTACGTTGTTTGCCAAACGTGATGGCGTCGTGGAGTTTAAGCCCAATCGTACCGTTCATATTATTCCAGCACAATCATAATAGGATTTTTTTCAAAAGGTCTGATCTTGAATTTTCAAGATCAGACCTTTTTTCTTTTCACTCATGATTGATCATATTCGATTAACCCTTCAAGCGGGACGCGGTGGAAAAGGTTCGGATAGTTTCATGAGCCGGACGGACCGGAAGGTTGTGCCCTGGGGAGGCGATGGCGGATCGGGCGGAAATGTGATCTTTAGAGCGGACACAAACGCACCCCCGCTTTCCCATTTTCGCTACAAACCAAGGCTTTCAGCCGAAGCCGGGGGTGCTGGGGGAAGCCATAAGAAAAGAGGAAAAAACGGAAAGGATTTAATCCTCGCCGTGCCCGTAGGGACAAAAATTTTTGATTATGATAAAAAATATTTTATTCGACACCTAACGCAATCCGGCCAGGAAGTTACGGTACTCAAAGGGGGTCGGGGAGGATCCGGGAATTTCGGAGGGAAAAGAGCCTCAAATGGAGAGGCTGGAGAAAGTCTTGAAATCGAGCTGAGAATCCTGCTTCCAGCGGATGTTTTTTTAGTGGGATTGCCCAACTCTGGAAAATCGACTTTGTTGAATGTTTTGACGGGAAGCAAGATTAAAGTCGGAGAATATCCTTTTACAACCCGCTCGCCTGAATTAGGAGTCTATGCTTCGGATAATTTTAATGTTTTGACCCTTTGTGAACTTCCCTCCGTTTATGGCGCCTCCCACGAAGGACGGGGAATGGGGTCGGATTTTTTAAAACACTTGGAGGTGGCCAAGGCTGTCTTGTATGTGCTAGAGCCCGACTCGAAATTCGCAAAAAATTTAGTGGAAGGACTCAAAATTTTAAAGGACGAAATCGGCCGCTATGATTCCAATTTTCTTAAAATTCCCGCCGCGGTCGTTATCACGAAAATGGACCTTTTGTCGGAAAATGAATTGCCCAAGCGGATTTCGAGCTTCCCTGACGGCCTCGTCTTCCCGATCTCTTCGTTTTCAGGCGAGGGGATGGAAAAATTAAAGGGGTTTTTAGATAAAATTACAAAGAGGGATTTATGCGCAAAGCCCTAAAGGATTGCAAACGGATTGTCATTAAAGCGGGCACAAGTATTCTTACGGGAGCTGAGGGGAAAATTTCCCGGAAAAATTTTGAGCAATTAGGAGAACAAATCCTCAGCCTCAAAAAGCAGGGCCGTGAGATTGTCTTGGTAAGCTCAGGCGCCATTTCTTTTGGGATGCAGTCGGTCCTTTTAAAACGCCGTCCGCAGAAAATTGCGAAATTGCAGGCCTGTGCGGCCATTGGACAAGGAAAATTGATGCATGCGTATGAAGAATTTTTTGGCCGCCAGGGAAATCCGACAGCCCAAATTCTCTTGACCCGCGATGGTCTTGAACAAAGGACGCGATTTTTGGCGGCGCGAAGGACATTTTTTGAACTTTTTCGCATGCATGTGATTCCCATCGTGAACGAAAATGACACGGTTTCAACCGAAGAAATTGCTTTCGGAGACAATGACATTTTATCCGTTCATGTGGCCCATTTAATCGAAGCCGACCTCTTGATTATTTTGTCGGATGTCGACGGGTTCTATCTTCGGGATGGGTCCCGAGTGCGTGAAGTCCACTCAGAAAAGGATATTGAAAATAATTTGATAGGGCATCTTTCGGATAAGCGGAGGGAAGTGACGGTCGGTGGAATGAAGGCGAAGTTGAGCGCGGCCCATGTCGCAATGCGATTGGGAGTCCCCCTGCTTTTGCTCAGCGGTCGCCAAGCGGGAGCCATTTTGAAGGCGCTCGAGGGGGAAGATTGTGGAACACTGTTTCGGGCTTCGGATGCCCCGGGCGCCCGAAAAAAATGGATCGCTTTTTCCGCCGCAAGAAAGGGTGCCCTTGTCATCGATGAGGGAGCCTATGAAGCGCTTTGTCATAAAAAAGTCAGTCTTTTGCCAAGCGGCATTACAAAAGTAAGCGGCAATTTTGAAAAAGGAGATGTGGTTGAAATTCAAAATCGCAAAGGAACCGTTGTTGGGCGCGGAGTGGTACGTTACCCGGCAAAGGCCCTTATGAAAATTACGGGCAAGAAAACCCATGAAATTGAAGCGCTTTTGGGGTATAAGCATCACGATGAGGTCATTCATCGTAACGACTTAGTGCTTTGGGGATAATTGAGGAAGGAAATGAAAAAAGCAGGCCTTTGGAAAAAACCCGTTGATTTCATGCTCGCGGAGGCGAAAAACGCATTTTGTATTGCGGCTCAATTTTCTTCCGGGCTTAAGCAGAAAATGCTTCGCGATGCCTCTCGCGAAATTGTGAAGCAATCGTCCTTTCTCATTCATGAAAATCAAAAGGATATTCGCTTCGCCCAAAAAGAGGGTCTTACGGATGCGATAATCGATCGGCTGACGCTCACACAAGACCGAATCCGCGATATGGCAAGGGGAGTCGAAGAAGTCTCGAAACTGCCTGATCCCATTGGCTGCGTGTTGGCCAAGTGGAAACGACCCAACGGCCTCATGATTTCAAAAGTAAGTGTTCCCCTCGGAGTGATTCTGATTATTTATGAGTCCCGTCCCAATGTGACCGTTGAATGTGCAGCCCTTTGTATCAAAAGTGGAAACGCGGTCATTTTGCGGGGGGGCCGAGAGGCCTTTCATTCCAATCAGGCATTGATTCGGGTCTTTAAAAAAGTACTGGCCCGACATCGGGCACCCCTTGGATTTGTCAATATAGTTCCTACCACAGACCGTCACGCGGTGGATTATTTGCTGCACCGCAACCAAGATATTCAACTGGTCATTCCGCGAGGCGGAGAGTCCTTGATTCGAAAGGTGGCCCACATTTCCAAAATCCCGGTGATCAAACATTTTCAGGGCATCTGCCATGTTTATGTGGATAAAAAGGCAGATCTAAAAAAAGCTGTTGCCATTGCCCATAATGCAAAACTTCAAAGACCTGGCGTTTGCAATGCCATGGAAACACTCTTGGTTCATCGGGACATTGCCTCCCGATTCCTTCCTGCGATAGGGAACCGGTTGCGTAGGGACGGTTGCGAAATCCGGGGCGATCAAACGACCTTAAAATATCTGCCTTGGGCGCGGCTGGCAAAGTCGGGGGATTTTGGCCATGAGTTTTTGGATAAAATTCTTGCAGTTAAAGTCGTTCAAACACTTGAAGATGCTCTCCAGCATATCCGCACTTATGGCTCAGCTCATACCGATGCAATCGTAACGGAGGATCACAGGACGGCCAAAATTTTTTGCGGGCGAGTTGATTCATCTTCCGTCATGGTGAATGCCTCCACCCGATTTTCTGATGGTTTTCAGTATGGATTTGGGGCTGAGATTGGAATTTCTACGGATAAAATTCATGCCCGTGGTCCCATGGGCCTTGAAGGATTAACCTCTTATAAATATATTGTTGAAGGCAGCGGGCAAGTTCGAATTTAAAAGCCCGGAATACATTATGAATATTGGAATCCTGGGGGGGAGTTTCGACCCCATTCACATGGGTCATATCAAACTTGCCGGGGTGGCCAAGGAGCAGTTCTCACTGGATAAAATCCTTTTTATCCCGGCCTTTATCCCTCCTCACAAGTCCTCGCGCCGCGACCTCACGGCCGCTCCCTATCGTTATCGTATGGTCGAGCTCGCCATAAAAAATTTTCCGGGATATGAAATTTCTCATGTGGAATTGGATCGTCCTGACATTTCATATACCGTGGATACTTTGAGCACTTTGAAACATCAATCCTCACCGAGGGACATTTATTATTTAATTCTGGGGGCGGATTCTCTCGAAGAACTTCCTCAATGGAAGAATCCCGAGGCTATTTTAAAAATGGCAACTTTGCTCGTGGCTCCGCGGCCGGGCTCAAACAAAAACCCTTATCCGGAACATACCCAATGGATTCAAATGCCCTTTTGTCTCATTTCATCCAGTGAAGTCCGGAAAGTGTTTGAGAGGGGAGAGAAAGTGCCGCAGGGTTTTTTGAATCCTGAAGTTGAAAATTATATCCGGCGCATGGGACTTTATCGGAAGGACTATTCATGACGCTTATCGTCCCTTTTTTCGGAGTCTTGCTCTTATTGGGTTTGTCAGCCTTTTTTTCTGCCAGCGAGACCGCTCTTTTTTCCCTCACGCGAATGGAAAAAAGACGGCTTGAAGAAAGGCATCCGATCGCTTCGATTTGGATTTCAAAACACCTTGAAAATCCCCGCCGCACTTTGATTAGCATTATCATTGGAAATTTGGTCGTGAATACGCTTGCCTCTGCGATGGTGACGCTTACCGCCTTAAATTTATGGGGAACTCAATATCTTGGGCTCGCGGTTTTAGGTTTTACTCTCGCCCTTATTTTTTTTGGGGACATCGTGCCGAAGGTGCTTGCCATTCGATCCAAAGAGGGGGTGGTCCTTTTCGCCGCCTTTCCCTTGCAGGTTGCAGCGATTCTATTATTTCCTTTTAGAAAATTAACCCACTGGATTTCCGATGCCTTGTTGGGATTTATTGTAGGCGACAAAAAGGAACATCCCGTAGATGCCATTTCACAAGATGAATTGCACGCCCTCGTTAAAATCGGAGAGGAAGAGGGGATTTTAGACCGCCAGGAGCGGCATATGCTGCAGAAACTTTTTGAGCTAGGAAAGCATCCCGTCAAAGACATTATGACGCCCCGCATCGATGTTGCTGGTCTTGACATTGACGCGCCTCGGGATGAGCAAGAAACACTTATTCAAAAATATCATCACCATTATTTCCCTGTTTACCGGGATTCTTTGGATCATGTTCTTGGCGTGGTTTCCGTTCAAGAATATGTCCTTTATCCTGACCAGTCCCTTTCTGATTTGATCGACCAGCCCCTTTATGTCCCCAGCACGAAGCGTATTGATGATTTGCTTTCTGAGTTCCGCGAAAAGAAAAAATCATTCGCGGTATGCGTCGATGAATACGGCGGAATGGCAGGCATTGTCACCCAAGAAGATGTTTTGGAAGAGATTTTTGGGGAATTTTATGATGAGTATTCCAAAGTTGAAAATCCCATCCGACCCACAGGTCCCCAGGAATATCTGGTGGAAGCCAAAATTCCGTTGAAGGAATTTAATGAATATTTCTCACTTCATCTGGAAAGCCCTGATGCCAGCACGCTCGGGGGTTTTATCCTAGAAAAACTGGGCGAGGTTCCAACCGTCGGAAAAATGATTAAGGCCGAAAAATGCGAAATCAAAATCCAAGACATGATTCGCCAAAGAATTAAAATGGTGATTGTGAGGTTAAGGCCATGATATCCCTTGCCGTAGGCTTTTTCTTCTGCTTGATCCTCTCCATTTTTTTTTCCATCTCAGAAATGGCCTTCGTTTCACTGAATAAGGCGAAGATCAAAGAAATGGCAGACAAGGGTTCCTTGGCGGCTGAACATATCCTTTGGCTCCAGCATCGGCCGGATTATTTTTTAACGCTGATTCTTATCGGCAATAACATTGTGAACGCGGTTGCGACCTCGATTGTCACCTACCTGCTGCAAGTTCTTTTCGGGCTCGATAGTGAATGGGTCATCACCGCGATTATGGCGCCCCTTTTGATTGTTTTATGCGAAGTGGTCCCTAAGAATTATGGAAGGCTTAGGGCGCACCCTTTTATGTTTCGATTTTCAGGAATCCTGGAACTTCTGATGCGCATTTTTGAATGGCCCATTAAAGTCTGTCTCAAAGTGGTAGATGCCCTGGTGGGGGAGGCTTCGCATGGACATAAAAGTATTTTTGTGTCAGAAGATGAGTTTCGCTCGCTCATTGAGGAGAGTGCGAAGACGGGGGTGCTTGAGCCGCATGAAAAGAAAATGATTGATACGATTCTTGATTTTGAAAGGATTCGCCTCGATGCCGTCATGACCCCTTTTGAGAAAGTCGCGAAAGTAGAAATCCAGGCCAGCGTAAAGGATGCCCGTGCGATGGCTCGTAAAACCAAAGCTCGATTCCTTTTGGTTTATGAGGAAATTCCCACACTCATTATCGGAAGCGTTTACACCTATGATTTGCTGTTTGAGGCAGACGAAAAAAAGAAACTCAAAGAATTTTTAAGGTCTCCTGTTTTTCTTTCTGCCAACACTTCTATCGAAAAAGCCTTTTTGACCCTCAAACACAAAAGACAGTCATTCGCCGTCGTGACGGATCCGGCAGGGGAGGCTGTGGGAGTCACTCCCATTGAGAATTTACTTGTCCTTTAAACTCGGGTTGGTCCTGACGGGTGTGAGTCTGTTTTGTTTTATTTCTCCTGTCTCCTATGCCCTCTATTCGGACGAATTGGGAGCAGTTAAGGTGGAGGAATTGAGTCCGGCAGTCCATGCCGCCTTGTCCTCTTACGGGCTAAAGAAAGCCGACTTTGACAGGGGTGTGTTTGAAACCCGCTGGATTAAAGACAAGGTCTCGCGTTCGAAGGGCTTGTTTAAATCGATGACCTCTGAGGTTTATGAACGACGTTATCGGCTGAAGGTAGAGCTCCTGCCCGAGCCTTATGCAACAAAGGTCGAAGTTCGGGCCCTTTTTCAATACCGTCCGGATGCCAGCCGTCCTACGGTTTCTTGGCGGACAGACAGGCCGATGGCCTCGGAGCTTGAGCTGGAGCGACAATGTTTCATGAAAATTTTAAATCATTTGGCTGAGATAAAGAAAAAGACAGAATCCGCCAAGGTCTTACCTTAAAGTCTTAGAAAGTTAGGCCGTTAATCAATAGCTGAAAAGCGTCACTTTCCTCAATGGAGGGGGACTGAGTTTGCGGGTCATTGCGGTAGCCAATCAAAAAGGTGGATGTGGTAAAACCACGACAAGTATTAATCTCTCAGCGGGCCTCGCTCTCCTCAGTAAAAAAATACTTTTAATAGATTTAGACCCGCAAGGACATTCCACCTGCGGCTTAGGTGCCAGTCAAGAAAGCTCCCCTCTTTCAATCGCCGAACTTTTTCATCGCAACCCTTCTCGCCGGGCAAAACTTTTTGACATGATAGGCGAAGTCGAGTCTTCCTTTTACCTCATTCCCGGCTATGGAGAACTCGCGGCGATTGAAGAAGACAGCTTCCTATTGGAAAACAGAGAAAAAATCCTTCGTTTGGGTCTTGAGCTTCTGGTTCAAGAAATGCCGGATTTGGATTACGTCATTCTCGATTGTCCGCCCAATCTTGGGCTGCTAACCCTTAATGCACTCCATGCCGCCGATGAAATTATCATTCCGGTGGAGCCCTCATTTTTTTCGCTTCATGGTCTGGCTAAAATTTCTGAAACTCTGAACTCCCTGATGGAAAACAGGGACTGCAAAATTCGAATTCACGCCCTTCTGACGATTTTTGATTCACGGACGTGTTTTTCCAGGGAAGTCTTTGAGGAAGTCCGGAAATATTTTAAAAACCGTTTGTTCAAGACCATTATTCATGAGTGCGTGACGCTGAAGGAAGCTGCCAGTGCGGGACAAAGTATTTTTAAGCACGATCGTAATTCTCTGGGATATCAAGATTATTACAATTTGGCTGTGGAATTTCTCGAACGGCAGTGGGAATACAAACTCCCCGAAGGCAAGTTCGGGTGGGATCAGACGGTGGCCACCTATTTTGGACCGCGGCGGGTCAGCGGGGGCATCTTATTTCAGACGATGAGCAAAACAGCGCGCAGTGTGGAAATTGCGGGAGATTTTAATCGATGGATTCCCGAGCCGCTTGTTCGACGCGATGAAAATGGGCTTTGGCAAAAAGTCCTTATGATGCCTCCTGGAGACTATCGTTATAAATTTATTGTGGATGGGGAATGGCAGATTGATCCCTTTCAGCCGATTCAGCAAATGAATTCTTTCGGAACCTTGGATTCCTTGGTAAAAGTACAATAATGACGTTGCCCTCTGAAGACGCGAGAAAATTAAGACGTGGATTAAGGGATGTTTCCTCACTTTTTCACGGATCTGAAGCCTTAAGTTTGTGTCACCCTTCGATTAAAAATTCCTCCAAAAGCGGGTCTGTTTTGGCAGCCGTGGATACAACTTACTCACCCGCACCCCGTTTAGGGTTTACTTCGATGCTCTCGTTATTCGCCTCAAAAATGATTCAAAGGGGCTATGCGTGTAAAATCATCCCATTTTCTGCTCCGGACTCGGAAAGAGAAAAATCAAGGTTGAGCACGTCGATTTTATGGGACTTTGATTGGGCGCGTCCGGATCAATTTGAAAAAGCCCTACCCCGCGTTGAAAAAGTCATTTTGTGGACTGACGGATCTTATGAGTCCTTTACGGAGACCTTTAAAATCATAAAAGCCATTCGGCCGCTCAATCAATGGTTGGATTACTATATTCTTTATAAGGGTCCGGCTTCGGATCCAAAAGCGAGTTTATTTTTTGAAGCTTTCTCCGAGCTTGTTTCCAAAAGGCTTGGGGTGAGTCTTCTGTGGTTAGGCTGTTTGACGGATCCTCTGGCAACGGGGGTTAAAAATGATGACGATAAACTTGCGTTGGAGGATTTGGCTTTATTAAAAGCCTCTTAAATGGATGAGTATTCGTCCTGTTTATGAAGTCAGCCCTAAATCGGATATTGCATTAAAAGAATGCGTTAAATCTTTTAAAAACGAAATCAAACATTTAAATCCCTTCGTTCGGGATCCCGATTTTGAGGGAGAAATTCCTCATGACGACTCCTGTTTTTTTCTTCAGTCCTCGGAGGCTTTTTTGGCAGCCAAGGTTTTTTACGGGGAGGAAGATAAAGTAAGTTTGCATCAATTTATGAGAGAAGTCGATCAACGCATGATTTATTTTTTTTCAACGATTCAATTTCTTATCTTTATTCCCCGTGGGGTATGGGGGGACACGCAGGTCTTAAAGACTCAGGATCGCCGCCTTCATTACATAGAATATGAAATTTTAAAAGGCGAAGCCGGGCAGGCGCTCTCCCTCAGGGAATTACGTTGTCCTAATGCAAGCGCTTGCTTTCTTAAAGAAAAGCCGGTTCCAACAACTTTTTCTGCTCAAACACCTAGGTTAAGTACAGGTTATCCGTATTATCAGCAGGGTCGGCTTTCTCATGATGAACTTTCAGATTTGATTCAGCTTTCTATCGACTTACAACGTTAGTCTTTCGATTTTCCATTCATTTTTTCGACCTTGCTGAAGATGCCACTCTTCCCTATAATTTGGACCCATATGCCCTCCTTAGGCAAAAAGGGGGGAGGAAAGGTTAATGGGCAAATCCCTTATGACGCAAGTTCAGGTTAAGGAAAGTATCGACATTTTAAAAAAGGCCCAGGAGATTGATCGCGAGCTCTATGGAACGCTGCATCGGCTTGAAGATATTCCGGAGGAGAAGGCGCGTCTTGATCAAGAATTTGAACTGAAAAAAGAAAGGCTTCGCGAACTCGAAACCGCATTTAAAAAACTTCAGTTGTCTCAAAAAGAAAAAGAAGGTCAATTGGGGCAAAAGGAAGGCCAAGTCAATAAACTTGAAGGCCAATTAAGTCAGGTTAAAACCAATAAAGAATACAGCGCATTGCAGCAGGAAATCGCCTCGCTGAAAGCTGACAATTCTCTCCTCGAAGAGGACATTATTAAAATTTTGGATGAGGTAGAGGCCGCGGAAGAAGCGGTTAAAAAAGAAAGAGAAAATTTAAAAGCTGTCGAAAAAGAGTTTGCTATGCTTCGAAATGAACTTTCGGAAAAGGAGAAAAAGTTTAAAGAAAATGAACAAAGATTACGCCAGGCACGCCTAGAGATTTTGGCAAAAATCGCTCCAGAAGTTCGCGAGCTCTACGATGTGATTGTGAAGAAAAAAAGGGGCATGGGCCTTGCCAAAGTTTACGACGAAAATTGCAGTGGTTGTCAGCTTGCCCTCCGTCCCCAGCTTCTCAATGAAGTGCGTCTTGCCCAAACCTTAGTGGTTTGTGAAAACTGCTCCCGCATTCTCTATTTCGAAGATTAAATTTCCCCGCTGTCCCACTTTTGTCTGATCTTGCCTCAAGGGTATCTATTCCTTGGGGGACTTCCCCTCTAGCATACTACCACTTGCGTTTCCCAATATAGAAGCCAATAACACCCTAAAATTGTGAATATTTTATTGACACCCTCTTTAGAGATAGATATACTCCAGCCGATAATAAAGTGGTGAAAAGTGGTGGATAGTGGAGAATAAACCGAAGGTGGTACTGACCCATGTTTTATGGTGAATACGCTCATACGTTAGATAGCAAAGGACGTGTGATTATCCCCGCCAAATTCCGGGAAATTTTCAAAGAACAATATGTCGAAAAGTTTTATCTCACCCGAGGTTTGGATCAATGCCTCTTTGTGTTTACCGAAGAAACCTGGAAGAGTCAGGAAAAAAAATTCCGCGAACTTCCCTTTACCAAGGGAGAAGCCCGCCGATTTAATCGGCTTTATTTTTCCGGGGCCTGTGACGTGGTCTGTGATAAGCAGGGGCGAATCCTTATTCCGGAATATCTAAAAAATTATGGTGGGATCAAAGAGGAAGTCATGATCATCGGCGTTTCCGATCGCATTGAAATTTGGGCTAGGGAAAAATGGAATGAGTTTTACGATTCGAATAAAGGAAATTTTGAAGATCTTGCGGAAAAATTAATTAGCGAGCCATAAATCATAACCACGTGAAATCAGGAGGGGCAATGGCCTATCGATCAAGATGTAAAATGGGGGTTGAAGTTTTAAAGTTTCAAGGGGATTTGAACGCTCAGGAAATGATTCGAATCAAAAGTTCTCTGACGCGGCTTTTAAACAAGAATCATAAAAAGCTTCTTCTAGATTTAAAAGAAGCTAAACATGTGGAATTGGCGGGTCTGGGGATTTTAATCGACCGCTTGATGAAAGTCCGGGAGCTTAAAGGCGATATCAAACTTCTTCATCTTCGTCCCGAAGTTGAGCAGACTTTCCGTATGATCGGTGTAGGCAATTTAATGGAATCTTACACAAGTGAAGAAGAGGCGATTCGGAGCTTTGCCGCATAAACCGGTTCTGCTTAAGGAGGCGCTTGAGCTTCTTCACCTTGGTCCCGGATCTGTGGTTGTTGACGGTACGCTGGGATCAGGGGGGCATAGTCTAGAAATTCTGAAACAAATGGATGCCGAGGGGTGTCTTATCGCTCTGGATCAGGATCCCGAAAGCCTGAAGCGGTGCCAACCGCTCTTTGAAAAAGATTCACGGGTTTCTCTTCACCACTCGAATTATCTTGAAATGGACCAAGTCCTTGAAAGGCTTAATGTTAAAGCGGTGGATGCCGTAATATTAGACATCGGAGTTTCCTTAGATCAGTTGGAATCCTCCGAGCGAGGTTTTAGTTTTCTGAGAATCGGGCCTTTGGATATGAGAATGAATCCGTATCAATCCGTGAGCGCACGCGATCTTATCCATGATCTTTCACAAAAAGAGTTAGAGGCAATTTTTCGTAACTACGGGGAAGAACGGTTGAGCCGAAAATTTTCCGAGCGGATTTGCAAAGCGAGAGAGAGTGAAAGGATTGAGACTACGGAAGATTTGATAAGAGTTCTCCTTGGAAGGCGAAGCGGCACTAAACCTGCTGGGCTAAGGCGGCATCCGGCCACAAAAGTTTTTCAAGCGCTTCGCATTGCAGTGAATGATGAACTCGAGGTACTTAAGGAAGGCTTGCCGAGAATTTGGAAATCGATTAAAGTAGGAGGCCGTTTGGTGGTTCTTAGCTTTCATTCGCTTGAAGATCGAATCGTGAAACAAACATTTCGAGAATGGGCGCGATCCGGCGAGGCCTTCGATTTGACAAAAAAGCCCATGATGCCGACCCGTGAAGAAATGAGAATCAATCGTCAGAGTCGCAGCGCAAAGCTCAGGGCGGTTGAAAAAATTAGATGAAAGATGCCTTAAAAACCATTCTTGTAATTGCCGGGATTACGGGATTATTTGTGACGTACGTCCACGAACAGATCTCGCTTTTTAAAATCTCCTTTGTCCTGGACCAGCAGTACGAGTCTCTAAACCGCAAGGCGGAGGAATACCGCCGTCTTAAATTTGAGGTTGACCAGAGGAAGGCGCCGCGTGTCTTAGAGCAAAAAATGAAAGAACTCGAACTGGATTTAACGCTTCCCAAAGAAATTCGGGTGTTTCGGCTTGCGCCCAAGCCCGAGGCAGTTCTTGCGTCGGCTTCCGCACCTCCAACGTTTCATCCCTTCTCCAGCAGTTTAATGGATTTTCTTGGCCGCTGGATTGAGGTTGCACAGGCCAAAACTGATTCCTGACGAAAAGCATGGGATCCCGCATTTCCCACAAGCGTTTTTGGTCCCTCAATCTCACGGTTGCATTGTTTTTTGTCATTATTCTTTACCAATTATTGCAGCTTGCTGTCATTCGCCAAAATGCCCTTCTTTCAATGGCAGACAGACAGCATCAGTTGACGGTGGAAACTCCGCCCCTGCGCGGACAAATTCTCGATTCCCAGGGCAGGGAATTGGCCACTAATTTAAAAGTCCCTTCCATTTACGCCGTCCCGAAAATTATTCGAAAACAGGATCGTGACAGCTGGGCAGCAAAGGTAAGTCCCCTTCTGGGTTTAAGCGAAACTTTTACCAAAGAACGTTTAAACCGGGAAAAATCCTTTGTCTGGCTTAAACGCAAGGTGAGTCCGGAAGCGGAAATGAAAATCAAGAAACTTGAAACTCCGGCATTTGGCATCGTCGAGGAGTACCGCCGTTATTACCCGCAGGGGGATCTTCTTTCCCACGTTCTTGGTTTTACCAATATTGACAGTGAGGGCTTGGAAGGCCTGGAGATGACTCTCAACCGTGAACTCGAAGGACGTCCGGGTCGTCGGCAAACCAAGCGTGACGCCCTTGGCCGTGAAATCAAGGCCTTTGAAGTCAAAATGATTCCTGCCCTTGATGGCCACCGGGTGCATCTGACCGTGGATCAGCAGCTTCAATATTTGACGGAGCGCGCCCTTGAGA
Organism: Candidatus Omnitrophota bacterium; assembly: GCA_016196545.1. GTDB lineage: Bacteria > Omnitrophota > Omnitrophia > Omnitrophales > Aquincolibacteriaceae > JACPXM01. The sequence continues at coordinate 44,835 of JACPXM010000016.1, forward strand.
AGGCCTTTAAGGATTGGAAGGCGAAGGGGGCCTGGGCCATTCTCATGGAAGCCAAAACCGGAAAGATTTTGGCGATGGCGAACCGCCCAACTTTTAATGGAAATCAATATGAGACATCCCCCGCAGATTTGAGGCGCAATCGGGCGCTTACAGATATGTTTGAGCCGGGGTCTATTTTTAAAATCGTGGCGGCCGCGGCCGCTCTCAATGAAGGAAAAGTTACCCCAGAATCAAAAATAGACTGTGAAAATGGGGACTATCGCTACGGCTCGAAAGTCCTGCACGACGTTCATCCCTACGGTCTTCTAAGTTTTGAAGACGTAATTTCAAAATCCAGCAATATCGGAACGGTGAAGGCGGCTGCCAAACTAGCACCAGAGGTCTTTCACGCTTATATCGAGGCCTTTGGATTCGGAAGGCTCTCAGGAATTGATTTGCCCGGGGAAGTACCGGGCTACACGCGCCCCCCGAAGGAATGGTCAAAAACCTCACCGTACAATATTCCTATCGGACAGGAAGTGCTTGTCACGGCGCTTCAAATGACGAATGCGATGGCGATCATTGCCAATGGCGGTTCGCTCATGAGGCCCTATGTGGTTTCAAAAATAGAAGATCAAGCGGGGGTGACGCTACGCCGGCAACATCCCAAAATCATTCGTTCAGGCATCATTCGTCCGGAGATTGCAGCTATTATACGCAGAATTTTAGTCAAGGCCGTCCATGAAGGGACCGGAAAAAAAGCAAAAATCCCGGGCATTTCTGTGGGCGGAAAAACGGGAACGGCGCAAAAAACCCTTCCCGGCGGGGGATATTCCCACAGTAACTTTGTATCTTCATTTATCGGATTTGCTCCTGCGGAAGATCCGCTGCTTGTCATGACGGTAGGGGTGGATGATCCCAAGCCGCTTTATTACGGAGGCACGGTGGCTGCTCCGGTATTTAAGGAGGTTGTGGAGGCCGCCCTCTATACGCTGGGGTATGTGCCGCCGGAATCTATGCCGGTGGACGCCGCTTTGAAAAAGACCGTGCGAAATCTTCAAGCCAATTCGCCCAAACTTCAACCGGCCGAAGTTTTGGGTAAAGGATTGTAGCCTCGACAATTCCCGCTGGACAGGTGACATTGATTTCCAGCAATTTTCCGGCCCGCACGTCAAGTCCGACAAAATATAATCCCTGACGGAGTAAATACGGTTTTAAATCCCGGGCCAATTCTTTTTCGACTTGGCTGATTTGCGAGGGGAAAAATTTTGCGCCCAAACCCAGATTGGCCCGAAACTCTCCCGAAACCGGTCGTTTTTCATAGGCCCAAAGGGGATTTCCGTTTAAAAGAACAATTCTTTTTTCATGCTGTCCTTTAGGCAGGGGCACGAATCTTTGGGCCATAATCATTTGTTTTCCGTCCAAAGTGGATTTTTGGATCCGTCTCTTGAATTTTTTTTCCTTATTTTGAATCAAAAGGACGCCTTTCCCGCCTTTTAAATGAAGTGGCTTTAAAACCATGGCGTATTTTAATTGCCGATAGAATTGGAGGATCTCTTCGGCGGAGCTCGAAACAAGTGTTTCGGGAATCCATCGGGGAAATAAGAGACAACTGAGTTTTTCTCCGGTATTGCGTATTCCTGCCGGATGATTGACGAACGGCACGCAATGGGCCTCAAGCTCAAGCAAATGAGTCAGCGTCGTATAGTGCTCGTCAAAAGGCGGTTCTTTTCTTAAGAGCACAAGATCAAAATCCCTCAGGGCCCATTTTTTAGAGGAAGAAATTTTAAAATCATCCCTTGCGCTTAGCCAAATCCGGTTTTGCTCGGTCCAAATGCCGGACGGGTCGGCCGCCCAGCACTTGTGCCGTCTTTGACGCATTTCGGCCATTAAAAAAAGAGAACTGTCCCAGTTGAAATCAAGCCTTTCAAGTGGGTCGATGATGAAGAGAATGCGCATAATCTAAGATTGTCTTCCCCCTGGAATTGGATTATTCTAACCCAAGTTCCCAAAAGGAGAACGGATTTTTATGAGTACCTTTATCGGCCAAACGCAATCCAAATTCATACGTTCGGAAGAAGAACTTTCGGATTATTTTTCCCGTCACATTAAATCGAGGAATAAACTTCAAGTGGGTCTCGAAGCCGAGTTTTTGGGAGTCCATCTCAGCACGGGAAAAGCGCTGCCTTATGAAGGCCCTTTCGGAATTCACGCCGTTTTAAAGTATTTGGCCTCCCACTTTGGGTATGAGCCCGTTCGTGAAAATGGAAACATTATCGCGCTAAGCCGCGGGGATAATTTTATTTCTCTGGAACCCGGAGGACAGGTGGAACTCAGTGCGCCTCCGGTTCACAATGTGTTCGATATGGAACATCAAATCCAGGCTTTTTTCAAAGAACTTGGCGAGTGCCGGAAAGAAATGCCGGACATTGGCTGGCTTGCCTACGGAATTCAACCCTTCAGCCGGCTTGAAGAAGTGAGCTGGGTTCCCAAACAGCGCTATGCCATTCTGGCCGAATACATGAAGCCGCGCGGGATGCTTTCTCATCACATGATGAAATTGACAGCTACCAATCAAATCAATTTGGATTATTGGTCAGAAGACCATGCCATGATGAGCCTCAAGGTGGCGCTGGGAATCACCTCGATGGTTTCCGCATTTTTCGCAAACTCTCCCTTTTCAGAAGGCCGTCCCAATGGATTTCTGACGCGCCGACTTGAAATCTGGAATCATACCTCGCCCGACCGCTCAGGGCTCATCGTGGAGTTTACGAAAGAAGGATTGAGGTTTAGGGATTATCTGGAATACATTCTTGAGATGCCGCTCATTTTTATCGTACGTGAGGAAAAATGGATCGCTGTGGGAGATAGAACCTTCCGGCAGTTTATTCAAAAAGGGTTTCAGGGTTATCAGGCAACGCTGGGGGATTATGAGCTTCATCTGAGCACAGCCTTCCCCGAAGTCCGACTCAAACAATATTTGGAAATTCGGGGAATGGATGGGCAAAGTGCGGATATGATTTGTGCCGCGGCGGCATTCTGGAAGGGAATCCTTTATGATGAAACAGCGCTGGAATTGGCCTGGAAATTAGTTTCCTTCGCAAGCGAAACCGATCGCTTGGAACTGCACCGCAGTGTCCCGCGGGAAGGCCTTAAAGCCACGCTCGGCGACAGGCCCATTTTAGCCATCGTCCGGGAATTGGTGGAAATATCCTGTGCAAGTCTGGCGCGCCAGGGAGAAAACGAAGCGAGTAGAGATGAATGTACCTTTCTGGCGCGCATACGCGAAAAGCTTGCCAAGCCCGGAAAGTCCCCCGCGGATATTCTGCTTGAAAAATGGGACAAGGACCTAAGCAAATCCCCCGAAGCACTCCTTGATTATTTGAAGGCCGTCCCTTAAAATCAAAAACTTTCTCCCTTTTATCGGCGGGGCGTAGCACAGCCTGGTAGTGCGCTCGGTTCGGGACCGAGAGGTCGCAAGTTCAAATCTTGCCGCCCCGATAAATTTTAGAGCCTTGCATCAGATGACGGAAGGTGCTAATCTATCTTCCATTCAAAACGCAGAGGGCCAGACCGGGGCCTAACCCTTCTCTACCATCTCTCGTTCAACCATCAACCAAAATGATCGCTTTGAGAGGAACTTTCATGCAGCCAAAACTTTTTGTGGGAAATTTGAGCTATAACGTTAAAGAATCGGATCTTCAAGAATTGTTTCAAAAATACGGAGAAATCAAATCGGTAAGTCTGATTACCGATAAGTATTCCGGACAATCCAAAGGATTTGCCTTTGTCGAAATGGCAACGTCCGAAGACGCCGAGAAAGCGCTTGCGGAAAACGGAAAAGATTTTCTAGGCCGAACGATCAACGTTTCTGAGGCCCGCCCGCCCAAGCAATTTAATGACAGGGGTGGAAAGGGCGGCGGATTTCGTGGTGGCGATAAATCCTACGGGAAACGCCGGGATCGGTATTAAAAAGGATTTGCATCCTTTCTTCCGTGGATAATCCTTCGAGTCTCACTTTTGATGGTCTTGGAATTTCCCCTCAATTGTTGGAAATTCTTGACCGTTTAAAATTTATCACTCCGACGCCTATTCAACAAAAAGCTATCCTTCCCGCCTTGGAGGGGAAAGATCTCGTTGGAATTGCTCAGACAGGCACCGGAAAAACCCTTGCTTTTGTCATCCCCCTTGTGCAGCGGCTGACCCAGAAAAAAAGCAGAGGACTCATTTTGGTCCCGACGCGTGAACTGGCTTATCAGGTGGAAGAGACATTTCATAAGATTGGACCGGTATTGGGCATTCGCAGCACCGTCATTATCGGCGGCGCTTCCATGAATGAACAGATACGTGCGCTTCGAAAAAATCCACCGGTGATTATTGCTACGCCCGGCCGGTTGATTGATCATATGGGCCAGCGTACCTTTTCATTGGCTGAGACGCATATGCTGGTGTTAGATGAAGCTGACCGCATGCTGGACATGGGATTTTTGCCGCAGATCCAGCGCATCCTTCAGGCCCTCCCGAAGGAACGCCAAACACTGCTCTTTTCCGCGACCATGCCGCAGGATGTCGCTCGTATTGCTTCTACCTACATGAGGCTTCCGATTAATGTGGAAATCGCACCTTCGGGAACGCTCGCGGAAAAACTCACGCAGGAACTTTTCATTGTCAAAAAAGAAACAAAAAACGGACTTTTGAATAAATTACTTTCCCAGTACCGGGGAAGCGTCCTTATTTTTACGCGCACGAAAATGGGTGCTCGCCGCGTCAACCGCGACATCCGCGCCATGGGCTATAGCGGGGCAGAAATTCATTCTGAGAGATCTCTTTCCCAGCGCCGTGAAGCGCTCGAAGGGTTTAAATCGGGCCGTTATCGCGTGCTTGTTGCCACCGACATTGCGGCCCGCGGCATTGATGTCATGGGCATTGAATTGGTTCTTAACTACGATTTGCCGGAAGATCCTGAAAGCTATGTTCACCGTATTGGCCGCACCGGAAGGGCGGGGCATCCCGGCCATGCAATTTCCTTTGCCTCTCCGGATCAAGTGTCCGATGTCCGCAGTATTGAGCGTTTAATTCGCATGGCATTGCCGATTTCCGAACATGCAGAAATTCCCCGAGAACAATTTTTTGCCCCCATCCGCCATTCTTTTGCCCCGCGCCGTTCCCGAGGCCGGCATAGACGCCGCCTCGGGCGCTAGCGTTTCCTGCTTCTTCGACTTATTTGACTTCCACGTTAATCTGTTTCGGCTTTGCGGATTCGGACTTGGGTAAAAGCACCTCAAGCACACCATTTTTATAAGCTGCTTTTACCTTGTCACCCTGAATTTCGGTGGGGAAATCCATCGTGCGCGTAAAAGAACCGTAATACCTTTCGGAATAGTACGCGCCTTTTTCCTTGGATTCCTTTTCCTGCTTTCTTTCGCCCTTTAGGGTGAGCGTGTTTCCGTAAACCGAAATGTTGAAATCTTCATTCTTCAATCCCGGAAGATCGGCATGTAGAACATAATGATCCGCTTCCTCCGTAACTTCGATATCCGGATTAAATCCCTTGGCCATCCAATCATTTTTTCTGACAAGGGAACGGCCAAAGACCCGGTTAATATCGTCCTGAATGTCAAGCAGTGTGTCAAACGGGTCCCACAAATCTCTTTTTGTTAGTTCCATGATTTTACCCTCCATTTTTAGGTTAAATTTTTTAGTTCTGCTTTTATAATCTCAAAATTTATGCCATTTTTTCCGATGAAAAGGCCAGTGAGATTTAAGGGGTTATGCGGCACGCCGTCACCTATTGTCACAGAGAAATCTCAGAAGCGTGTTTCGTGTAACATTTTGGCTCAGGCGCAAAAGGAATACGATCATCAACATAGTATAGATGGATTGTGGTTGCTGACGGGTTTTGATGGCTTTTCTTTTGCGTTGATTTCTGCTAGCTTATCTCATGCAAAAATTGACGCATGAGGAACTCCTGAGGCGCCAAGCGAAACCTTTCGGAAAATATCCTTTTTGCGCCCTGCTCAACAACATCCGAAGTCTCTACAACGTGGGGGCCATATTTCGCAGCGCCGACGGAGTGGGCGTAGAAAAGCTCTGGCTTTGCGGAATCACCGGCATCCCGCCTTCCTCTAAAATTTCGAAAACGGCTTTGGGAGCCGAAAAAACGGTTCCCTGGGAATATCGGGAAAACGCTGTAAGTCTCTCTCGCGAATTAAAAGAGATGGGTTATCAAATCGTTTTGCTGGAGCAGGCCCAAGGATCCGTTTCCTATGAAGAGGCAGAGATCAAGCCTCCTCTTTGTTTGATTGTAGGTAGTGAAATCTCAGGAGTGAACGAGGAACTGCTCGCGCTTGCAGACCAAATCCTAGAGATTCCCATGGTGGGATTGAAAATCTCATTAAATGTGGCCGTGGCATTTGGAATTGCAGCCTATCAAATCAAATCAACACTGCAGGAACGGTTCACAGGGGGCGTTTTGGCCCCGCTTGATTTTGACAGGTTAGAGTGTGAAGAAACGTCTTGAAGCCCGTTTTTCCGGAAGCGTACAGGGCGTTGGATTTCGTTATACAACGGAGAGAATAGCCGGGAATTTTCAGGTCACGGGCTTTGTGCGCAATCTTTCCAACGGTAAAGTAGAGATTGTTGCCGAAGGGGAGGAAGCGGCTTTAAAGGATTTCTTACAAGCCATAAAAAACTCTTCCATGAGGCCCTTTATTCGGGAGACGGAAATTGCTTGGGCCCAGGCGCAAAATCACTTTACCGAGTTTGGAATCGCGTATTAAGCAATGACAGAAAGGCCAAATTATGCGCTTTGCAATTTTATCAGATATTCATGCCAATCTGGAAGCGCTTGAAACCGCGGACGCTTATCTGAGAAGGCATTCCCTGGATGAGATTTTTGTCTTAGGTGATACCGTGGGTTACGGCGCCAACCCGGTGGAATGTCTTGAATGGACATTCGGCCGAGCCAAGGTGGCCTTGATGGGAAATCACGAAAAAGGGGTGACGGATGCCTCCCTCCTAGACTGGTTTAATCCGTTAGCGCGCGAAGCGATTGTTTGGACCGCAAAAATCCTTCCGGAAAAATTAAAACAAAAAATTCGCGAGCTTCAATATGTGAGATTGGAAAGGCAATTCAGCCTCACGCATTCCAGCCTTCACGAGCCCGAGCAATTCCATTATTTGCTTTCCTTTCAGGATTCGATTCCTACTTTTAAGGTGATGAAGACTCGCATCTGTTTTGTAGGCCACACGCATATTCCGTCTTGCTTTATGGAAACTCCGGGCGTGGGGATGTACACCCGGGAGGGCGAGATTAAAATCGAGGGAGAAAAGCGCTATGTTTTAAACCCCGGAAGCGTCGGCCAGCCTCGTGATCAAGACAAGAGACTCTCGTTCGGTATCTATGACGATGAAAAAGGAGTTTTTGAAATCGTACGGCTTGAGTATGATGCCCCGAAGGCGGCTCGCAAAATTCTTGCCGCAAAATTGCCTGAATATTTAGCCACAAGGTTGCTCTAAATAAAAACTCAGATGACTCTCACCCAAAAAGAAGCCCAAACGCAAATTGAGAGACTAAGGCAGGAGATTGAAATGCATAACCGCCATTATTATTTAGAGTCAAGACCGGTCATTTCAGATTTTGAATTCGACAAGCTTATGCATCGCTTAATCGAGCTGGAAAAGAAATTCCCCGACCTAGCGACATCGGATTCGCCCACGCAGCGCGTGGGGGGAGCGCCGCTTTCCGCCTTTAAGCAAGTGAAGCATCGCATCCCCATGCTTTCCTTGGATAATACTTATTCTTCCGAGGAACTTCGGGATTTTGATCAGCGCGTGCACAAGTTTCTCGGCCGGGATAATGTCGAATATTTTGTGGAGGAGAAAATCGACGGCGTTTCGCTTTCCCTCATTTATGAAAACGGACTTCTCATCCGAGGGCTTACGCGAGGGGATGGCCGCACCGGAGACGACGTCACTGAAAATGTTAAAACCATTCGCTCGATACCCCTTCGATTGAATGCCCGTAAAGCGTCCTATCCGGGAAAGCTTCCCAAGCTCCTTGAGATTCGTGCCGAGGCCTTTATCCCGCATAAAAGTTTTGACGCGATTAATGAGGAAAAAGAAAGGCGTGGCGAGGAGCTTTTTGCGAATCCGCGCAATGCCTGTGCCGGTACACTCAAACAGCTTAATCCAAAAATAGTTGCTGCGCGCAAACTCGATGCCTTGATTCATGGTCTTGCGTTCATGGAAGGCAACCCCAGGGCGATTCAAAGTCAAAAGGAAGCCTTCGAATTTTTTCAGGCCCTCGAATTTAAAACCATTCTGCATTTTAAACTCTGCAAAAATATTGAGAAAGTGGAGGAATTTATCGAGGCTTTCAGGGACAAGCGGGCCACATTGGATTATGATACTGATGGCATGGTGGTGAAGGTAAATTCCTTTAGGGATCAAAAGGCGTTGGGCGGGACTTCCAAATCACCCCGTTGGGCCATTGCCTATAAATACCCGGCGGAGCGGGCCGAAACGATTCTTGAGGACATTAGGATTCAAGTGGGACGTACCGGCGTCTTGACGCCGGTTGCGATTTTAAAACCCGTGCAACTTTCCGGAACTACGGTTTCTCGCGCAAGCCTTCATAATCAGGATGAAATCGAACGCCTCGATGTCCGTATTGGCGATTATGTAAGAATCGAAAAAAGCGGGGAAATTATTCCAAAGGTGATAGAAGTCGTCACAACAAAACGTATAAAAAATCTTTCCAAATTTCATTACCCGAAAAATTGCCCGGTTTGCGGCGGCAAAGCAACAAAGCTTGGTGCGGAAGTAGCCGTGCGCTGTATTAGCCCAACCTGTCCGGCCCAACTTAAAGGGAAAATTCGCCATTTTGCCCAGCGCGATGCCATGGATATCGAAGGCCTCGGCCAGGTCTGGATTGATACCTTTGTGGAGAAGGGGTGGCTCAAGGATGTTGCGGACATTTATGGTCTGGATTCAAAAAAAGTTGAAGGTCTTGAACGCATGGGCAAAAAATCCACGGAAAACCTATTCCGAGGCATTGAAGAGAGTAAAAGGCGATCCCTTGAGAGGATTATTTATGGGCTTGGCATCTTAGATGTCGGCGAACACGCGGCACATTTATTGGCGCAAAAATTCGGTGATTTACGGGAACTCGCCAAAGCCCGCCGCGAAGATCTTGAAAGGATTCGCGAAATCGGCCCCGTGACCGCGGCTTCCCTTTACGAATTTTTTCATGAAACGGAAACTAAGAAATTGATGGAAAAACTAGTGCGGGCCGGCGTCCGGTTTGACTTTGTGGAAAAGATAAAATTGGCGACGCCCTTTTCAGGAAAAACGGTGGTGATTACGGGGACACTTGAGAAATTCGAGCGCACGAAAGCCGAGGCCATGATTCGATCCCTTGGCGGGCATCCTTCGGGAAGTGTGAGCAAAAAAACGGATTTTTTGGTTTGCGGGCAGGAGGCTGGATCAAAGCTGAATAAGGCAAAAGAGTTAGGTATCAAAATTCTAGATGAAAAAGCGTTTGTGAAAATGCTGGAAGAAAGCGGTGTTGAGGTATGAGAGGGTTTGCTTATTTCTCTGTTCTCTGTCTTCTTTTTTTTGTCCTCTTTTCCCTGGGCTGTGGCACCGAATGGGGGAAGAAAATCGCCAGGATTGGCCAAAAACCGCCCCGTCCCGCCCAATTTAATGTGGAAGCCTCGGATGAGCGCGAATACGCTGTGCTTTATAAGGAACATTATCAATTCTGGCGGGGCTGGCATCAAGAGCTTGTGAAGACGCTAGGTTTGAATCGTAAAAGGGACAGGCAAAACATGCAGGAAGCACGCCGTCAGCTGGAAAACCTTGAAAAGTATTTGCACGAAGATAAGGCCAAGCAGGTGCGTGAATTTTTAGAACGTTTTGACCGCCACACCCGCCCGTTGCTACGCCCACTCAGTTCCTCCGGCGACGCAGATTTGATGAAACGTAATCTTGAGTCCCTGCAGGCTCAGATCGAATCCAGGCTGCATCCAAAAAAGGTAAAGGATTTTTTCCTTCCTACCCCCGTCCCCATGGACATGAAGGCTTATCAGGGAGATGAACCCATTTTGTCCTCACCGCCCCCGGCCTCCGTCAAGCCGCCCTCTCTCGAGGCCGATAGTCCTAAAGATGGCGACGAACTTACCTATGAAAAATTCCGGAGCCTCTCCTCGACTCCATGATTTTCTAAATTACCTTTCTGTGGAAAAGGGCCTCGCAGCCAACACGTTGGCGGCCTATCGTCAAGACCTTGAATTTTATGAATCCTTCATGAAAGAGAAGGCACTCGATTGGTCCAGTGTGAAGCGTGATCACGTGATGGCCTTTCTTAGGGGTGAGCGCCAACGTGGACTTGAGGCACCTTCCATTGCACGCCGGCTTGTTGCGGTCAAACTCTTTCATCGTTTTTTAGTGAAGGAGCGCCTGCTTGGCGAGGATGTTACCGAGGTGATTGAAACGCCCAAGCTTTGGAAAAAACTTCCGCAATTTTTGATCCTCTCCGAAATCGAAGCGCTTCTCGGAGCGCCGGATATTAAAAAGGCGGAGGGGATTCGTGACCGGGCAATTCTGGAATGCCTCTATGCCTGCGGGATGAGGGTCTCTGAAATTGCCGGCCTTCGGCTGAATGATGTGAATCTTGAAAATGCCTTTGTCCGCTGCCTGGGCAAGGGAGGCAAAGAAAGGGTCGTGCCAATAGGGCGATCGGCTATCAAGTCCTGTGTGGATTATCTTCAAAAGGTTCGAGCAAAAAAAAGGGCGAAATCGGATCATTTCTTTATCGGAAGATCCGGACGCGGCCTGACGCGTCAATATTTGTGGCAAATCCTTAAGCGCTATGCTCGGATGGCCGGTATCCGAAAAGAAATTACTCCTCATACCCTCCGTCATTCTTTTGCTACTCATCTTTTGGAAAGAGGCGCGGATTTGCGTGTTGTGCAGGAGCTTTTGGGGCATGCGGATATTTCCACGACTCAGATCTATACCCACGTTTCTCGTGATCACTTAAAAGGCGTTCACGCAAAATTCCATCCGCGCGGCTAAGCTTTCCTTAGACTTAGCACGCGCAGTACCTGCTTTCCCCCGCCACACCCGGTGTGAAAAAGCATTTACACACCGGGTGTGGCGGGGGAACTGGGCGACGAGGATTTGAGGTGTGTAGGGATGCTCGGGATATCAGCGTTGGCCTGGAAATTTTTCAGGTATTGTGATAAATTGATATTACTCTGAACAAGCGAGGTTTTTATGCGTTGTATCTTTTCACGTTTGATTTTTCTAATTTTTTTCCTCGTTTCGTCTTATCCTGTTTATTCGGATGAGGAAGCCGCATCTGTTAAGACAATTGAAAAAAGGGCCAAACTCGTGGATTTGGATGCTTCGCGGCTCCAGTCCCGCTTTGATGATTTGGAACGCAAAGTAACCCAACTTGAGCGTGACAATCGCGACCAGGACGGCCGCATCCGTTCTCTCGACCGCGAGCTTAGCTCCCTCCAGCGAAAACTCTGAATTTTCGCATGGTTCAAATCCTAGGCCGAGGGCGTCCGCCGCGGAGTCATTGACAGTTGCGCGGTGCCCCTATATACTACGCTTGTTTTCAGCAGTTACGAAGCCCTATCAAATTCAATTAACCTTTTATAACAAGTTACATGAAAGTGAGAAAGGGCGGAGTTTTTTTTCAGGGCGCTATCGTCTAGCCTGATCTAGGACGTCACCCTCTCACGGTGAAGACACGGGTTTAAATCCCGTTAGCGCTAGTTAAATTATGGCTGCCCGCACCTTTCATTTTGCATTTATTTATGATTGAACGTTACACTCGAGCAGAAATCGGCAAAGTTTGGACTGAAGAGTCAAAGACACAAAAATGGCTCGACGTGGAGCTTGCTGCACTTGAAGCGCTCGCGCATTATGGATTCATCCCCAAAGAAATTCCCAAAAAGGTGCGTGCTAAGGCAGGCTTTGATTTAAAACGCATCCACGCAATTGAAAAAACCGTGAATCACGATGTCATCGCATTTCTTACGAATCTTGCTGAAAGACTCGGGCCTGACGGCCGTTATGTTCATTTCGGACTCACCTCGTCGGATATTCTGGATACTGCGCTTGCGCTTCAGATTAAAGAAGCCTCTGAGATTTTGCGGCATGAAATAAAAAGGCTTTTGGAAGTCCTACGTAAAAAAGCGCTGGAACACAAAACAACTTTAATGGCGGGCCGAAGCCATGGCGTTCATGCCGAGCCCATTACCTTTGGTCTTAAAATGGCGCTTTTTTATGCGGAATTCAAACGCAATCTCGAGCGTTTTCAGCGCGCCGCGGAAGGCGTAGCCTATGGAAAAATTTCGGGTGCGGTCGGAACCTTTGCAAATGTAGATCCCAAAGTCGAGGCCTTGACGTGCAAAAAGCTCGGTTTAAAACCAACGCCAATTTCTACTCAAATTGTGCAGCGTGACCGTCACGCGGAATATCTCACAACGCTTGCCATTATCGGCGGATCGCTCGAAAAATTGGCCACGGAAATTCGCGGACTTCAAAAAACGGAGATCCGTGAAGTGGAGGAATATTTTGCCGAGGGACAAAAGGGATCAAGCGCGATGCCGCATAAAAGAAATCCCATTACCTGCGAACGCATTGCGGGTCTGGCGCGAATCCTCCGGGGAAATGCGCTGGCGGGCCTGGAAAATATGGCGCTTTGGCATGAGCGGGACATCACACATTCCTCTGTCGAGCGCGTGATTTTCCCGGACAGCACGATTCTTTTGGACTACATGCTCGATCAGACCACAAAGGTGATGACCCACCTTTTGGTTTATAAGGATCATATGCTGGCCAATCTCGAAAAAAGCCGCGGCATGGTATTTTCTCAGGGGCTATTACTCCGCCTTATTGAAAAAGGGTTGACACGGGAAGCGGCCTATGCGCTTGTGCAAGGCGCGGCCAAAAAGGTTTGGGAAAATCATTCGGTGAAGCTGGAAGAGGTTGCATTAAAAGACAAAGCCATTTTAAAAAATCTTTCGGTTAAAGAGCTGAAAGAAGTTTTCGACTACGGTTATCATTTAAAACATGTGGATGAAATCTTCGAAAGGGTGGGGATCGCTCATGCTCGCTAAAGCCAAATCCAATTCAGAGACTGTTTGGGAAACCGCCTTACCGCTTCCGCTTGTAGGCCGCGGTAAGGTTCGCGATATTTATGCCGTTGGCGACGATAAGCTTTTGATTGTTGCCACCGACCGGCTTTCCGCTTTTGATATCGTGCTGCCCAATCCCATTCCTGACAAAGGAAAGGTGCTCACACAAATTTCTGTTTTTTTGGTTTGATTATTTCAACCGTCTTATACCGCATCATTTAATCACCGCGGATCTTTCTCAAATGAATTTACCCGCCGCGGTTTTGAAGGGACATGGCCAGATTTTAGAGGGCCGTTCCATGCTGGCCAAACGCACGAAGCCTCTTTCTGTGGAATGTGTGGTGCGTGGCTATCTTGCAGGATCGGGATGGAAGGATTATCAAAAGACCGGTGCGATTTGCGGCCATCGCCTTCCCGAAGGTCTCCTGCAATGTGCGATGCTTGAGAGTCCAATTTTTACACCTGCAAGCAAAGAATCCAGCGGTCATGACATCAATATCGAATTTGAGGAAGCCGTCCAGCGTGTGGGCAACCAGACCGCTGAGAAAATCCGCGAGATTTCCTTTGAGCTCTACAAAAAGGGTCACGAGTATGCCGCTGCCAAAGGCATCCTCATCGCCGATACTAAATTCGAATTTGGCATTTTAAATGGAAAAATTATTTTAATTGATGAAGCCTTAACTCCGGACAGCTCTCGCTTCTGGCCCAAGGATCACTATGAGCCGGGCCACGATCAACCGAGCTTTGACAAACAAATCGTTCGTAATTATCTTCTCGATATTAAGTGGAATCAAAAGCCGCCTGCACCCGAACTTCCCGAAGAGGTGATTGAAAGAACCCGTCAGGCGTACCGCGATGTTTATGAAAGACTAACTGGGAAAAAATTAAACTAAAAGGGCAGCTTCATGTACAACGCTAAGATTAATGTGACGCTAAAGAAATCCGTTTTGGATCCCCAAGGCCAAACTATCCTGCATGCCTTGGAATCCCTCGGGTTTAAAGATGTAAAGAAAGTTCGTGTCGGAAAATTTTTTGAGCTTCTCATCGAAGCTTGCGATCGAAAGACTGCCGAAGAAAAAATCAAGGAGATGTGCCATCAACTACTGATCAATCCCGTGATCGAAGAATATACGTTTGAAATGGGTGAAGTAAAATGAGCCTTTGGATTTCGGTGTCAGGATCCTGTATTTTATGAGAGCCGTTGTCGTTGTTTTCCCGGGTTCCAATTGCGATACGGACTGTTTTCATGTGCTGCGCGATGTGATAAAAACGCCCGTGGAATTTGTCTGGCACAAAGAGGGAAATTTTCCCAAGACGGATTTGGTGGTGCTTCCCGGCGGATTTAGTTATGGGGATTATCTGCGGACAGGCGCCATTGCTCGTTTTTCACCTGCCATGGAATCAGTTCGGCGACATGCGGCCGAGGGCCGTCCCGTCCTTGGCATATGCAATGGTTTTCAGATTCTTCTGGAAGCCGGACTTTTGCCGGGTGCCATGCTTCGTAATAAAACATTGTCTTTTGTTTGCAAACCCGTTTGGATTTGCGTGGAAGATACCCATACCCCGTTTACCCAGAAAACCCAAAGGGGTGAACTTCTTCAAATTCCGATTGCCCATGGGGAAGGTAATTATTATTGCGATGAAGAAACTCTAAAAAAACTCAAGGATAATTCGCAAATTATATTCCGCTACTGCTCCGAAAAGGGGGAGGTCGGTGAGGCGTTTAATCCGAATGGCTCGCGGGACCATATCGCAGGGATTGTGAATGAAAGGCGCAATGTGCTGGGCATGATGCCTCATCCGGAACGGGCCAGTGAAGCAATCTTGGCTTCGGAAGATGGGAGAAAGATTTGGGAATCGGTATGCCTATGACGACTTCAGAAATCAAAATAACCCCGGAGCTGATTCGTGCCCACGGCCTGTCCCCGGAAGAATACGAAAAAATAAAATCCATTCTCAGCCGTGAACCCAATCTCACTGAACTCGGCATGTTTGGAGTGATGTGGAGTGAACACTGCTCCTATAAAAATTCCAAGCCGATTCTGAAATTATTCCCCACGCAGGGGCCAAAACTTTTGGTGCGTGCGGGTGAAGAAAATGCGGGGATTATCGATATTGGCGAGGGTTTGGCGATTTGCTTTAAAATTGAAAGTCATAATCATCCTTCTGCGATTGAGCCTTTTCAAGGTGCGGCCACCGGCGTCGGCGGGATTCTGCGTGATATTTTTACCATGGGCGCGCGACCCGTCCTCTTAATGAATTCCCTCCGATTTGGAAGCCTCGAGAAACCGCACAACCGCCGGCTTTTCCGCGGTGTGGTCGCAGGCATTGCGCATTACGGCAATTGTATCGGCGTTCCCACGCTTGGCGGAGAAGTCTATTTTCAAAATTGCTATGAAGGTAATCCTCTTGTCAATGTGATGTGCCTCGGTATTGTAAACAAAGATGCCATTGTGAAAGGCAAGGCGAGCGGCGGTGGAAATCCGGTTTATTATGTGGGAGCGACGACCGGACGGGATGGCCTTGGCGGTGCAGCCTTTGCGTCCCGTGAGCTTACCGAAGAAAGTCAGGAAGACCGTCCCGCCGTACAGGTCGGGGATCCTTTTATGGAAAAACTTTTGCTCGAAGCCTGCCTTGAACTCACTCAAACGGACGCGCTTGTTGGGATGCAGGACTTGGGTGCTGCGGGTCTCACTTGCGGAACTTGCGAAACCGCCAGCCGCGGGCATTCCGGGATTCAAATTGACATCGCAAAGGTCCCGCGCCGCGAGACCGAAATGACGCCTTATGAAGTCATGCTCTCCGAATCTCAGGAGCGTATGTTCATCATTGCCAAACGTGGAAAGGAAAAAATCGTCGAAGATATTTTCACGAAATGGGATTTGCACGCGGTGAAGATTGGGGAAGTCAAAGACGGAAACGAGATGCGCGTTTTTGAGGAAGGCCGCCTTGTGGCAGAGGTTCCGGCCCGCGCTCTCGCGGATGAGGGGCCTGTCTATCGGCGTGAAGAAAAAGAACCCGGTTATCTGAAGGCATTGCAAAAACTCGATCTTTCGAAAATCACGGAACCTAAAGACTTTCAAGAAGTTCTGAAGAAATTTTTGAGTCATCCCAGCATTGCCTCGAAGGCCTGGGTGTGGCAGCAATACGATCACATGGTCCGAACCGATACAGTGTTTTATCCGGGCCATGATGCAGCCCTTATTCGAATTAAGGGAACGCAAAAAGGGATCGCGGTTTCTACGGATTGCAATAGTCTGTACTGCTATCTCGATCCCTATGAAGGCGGAAAAATCGCAGTTGCCGAGGCCGCCCGCAATGTGGCCTGCTCCGGCGCGGTTCCGATCGGCGTGACAAATTGCCTCAATTTCGCCAATCCCATGAAGCCGGAAATCTTCTGGCAATTTCACAGGGCCGTAGAAGGTATGGCGGAAGCCTGTCGAGCGTTGAAGATCCCTGTCACCGGTGGCAATGTCAGCTTTTATAATGAAAGCCCCGCGGGGGCGATTTATCCCACGCCGACGGTTGGCGTGGCGGGGCTGCTTGAAAATATTGAAAATCGCGTACCCTCCTTTTTTCAAAATGAAGGGGATTTGATTTTTCTCTTAGGAGAAACCTTTGAAGAAATCGGAGGAACCTTTTATCTGACGGTCTGGCATGGTTTGGAACAGGGCCTGCCGCCAAGGCTAGAGCTTGATCGTGAAGTCCGGCTTCAGGAATTTATTTTAGAACAGGCCCGTGCGTCGCGCCTCGTCTCTTGCCACGATCTCTCCGAAGGTGGCCTGGCCTTGGCGCTGGCAGAATCCACGTTTAATCCCGCAAAAAGTATGGGGGCCATTTGCGATCATTTGGATTTAATCCCTGCGAAGATTCGCGAGGATGCGCTTTATTTCGGTGAAAGCCAATCCCGGGCCGTGATTTCGGTGCATCCCGAAGATAAAGAGGCGGTGATTCAGGCAGCGCAGCATCACAAGCTTCCGATTTATTTAATCGGAAAAGTGGACGGGAATTTACTGCAAATCGGTGATAGAATCCGATTGTCGGTAAGCGAGCTCCGTAGTCTTTATGAAAATGCGATTCCGGAAAAGATGAAAACTTAGCAGGGAATGATGTATGAGCGGCGAAAATATTAAAGATCATTGTGGAGTCTTCGGGATTTTTAATCATCCTGAAGCGGCGCGCATCACCTATCTGGGGCTTTTTGCGCTTCAGCACCGGGGTGAGGAGGCCGCCGGAATTTGTACCAGCGATGGGGAGAACCTTCATTTATACAAGAACCGCGGTTTGGTGGGAGAGGTGTTCCAGGAGGAGCATATGGCCAAACTCCCGGGTCATCTTGCGATAGGTCATACACGTTATTCCACCACCGGCTCTTCGACCTTGATCAATGCCCAGCCGTATCAAGTCGATTATTCCCGCGGGCAAGTGGCCGTGGCCCATAACGGGAATCTTGTAAATGCTCAAATCTTGCGCGCAGAACTTGAGGCCTATGGCTCCATTTTCGGTTCCACGATGGATTCTGAAATCTTTGTCCATTTAATGGCGAATCCTGCTTACCGTTCTGTGGAGGAAGCCATCATCGAATCGATAAAGAAGGTTGAGGGTGCCTTCAGCCTCGTCATTCTCAAAGAAAAAATGCTCGTGGGAGTGCGCGATCCTTACGGGTTTAGACCGCTTTGCTTTGGAAAGCTCGGAAATTCCTATGTCTTGGCCTCTGAAACTTGTGCCTTTGATTTGATTGAAGCCGAATTGATACGGGAGCTTGAGCCGGGTGAGATTTTAATCATTGATGAAAACGGGGCACGCAGTTTCTTTCCGTTTAAAGAAAAGGGGATTCGCCGCGCGCATTGTATTTTTGAACATGTGTATTTTGCGCGGCCGGATTCTACGATTTTCGGGGATAATGTTGGATTGGTGCGCGAAAAGCTGGGGCGCACGCTTGCCAAAGAACAACCCGCAAAGGCGGATATTGTGATTCCAGTGCCGGACTCGGGCAATTTTGCGGCGATGGGATTTGCCAAGGAATCCGGAATCCCGCTAGCCCACGGGTTTACGCGCAATCACTATATCGGCCGTACCTTTATCAGCCCTTCGCAGGCCGCTCGATCCCTTAAAGTGAAAATCAAATTGAATCCCATTCGAGAGGTCATTGACGGAAAACGCGTGGTCGTGGTCGATGATTCCGTGGTACGCGGCAATACGGCGAAATCGCGCGTCAAGCTCCTTCGCAGGGCGGGCGCCCGGGAGGTGCATATGCGCATCAGCTGCCCGCCGCATATTTCCCCGTGCTATTACGGCATTGATTTTCCCTCCAAGGCCGAACTCTTGGCCTGCAATAATTCCATGGAAGAGATTAAAAAATTTTTGAACGTGGATTCCATTGGTTATTTGAGCCTCGAGGGAATGCTTTCTGCGACCACCCGAAAACCCGGAGACTTTTGCCACGCCTGTTTTTCCGGTCAATACCCCACCCCCTTATTTGACGAAGTCGACAAACTCAAACTCGAAAAAAAACGAAGCAGTTAATAATTTGTATAGGGAGCTTTAATGGCGAAGGCCTGGAGTTATGAAAAGGCAGGTGTGCCTCATTTAAAAGGGGATCCTTCCTACAATCAAAAAATTACAAGACTTATACGCTCGACTACGATTCCCGGCGTTCGGGGGTCGGCCACGGGATTTGCCGCGCTATTTGATCTCAATGAAAGCGTTGGGGTCGACCGCAATGTCCCCCTCCTTGTCGCCTCGACCGATGGGGTGGGTACAAAATTGGAAATCGCGAGACTTCAAGGACGGCATGACACGATTGGTATTGATCTTGTCGCCATGTGCGTTAATGATATTATCACCTGTGGCGCAAAGCCTATTTTTTTTCTGGATTATTTTGCCTCCGGAAAATTCGAGCCCCGAATCCTCAATCAGGTGTTAAAGGGGATTACGAGCGGTTGCCGCCAAGCTGGCTGTGCCTTGGTGGGCGGGGAAACGGCGATTATGCCTGGATTTTACTCACATCAAAAAAACCCTGCTGCCGGCTTGTATGATATCGCGGGGTTTGCAGTCGGTGTCGTCGATCGTCACAAGGTCATTGACGGAAAATCGATACGGGAAGGCGATATCCTTTTAGGCGTGGCTTCCTCGGGATTTCATTCCAATGGGTATTCGCTGCTTCGAAAAATTTTTAACGAGCATGAGCTTCGCGGAAAAATCGGCCGCCAACTCCTGACGCCAACCCGGATTTATGTGCGGCCTGTTTTGGAATTACTCCGGCAAATGCCGCTGCGTGGAATTGTCAATATCACGGGCGGCGGGTTGATTGACAATCTTCCGCGCGTGATCCCTGCCGGGCTTCGCCCCACGATCCATGAGGGGAATTGGCCAAAACCGAAGCTCTTTGATTTGGTCGCCGAATCTGGTAACATTACCACTTTTGAAATGATGCGAACATTTAATCTCGGTATTGGTTTGGTTTTGATGATTCGCGCCTCAGACGTAAAAAAAGCCCAGGCCATTCTCCGAGGCATGCATTTGGCATCGTGGCCCGTGGGAAAAATCACGCGGGGCAAAGGAGTGGAGATTTTATGAAGGTTCTTGTAATTGGGCAGGGCGGCAGGGAACACGCGCTTGCCCATAAAATTTCAAAAAGCCCTCTTCTTACGAAGCTTTATGCCGCCCCAGGAAATGCGGGCATCTCTCAAATTGCCGAATGTCACGGTGTGGACACAGATCAGATTGCCGGCCTCCTTGATTTGGCCAAAAAAAATTCTATCGATTTAACCGTCGTGGGGCCGGAGGCCCCGCTTGCGGCCGGCATTGTTGATGAATTTCAAAAATCAGGACTGTCCATATTTGGTCCCAACCAAGCCGCTGCGATGTTGGAAAGTAGCAAGGCCTTTTCTAAAGATCAAATGACCAAATTTGGGATTCCGACTGCCGACTATGAAGTTTTTTCCAATATTAATGAAGCCAAGCATTTTATGATTGAAACCGAAATGCCTGTGGTGGTGAAGGCGGACGGACTTGCGGCGGGGAAGGGTGTGGTGATTTGCCAGTCTTCTCAGGAAGGGGTCGCGGCCCTGACTCAAATGATGAGCGAAGGCGTTTTTGGGGCGGCCGGGAAAAAAGTCGTGATTGAAAAAGTGCTTGAAGGCGAAGAACTTTCGGTCTTAGCACTTACGGACGGCGAAAAAATTATTCCGCTCGCCAGCTCACAGGATCACAAAAGGGCTTACGATCATGATCGCGGGCCGAATACGGGGGGTATGGGCGCCTATTCGCCTTGTCCTTTTATTTCGGAAGAAAAATTCCGGGAGGTTGTGGATCTTACAATACGGCCCATGGTCGCGGGCATGGCTAAGGAAGGGACGCCCTATCGCGGTCTTCTGTATGCCGGTGTGATGATGACCCGGCAGGGACCTTTCGTCCTGGAATATAATTGCCGTTTCGGAGACCCCGAGGCGCAGGCCGTGCTCCCGCGTTTAAAATCGGATCTTCTGCCCGTTCTTGCCGAAATCGCTGGGGGTTCGTTAAAAACTCAAAGCGTCGAATGGTATGATAAATCGTGTCTGGCCGTGGTGCTGGCCTCCGGAGGTTATCCCGGTTTTTATCATAAGGGATTTAAAATCACGGGGCTTGAGTCGGTGGCAAGCCAGGAAAATATTTTTGTGTTTCACGCCGGAACTGTGAAAGGTCCTCAGGGAGAATTTTTAACAGCGGGGGGACGTGTGCTCGTTGTGACGGCTTTGGGAGAAAATCTTAAGGCGGCGTATGAGCGCGCCTATCAAGCTGTGGGGCAGATTCATTTCGAGGGGGGATTTTACCGCCGCGATATTGGCAGAAGGGGCATGGAGGTATTAAGATGACTGGGAAGGTCGCCATTTTAATGGGAAGCGATTCAGATTTGGAAATTATGAAAGAAGCTTGTGAGGCCTTAAAAGAGTTTGGAATCGACTATGATATTCAGGTCCTTTCCGCACACCGAAGTCCCGAGCTCGTTAGTGAGTTTGTCAAAAACGCCAAGGCTAAAGGCTATCGTGTGTTAATTGCAGGCGCTGGCGGCGCTGCGCATCTTGCCGGCATTTGTGCTGCTCATACGACGCTACCCGTCATCGGAGTTCCTATTGCCTCAACCCCCTTAAACGGTTTTGATGCGCTGCTTGCGACGGTTCAAATGCCGGCCGGGATTCCCGTTGCCACCACTGCGATTGGCAAAGCAGGTGCGAGAAACGCGGGAATTCTCGCGGCCCAAATACTGGGTATTGGCGACAAATCTGTGGAAGAAAAACTAATTCAATTCAAGAAAAAACTGGCGGAGAGTGTCCGAGCCAAAAATGAGAATCTGAAGCAAAGCATTTGAAAACGACCGTTCTTGTTAAATTAGATGTTCGTGATCCCAATTTGTCCAAATTAAGGGAAGTGGTCCGTGGCGCCAGGGACGGAAAAATCGTTGCGTTTCCCACGGAAACCGTTTATGGCATCGGCGGTCCCATGAGTGTCCCAAAGATTTCACAAACTCTTGCTGAAATTAAAAAGAGAACACTCGACAAACCCTTTTCCTATCACATTGGCGATTGGGGGATGGTGGATTTGCTCGGCGTGAAACGCACGCCCGCATTTCGCTTTCTTTCTCGCTCCTTTTGGCCCGGTCCCGTCACTTTAGTGGCCGAGACAAATCGCGGCGACAAAATTGGATTGCGCTATCCCCGGGCTCGTCTTGCGCTTGCTTTAATCAATGCCTCCGGAGAGCCCTTTGTAGCGACGAGCGCCAATATCAGCGGTCAGCCCTCCCCCCGCTCCGCGGAAGAGGTCATGAAACAACTGAGTGGACAAATCGACTATTTGATTGATGGAGGACCTTGTGATCAGGGAGAAGACTCTACCGTCGTGGATGCCAGCGTGGGAAAACCGGAAATTTTAAGGCGAGGCGCGCTTGTAACGGAGGTCGAAAAGGCCCTTGAGAAAATTTATCGCGGTAAATTTCCCCGAAAAAAAATTCTCATTGTTTGTACGGGAAATTCGTGCCGTTCTCCGATGGCCGCAGGCTGGCTTGCTTCGGAGCTTTTGCGCAAAGGATACGGCGATCAAATTGAAGTGGCGTCCTGCGGCATCGGCGCCCGGACAGGGTATCCTGCCACGCCGGAGGCCATTCTTGCCATGAAAAATCGAGAAATTGATATTCAGGAGCACCGATCGCGCAGCTGTACACGCGATGATATGCTCGATGCGGATATGATTTTTGCCATGAGCGAGGAACATTATCAATTTATTACGGGTATGGTGCCCCAGGCCAAAGAGCGGATTAAGGTTTTAAATATTCCCGATCCCATCGGTCTTGGAATGATGGTCTATGAAAAAGTCATTGAGGCGATTGAAAAAAAATTGAGAGAAAATTGGAATGAAATTATCAACTAAACCGTTTAAAATCGCACTTGCTTGTGACCATCGCGGTTTTTTTTTGAAAGAGAAGATCAAAAAATATTTGGAAAAGAAGGGGCATCCAACGCTTGATTTCGGCACAGATTCCGAGGTGTCCGTGGATTATCCGGATTATATTCTCAAGGCCGCTGAATCGGTGAGTGATGGCAAGACGGCGCGCGCCATTGGCATTTGCTATACCGGCATTGGAAGTTCGATCATCGCGAATAAAGTCAAAGGAGTGCGGGCCTCGCTCGTTAAAAGCGTCCGAGAGGCGAAGTTGACACGTGCCCACAATAATTCCAATATGCTCATTTTAGGTTCAGGATTTTTAAAAAAGCAAAACATCATTGCCATTTTAGAGGCTTGGTTAAAGACCCCGTTTGAAGGAGGCCGGCATGAGCGCCGCGTTCACAAAATCAGTAACTATGAAAAAAAACACCTCTGATTCATTCCTTGCCCCGCAAGATCCTGAAATTTATGAAGCGATTAAGGGGGAACTCCGCCGTCAAAATGAAAATATCGAATTGATTGCCAGTGAGAATTTTACATCTCCCGCAGTTTTGGAAGCGGCGGGGTCTGTGCTTACGAATAAATATGCGGAAGGTTATCCCTCGAAGCGCTGGTATGGTGGCTGCGAGCATGTGGATGTGGTGGAGCGTCTGGCGATTGATCGGGCGAAAGCGCTTTTTGGCGCGGAAAGCGCCAATGTTCAACCTCATTCTGGGACTTCAGCTAATATCGCCGTTTTTCTGGCCTTGTTGCAAAACGGAGCCAAAATTCTTGCGATGGATCTCTCTCATGGGGGGCATCTTTCGCATGGTCATAAAATGAATTTCTCCGGGAAATTTTATGAAATTATTCCTTACGGGGTTAGTCCTAAAGACGAACGCATTGATTATAATGAAGTGGAGCGTCTTGCCGTGCAGCATAAGCCGGCCATGCTCTTGCTCGGGGCCTCAGCCTATCCGCGCATCATCGACTTTAAACGCGGACGTCAAATCGCGGATAAGGTCGGAGCGCTTTTGATGGTGGATATGGCCCATTTCGCGGGCCTTGTGGCCTCCGGCCATCATCCAAGTCCTGTTCCTTTTGCAGATGTCGTGACCACAACCACACATAAAACTCTTCGCGGACCACGCGCGGGACTTATTCTCTCCAAAGAAAAATACGCAAAGGCGATTGATTCTGCGGTGTTTCCCGGAATTCAAGGAGGGCCCTTGATGCATATTGTGGCTGCCAAGGCGGTTGCGTTAAAAGAGGCCATGAGCCCAGAATTTAAAAAATATGCCGCTCAGGTGATCAAAAACGCTCAAGCGCTCGCGCGTGCGATGGCAGGACGCGGCTATCGCATTGTTTCCGGTGGCACTGATAATCATCTCCTTTTGGCCGATGTGACGGCAAAGGGATTTACGGGCAAGGACGTTCAGGACCTTTTGGATCGTGTTCGGATTACCGTCAATAAAAATATGATTCCTTTCGACAAAGAATCTCCCTTTAAGGGCTCCGGCATTCGTCTGGGAACCCCTGCGGTCACCACGCGCGGTATGGTAGAAAAGGAAATGGAGGAAATTGCCGGACTTATTGATCAAACTCTCAAAGCACCCGGTTCCGAGGAAAATCTAGACGCAGTGAGGGCTAAAGTGGGTGACCTTACCAAAAATTTCCCCCTTTATTCTCAATTAATGGAAAAGTATCAATAAAAAATCGAAGCTCAAAAGGAAAAATTTTTGCCCTTTGACTTTTAACTTTTGAATTTATTATGCGCTGCCCTTTCTGTAAAAAAGAAAATGATAAGGTGATTGATTCTCGGAGCGGAAATGAGGGGACGGTCATCCGCCGCCGCCGGGAATGCGAGGCCTGCGGGAAACGTTACACAACGTATGAGCGCATTGAGGAAATGCCGCTTTATATCATCAAAAAGGATAGAAGGCGCGAACCTTATGACAGGACTAAGATATTAGCGGGTATTCACAAGGCCTTTGAAAAACGCCCCATTCCGCTTGAGCAGCAGGACAAAATTGCCGACGAGTTGGAAAAGATGATTCGGGAAAAGTATGACAAGGAAGTCCCTTCTTACGTTGTAGGAGAGTTCATTATGCAAAGGCTTGCGAAGATAGATCAAGTGGCCTATGTGCGCTTTGCCAGCGTTTATCATGAATTCCAGGACATCGGGCACTTTATGAAGGAACTCAAAGGGCTTTTATCGGCCAAATAAGAAGCATTGAAGAATTAAAAACTATTGACGATACTTGCAGTGTCTGTATACACTGTTTCATCGCCCATAATTAAAAAGGAGATTTAAGATATGGCAAAAGCCAATTCAGCGTTCATGAAACCCCTTACGATAAGTTCTGAGCTTGCGGCGGTCGTAGGCTCCGGTCCGATGCCTCGCAGTGAAGTGGTTAAGAAGCTCTGGGAATACATCCGCAAAAATGGTCTTCAGGATAGCGCGAACAAGCGCAACATTAATGCTGACAGCAAGTTAAAAGTAATTTTTGGCGGCAAAGGTGTTGTCAATATGTTCGAAATGAATAAGCTGGTCTCAAAGCACCTTTCCTAATTTTCTGACCGTCAGAAAAGCCGAGTATTGATACACAGGGAACCTCGAGGTTTCATCGGGTATCGATACCCGGCTTTTTGAGTCTTAGGAGTTGAATGCCTAGGGAGCGTATGTTACCATAAGCACGTCTCTTCAAACGTGATGGGATAAATTCCATTTCTGGAGGAATTCATGTCGTCCATTTATAGTCAACTTAGCAAAAATCAGCTTAAAATTGAAAAAGAGCAGCCTTCGCTGCTTCCCACCGAACGACTGGATGAATATAAATTAACGGGTATTAAAACTGCCATTGCAGGAGCCTTTATTTTTTCCCTTTTAGGTCTTGCGGGAGCGGGCTATCTTTTTCAACGTCTCAATAGCGAGCAACGTGAGCGTCAGGCGCTTGAAGCGGTTTCTCAAGAATTCCGTTCACGGGCCGAAGTGGTTCAAGTGAAGGCGGCAGAACTCGAAACCATCGTGATGCAATACCGCCAGGAAATCGACGGGCTTAAAAATCAGCTTAAGTCAAGCGCTGCGGAAAGAAATGAAATCAAACAAGCCCTTGAAAAAAGCAATCGCAGTTTAACCTCGCTTCAGAAAAAAATGGCGGACCTTGAAGCGCGAAGTCGCGCCATCGAAGATGAAACGGCTTTTATTCGAACCTCCGCGGTTCCGGGAGCGGCGATGGAAGGCCGGAATGCCGCGCAGGCCCAAACCCCTAAGACGTTTCAAGTTTTGACGATCAATCGCAAATTTAATTTTGTTGTAGTCAATGTGGGACTCAAGGACAAAGTTAAAATGGGAAGTATTCTTGAAATTCAGCGCGCGGGAAAGAAAATTGGAAAAGTTCAAGTGGAAAAAGTTTATGAAAATTTTTCCGCTGCGGCCGTTGTCGAGGAACCCAAAGACGCCCCCTTTAAGGAAGGCGACCTTGTCGGTAAAATTTCGTAGTTTTTTTTACGGGGTATCGTTTGTTTTTTTGATTTCCCTAGGAGTTTCATCGCCCGCCTTAGCCGAAGACAATACCGGCGTTAAACTTACCCAAATCGATGAGCGTCTGACTAAGATGGAGCAGAATCAGAAACTAATTCTCGAAAAGTTTGAGGAAGTTTTTAAGGAACTTCAAGTCATCAAAGTTCGCGCCCATCGCGGCTAACGTTTAGCCCTCATGCCGTCCCTGGTCCTGCAAGGTTCCTCTTCGTTTAAGGGGATTTATTGTCCTCCCGGAGACAAATCCATTTCCCATCGCGCCGTAATGTTTGGTGCGCTTGCCGAAGGCGAAAGCCGCTTCACCCATTTTCTTGAAGCCGAAGACTGCCTTCATACCCTCCAGGCTTTTGAATCCATGGGAATTAAGATCAATTTAAACCCAGGAAAAGGGGAATTGCAGATTCAGGGGGCGGGACTTCAGGGACTCCATGCTCCTAAAAGAGAAATTTATTTGGGGAATTCTGGTACTTCCATTCGTCTTCTACTTGGCATTTTGGCGGGGCAAAGATTTGAAGTGACCTTAACGGGGGATTCCTCCCTCTCCTCAAGGCCAATGAAACGAGTCACAGAACCCCTCAAGAAAATGGGGGCCCAAATTAAGGGAAGGGATAACGGTAATTTTGCGCCGCTTACGATTCGCGGCGGAAATCTCAAAAGTATCACGTTTGATAATAAATTATCAAGCGCCCAGGTTAAATCTGCACTTCTCTTTGCCGGCCTATTTGCCGAAGGCGAGACTCGCATCCTAGAATCCCTTCCCTCCCGGGACCATCAGGAAAGATTTCTAAGGGCCAGCGGAGCAAACTTTCGCCGAGAAAAGAATGTCTTGGTGGTCGAGAAGACGGCTGCCTTAACGCCCCTTTGTACTGAAATTCCGGGAGATTTTTCTTCGGCGGCTTTTTTTATCGCCGCGGCTTCTTTCACAAAAGGCTCGGATCTTTTGATCGATAAAGTAAGTCTTAATCCCACCCGAACGGGGATGCTTCAAGTGTTGCGTCGTATGGGCGCTTCCCTTGAAGTGGAAAAAACTCAGGAGTTGCCCGAACCCATTGGAAAAATCCGGGTGAGAGGTGCTTCTTTAAAAGGGGCACGCATTAGCCGGGATGAAATTCCCAGTCTGATTGACGAGCTTCCCATCCTAATGACCTTAATGGCGCTGGCGGAAGGGGAGAGCCTGATTTCTGGGGCCGAGGAGCTGAGGGTCAAAGAAACGGACCGAATCCTTTCAATGGTTACCAATCTCAATGAACTGGGAGGAAAGTTAAAGGAACTTCCAGATGGCTGCATGATCGAAGGTGTCAAAGGATTTCGAGGGGGAAAGGTAACAAGTTTTGGAGATCACCGTACGGCGATGTCTTTGGCTATTGCTTCTCTTCACGCTGAAAGTTCCGTGGAAATTGAGGATATTGACTGTGTGAAGACGTCCTTTCCCAGCTTTTTTGAAGATTTTGATCGTCTAAAAGCTCGACCTGAAAAATGACTTAAAATCAGTCAATTTTTGGCCAATTTATGTTTGACACGTTCTGTGTATTTCGATATACTTTACGGCACTTCATAAATCCCCTGCGTTCAAGGAGATAGAACACATGTTGTTATTGGATCGAATCCTCGGTTTTTTTTCCAGTGATATCGGAATTGATTTAGGAACTGCCAACACACTTGTTTATGTTAAGGGGCAGGGGGTTGTTCTTTGCGAACCTTCTGTGGTTGCCCTCGATCGAGCCACGCGAAGTGTTCTTGCGGTCGGCGAAGAAGCCAAGAAAATGCTGGGCCGCACTCCCGGAAATATTGTTGCAATTCGTCCAATGAAAGACGGCGTCATCGCGGATTTTGATGTGACTGAAGCCATGCTTCGTTATTTCATCCGGAAGGTGCATCGCAAAAACCGTTTGATTAGTCCACGCGTTGTGATTGCCGTGCCGAGCGGGATCACGGAAGTGGAAAAGCGGGCGGTGAAAGATTCCGCCGAGCGTGCCGGCGCGCGCAATCCTGTTTATCTTGTCGAAGAACCCATTGCCGCGGCGATTGGTGTGGGGCTTCCGATTCATGAACCGGCAGGGAATATGATTATCGATATTGGCGGTGGCACGACTGAAATTGCTGTCATCTCTCTTTCCGGAATTGTTTTTTCAAAAAGCATTCGCATCGGCGGCGATGAATTTGACGATTCCGTTATGATGCACCTGAAGAAGACTTATAATCTTATGATTGGGGAGCGTACCGCGGAAGAAATTAAAATACGCATTGGCTCGGCCTATCCTCTTCAGGAGGAAACATCGCTTGACGTCAAAGGCCGTGATATTTTAGCGGGTCTTCCGAAAACCGTTACGATTACAAGCGAGGAAATTCGCGAAGCCCTTGCCGAGCCCTTTTCCACGATTCTAGAAGCCGTCCGCATTGCGCTGGAGCGCACCCCACCCGAACTTTCCGCAGATTTGATTGACCGCGGCCTGATTTTGGCGGGAGGGGGCGCCCTTCTTCGCGGACTGGATAAGCTTATTAGCGAGGAAACGGGTCTTCCGGTGCATATTGCCGATGATCCCCTTACGGCAATTGCTCTCGGCACCGGGCGCTATTTAAGCGACTTTCATTTGTTGAAACGACTCGCCGTCAACAGTAACTTTCGTGACTATTAACTAAGGATTTAGGGTGAGGGGAAATTCAATGCGTCCCCACCGGCCTTATTATTTTTTTGCTTTATTGGGTTTGCCCCTCTTATTTGTCCTTCAAAGCCCTGCCCTTCGCGAACCTCTGCGCGGTTACGCCTTAAGTGTCCTAAAACCAGCCCTTTTGACCTTTGACTCGGTCCGCGGATTTATCACGGACTCCGGAGATCAATTGATCTATTTCTGGTCCACTTTCCGAAATCAGGAGAAACATCAAAGGCGAATTGCAGAATTGGAATCGCAGCTTTTGAATACACAGGAAATGATGAAGGAAAATGACCGCCTGAAAAAGCTACTCGATTTTAAGCAATCTCTGCGCGACAAAGCAATGACAGCCCGCATCGTAGGATGGGATTCTACGCCTTGGAGAAAGGTCATTATTCTGGATAAAGGGAAAAAAAGCGGGATTCAAAAGGACTCCGCCGTCGTTGTGCCCGAAGGCTTAGCGGGAAAAATTCTTGATGTGGGACCGGAGATTTCACGAGCACTTTTACTCACAGATCCGGATTCACGGGTAAGCGTCTTAACCGATAAAACCCGATCGCAGGGAATGGTTACGGGACTTTCGGGCCCACTCCTATCGATGCGATACCTTGAGTTGGAAAGCGGTGTTGAGGTTGGGGAAACCGTTTTAAGCTCTGGAGTGGGCGGTCTTATTCCCAAGGGTATTCGAATCGGAAAAATTATTGCGATTTCTAGATCTGAAGACGGGCTTCATTTAAATGCCTCTGTGGATCCCGCTGTAAAATTTTCTAAACTGGAAGAAGTTTTATGCCTCGAATCTTTTCGTTTAAAATCCTGATTTATCTTTTGTTTTGGCTCGTCTTTGATTTTTCCATTCGCCCCTCCTTGGGAGTTGGATATTTGAGGCCTGTTTTTCTTTATTTGATGGTGATGTATGCGGCCTTTGAGTGGGGCTGGGAAAAAGCGCTGCCCTTGTCTTTAGTGGTGGGAGTGATGCGGGATCTCGTCGGAACAAACTATTTGGGGTCCGAGACCTTTGCGCTTTTTCTCACAAGCGGCGTCATGGTAATGGCCGCCCAGAAACTCGACCGGCATTCCCTTTTCATGCGCTTTTCCCTCACGGCAATCTTTGTTTTTGCAGTGGAAATTATTAATCTTACGTTCGAGGCCCTTTTTTATGAAGGTGTTCAATTTCAGTGGAGAAGCCGAATTCTCGCGTGTGGGGGTTCGGCCTTGGCGTCGGCAGGTTTCGCTCCTTTTTTCTTTTATTTCACTTTCCGGTGGTTTGGCGAGAAATCGCCCCTTAAGCAATACGAGTTATTTGGTTAATCGATGCGTTTTGCGATTTTTAGGATTTTTGTCTTTTCCTCTTTGACGCTGCTTGGCATCAGCTTGTTCCACACCCAGGTGGTGGGGGGGAGGCGTTACCGAAAGCTTAGCGAGCAAAATCGCATTCGTCTTATTCCGCTTGAATCGCCCCGGGGCCGTGTTTTTGACCGCGCAGGCAGGCTGCTTGCCACCAATCGGCCTTCTTACAATCTCGTTGCCACCCCTGAAGATATAACACCCCAGGTTTTTTCGCGGCTTGCCGGACTCTTAAGTGTTCCGGAAAAGGAAATCCGCAAACGCATGAGTGAACCGCGGGAATATCCCTTTGCCCCTGCCGTCATTGCCGAGGATATTTCCCGCGAGTTGGTTTTTAAAATTGAGGAAAGAAAATCCGACCTTCCGGGGGTCCGCATTCAGATTTCAGGAATCCGGTATTATCCTTATGAAGAAACTGGCTCTCATTTGATCGGTTATATTGGCAAAGTGAACCCGGAAGAATATAAAGTGCTTCCCCGGGAACGGTTTGGAATGAATTCACTCATCGGACGGGCGGGGATTGAAAAACTTTTCGATGAAAAACTTCGAGGCTGGCGGGGCGGTCGTCAAATTGAAGTCAATGCCCTCGGTGAAATGATTCAATTGATATCGGAAAAACCGCCAGAGGCGGGCAAGGACCTACGGCTGAGCATTGATCTTGAATTTCAAAAGGAAATTATGGAACTTATTCGGGGCAAACACGCAGCCGTCGCAGTGATGGACCTCAAAACAGAAGGGCTTATTGCACTTGCTAGCAATCCTAGTTATAATCCCAACTTTTTTGTTTCGCCGGGAAAGGGAAAAGAGAGAATGGATTATATTAAAAGCTCCCAAGCCCCGCTTCTCGACCGTGGAGTTAGTTCTGCTTATCCCCCGGGATCGGTCTTTAAACTTGTGACGGCGCTCGCGGCCCTTGAGCTTGGGAAGATTACTCCCAACACGCGATTTCACTGTAATTCGACATTCCGATTAAAGCCAGGTGCGCGCCCTTTTCATTGCTGGTATGAAAAAGGGCATGGTAGCCTTAACCTTTATGAGGCCATCGAGCGCTCTTGCAACGTATTTTTTTATAATGTTGGATCGCGACTTTCTCCGGATGATATTGCAAAAATTTCGCGGGTGCTTGGTTTGGGGGAGTCTCTTTCCTTGGAAGCGACGCATGTAAGTGCGGGTCTTGTTCCAGATTCGGAATGGAAAAGGACACGATTGAAAGAACCGTGGTATCAGGGCGAGACCTTAAGCTTTGCCATTGGACAGGGTTATCTTCTGACCTCCCCGGTTCAAATATTGCGTCTTGTCGGTATTCTTGCCAAAGAAGGAAAATGGGTGGAACCTCGACTTATACTCGACGGGCATGGGAGGATACCTAAGGTCTCAAAAATCGCGATCAAGTCTGAAAATTTAAAAGTCATTAAGCGGGCCATGCTGAATGTGGTGGAATCTGATTATGGAACCGGGCAGCTTGCCCGCGTTGATTTTGCCAAGCTGGCCGCTAAAACGGGAACCGCGCAAGTTCCTCCCAAGACGGCCCATAGTTGGATGACAGGATTTTTTCCGTATGAAAATCCCGAAATAGCCTTTGTGGTTTTTGTCGAGCACGGTGGTTCGGGAGGCCTTACCTCGGCAAAAATTGTGAAATCAATGCTTCAAATTTGGAATAAAACGTATGCTCCTTCGGTGGTTTAAAGATACTTATTGGCCGCTTGTGACGGCCTTTTTAGGGTTGATTATCGTGAGTCTTTTTTTTGTCTTTAGCGCCTCTTTGCATGATTCTGGAAATTACCAAGAAAAGCACGTCATTTGGCTGGCGATTTCCTTTGCGACGTTAATGCTCGTCCCTTTTTTGGGATACCGGACCTTCCTCTCCATTTCCTATCTTCTCTATGGGGTTTCCGTTTTGATGTTGCTTTGGGTTTTTGTAGCGGGCGAATCTCGGCTGGGTGCTCAACGATGGATTACCTTGGGTCCCTTGGTGCTGCAGCCTTCCGAGTTTGCCAAAATCTCTACGATTTTGGCCCTTGCTAATTTTTTGGGCTCTCATCCGATTTGGGAAAGGGCGGCAAAAGTTTTATTGACGGCCTCAGGCCTTGCCCTTTTACCCGTGCTTTTGATTATGAAACAGCCGGATTTGGGATCCGCCATTACTTTTTTCCCGGTGCTTGTTATCCTTTTATTTCTTTGGGGCATTCGTTACCGAATTTTACTTTTGGCCGTGGGCTCCGGGCTTTTGTTTCTTCCGCTTGCATGGAATTTTTTAAAAGAATATCAAAAAAAAAGGATTTTAGTTTTCCTGGATCCCCAGAGGGATCCGCTTGGGGCCGGTTATACGGCGCTTCAATCCAAAATCGCGGTAGGTTCGGGCGGGCTATTCGGGAAAGGATATCTTGCCGGAACTCAAAGCCAGCTGCAATTTGTGCCCGAACATCACACTGATTTTATTTTCTG
>JACPXM010000023.1 GCA_016196545.1 Candidatus Omnitrophota bacterium
AGCATCGAACAGATTCGGCGTGAAAGAATGCTGAGACTTCAACGCAATGAACTGGCTCGCTTTTATCATTGGAAACGACTTAACCTCTTGGCCCCATTACGGATTTCGCCATGATTAGAAAGTGCGACAGTAAAACTAGTAAGCTCTCAGAAATGCCCGGCTAGAACATCATCATGCGAGGTGACAATGGATTTGGTATCGAAAAGACTACATTCAATGATGGGATAGGCGCAAAGGGCAATCATCGGTGAAGCACGAATCCAAGAATGAATTTTTTGTTCATAGGCATGCATGCGCGGCCAATCTCTTTTTGGAATGGCACCGGCATCCCCCGCCCCACGTAATCTTTTGTAACCTTGAGAAAGGATTTGCATCGCATAGCCTTGGGCATTGGCCATGGCCTTCGCCTCATCGAAAACGCCGTCTGCAAGATACCAGTTTTCCGCGGATAAAATCTGAAATTGTCCCGAGGCAAAATAAAACCAAAATCTGGGAATTTGATCGTCACAAAGATTAATGGCTTCCTCCACTCCCATAGGATCTGAAACAAGCCAAAGGCACGCCTCATCTTTCTCAAGTCCGGATTGAAAATAAGGAATTAAAATATGGTAAAAGTCTTCTGCACTTTTATAAAATTGGTAAAGGTGCCGGCCGGTATAAATATTGTGGATGGCATCGAAATCCGCCATGCTGGGATGCATGTGAGGGGGCTCCTCTCAAAGAGAGATGAACGGAGTATAGCACCTCACTTTTAAATTTCAAATATAATATTTCTTTTTGAGTCAAAATAGAGCAAATACGATCAAAATCTATCAATTTTATAGGGCAAGGTGTTTATTTAGCGGTTTGAAGTGGGGGCAAGGACTTCCAGGATTTCAGTTTTAACACCGGGATGGGATTCGATTTCAAGGCGTAATTCCAAGAGGTGCTGGGCTTTTTCATGGTGATGGAATTGTCCGAGCGCCCAGGCTGCGTGCATCCTTACAAGTGCGGAAGGGTCACAAAGCGCAATTTCAAGAAGCGTAACCGCGTCTTCGCGGCCGGAATTGGCGAGCACAAGGCAGGCATTGCGAAGCATTTGTTTTCGGGAGGCACGAACGAGCGGAGTTCCTTTAAATTTATTTTCATATTCCCGGTTGGATTTAATCTTCATAAGCTCTGCAAGTGAGATAAAAGGACCGGCGCCTCTTTCCGCCTGGAATTCTTCCCAATCGCTTGGTTTTGATTTTGAACTAAAGGGACAAATGTCCAGGCATGCGTCACAGCCAAAAATCCAATCTTTGATTGCGGGACGCAAGGCCTTCTCAATCACACCTCGATGTTCGATGGTGAGATAGGCAATGCATTTTCGGGCATCGATAAGGTAGTCCTTGTCCAGGGCCCCGGTGGGACATTCGCTTTGACAATGAGTGCAGGATCCACAGTCCGCCAGGACAGGGTGATCTTCCTCAAGTTCTAAATTCGTGATAATTTCAGAAAGGAAAAGCCAGGGGCCGAATTTGCGGCTTAAAAGCAGCGTATTTTTTCCTACAAATCCAAGACCCGCGCGCTGAGCGGCAAAGCGTTCCGGCAAAGGCTGCGTGTCAATACAGGATTTGAACGTAGGGGCGAGGTCTCCTCGCCCTGAACACGGGCGGGGGGATCCCGCCTCTACGATCTTTTGCATTTGTTCAATCAATCTCTCATGCTTTTTGCCAATGACGTGATGATAATCCTTCCCCCACGCATAACGTGCCACACGGCCCATCAATTTTTCACTTTGCCCCATGCCCCTTGCCTCTTGCTTTTGAAAATAATTCACCCCCAGCACAATCACACTTTTCACATCCGGAATTTCTTGAAGGAGGCGTCGCTTCCGCAATTGAAAATCCTCTAAATACTTCATTTCTCCGTGCCTGCCTTCTTCTACCCATTCTTGAAGCGCGCGCTCGCCCTCCTCCATCCCTGAAAAGGAAGTGATGCCAACTTCGTGAAAACCGATGGAAGTAGCGAGCTGTTTAATTTGGAAGGATGAAATCATACTTTGGCAGAGGGGCATAAATCCTGAATTTCACAATGAGGACAATCCGGTTTTCTTGCCGGGCAGCGCGTCCTGCCGTGATGAATAATCCAGTGGGAATAATGGGTCCAGTCTTTTTCGGGTACCAGCTTCATCAAATCAAATTCGATTTTGACAGGATCGGAATGTTTTGTAAATCCAAGCAAGCGATTGATACGAATCATATGCGTGTCCACCGTAAGCCCCGGCGTGTTAAAGGCATTGCCGAGCACCACATTGGCGGTTTTGCGGCCGACGCCGGGAAGCGTCACAAGGTCTTCCAATCGGTTGGGAATTTTCCCGCCGAACTTTTCCTGAATGACTTTGGCGGTACCTAAAATATTTTTCGCCTTATTCTTATAAAATCCCGTCGATCGAATGGCTTCTTCGAATTCTTTGGGTTTGGCCTTTGCGTAGTCTTTAACTGTCCTGTATTTTTTAAAAAGCGCGGGGGTCACTAGATTCACTCGTTTGTCGGTACATTGTGCGGAAAGAATCGTTGCCACCAAAAGTTCCATGGGATTCGAGAAATGGAGTGCGCATTGGGGATCGGGTTCCTTTTTCCTCATCCGCGCGATGATTTTGGCAACCCTTTTTTTCTTTGCTTCCAAAGATTCAGTCATGAATATCTAATTCTTCCCTTCAGCCAAATAATTTCTTATCCCTTATTTCTTTCAAAACGGTTTATCGCCCAGCGGTATAAACCCAGAAGAAAAATGCGGCGAGACAGCCTCCCACCACGAGAAAAAGGATGAGTTGGCGCAGAATTTCCTGTTTCATCAATCGAAACGCTGGGGATTTCTTTTTTGCCGCGGTCTCATCCGCAAGTACCTTTTACCTTCTTTTTTTTAAAAATTTATCTATTTCTTTCAGGGGTAAGGTATTGAGAACATCGTCCTTTGTGAGCCAAGCTTTACGAGCAATGCCGACGCCGTAGCGAAGGTCTTTCATGCCTTCCACGGAATGCGCGTCCGGATTAATACTGACAAGCACGCCCTTTTTGCGGGCGTAGGAAAGGATTCGCCAGTCAAGGTCAAGTCGGTGAGGATTGGCATTGACTTCCATGACCACTCCCGCGTCTTTAGCTTCATCGATGAGGGCCGTGAGGTTGACCGCGTAGCCATCGCGCGCCAGAAGCAGGCGGCCCGTGGGATGGCCGACAAAAGTCAGGAATTTATTTTGAATCGCGCGGCGAATACGCTCGGTCATTTCCTTTTCCGGAATATTGAAACGGCTGTGAACGGAACCAATCACAAAATCAAATTGCGAAAGAATGGAATCCGGATAATCGAGTTTTCCGTCCGGGAGAATGTCCGATTCAATGCCGCGGAAAATCCGGATCTTCACGCGCTTTTGAAGCGCCTCGATCTCTTTCCACTGCAGGCGAAGCCGCGCAGGTTCAAGCCCTTTCGCGTATTTGGCAGACTGGCTGTGATCGGAAATTCCCACATATTCGAGTCCCAGATCTTGAGCAGCCTCAACCATTTTTTCAAGACTCGCCAGGCCGTCGCTGTAGGTGGTGTGAACGTGAAAGGTGCCCCGCAACTCTGATTCTTCGATGAACCTTGGGAAAGGTTTTTTGGCGGCGAATTCAATTTCACCTGTGTTCTCCCGCGCCTCCGGCGGAACATAATGAAAGCCAAGTGTTTCAAAAATCGCAGCCTCGTCTTTACAAGGGATTAAACGGTTTCCCTTGAAAAGTCCGTATTCATTGATTTTAATCCCCTTCCTTTTGGCAAGGGTGCGCATCGCCACATTGTGTTCTTTGCTTCCCGTGAAATAATAGAGCGCGGCAGGGAATTCTTTTTCGCTGACAGTTCTCAGGTCGCAATTCGGCCCGGCCCTCAGCGCAATGGAAGATTTTGTGTCTCCGTGCGCCACAATGGTTTGCGCCTCGG
Organism: Candidatus Omnitrophota bacterium; assembly: GCA_016196545.1. GTDB lineage: Bacteria > Omnitrophota > Omnitrophia > Omnitrophales > Aquincolibacteriaceae > JACPXM01. Next base: position 3,937 of record JACPXM010000023.1, read on the forward strand.
GATACTTCACAAAGGCGTCGTGAACAGCTTTTGAATTATTCGCCGAAACCAGAATATCAATGTCTTTGATGATTTCCTTGGCGCGGCGAATACTGCCGGCCACTTCAATACGCGTCACACCTTTTTGTTTTTTAAGGTAGGTGACCAGTTTGCTTGCTTCCTGCATTCCCACATCAATCAAATAAGTTCCCTGCGTACGCTTCACTCTCTGGATGCCCTCCAGGACTTTCTGCTGGCTTTTGGTGCCGAATCCGTCGAGGTCCATGAGCCGGTTTTCCTGGCAGGCATATTCGAGCTCGCCCAGGGATTGGATGCCCAGTTTCTCATAAAGGACTTTCACTTTTTTGGGCCCAAGGCCTGGAATTCTAAAAAGCTCAAAAAGTGTTTGCGGGAACGACTTGCGGAGTTCCTCCCAATCCTTGGATTTTCCCTTTTCATAAAGCTCGCGAAGGATTCGCGCAATGTGGCCGGCACCGATGCCCTTTAATTTTTCCAGCTCACCGGTTGGGACAAGGGCCGCTAAATCGCGGGGGTCCCCTTCCAGGACACGAGCCGCGTTTTCAAAGGCGCGGACCTTGAAGATATTTTCATTTTTAAGTTCCATCAAAATCGCGATTTCGTGAAGGATTTCAATGGCTTCGGATTTGTCCCGAATAGGCTTTTTCACGGCTCCATTATAGCCGATTCAAATTCAAAAGGTACCGGGTTCCTTTTTGCTTATCACCCCCACACCCGGTGTGGGGGTGGTAAGAGTGCTTATAGTTTTTAGTTTTAATCCTTGATTTTGGACGCAAAATTCGGTACTTTCGATTCATGAACAAAATGAGAGCAGTGGTTTTAGAAAATCACGGCGATTTTGAAAACCTTCAATACACTTATGTGCCCCGGCCGGTTCCCGGACCTGAGGAAGTTCTGATTAAAGTGCGCGCCTGCGCCTTGAATCATCTCGACCTCTGGACACTCAAGGGAATGCCGGGCGTTAAAATCTCCTTCCCCCATATTCTAGGATGCGACATCGCCGGCGAAATCGCGGAAATGGGAAGCCGGGTCAAGGGTCTTCCCACCCGCCGGCCGGTGATTGCCTCACCGGGAATTTCTTGCGGTAAATGTTCCCACTGCAAGTCAGGGTGGGACAGCCTTTGCGATCACTATCGGATTGTGGGATTTCAAATCGATGGTGGCTTTGCCGAATATGTCAAAGTTCCGGCACGCAATGTGATACGGGTCTCCCGCAAACTAAGTTTCGAGGAGTGGGCCGCCGTCCCCCTTGTTTTCCTGACGGCGTGGCATATGCTCGTCACGCGGGCCCGGCTTCAAAAAAGGGAAAAAATCCTGATTCACGCGGCCGGAAGCGGCGTGGGGTCCGCCGCCCTTCAAATTGCGAAACTGCTGGGGGCCCATGTTATCGCCACCGTGGGAAGTGATGAAAAAATAAAGCGCGCGAAACATCTGGGCGCGGATGAAGTCATTAATTATGAAAAAAAGGATTTCCTTGCCGAGATCAAGAAAATCACCCACGGCGCAGGCGTGGAGGTTGTCTTGGAACATATCGGCCCCGCCACATTCTCCAAAAGCCTCGCCGCGCTTTCCAAAAAAGGAAGAATGGTCACCTGCGGCGCCACAAGCGGCCCCCTTGCAAATCTCGATCTTCGGTTTCTCTTCGTGCGCCAGCTCTCGGTCGAGGGTTGTTACATGGGGGGCCTAGAAGAACTTCGAAAAATCATCCGGCTCGTCCGGAAAAAGAAACTCAAAGCCGTGGTCGATAAAGTTTTCCCTTTGAGAGAAGCCAAATCCGCCCTCCAGCGCATGCAGGACCGGGAAAATTTTGGGAAAATTATCCTCGTTCCTTAAACCCTTAGCCGCGTGAAATTTTCAGGATTTCCAGTTTTATTCTTCCGGCGGGCACTTCGATTTCAACGACTTCCTTGACACCTTTTCCGAGAAGCCCTTTGCCGATGGGAGAGGTAATCGAAATTTTCCCCTGATTAAAATCCGCCTCATCCTGCGGCACGAGGGTGTAGACGATTTTATCGCTTGTGCCGTGATTTTTAATTTCGACGGTGGCCCCTAAATAAACTTTGTCGGTCGGAAGGTCCCGGGTATCCACGATTTGAGCCCCGGAAAGTTTGGCCTCCAGATTGGAAATTCGGATTTCCAGCTGATGTTTGGCCTCTTTGGCGGTTTCGTATTCCGCGTTTTCACGCAAATCCCCGAGCGAGCGCGCATGTTCCAGCTGATTGGCAACCTCGCGCCGTTTTTTGGTTTTAAGAAAATTGAGTTCTTCCACCAATTTGTTATATCCCTCGTGGGTTAAAATTGTTTTTTCGGTCATAACTTTTCCTTTTCAAAATGCTTTTTAAGTTTCTCCTTTTGTTTTTCCATAAATTTTTGGAGCTCCTTATTTTCCTTGCGCTTAAACTTTGCTATTTTTTTCTGCCGCTCGTGCCGGTCCATCCCTTCATTCTTTCGAATTTTTTCCATAAAATCTCTGCGCTCCTCCACCTGCTCTTCTAAAAACTCTTCGCGCTTGCGCCGCATTTTTCTTACATAGCCATCTTCTTTAAGAACCGGCTGACGAATTTGGCTTTCTTCAAAAAGCTGCTTGGAAGATTCTTTGACATTCACAATGGCCTGTTTGGCGGAAGAGACAACGTCGGAGACGTCCGCAAATGCAACGGAGCAGAAAGGCAAAATAATAAACACTGTCATTCTGAGGAGCGCAGCGACGCCGGTTAATCGAGCGGCGGTCGGCCGCCTGAACATCCGGCACCGCCGCTTGAATGAGCGCCGGTCGGGCGCTTGGTCCTGCGGTGCCGTACGGTCGCTACGGCGAGCGGTCGGCTCGGCGAAGAATCTAGATCCTTCACTTCGCTCAGGATGACAGATGCCTCCTATTTCATGTCCCGATATATTGCGCATAAAGACTTTTGGCTTTATTTTCGTCTTCCGTTCCCTTGACCATCACACGCCCGTTCGAAAAAACAGTGATTTCATAGGGCTGGGCAGAAACTTTTAAAAGGTAGGGATTCAAAGTCACCGCTCCTTTAGGTAAAAGACGCGCCGCAAGCCCTCGGAGGTCTAAGTCCTCCGGATTTTTGCGGTAAATTTGAACGGCATTGCGGCCGCAAAGCTTCACCGTGCGCGTTGAAAGGGTCTGATTCAAATAGGGATAATCTTCCTGGCGGCAACCGCTACAGGGATTTTTCTTGAGAGGCTCCATGGAAACGGCGCGGAACCTTCGGCTCCAAAGGTCCACTTTCCAAAGCCTTCTTTCGACATCTTCCGCACAACCTGCCAAATATTTAATGGCTTCGGTGGCTTGAAACGATGCAATGAGATGCGTCACCGGGGCCAGGATACCTACCTGATCGCACGTTTGCTGGGAACCCACGGCCGGCGGTTCTGGGAAAAGACAGCGCAGGCAGGGTCCCTCATGAGGAAATATGAAATAGGACATGCCTTCGGTACGCACCGCTCCGCCGTAAATCCAGGGAATGCGGAATTTGAGCGAATAATCATTAATCAAAAACCGGGTTTCAAAATTATCGGTGCCGTCCACGATTAAATGAACGCCCTTGAGAAGCTCTTCGATGGTTTCGGAATTGATGTCGGCAACTTCAGATTCGATGCGGATTTCGGAATTCACCCGTGAAAGTTTTTCGCGAGCCGCAACCGCTTTGGGTAAATTTTCCCGCGCGTCTTGTTCCTCGTAAAGAATTTGACGCTGCAAATTATTCAGCTCGACAAAATCACGGTCAATCAAAAGCAAATTTCCAACACCGGCGCGCGCCAGAAGGTTGGCGGACACGGAACCCAGCGCCCCGAGGCCCATCACCGCCACCTTGGAACGGGCGAGGCGGGCCTGCCCTTCCCTTCCGATTTCTTTAAGAATCCACTGGCGTTCGTAGCGGGAAAATTCTTGCATAAGGGATCAATTAAAAATGACTACCGAAAGATAAAGCGCCCCCATACCCAGCACAAGATTGAGGCTCATCAATTTCACATACATTCGGTGCAGTCGGTCAAACTCCATTTTTCCGGCATGGGTCGAAGAGAGGGTGTCGAGCGTTGGAATCTTTTGTTTGAGGGATTGCATCCGGGGGCTGAGATAAAAAGTGCAAAAGGCGGTCACCGCTCCCATAAAAAGAAAGGCCAGGCTCAAATTCCAAATCATGGAATGATACCCTTGAATAAATGGATACGAAGAAAAACTCGTTAAAACTAAAATCACGCAACATCCCAATTCAATGAGGTTAAGGCGCGCCAGAATCTTAGAGACAATTTCTCCGGCAATCGCGCGGGAGGCCATAGAATGATGAATCGAGGGAGCTGCGACGCAGGCCAAAAAGACAATTCCGCCTATCCAAAGCGACAGGGCCAAATAATGAACCCATTGAATGAGATTCCATATTCCGCTCGCAGTCATAAAGTCGCCCGTCCTCCTGAGTCCCGCCAACGGCGGGATTCAGGAGGACGAAAACCTCACTTTACCTTCCTGTAGATCCCAATTTTTAGCAGTCTTGCAATATTTGCGTTCTCATCAATGACCGGTTTCAAAAACGCCCCGCTTGTCGTCATGAGGGTTGAAAGCCCGGGGCCGTGTCCAGGGAGCATGCTATTGGAATGCACAACCACTCCCACCGAAACAGCCCCCTTGCGAAAGGTTCGGCCGTAAGAATGGTCGTGATCCATCACAGCGACCAAATCGCCAAAACAAAGCCTATCGAGATTGTATTTTTTTACGGCTTGGGCGTCATGCGTCATGATATCGCAATCTCCGGTACCAATATTATTGTGACCCATGCCGGAGCCCATAAGTTCCGCGGGTACGATTGCGGACACACCGATTTCGAGTTTGTGCCCTGTGAGAGCGCAAATCGGAAGTTTGGCCAGAAGTCCGGGATCCAGGCTGTAAACTTTAATGTCCGGAAAATCCACGAGCTTCAGGCCCTGACCGAAGGCCTCAATTAAAATTTTGTCGTCAAGGTGAAGTTTGTAGAGGGTCGCCTCGTCAAAATCAATCGTCACGTGTTCCACACCGCCGTGATGCCCCGTCACCGTGCCGCGCTTTCCCTTGGCCTCTCCGTTGAGAATGCGCGCGCTGTTTCCGATACAGGCCAAAAAATTAAAACCCATATTGGCGCGGGAGCTGCGCTTGTCTTCATCCAAAATTGCGGAAACGCCCGGCTCAATGTGATCGCCTTCCCAGTCAAACACATTGTGGCCGGTTTTGACATTGTAAACAATACCCCCCGTGGAGGGTAAGGCAAAAGGGGTTCCGTCGTGTGCGATTTCAAACTCGGCAAATTGCGAGGCGTTCGCCACGCGCCCCTGCACCGCCATTTTTACCAATCGATCTTCATTCGTTTTAAACTTTGTCATAGGCGGTATTTTATAGCATTTTTGAAGGTTCTCGTAAGCAAATTATTGATCTTCATTTTATTTCCTTTTTCCCCAAATTTTTCCCATTTTGCGGAGGAATATTTGATAATCCCGCTCCGCTTGGGCCTTCTGACGCGCGCGCTCTTCCTCGATTTGCTTGGAAAGGATTTCGACACCGTTTTCGGGAAGCCTCCGGCTGAGTTCGAACTCGGCAAGCTGACGTTTTTTTGCCGCCACCGGCTTCTTTTGAAACCCTGGAAGCGCTTGCTTTAATAATTCCGCGATTTCTTTTTCCGGTTCAGAAAGTTTGGTGCGGGAATCTAAAATTCCCCTCGCGATTTTTTTTACGCGGGCATTGGACAATCGAAACACCGGTTCCGAAGAGCTCCCTTCCAAAACTTCAGCAGGGCGAATTCCAAGGGCTTCACAAATCTTAAGAAAGGTGGAAAGCGTGGGGTCTTGTTTCTCTTTTTCGATTTTGGAAAGATTGGCCTGAGAAATTCCCGTACGCCTGGAGAGTTCTTCCTGGGTTATTCCCTTTTGCAATCTTAAAGGGTAGAGATTTGTTACGCGCGTAGACACTGTAGATAAAATATATCAAATTCGATATATTTCTGTCAAATTCGTCAGACGCCGGACGAATTCAGAAGAAGGCCCCCTTTCTCCTTGCGTTGAATTTCAAAACGATCTATCTTCCAACGTATTCATACGAACTATCCACAAGACAGGGCTCGTAGCCGGCGTCGCGGATAAGGCGCTCGAGTTCTCTGGCGGAAAGATCGACGGGAGTTTCAGAGCCGGCGTCGTGGACGATTTTTTCATTGAGATTGGTACCGCCGAGGTCATCGATTCCAAAGGAAAGCGCGACTTGGCCCATTTTGAGGCCGGTGGTAATCCAGTGCGCCTTTAAATGCGGAATATTATCGAAAAGAAGGCGCGAGACGGCGTAGACTTTTAAATCCAAAAAACCGCCGGCCTCACCGAGCTTTCCCATGGGCGTGTTTTCGGCGTTGTAGGCGAGCGGAATAAAAGAATAAAATCCGTGGGTTTTATCTTGAAGCTCGCGAAGCCGAAGGACGTGGTCCACGCGGTCTTCGTCGGTTTCAATGTGACCGTAAAGCATGGTAGCGTTCGTGCGAAGGTCGAGTTCATGCGCGATTTCATGAATCGCAAGCCATTCCTCCGCCGTGATTTTATCTTTGCAGATTTTCTGGCGTATTTTCGGCGCAAAAATTTCCGCACCGCCGCCGGGCATTCCGTCGAGGCCGGCTTGTTTTAATTCGACGAGGACGTCTCGCCAGCTCATGGCCTCCCGCTTGGCAATGTCGTCGATTTCCGGCGCGGTGAGGGCCTTAATATAAATCGAATCCTTCACCTCACGAATCCCTTTCATCATTTGAATATAATAATCCAAACCAAGCTCGGGATTGTGGCCGCCCACGATGTGGACTTCATTGATATTCCATTTTTCAATGCCTTGGCGCACGCGGTCCTGAATTTCTTCCACAGAAAAAGCGTAGCCACCCTCTTCCCCGGGACGCCGGGCAAAGGCGCAAAAAAGGCAGCGCAGAACACAGACATTGGTGTGATTTAAATGAAGGTTCACGGAATAAAAAACACGCTCACCGTTTAGCTTGCGGCGAACCCTTTGGGCAAGGGAACCCAGCAGGGCAAGGTCATGGGTCCGGTAAAGCCTCAGGCCGTCTTCAAAGGTAAGACGCTCGCCCGCTTCGATTTTTTCGTGAATGTCGTTAAAAGGTGAAAAGTCCATAAATCTGCCGGTTCCAGGTTGCCGCCGGCAACCTGGAACCGGTAAGTTTTGTTAGGTTTGGGTCTTTTTTTCTATGTCTTTAAACAGTTCATCCACCAGTTTTTCTTCCTCCACCACGCGGTGCTGCTTGCCGTCCAAGTAAATCATGCCTTTATCTTTGCCGCCCGTGATACCAAAATCGGATTCATGGGCCTCCCCGGGGCCGTTGACAACACAGCCCAGCACAGAAATCGTCAGCGGATCTTTGAGTTTTTGCGCGCGGCTTTCCACTTCGTTGGCCAGTTTTAAAACATCCACTTCCGCGCGGCCGCAGCTCGGACAGGAAATCACGCGAACGCCTTTGCGAAGCTCAAGCGCTTCCAGAATCATCTTGCCAACTTTGATTTCCTCGACGGACTCTGCCGTCAGAGAAACTCGAATCGTGTCTCCAATACCCTCCTGAAGCAAGGTTCCAATACCAATGGCATTGTAAATGGAGCCGCGGAGCAAAGTCCCGGCCTCGGTCACACCCAAATGTAAAGGATAGGGAAAAGTCTGGCTGGCAAGCCGGTAAGCAGCCACCATGGTGGGAACGTTCGAGGCCTTGAGCGAAATAATAATGTCGTGAAAATCAAGTTCTTCTAAAATCGCGACGTGGCGCTTCGCGCTTTCAACCAAAGCTTCGGGCGTGGGACCGAATTTTTCCATCAAATCTTTTTCGAGAGACCCGCCGTTCACGCCGATGCGAATCGGAACGCCCCGCTTTTTTGCCTTTTGCACGATTTCAACCGTATATTCCCTTTTTCCGATATTTCCGGGATTAAGGCGAAGTTTATCCACGCCTTCATCAAGCGCGATTAAAGCGAAACGGGAATTAAAATGAATGTCGGCGATAAGCGGGATTGTGATTCTCGATTTAATCTTTCCAAGGGCGCGTGCATCGGCCTCCGTAGGCGTCGCCACACGCACGAGCTCACAGCCGGCCTCGGCGAGCTGGGCAATTTGATCGACCGTCGCTTCCACATCACGCGTGTGTGTCGTCGTCATGGATTGAAGGCGCACCGGGGCATCGCCCCCTAGCGTGACGCTGCCGATTTTGACTTGTCTTGTCTTTTTTCGTGGTGATTGCATAGGATTCATACCTATAACCGTGAGAAACAGGGGACCGGCTGAACTTCAGCCGGTCCCCTGTTTCATACTATGGCCAACATTCGCTCGATGGGAAGCCGGGCGCGGTCCGCGAGCTCTTTCGGAACTTTAACTTCATACTGTAGGTTTTCAAGCGCTCGAGCGAGTTTTTCCATATCATTCATTTTCATAAAGGAACAAACCGCCTGCGGGCTGGCGGGAATAAAGGTTTTTTCCGGATGGTCTTTTTGCAGGCGGTGCAAAATTCCGGTTTCCGTGGCGATAATGAATTCCTGGGCCGCAGATTCATGGACATAGCGAACCATGCCTTCGGTCGAAAGGATGCGGTCGGCCAAATGCATGGATTTCGTTAGGCAGCCGCATTCCGGGTGCATTAAAAATTCAGCCTTCGGATGCTCGGCGCGCAGTTTATCAATTTCATGAGATTGAATCAGAACATGCGTCGGACAATACCCGCGCCAGAGCTCCATTTTCTCCCGGCCCGTCTTTTGCTTCACATAGGTCCCAAGAAAAAAGTCGGGAACAAAAAGGATTTCTTTGTCCGGAGAAATGCTCGCCACCACCTTTTCCGCATTGGAAGACGTGCAGCAATAATCGCATTCGGCCTTCACGGAAGCCGAAGTATTAATGTAGCAGACAACAACACCCGCCGGGTGCTTTTGCTTCCATTCCCGAATATCCTCCGGGCGAATCATGTCGGCAAGGGAGCAGCCAGCCTCCAAATCCGGGACCAGGACTTTTTTGTCCGGACACAGAATGCTTGCCGTCTCTGCCATAAAATGGACCCCGCAGAAAACAATCACATCCTTCGTGGTCTTGGCGGCTTCCTGGGCCAGGCGCAGGGAATCGCCCGTGAAATCGGCCACATCTTGAATATCACCCATTTGATAGTTGTGAGCCAAAATGATGGCATTGCGATTTTTTTTCAGCGTTGCGATTTCGTCTTGGATGGAGTTGTAGAATTTATTCATAGGCGACACCCACCCCAAAAGGTACCAGTTTCCTTTTGGCTTTGATTACGATTTTAACAACCTTTCTTGGCGCTCCTGCTTTTTTGCTTCGCGCATGCCCTTGGTTTCCCGGCCCAGCTTTGTAAGTTCCTGGGAGATGTGCATCGAGCAAAATTTCGGACCGCACATCGAACAAAATTCCGCTTCCTTAAAATATTCATCCGGGAGCGTTTCATCATGGAGCGCCTTGGCGTGTTCAGGATCCAGTGATAACTCAAATTGCTTTTTCCAGTCAAAGGTGAAGCGGGCGCGGGAAATCGCGTCATCCCGATCGCGGGCCCCGGGACGTTGACGTGCAACATCCGCAGCATGTGCCGCGATTTTATAGGCAATGACTCCCTGTTTGACGTCGTTAAGATCCGGAAGTCCAAGATGCTCGCGCGGAGTCACATAGCAAAGCATGGCGGCACCGGCCTGTCCGGCAATGGCGGCGCCAATGGCGGAGGTAATGTGATCATAACCGGGCGCGATATCGGTGGTCAAGGGACCCAGCACATAAAAGGGTGCCTCGTGGCAAATCTCGATTTGCTTTTGAATATTCATCGGGATTTGGTCCATCGGGACATGCCCCGGTCCTTCCACCATAACCTGCACATCCTGTTCCCAAGCCTTGAGGGTAAGCTCTCCCAGGGTTTGAAGCTCCGCAAACTGGGCTTCATCGCTCGCGTCATGGAGACAGCCGGGCCTCAACCCGTCGCCCAGGCTGATCGTGACATCGTATTTTTTACAGATTTCAAGCAGGCGGTCGAAATGCGTGTACATAAAATTTTGCCGGCGATGCTTCATTGACCACTGCGCGTGAATGGCCCCGCCCCGGCTGACAATGCCGGTAATACGCCCGCTAACCAGCGGAAGATGTTCGATCAAAACACCGGCATGAATCGTCATATAATCCACGCCCTGTTTAGCCTGATGTTCGATCACTTCAAACATAATGTCCGCGGTCAGTTCCTCGGGACGACCGTGAACCTGCTCAAGCGCCTGATAAATCGGAACCGTGCCGACAGGGACCGGACTGTGATCGATAATGGCCTGGCGCGTTTCATCCAAATGCGCGCCCGTGGAAAGATCCATCACCGTGTCGGAACCGAATTTCACCGCCATACTTAATTTATCAATTTCCTTGGGAATATCCGAGGTCACCGCGGAATTTCCGATATTGGCGTTGATTTTACAGCGAGTGTTAATCCCGATCGCCATGGGTTCAAGACCCGCGTGATTTACATTCGCCGGAATCACCATGCGGCCGCGCGCCACTTCCGAGCGCACAAATTCCGCATCAAGTTTTTCGCGCTCAGCCACAAAGGCCATTTCTTCTGTGAGGATTCCCTTTCGCGCATAATGCATTTGACTTCGATTAGAATCCTTTTCTCTTTTTTTAACCCACGCTTCACGCAGTTTCATAACATCACCTCGTTACCGCGGAACTCGCCCACCAATCTTCGAGCTCCTTTGTGAAATATTTAAGACGTATTTTTTTGTATTCTTTGGTGCTCAACAAATTCAGACGCGGCCACTTCCCCACTTTTTCCTCCATGCGCTGGGCAATGAGCTCGCAATCACTGACCTTGGCCGCGTGCACCATCGTATAAATCGCATAGGGAAATTCGGGGTAAACGGGGCGTTTGTAACAATGGCTCACCTCCCGGAAAAGCGCGAATTGCATCCCTGCTTCCTCCAGCCGCTCTTCCGGAATTTGCCAAACAAACATGGAATTCGCTGCAAACCCCGCGCGGCGGTGATGCAAAATCCCAGCCATGCGACGCAGGTACCCGCGCACGCGAAAGGATTCAAGCGTTCGGAAAAGTTCCTCCTCCGTGGTCCCCATTCCGGAAGCGATTTTTAAATAGGGCTCATCCCTTAGGGGTAAATCCTCCTGCATCGAGCGAATGACCTCAATTTCAAAGACCGTAAGGTCCGGCGCCTCTTTGCGGCGCCGCGCTTCATCATAAATTTCGTCCGCGCTATCTTCCTTGGACTCCTTTCCCGTTAAATCCAACTTTACACCAATTTTGTAAAGCTTCAGCGTTGGAAGCTTCAGCGTTTTTTCCGCTCCCGAGAGCTCGTGCAAACGTTGAATATGCTCCTCGAGGGAATCCTGCGGCGGAACGGCCACCGTAAACCAAAGGTTGAAATCGTGACTGCGTTTGTAATTGTGGCTGACTCCGGGATGCTGGTTGATGACCTCGGCGGCGGCATCAATTTTTGATTCCGGAAAACGCATGGCCACGAGCATGCTTTTGTAACCCAAACTTTTAGTGTCAAAGATCGCTGATATCTGGCGGATGATTTTTTGGTCTTTCAGACGATTGATACGCAGCAAAATGTCGCCGCCGTCGGTCCCCAGCTTTTTGCCAATTGCTTCGAAGGGGCGTCGCACAAGGGGGATTTCCTTTTGCAGCCAGGTCAAAATCTGACGGTCTAAATCATCCATAGATAATCTACAACAATTTCTCCCCTAACGGCAAGGGGTGCTTCGGTGCGTCGGTGCGGAGGGGTCTCATTTTCTGGCCAAAAGCCTCGAGAAGGTGTGTTTCCTCAGGAGACAGAGCAGGACCCTCACAGGTACCTGCAAATTCATTGATTTTCTCTTCCGAATCCATTTCAAGAAGCACGGAAGCCGTAGCTGAATTCTTGAGAAGGTATTGAACCACGGCTTGATTGCGCCCGCGGCACTTTCCCCGGTCCAGTCGGTTTAAGTCCTCTATTTTTTCAAAGCCCTCGGGAATGGGAGAGCGGCTGATCACACAGGCGCCGTAGCGCTTCGCTTCAAGAAAAATCTCTTCCCGAGCCTCCCGCTCCGCCAAAGGATGGGTCAGTTGAAGCGAACGGGTTTTCCGAAATTTTAGAAAAAATTTTCCTTCCTCGAGCCCTGCACTCCCGGGATCTAAGGCCACGCCCCAGGCAATGACTTTTCCTTGCTTGCGTAATTTTTCGAGGGCGGCCACGAGATCTTCCGAGGCCCCGTCTTCCAGGTCCGGATGATGAATCTGATAAAGATCAATATGGTCGGTACGAAGCCGCCTCAAACTGTCTTCACAAGCGAGAGGTAAATACCGGGGCGTGAAATTTTTCATCCCCTTCAGGGATTTTGAAAAAGTGTCTGCAGGCAGGGATTCATAACCAAATTTGGTCGCCATCACAACCCGTTCCCGCTCCTCACGAAAAGCCGCTCCCAAAAGAGATTCCACACGCCCTCCCCCGTAAATGTCAGCGGTGTCAAAGAAATTAATCCCTCGGTCCAGCGCGTAACGCATGAGATGATGCGCCGCTTTATCTGGGATCGTATCCCATCGGCTGCCGTCGAGACTTCCGAGTTTAAAGCCGATTTCCGATATTTTTAAATGGGTTCCGGGTATGATGCGATACCGCATAAGGAAGACGTAATGATACCTCGGCAGGGCGGATTTGTCTAGGAGCTAGACTTTCTCTCCGCGACGCTCACGGATGTGGTGGCGCACGTCGATTCCGCGTTTGAGGTAAATGACATCTTCGGCAATATTTGTAGCAAGATCCGCCACGCGCTCCAGATTATGAGAAACCATAATAAGGCTGACGCCGGGCCGTATGCATTGCGGTTTCTGGACCATAAGGATTTGCAGGTCATCGTAAATCTTATCGTTCAATCGATCCACGATATCGTCGCATTCGAGAATGGACTTGGCCTGGTCAGCGTCCTGCTCCATAAAGGCGTTCAGTGCATCCCGCATCATACGGCGTACATCCTGAGACATTTTGGGAAGGTCCTCATAAGGCTTGATGGGAGGCTCTTGATTGATGATGAGCGCTTTTTCGGCGATATTCACGGCCTGGTCGCCCATACGCTCAAGGTCATTGTTAATTTTAAGCACCATCGTAATCAGCCGCAAATCTACGGCAGCAGGCTGATTCAAAGCTATCAATTCGTGGCCAAGCTCATCGATTTCAATTTCATAAAGATTGATTTCCTGATCCCCTTTAATCACGGCAAGCGCCTTGGAGGAGTCGCGCTCAAAAAGCGAGGAGGTGGCAGCTTCCAAGGCTTGTTCCACCAAAAGGCCCATACGAAAGAGTTTATCTTTCAGTTTTTTTAATTCTTCGTCGATGTGGCGTTTCATAGTTATGTGATCATAAAAAGAAAAATGAAGAAAAGCAACTACAAACCCCACCTCCCACACACCCGGTGTGCAGCACACCGGGTGTGTGGGAGGTGGGGTTATCCTTTAATGACGCCGAGGGGCCGCATACGAACCACTTTTTTTGCGACCCCGGATTCATCCATCACGCGGACCACTTCGTTCACATCTTTATAAGCGGCCGGCTGCTCTTCATCAATTCCACGGCGGCCGCGCGCCATGACCACAATGCCTTTTTGTTCCAATTCTTTTTGAATGGAACGTCCCCGAGCTGCTTTTGCGGCCTGCGTGCGCGACATCGCCCTCCCCGCACCGTGGCAGGAGGTTCCAAAGGTTTCCTCCATGGCCCTTGCAGTCCCGATCAAAAGATAAGAATTCCGCCCCATGTCTCCCGGAACGATCACGGGCTGACCGATTTTCCGATAGCTTTCAGGGAGTTCGGGATGGCCCGCGGCAAAGGCCCGCGTGGCGCCTTTTCGGTGAACGCAAAGCGTTTTTTCTTTTCCGTCAATTTTAAAGCGTTCGAATTTTGCGATGTTATGCGCGACATCGTAAATCAAATCCATCCCAAGATCTCGAAAGCTCCGCTTAAAAAATTTTTCAAAGACTTCGCGCGTCAGCGCCATCAGGCATTGACGGTTGGCCCAGGCATAATTGGCAGCCGCACGCATGGCACCCAGATAATGTTGTCCCTCCGGAGATTTCACGGGAGCACAGGCCAGTTGAATATCCGGCACATCAATTTTATATTTTGAAAGTGACTTTCTTGAAAGGTCAAGTGAATCCTCGCAGATTTGATACCCAAACCCGCGCGAGCCGGAATGAATCATGACCGTCACTTGTCCTTTTTCCAATCCCAAGGCTCCCGCAAGGGAGGCATCCAAAATTTGATCAATGACCTGCACTTCAAGAAAATGATTTCCGGATCCAAGGGTCCCCAGTTGATTGGCGCCGCGCTCATAAGCGCGCTCAGAAACCAATTCAGGATCAGCACCTTCCAGGGCACCCCCGGCCTCGGTCGTTTCCAAGTCCTCTTGGATCCCAAGGCCCCGCGAGACCGCCCAGCGCGCGCCCTCGCGTATTACTTTTTCTGCTTCCTTTCGGCTGAGTCGAATATTGCCCGATTCCCCCACGCCGCATGGAATCTGACTAAAGAGCGCTCCCACAAGCTCACGAAGAACGGGCCTCAAGTCTTCTTCCTTGAGGGAAGTCTTAACAAGTCGTACCCCGCAATTGATGTCATAACCCACTCCGCCAGGGGAAATGACGCCGCCTTCTTCCGGATCTGTGGCCGCCACGCCTCCGATAGGAAAGCCGTAGCCCCAGTGAATATCCGGCATCGCAAGCGAGTATTTCACAATACCCGGAAGATGCGCTACATTGGCCACCTGTTCAAGCGCTTGGTCCGCCTGAAGCTTGGGAAGACTCTCTTCGCTGGCAAAGACAAGGCCCGGCACTCGCATTCCGGATTTATAACTTTTTGGAATTTCCCAGCGGTACTCATCAATTTTTTTGAGCGGAACTGTCATATCCCTTCCATCCTTGCCGCTGCCGCTATGAGATTGTGGGCGCTTCTCCTGTTTAAATGTCAAAAAGGACTTCGGCATGCCAACCGAAATTTTTGCTTTCCAGCTTAAAGCCGTGATAGGTCACAGCTTTGACCTCGTAGCGCTGCACATCCTGCTTGGGATCAAATCGATAACCCCAGGCCTGAACTTTCAAGGCCGTTTCGCGAAGGTCGTGAAATTGATAGTCGCTAAAAATAACGCCGTGAGCGGAAAATTCAAAAAGAAGCTCGCGAAGCCAAAGCATCAAAAGCCTTCCGGGGCCTTCGGCCGACAAATCAAATGATTTTTTGATTCGCTTTCTTTCGACGGCCACAGGCCTTATTTCCGTAATTAAAGAAACAAGACCGATCGCGCCGTCTTGAAAAAGCTCGACTAAATTTTTCCCCTCCAGCGAGAGACCGATATCGGCGGTGTGTTCGAGGATTTTGTAGGGCATGAACCGTCGGCGCGATGCCGCCTCGCCCCCCTTTAGGAAACCTTTTTGGCTAACGCTTCCTGAATTTTTCCCACCAGAGTTTCAATGGTGAAGGGTTTTTTAAGGGTGGTGACGATATTACCCAGTTCAAAAAGTTTGGGCGGGATTTTTTCGTTGACGCTGGCGATAATGACAGGAATATTCAAACCCTTTTTTTCCGTACAGAGGCGGGTAAAAAACTCCTCGCCATCCATCACCGGCATAATCATATCTAACACAATCAAATCCGGATTCTCTTTTTCCACCATCTCAAGGGCCTGTTTTCCGTTGTAGGCCCTGACGATTTGAAAAGACTCGCTTTGGAGATAAAGCCCGTAGAGCGTGTGAAGGTCTTCATCATCATCCACAATTAAAATTTTTTTGTTCATCCCAATCCTTTTGATCTTTCGATCGTTAGATCTTCTGATTGAATTGTACTTTAAAAACGGCTCCTTTGCCAAGCCCCGCGCTTTCGGCCCAGATTTTCCCTTGATGCAAGGCCGCCACATCGCGGCAAATCGTAAGCCCAACACCGATGCCCATACTCGAGGCCGTTTTCTGGACAAAGCGCTCAAAAATGATGTCTAAGTCCTCGGGCTCAATCCCAATCCCTGGATCATCTATGCTCACGGTAATTTGATCTTTTTCCAAAACACTTTTAAGTGTGATTTTACCGACGTCCGAAAATTTCACGGCATTCCCGATTAAATTCACGAAAAGCCGGTAGAGCATGTCCCGGTCCCCTTTCATCGGAAGCGGCCGATCGTCCAGCTCGCATTCCAGAGCAAGCTTTTTTTGTTTGCATATCGGCTCCATATCATGCGCGACTTGTCGCAGGACTTCATTCAAATTGAGATCCGTTTTCACAATCCGGTCCATGCCCGATTCGAGCTTGGTAAGGTCAAGGATACTGGTAATCGTCCGCATCAAACGATCCGTGTTGGATTTTAAAATATCGACAATGCTTTTGTATTTTTCGGCTTCCTTGTTTTTGACAACGTCTTTTTCAAGCCAGTTGACCACCATTTCAAATTTCGCGGTCGGTGTTTTTAATTCGTGCGCGACGTCTCGAATCAAGGATTCTTTCATGAGTTCAATCCGCCGAAGCTCCGTCACATCGCGCATGACCCCTTGAATCAGTTTGATGCGGCCTTCATGATCCAAGACCGGCGTCAAATTGGTTTGATAAAAAATTTCCGTGTGATTCGTGCGGTGCAAATGGGTGGTCGCAACGTTCACCACCGGCCGTTTTTCCTCCCGGACGATTTTCAAGGTTTCTTCAAAACGTTCGCGCGATTCTTTTTCATGAAGTTCCAAAAAAAGCGGGAGGCCGCGCGCAAAAAACTCTTCGCGCGGACAGCCGGAAAACCCCTGGTTTAAGAGCGCCATTTGACCCTCTGAGGTCAGGGAAAAAATAATATCTCCCGCGTTTTCTACAATCTGACGAAATTTCTCTTCGGATTCCTCCAAGGCCTCGGTGCGGCTTCTTAAGTTGTCAAGGCTTCGGGCAAGACGCGACACCATTTCATTGAAGGCCTCGCTTAAATCCTGAATTTCATCATAGGAATAAACCGGGGCACGGGCCGTAAGATCCCCCTTCAAAATTTCCTGTACGGTTGCCTTCAGCTCAAAAAGAGGCCGGATGGCAAGCCAGGTCACGACCCCCGTCATAATGGTTAAAAGGAGGGCCATGACAAAAGAAAGTAAAAGCCTTTCTTCAAAAACCTTGCGTAATTCCCTTTCCAGGCCAAGTTGGGAGAAGAGAATAAAGACCCGGCCAAGACGCCTGTCATGCGCGATAATTGGCACCGCCACTGCATAGGTATCTTCGGTGACGCGTTTAACTCCGATAAAATCCCGGTCCACAAGCGAGGCGTCACCCGAAGCATAGGTCGGTGAAAGTCCTCCTACAATGACGCCTTCCGAATCCTCCACGCGCACTTCTTTAACATCCGGCCGCTTAGCCATCCACTCAATATTGGCCAAAAGCACCTGCTGATTCTTTAAAATGAGAGGGACTTTGACGGTTTCAGCAAACACCTCGGCCACCGCCTGAAGGCGGCTTTCATTGCGTTCCAGCACCAAAGATTCCACGGTGTGAAAAGTGGTTTGGAAGAAAATAACCATCATCACCGTGGCAAAAATCATCATTGGGAAGGCAAGTTTCAGGCGCAGGGACATGCGAAACGGCTTCCGGATTTTCTTTTTCCCTTCCATTCGTTCTCCCACGAGCTCCCCGTCAATTATCTCTTTACAGTCGCTTCATCGCGTCTATAATCGTCGGACTATATAACGTATATGAAAGCAGGAATCTTTACTACTACCCTCGAGAATGTTGTGGACATGGGAATTCAGGATACCCGCCACTTTAAACTTGCCTTTGATCCCGGTACGGTTTTTGATTTCGACGCCGGCCAATTTGTGAATATCCTCGTTGAAAAAGACGCCAAGACCATTAAAAGACCCTACTCCATCGCCTCCCCCCCAAGCTGGAAGGGTTTTATTGATCTTTGCTGGAAGCGCGTGGATGGGGGCCTTGTCACCAATCTTTTATGGGATTACAAAAAAGGCGATAAACTCACCATTCAAGGTCCGCTCGGCCGTTTCACCGCCCACAAGCCGCTCCCCAAAGCCATTATCTTTATTTCCACCGGCACCGGCATCGCACCGTTTCGCTCCATATTCCACGAATTACTTCGAGAAGGCACGGCCTGCGAGATCTGGAACATCTTTGGGAACCGTTACGATGAAGACATCCTCTATCAAAAGGAATTTGAAGAACTAGCCGGGAAGCACAAAAATTTTCACAATATATTTACCATCTCCCGCCCCAAGACCTGGAAAGGGGAAAAAGATTACGTACAGTTCATGCTGAAAAAATATATCTCCAACCCCGCCGACAAGCACATCTATATCTGCGGCCTCACCAATATGATTCAAGAAGTCCAGAAAACCGCA
The DNA here is from genome assembly GCA_016196545.1 of Candidatus Omnitrophota bacterium. Lineage (GTDB taxonomy): Bacteria > Omnitrophota > Omnitrophia > Omnitrophales > Aquincolibacteriaceae > JACPXM01. Next base: position 22,323 of record JACPXM010000023.1, read on the forward strand.
CTGGAAATCGGCTTTACCAAAGAACAAATCTTTTTTGAAAAATACGACTAACCCATCCGAAATTGCCCGCGCTTAAGGGCGTTAATGATTTCTAAATCTCCGGGGACAAATAAAAATTGAGACAGATCTTGGCGGGTCACCCAACGATAATCCCAACAGTCTCTTTTATGCAGCCACACCTTTGAAATCACATGGCAGAGAAAAAAGTTCAGCAGAACGACCCGGTCGGAATAAGGATAAATTTTTGTAAAAAGAAAGCGCTCCGGGCGGATTTCAATTCCGAGTTCTTCAAAAACTTCGCGTCGAAGACAGCTTTCCAGGGATTCCCCCTCTTCGCATTTACCGCCCGGAAATTCCCAGTAGCCGGAAAGAAAATCCCCCGGCTTGCGCTGGGCAATTAAAATTTTCCCTTGATCCCTAATTAAGGCACAACCGACTTCGATTTCTTTCATAAGAATTGTGTCATGCGCTATGTTTCCTTATCGGGATGCAAATCCTTCTGAGCGTTTGCCCATTGTAACCGTGTCGCTCATTATCATCAATGTCCTGATTTTTATTCAGGAAGTTTTTATGGGCGAGTCCTTGGAAGGGTTTCTTATGAGTTTTGGCGTGGTTCCGCAAAAATGGCTTTATGTGGGCCAGTCGCCCGAACTTTCCCTCTCCTCGCTTTTGTTTTCTTATTTTTCCTCCATGTTCCTGCACGCGGCCGGAATCATTTTAATTTCCATTCTCTTGCCCCGAAAGCCCTCTCCAACCTCGTAGGTTCCTAACCTCCCCCCCGCCTGCACACCGGGTGTGGGGGGCGAGGGAAATTTGACTTTTGGTTTATAATGCCCTCATGATTCACGCCGCTTCGGGTTATTCTGAAATTCGCTCCTGGGAAAAAGCGGCCGTGGAAGCCTCCAAACTTGCCTTGGAGAAAGCGGGCCTCTCCCGCGCCAGCACCGTATTTTTATTTGCCACCTCCTCGCATCGAAAACAATTGGATAAAATCTTGCCTCGGATCAAGAAAATCACGGGCGCCGAACATCTCATCGGTTCAAGCGGGTGGGGCATTCTCACCGAAGAGCTTGAAATCGAAAGGCGGCCCGGGCTGGCCGTCCTCGTGGTCGACGGACCGGAATTAGAAATCTCTTCCCTTGCCCTTGAAAATCTTCAGGAAAATAATTTTATGGCCGGGGCCGCGGCAGGAAATTGGCTCAAAACTTTAGATCTCCCTCCCGAAGCCGTTGTCACCTTCGCCGATCCTTTTAGCTTTCAAAGTCCCCACTTTTTTGACGGTCTTGAAATAAACTACGGTTACATCCCTCTCATCGGCGGCTGTGCGGGCGAAGACGGGCGCGAGGGAAAAACGTATCAATGGGCGGGGACTCAAAATCTTTATGATGCGGTCTCACTGGTTTCTCTGGGAGGCGCGTTGCGCCACGCAACCGGGCTGGCGCGTTCCTGTCAGCCTTTTGGCGAAACGTTCCAAGTGACGCGCTCGGAAGGAAATTTGATTTATGAAATGGATGGCCGTCCCGCTTATGATATTTTGCTGGAGTCTCTTTCCCTGATTGAATTTTCATCGTCTTCACCGCCGGTCAAAGGAGACGATATCCTCCAACAAGTTTTTCTCGGACTCCCGGTAAAAAGTTTTCAAACGGACTTTGCGCAAAGTCCGTTTATGATTCGCCACATTTTAGGAGTCAATGCAAAAAAGGGGCTGTTTAGCTGCGTCAGTCCCGTGGAAGAAGGCGAGTTTGTGACGTTTACGGTACGAAATCCCGAATTCGCACGCCAGGATATGGAATCCATGCTCTCAGAACTTCAAACGCGCATCCGGCCCGAAGAGGCCCGGTTTGGAATTTACATCAACTGTTGCGCGCGGGGCGAGGCGCTTTACGGCCAAGGGAATCACGACGTTTCAAAAATCCGAAGTTTTTTTCCAAAGCTCCCCGTCATCGGCATTTTCTCCTACGGCGAACTCGCGCCCATCGACCACGTCAACCATCTGCATCATTATTCCGGCGCTCTTTCCCTCTTCGCTGAAAAATAACCTTCCCTTCCCACAGTAAGGAACCTGGTACCTTTTGGTTGGGGAGGTTGTTTTTGACATTTTGGACGATGACCTTATAATAGCGTTCTTTATGGCTACAGATTCCTACTTTTATCATTATCTATTTATTGGAATTTTCGTTCTTTTTGCCTTCCTTTTTCCCCTTTTGCCTATTGTCTTGGCCCGCTTTGTGGCCCCCAAAAAACCTTCCGCCATTAAAAATGCGACTTATGAGTGTGGTCTTGAAGCGGAGGGCGACTCCTGGATTCAATTCCGCATTCAATATTATGTGTTTGCCCTGCTTTTTGTGATTTTTGATGTGGAAACCGTCTTCATTTATCCGTGGGCGGTGGCGTTTAAAAGCATGGAAATTTCTGCGTTGGTCGAAATGCTGATTTTTGTCGCAATTTTGGCGATGGGCCTTGTCTGGGCCTGGAAGAAAAATATTTTGGAATGGGAATGAAACGGACATCTATGGCATTTTCTAAAAACCAATCCGAGGTCGACGAGGGCTTAAAAGGCGAGCTCGCAAAAAAGGGCGTGGTCGTCACCACGATCAATCAACTTTACAATTGGGGGCGCCAATCTTCGATTTGGCCCATGCAATTCGGGCTCGCCTGCTGTGCTATTGAAATGATCGCTACAGCTTGCGCCCGTTATGATATCGCACGTTTCGGCGCCGAACTTTTCCGGCCTTCCCCGCGCCAATCGGATTTAATGATCGTGGCCGGCACGGTCACCAAAAAAATGGCCCCGCAAGTGGTGCGGCTTTACAATCAAATGGCCGAACCCAAATATGTTATCACGATGGGTGCCTGTTCGATTGCCGGCGGACCTTTTATTGACGGTTATAACGTCTTACGGGGCATTGACCGCTATATCCCCATCGACGTGCATTTGCCCGGATGCCCCCCCCGCCCCGAGGCGCTTCTTTACGGGCTCATGGAATTACAAAAAAAAATTCAAAGCCAGGAAATTGAAACTACAGAATGGTATCAAAAGGGCATGAAGCGCGAGTACCCGGTCCCGGATTTCGGACCTCATGGTCTTGTCCCTAAATTTAACCCTGAGGTCTGGCAGCCTCGGGAGCTGGACCATCGCAAGGATAAATACGGCGAGCCCATTTTAATCGGCAGAAAAACCAAGGCCCCGGATCTGGACGCACCTCTGGCAACGCCGCCTGTCGCTCAACCCCCCAAACCTCAAACGGCCTGATTTTATATTTTATGAATTTACAAGAGATCCAATCTAAAATCGAAGCGGCCCTTCCCGGCATACGCCTGAAACCGGTACGCGAGTCTCTCTTGATTGAAGACGCAGCGATGCTTCCCAAGGTTGCCGCGTTTCTTAAAAATGACCCCGTCCTTGCACTGGATTATCTTTCCTCCGTGACCGGGGCGGATTATCTAAAATACCTTGAATCCGTCTATCACCTTTATTCCGTGGAAAAGAAAACCGGGCCCGTCGTGCTGCGCGTGCGGGTCACACGGGACAGTCCCCGCATTCCTTCCCTTGTCCCGATTTACCGGGGCGCGGAGTTTCAAGAACGGGAGGCCTTTGATATGTATGGCCTTTATTTTGAAAATCATCCGGACCTTCGCCGCATCTTCATGTGGGAGGGCTTTGAGGGTTTCCCCATGCGCAAGGATTATGAACAGGAAGATTCCGAAATCTTGGAAACGGCCGATATCGAATGGCTGGATCGCCATGGCGCAAAAGTACCCGAGGGAATGCGCAAAAAGGCCGCCGATCTAAAAGCTCAGGGCAAACGTGCGGTCGCGGAAAAAACGGGGAAATCTATCGAATGATGGAAAAAATGTTTGAGGTTCAAGATCCGGTGAATCATGACACCCAGACCCTTCAGGTCAATATCGGGCCCCAGCACCCTTCCACGCACGGCGTCTTTCGCATGAATGTGGTGCTGGACGGTGAAACGGTCGTGTCGCTCAAGCCTGTCATGGGCTACCTTCACCGCAATCACGAGCAAATCGCGGAAAATATTTCCTACACGGCCTCCATGCCCTACACCGACCGCCTCGATTATTTCAATTCCATGTCCAATAATTTTGCCTGGGCACTTGCGGTGGAAAAACTTGCCAATCTCGATGTCCCGGAACGCGCGCAATATATCCGCGTGATCATGGCCGAGCTCACACGCCTCGTCAATCACGTCTCCGTCATCGGCTTCCTCTTAAATGATCTCGGCGCTTTCTTTACGCCTGTCCTTTACGCCTTCCGGGAGCGCGAAAAAATCCTGGATATTTTTGAAGAGGTTTCCGGCGCGCGGATGATGTGCAATTTCCTCCGTTTTGGGGGCATCAAACGGGACCTTCCCGCCGGAACACTTGAGCGGATTAAAGAAGTGATTCAAAATTTTCCGAAATTTCTTGATGAATTTGAAACCCTTCTGACCAAAAATGAAATCCTTTGCATGCGCTGCCAAAATGTCGGTGTGCTTCCGGCCGAGCTCGCCGTCAATGCAAGCATCACGGGGCCGATGCTGCGGGCCTCGGGCGTGAATTACGATGTCCGGAAGGCCGACAAATATTCCATTTATGACCGCTTCGATTTTAAAATTCCTTTGGGCCAAACTGGCGATGTTTATGACCGCTATTATTGCCGCGTACTGGAAATGCGCGAGAGCCTGAAAATTCTCCAACAAGCCTTGAGGGACATTCCGGTCACCGGGGAAATTATCAGCAAAAAAATGGCACCCTTTGTGAAAGCACCGCGCAATTTCAAGCCGCCCGTGGGCGAAGCCTACGGCCGCGTCGAGGCCCCCAAGGGAGAACTTGGGTTTTATGTGGTCTCCGATGGAACACCCCAGCCGTGGCGCTATCATGTGCGGGCACCTTCCTTGATCAATTTGACGATTTTAGAAGACCTTTGTATCGGCCACAAAGTGGCAGATGCCATTGTCATCTTAGGTTCTATTGATATTGTCTTGGGAGAGGTGGACCACTGATGATTTTCGGAACCGGAATCATTAAGGGAATGCTGGTCACGCTTAAGGCCTTTTTGGCCTCCTATTTTAAGGGCCCCCACGAGGGCGGGATTTTCACGGTGGAATATCCGGAAAAGCGGCTTGCGGAGAAGGAACGCTTTCGGAATTTTCCCTTCCTTCTTTATGACCAAACGCCGGAAAATCTGCGCTGCGTGGCCTGTGACATTTGCGCCAAGGAATGCCCCCCAAAATGTATTTATATTGTCCGCGATTTTGATAAGGAAGGCCGTCCGCTTAAACGCCCAGCCATCTTTGATATTGATTTTACGGTTTGCATGAATTGCGGGATTTGCGAAGAGGCCTGTCCCTTTGATGCGATTTTCATGGACCATGAATTTGAAATCGCGGGGCCGGACCGTCAGAACAAAATGCTTTATCACCGCGACGATCTTTTAAAATCCAACGAATACTTTAACAAAATCCGTCCCACGGATGCCGGCGCCATTGATGCCCGACGTCGTGAGGCCGAAGAAAAGAAAAAAGCGGCTGCGGCGCAAGCAGTCAAAGCAAAGACCACTCAGCCGCAACCCGAACCCCCCAAAACCTAACAAAACTTACCGGTTCCAGGTTGCCGGCGGCAACCTGGAACCGGTAGAATTTGAGTGAAACGTGGAATTACTTGATCCAATTTTTATACTGATAAAAAAAGGGCTAATCACCGCTATGGCAGGCTTTCTTCCGGATTGGGTGCTTGTCATTAAATCCGTTCTGATTTCCATTGCAGCCATTGCATTTTTGGGACCCGTCACCATGATGTATCTCACCCTTCTGGAACGAAAGGTCGTGGGCCGCATGCAAAACCGCATCGGCCCCAACCGTGTCGGGAAATGGGGGCTTTTACAGCCGCTTGCCGACGGCGTCAAAATGCTCACGAAAGAAGATATTGTTCCAACCCCTGCAGATCCTATCGCGCATTTTCTGGCGCCAATCCTCATTGTCGTTCCCGCCTTGCTTGTCTTTGCCGTTATTCCCTTCGGCCGCGGCATGACCGCCGTGGATTTGAATGTGGGACTTCTTTTTTTTATCGCGATCTCCTCCACCACCACCCTTGCCATTTTTATGGCAAGCTGGGGCTCCCGCAATAAATTTTCCTTGTTGGGAGGGATGCGCTCGGTTGCGCAGATGGTTTCCTATGAAGTCCCGATGGTGCTCTCCGTGGTGCCCGTCATTTTGATCACCGGGAGCCTTTCCACCAATGACATTGTGCTGGCTCAGGGGGGCTGGGGCGGCCTCAAATGGTTTATTTTTACACCCTGGGGTCTTTTAGCCTTCATTATTTTTTATCTTTGCGGAGTGGCTGAATGCAATCGCTCGCCCTTTGATTTGCCCGAGGCAGAATCAGAAATTGTCGCGGGATTTCATACCGAATACAGCGGCATGAAATTCGCGCTCTTCTATATGGCGGAATTCATGAATTCTTTTACGATTTCTGCGCTTGCTGCAACCCTGTTCTTAGGAGGATGGCAGGGCCCTGTGCTTCCCTCCTGGCTTTGGTTTTTTATGAAAACGTATGTACTCATTTTTATTATGATTTGGTTTCGCGGCACCCTCCCCCGTTTCCGCGTGGACCAGTTGATGAATTTGGCCTGGAAATTTCTTCTGCCGCTGACGCTCATTAATATCTTTGTGGCAGGATTTTGGTATTTTGCCCCCAACACCATCGTGCGCGTCCTGATGTCGGCCGGGGTGTTGAGCCTATCTTTTTGGGGCCTCCAAAAATTGAATCAAGGTTATGCGCCCGAAAAGCGCGTTTATCAGTTCGGAGACTAACCCTCTACATACCCGGTGTGCTGCACCCCGGGTATGCAGGAAGGGATGTAATGGGATAAACCTGTGACTCATTTATATGACATCGTAAAATTTGGAATCTACGCCTTGATGGCCTTTAGCGTCCTTGCGGCCATTCTGGCCGTCACGGTGCGTAATCTCTTTCATGCCGCACTATGTTTTGCGGCAGTGCTGATTGGCATTGCAGGCGTCTTTCTATCCCTGCACGCGGATTTCCTGGCCATGGTTCAAATCCTGATTTATGTCGGTGCGGTCATGACGCTTGTAATCTTTGCCATTATGCTTACCGAGCGCTTTGGGGATAATTCGTCGCCCCAGAATAACTCTTTAACCCTCGCGGCGTTCGGCTTGGCGATTGTCTCGCTGATTGCATTTTCCACGATTTCCGTGAAAACTCGATGGCCCATTCAAGAAAATGCGGGGGCGCTTCATTTATCCGTGGGGGAGCTCGCCTATGCTCTGCTGAACACTTACGTGCTCCCCTTTGAAGTCATTTCGGTCCTCTTGATTACCACGCTTATCGGCGCTGTGATTATTGCAAAAAAGGACAGGGTCTCATGATTCCTCTGACCCATTATCTAATTTTCGCAAACTTTCTTTTTGTGATTGGAATTTTTGGCGCTCTCGTACGCCGTAACATTATCGGTATTTTAATCGCGCTGGAACTTATCTTAAACGCGGTGAATGTGAATTTTGTCGCATTTTCTCAAAACACATCGCCGGATCCGGCGACAGGGCAGATTTTCGCATTTTTTGTGATCGCCATCGCCGCGGCGGAGGCCACCGTTGGGCTTGCAATCGTGCTGGCGCTCTTCAGAGTCCGTAAAACCATCTTAACCGACGAGATTCACCTTCTGAAATGGTAGCTTTATGACTTCCTACGCTTATCTTATTCCTGTGTTTCCACTTCTCGGCTTCATCATTAATATTTTCTTTGGAAAATTTTTGAAGCGCGGGGCCGCCTGGGTTTCCATTCTCTCCAGCCTTGCCTCCTGCGCCCTTGGACTTCCCGCGGCTTATGAAGTGGCCAAGACAGGACAAATTTTTTCCGCGCATGCGGAATGGCTCACGCTCGGCCGGTCCACGCTCTCCTTCGGCTATTTGCTCGATCCCTTGGCAGCCACTCTCCTATTTGTCGTCACGATTATCGGAACGCTAATTCAAATTTATTCCGCGGGCTACATGCAGGACGATCCGCGTTTTTCCCGTTTCTTTGCCTATGTCTCGCTTTTTATGTCGGCCATGCTTACACTTGTGATTGCCGATAATTATGCGCTTTTTTTCATGTCCTGGGAAGTCATGGGGCTTTGCTCTTACCTTTTAATCGGTTTCTGGTTTGAAAAAAATTCTGCGGCGAATGCCGGTCTCAAGGCCTTTCTTACGACCCGCGTCGGCGATGTCGGATTTTTCTTGGGGATATTGACGCTTTTCACAGCTACAGGAAATCTCAATTTTACCGAGCTCGAATCGTCAGTTCATGCGGCCGGCGCAACGCCAGCGCTGGCCTTGGCCGCGCTCTTGATTTTTTGCGGCACGATCGGGAAATCCGCACAATTCCCGCTTCACGTATGGCTCCCCGATGCCATGGAAGGCCCCACTCCGGTAAGTGCGCTCATTCACGCGGCCACGATGGTGGCGGCCGGCGTTTACCTTGTGGCCCGGTCCTTTGCGCTTTTTTCCGCCTTTCCCAGTGTGATGCAAGTCGTTGTCCTCATCGGAACCCTCACCGCGTTTATGGCTGCCTTTATCGCGCTGAGCGCAACCGATATCAAAAAGGTACTGGCCTATTCTACGATTTCACAGCTGGGTTACATGGTCACAGCACTCGGCCTCGGAAGCCTCAGCGCCGGCACGTTTCACTTAATGACGCATGCTTATTTTAAGGCCCTTCTCTTTCTCGGCGCCGGAAGCGTCATTCATGGCACGCACAGCCAGGACATTCGTGAAATGGGCGGCCTCTTAAAAAAAATGCCACACACGGCCTGGACTTTTATCATCGCCTCCTTGGCAATCGCGGGAGTTCCTCCGCTTTCCGGATTCTGGAGCAAAGACGAAATCCTTTTAGCCGCCTTTGATTCCGGAAATAAAATTGTATTTTTCCTGCTTCTTGTCATTGCCTTTATGACCGCCTTCTATATGTTCCGGCTGGTGTTTCTGACCTTTTTCGGAACGCTTCGCAATCACAAAATTCATCCTCATGAATCCCCGGCCACGATGACCGGCCCGCTTTGGATTCTTGCGCTCGGAGCCATTTTGGTCGGACTCCCGGGCTCACCCTTTTTCGGACATTGGTTTTCAAATTTTATCCATGGTCCCGTGACGCAGGGCACCCATGAAATTCATGGCTCGGGGGCTGTCCATCATGCCCTTAATTGGTTTGTTGTCGGATGTTCGGTGGCCGCAGGTCTTGGCGGCATTTTGCTTGCCGCGGTTTTTTATCTTGGAAAATTAAATCCCTCGGTGTGGGTCATGCGAACTTTTAAGCCCCTTTATGATCTTTCGATTCATAAACTCTGGTTTGATGAAATTTATTCCGTCTTGCTGGTCCGCCCCTTTCTTAAACTGGGTCAGTGGCTTTTTATATTCGATCAAAAGGCCGTGGACGGCTTGGTCAATGCAGCCGGAACAGGCACCGTGAAATCCAGCAATTTGCAGGGATGGATAGACAAACATATTGTAGACGGACTGGTGAATTTGGTCGGTGTTGTGACCCAGCTCACAAGTGCGACGGTCCGGCGAGTTCAAACCGGCTTGGTCCAGCATTATCTTTTAATTACCTTTGTGAGCGTGATCTTGCTCATGTACTTTCACGTTAAACCGTAAACCCAAAGGTACCAGGTTCCTTTTTGCAAAAAGGAACCTGGTACCTTTTGAAGGAGTGCTATGAAATCCCATTTATTATCCTGGATTATTTTTTCACCGCTTCTTGTGGCCCTCGCCCTTCTTTTTGTTCCCAGGTCCCAGACTTTTCTCCTTAAATGGATCGCCGCGGCGGGCACGCTTTTTGTCGGCATTCTTTCCTTGATCGCGCTAGGGGCCTTCGACCCCGCCCAAACCGGCTTTCAATTGGTGGAACGGGTGAGCTGGATTCCCGCCTTTCAGGTACATTATTTCGTGGGAACGGACGGCATCAGTTTTCCGATGATTGCCCTGACTGCCTTGATTTCATTTCTGGGCTGTATCGGCTCTTTCGGAATCAAAGAAAGAGAAAAAGAATATTACTTTCTTTACCTTTTGCTTGAAACCGGAATGCTAGGAAGCTTTTTGGCGCTCGATTTATTTCTTTTCTATATTTTCTGGGAAGTGGTGCTGGTCCCGATGTATTTTTTAATCGGCATCTGGGGGGGACCCCGAAAAGAATACGCGGCGATCAAATTCTTCCTTTACACGTTGGCAGGCTCGCTGTTCATGCTGCTGGGCATCCTGGCGCTTTATTTTAACGCGACTCCACACACCTTTGATTTAACGCTCTTGGTGCAAAATTCCTTCGCCGTGCCGCTTCAAAAAATCCTGTTCCTGGCCTTTTTTCTCGGTTTTGCGATTAAAGTCCCGGCCTTTCCGTTTCACACCTGGCTGCCGGACGCTCACGTGGAGGCCCCGACCCCCATCAGCGTCATCCTCGCGGGCATCCTGCTCAAAATGGGTACCTACGGATTTTTCCGTTTCAGCTATCCCTTGTTTCCGGAGGCTGCACTTTGGTTTCGGCCCGCCATGGCGTTGATCGCAGTCATTGGAATTATCTACGGCGGTTTTGTGGCAATGGCTCAAACGGACTTTAAAAAAATGGTTGCCTATTCCAGCGTCAGCCACATGGGCTTTGTGCTGCTGGGGCTTGCGGCCTTCACCGCAAACGGTTTTAACGGCGCCCTGCTTCAAATGTTTACCCACGGCATTATCACAAGCGCCCTTTTTTTGCTGGTCGGTGTGCTTTATGACCGCGCCCACACACGCGACATGGGAGCCTTCGGGGGTTTAAGCGCACAAATGCCGGTTTATTCCGGAATTCTTATTTTATTTTCGCTGGCCTCTCTGGGACTTCCAGGTTTGGCGGGATTTATCAGTGAATTTTTGGTGCTGCTTGGAACTTACCAAGCTCAAAAACTTTGGGCGGGCCTTGCCTGTATTGGAATTATTCTGGCTGCGGCCTATCTTTTGATGATGGTGCGCAAAGTCCTCCTGGGCCCCGCCCATGAAAAGTGGGCCAAACTTCCGGATATCCATGCGCGGGAGATTTTTACACTTGCCCCGCTCGGGGTTCTTGTGATTTTGTTCGGCCTGCTTCCCAGTTTGATTCTCAACTACATCACACCTACGGCTCAGGCGCTTTTACTTTCGCTCGGAGGCAAGCTGTGACGATTGCCGACAGCCTGCGCTATTTTGTCCCTGAAATCTTTCTGCTTTCAGGCGCCTTTCTCGCATTGATGCTGGATCTTTTCATTAAAAATAAAAAGGCGATCGGTTTTTTCGCAATCCTCATTTTAATCTTGACCCTCTATCTGGCCAGGACTCCCCCGGTGCCGATGGACCTTTTCTTCGGATTTTTCCGGCTCGATGTCTTCACCCATTTTTTCCGCCTCACTGCGCTTGGAATTCTCGCCGTCACCGTTTTAATCTCGCTTTCCTACAAACCCCTGATTAAATCATATGAGGGCGAATATTATTCTCTGCTCCTTTTTATGGCCTTTGCGCTGATTTTGATGGCGGCCTCGACCAATCTTCTAGCCCTCTTTCTTCACATTGAATTCGTTTCGATTCTTTCGTATTTGTTAGTGGGGTTTTTGAAAAATGACGCGCGCTCCAAGGAGGCCTCCATGAAATACCTGCTTTTCGGAAGCCTGGCCTCCGGGATTATGCTCTACGGCATGTCGCTCCTTTTCGGTGTCACAGGCTCTTTAGACCTTGAGACCATCCGCTCTAAAATCATCGATCCCCCCTATTTTATGATTTCGCTCATTTCGTTGTTTCTGCTTTTGGCCGGGCTGGGTTTTAAAATTTCCATGGCTCCCTTTCACATGTGGGCACCGGACGTTTATGAAGCGGCGCCAACCCCGATTGCTGCATTTCTGACCGTGGGTCCCAAGGCCATCGGCTTCGCGGTGCTTTACCGCGTCCTGATGGTCGGTTTCGGATGGATGGCCTGGAAATGGAAGCCGCTTTTGATCTTTTTCTCCATTCTCACCATGACGATAGGAAATATCGTTGCGATCTCGCAAGGCAATATTAAAAGGCTTCTCGCTTATTCCAGCATCGCGCAGGCAGGTTACATTTTGATGGGACTTGCCGCAGCCAATGAAACGGGGCTCTCAGGCGTTTTGATTTATCTTCTGGCTTATACACTCACCAATCTCGGCGCGTTCACGGTGGTGATTTATGCCTCGAATGTTTTCGGCAATGACTTGATTGAATCTTATGCGGGCCTGGGCCGGCGCTCACCCTTTCTGGCTGCGGCACTCACGTTCTTCTTGATTTCTCTGGCGGGGCTTCCACCGTTTGCAGGATTTATCGGAAAGTTTTTTGTTTTCTCAGGCGCGATTGAGGCCAAGCAATATGGGCTTGCGATTGCCGCGACACTCAATAGCGCCGTGGCCGCGTTTTACTATTTTAAAATCGTGCGACAAATGTATCTGGTGGCGCCCACCCACCACGAACCCATGACCCGCAGCCTGCCGCTTTCCCTGGCACTTGTGTTGCTTTCGGCCGGGATTCTTCTCTTCGGCCTCTGGCCCAACCCTGTGATTGAACTCGTCAAATCTTCGATTTTAATTTAAACAAAAAAACTCATAGGACAATTTTAAGCTAAGCGCGGTACATCATGACTTGGGCTTTTTCGAGAGTCACTAGCCCCTCTTTAACCATGAGGTCGAGGTGGGGAAGAAAGCGATTGATTTTCTCCTCAGTGTCTACGATTTCAATAACAATGGGAAGATCCTCAGAAAGCCGGAGGAGTTTGGCGGTGTGCATATGGCTTTTCGCGCCAAATCCCAAAAAGCCTTTGAGCGCGGTAGCACCGGCCATGCCTTCTTTTTTGGCAAGGTGAACAATCGCTTCATAAAGAGGCGCACCCTGCCATTTGTCTTGCTCGCCGATAAAAATCCGAAGCAGTTTTCCATGTTCAGGCAATTTCACCATAAAACAACCCCCCTTAAACGGTTTTCCTCTTAATAACTCGATTCTTCCAGTTTTACTTTTCCACGAAAAATCCAATAAATACTTACCGTATAAGCCATCACAAGCGGCATGCCGAGTAATGCGATCAGCCCCATAATCTGAAGCGTTTTTTGAGAAGAGGCGCTGTTATAAATCGTGAGGCTGAATTCCGAAAAAGGCCTGGAATAAACCAGATTCGGATACATGTCGATTCCAAAGAGCGCCATCAAGGTCACCATGGCCAAACACGAAGACAGGAAGGCCTTAAAATCATTTCCTTTGGAAATTTCGCGCGGGATATTGGCAATGGCAAGAATATTAAAAAGGGGGACCATAAAAAATACGGGGGAACGTTTTAAAACATCCGACATTTGAGGGGCATAAAGCAGCGTGGCAACCGTCGCAAGGGCGTAGGTGACCATAAAAAAAATCATTGTGGATTTGATCCATCCTTTGATTTGACGTTGTAACTCCCCTTCGGTTTTTAAAACTCCATAAATGGCGCCATGCATCATAAAAAGGGAAAGCACAAGGACGCCGATTAAAAGGCTGTAAGGATGAATCAACGTAAAAAAATTCCCCGTAAATTCCTTATCCGGCCCAAGGGGAATCCCCCACGCCAAATTGCCAAGCGCGATCCCAATGATAAGACTTGAAAGGATGCTTGAGACGCTAAAGCTAAAATCCCAAACATCCTTCCACCACTTCATGGGTTGCTTGCTGCGAAATTCAATGGCGACCGCTCGAAAAATAAGGCAAAACAAAAGAAGCATAAAGGCCATATAAAATCCGGAAAATACGGTGGCATAAACATCCGGGAAAGCCGCAAAAAGCGCCCCCCCTCCCGTGACAAGCCAGACCTCATTACCGTCCCACACAGGACCAATGCTGTTGAGCAGAATGCGTCGGTTGCGATCGCTTTTTGTAAACAGATGAAGCGCTCCCACGCCGAGGTCAAAGCCGTCTAAGACGGCATAGCCGGTCATCAAAATGCCGACGAGTAAAAACCAAAGGGTATTAAGATCCATTTTTAAGCCCGGTGGCCGGAGATTTGCGATTCTTCCGCTCCCGGCCCCTTTTTAATTTTTTGATCCAACAGATAAACAAAGAGAATGAAAAGCAGAAGATAGACCACGGAAAACATGAGGATGGAGGCAAGCACCTGTCCCGAACTCACGACACGGGAAACCCCCTGCTCGGTTCGCAAAAGACCGTAAACAATCCAAGGCTGTCTTCCGATTTCAGCGGTTGCCCAGCCAAGCTGATTGGCAATTTGAGGTCCCAAAACAGAAATCACAAAAAGCCTTAGCAGCCACTTTTTTTGAAACAAAGTGCCACGCCACCAAAAAAAGCAGCCGAGCAAGCTCAAGACGATGAGGGCAAGACCTATGAGAATCATGCCATGAAACGCTTGAAACGTAATATTGACGGGCGGCCTGTCCTCCGGCTTGAAGGCTAAGAGCCCCGCCACGGGCTGCTTCGGATTGCCCGAAATGAGAAGACTAAGAAAATTTGGAATCGCAATGCCGTATTTAACGGCTCGATTTTTTTCATCGACCCATCCAAAAAGATTCATATCCGCAGGAGCGCTTTCGGGAAAATGGGCCTCCATCGCCGCCAACTTTGCTGGCTGATAACGGCTGACGGTCACCGCGCTGGCATGCCCGCTTACCAGCTGAAGGAGAGAAGCCATCGTTGCAAGGATTAATGCGATTTTGAGGGAGGCCTTGGCAAAATCTTGATGCCTTTGCTTCAATAAATAATAAGCGCTGACACTTAACACGAGCCAAGCGCCCGCCTGCCAGCAACCCATGATCACATGACTCAGCCGGTCCATGGAAGAAGGGTTAAAGACAAGTTGCCAAAAATCAGTGACTTCCGCCCGCTCAAAACCGTTTGTTTTCACAAGGTGATAGCCCGCCGGGGTTTGCATCCAGGAATTGGCCACGACAATCCAAATCGCACTGAACATCGATCCCAGCGATACCATGCAGGTGGAAAAAAAATGCATGCGGGGACCGACCCGGTTCCAGCCGAAGAGCAAAAGCGCCAAAAATCCCGACTCCAGAAAAAAAGCAAAAATCCCTTCCGCGGCAAGCGCACTCCCAAAAACATCGCCCACATAGCGGGAATAATAAGACCAGTTGGTTCCAAATTGAAATTCCATGACAATGCCCGAGGCCACACCCATAGAAAAAGTGAGGCCGAAAATTTTGACCCAGAATTTGGTCATTTGTTCGTAGAGCGGCTGGCGGGTACGAAGATAGGTCGCCTCCATCAAAACAAGCAAAAGTCCAAGGCCGATGCTGAGCGGCGGGAATATGTAATGAAAGGAGATGGTGAGGGCAAATTGTATCCGGGAAAGCAAGACAAGGTCCATCGAAGCTCCTCAAAACTAAAAGGGCCGGTCGCCTTTTCCATTTCGGCGAGCCCGGCCCTTTTTGGCTGACAACGACTTATTTTTTCTGAAGCCAGAGTTCCTTGGCCTTAGCCATTTGTGCTTCCGTCAAAACGGCTTTAAGTTTTACATAGGAGGCAAGCGTTTCTTTGGCTGTGGTATTCATGGCAGCACTCATTTGGTCGATCATGGCATTCAATCCTTCTTGATCTACGGGATTTTGGGCCATCATATGTTTGACATCCAGAGAAAAAATCTTATGGTCTGTCATGGCGCGCAGATAGGCTTTTTTAGATTCCAGCTTTAAGGTCTTGATGGTGTTCATCTGATCTTCAGTAAGCGCAAGTTCGGTTTGATGATCCAGGAAAAACTCGGCCTTGCTCATGAGTTTGTCGGTGATGGGACACATGGATTTGCCCTCGCCCTTTGAAAACTTTCCGCTATAAGGGCATTTTCCCATGGGGCATTGACCTCGGGAGTGATCTGCGAATACGCTCGTTCCTAAAAGCGTCAGAAAAATTGCGCTCATGAATAACGTTCTCGATGTCTTTTTCATAGTTCCCTCCTGTTTTTTTCTGTGACGATGTACTATGATACCACAGCAAATTGCGGGGAAAAAACTATTCTTTATTTTTAGGAAGACTGTCGGCTATTTCATAAAGACAGGAGGGTCGGTAGAACAGATGGATTTCAGGCTGCTTTAAAAATCGGTGTGGTTTCTTTCAGGAGATATTCGGAAATCGTGCCGACCTCGGTGACATTGACAAAATCGATGATCGGCGCCTCGTGGAGGCTGCGCACCCTCAAACTTAAATCCTTAACGACTTCCTGAAAGGAGCGGGAGGAACCCTTAAGCCTTAAGCCAATCACGCAATGGGGGGGTTCTTTTCGTTCCGTATAAAAAACTTGCCCCAGATAGGCGCACTCGATATCAAGATGACTTGAAAAATAAGCTTGGAGGGCCTCAAGGGTTTTTTGAGGAGGCTGGGCCGGTTGGCCAAGGATGAGCTTCTCCCCTTGCCTTAAGTTAAATTCAAGAACTTCAAAAATTTTCCCGCTTCTCAAATCTTCGATTTCCTGCCAGGTGAATTTTTTCCCAACCGGGGCTCCCGCGTTGAGGATAAAAAGGGATTCGGGTTCTAACATTTCCAAAAAATCTCGGGTCTTCATGCGAACATAGGTTGTTTGCTCTTGAATCGATTGGGTGAGTATTTTTAGAGAACTGTAGGCGCAAATTTGTTTTTGGCCTTCAATATCAAATAAATTAAATTGAATTTCGCCCCCTTCCACAAACTTGTCTCCATCCCCGGAAATTTGAGCCGGCCCAAGCGCCTTTCCTATCACATAAAGTTCTCCTTCTAAAAAGGCACGATAAAAATCCGGAACCGCACTCGGGTTCCGGCTTGCTTTTTTTATGAGCGCTTCGAGTTTTTCTCCCGGCTCCTCAAATGAAAACCACCCCATGGGCGTCTCCTTTTTCTAGAAGGATACCTGACAGAAATGATGAAATCAAAGGTATCGAGAAAAAGGGATTTATTCGATTGAAACTTTTTAGAGGGATTGCAGGGCGTTAGCAATCGTATTAAAGCTCACGGCGAGCTGATCGCTAAACAAAACAAGAGAGGCGACCAGAACAACAGAAACAACAGAGATAATGAGGGCATATTCAACTAATCCCTGGCCATTTTCCCCTTTAAGAAATCTTTCCATAAAACTCCCTTGAAGTAGCCTAATCTTTCATCTAATCAAAGCGTAATGTAAGTTTTGTTATTTGTCAAAAAATTGAGTCAAATAGAGTGTGCCATAAATATACAATTTGAAACCTCTTTGGCGATGAAAAAATCCATTGAAAAACATGCCCGCTCTAAAAAAGATTGAGAATCAAATGAAATAGAAGCGGGATGCAAGCGAAGGCCCAGATTTAAATCCCGGAAAATTTTTGGCATTTTCATTTTTATGCCTTTCATTTTTGAATGCTGAATTCTATTAAAATGCCGGCGAGACCAATGCCGGCGAGACCATTGACCCTTACTATCGCCTCGCATATAATCGGTCCCAATCTGCTGGAATCTTCATTCCCCTGTAGCTCAGTTGGTAGAGCGGCACGCTGTTAACGTGCATGTCCGTGGTTCGAGCCCACGCGGGGGAGACTCATAAAAAATGCCGGAGGCCTTAAGGTCTTCGGCATTTTTATTTAGGTTTTCCCCCGCGAGTCCTGATCTCCCAAAATCCCTAATCAAAATTAGGGCACGCGGGGGAGCCAATACATCCTCTCATCAAACCGAGAGGATAACGAAAAACCGCCAGAGCCAGTCTTTCCAGACTGCTTTGGCGGTTTTTTTATTTCAGGAAGATTGTAAAACTGAATCTTGAGTTTCGACGGCTCCTTGTGATAGACAATCTTCTTGATAAGCAGGTGCAGTAAATCCCGCTGCTTTTCAAAGGTGAGCTGCGTAAAAACCATCTTGAAATACTTGAAATTGCGAGAAATGGCTTGAGGGTCAATAATTTTCTGTTGCTCTTGAGCGATTTCTTCGTCCATCTCATTTAATTTTTTCTCCAACACGATCTTTTGTTCTTCCAAAGGCTTTAACTGTTCTTCAATCAAAGAAAACCGCTTCCTACCGTAGGCTTTTAACCAGGGCTGCGCTTGTCTTTCGATTTTGGTTAATTGTGCGACGATTCGCTTTCTCTCCGTGCGAAGACTGGTTAATTTTTGCTTTGAAATCTTGATGGCTTGTTTAACGATCTTCTGAATAAGTCCCTCTCGTTCCGAAAGGAAACTGATTCGGTCAATTACGAGTTGTTCCAGAGTTCTGGCGGAAACACGTCTGATTTCGCAAGCCGTCCGATCCGCATGACCAACTTTCGTGCATTGATAATACAGGTACTTCTTACCGCCTTTGATGGAGGAGTTGTGCGTCATTTGTGACCCGCAATGACCGCACCATATCAAACCTGTAAGCAACAGTTGATGAATGTTCTGGCTGATCGAAGTTCGGTGGACGGTATTGGATTTGATGATCTGTTGGACTCGACTAAATAATTTTGTATTGATGATCCCTTTCCACTGAGCAGGAAACGATTTTTCATGCGTGCCTGTACGCCCGATGTAGTAAAGGCTTTTTAGCATGTTCATGATCATGACTTCGGTGAATTTCTTCCCGCCTCGATGAACACCCGATTTCGTCTTCCAAATTTTGGTTGTATAACCGTTTTTGTTGCAGTAAGTCGCAACAAGATTGCCTGATTGAATCTCAACATACTTGCGGAAGATGAGGCGAGCCAGTGGGATTTCTTCTTGGTTCGGTTTAAGGACGCCTTTTTCGGTGGGATGGAGATCAAAGCCAAGTGGAATTGAGCCACCGTGAAACAGTCCTTTGCTTGCCCGAAACTGCATTTTGTCTCTGGTGCGTTCGGATGCCAATTCTCGCTCGTACTGCGCAAACCTTAACACGATGTCGAGATGTAATCTGCCCGTTGATGAAGCCGTGTTAAATTCTTGCGTTGCGGATGCGAGTTCAATCCCAAGTTTCTGTAATTCCTCCCAAATTTCATAAAAGTGTTTGAGGCTGCGGGTAAAACGGTCAATCGCTTTGACAACAATCATGTCGAACTTACCAAGTCTTGCGTCCGCAAGAAGACGCCTAAAAGCAGGACGCACAAGGGTTCCGCCTGAAACATTTCTATCATCGTATCGGGTTGGGACGAGCGTCCAACCATTTTCCTCATGCAGCCCGATGTAATCTTCGCATTTTTGCCTTTGCGCTTCGATGGTATCAAAAGGACTGATCTCGCTTTTTTCTTGATCAGATGTTCTGGTGTAAACGACGCATCGGTAATTCTTCTTTGTCTTATCGCTCGATAGAAACATAAATCACCTCAAAATTTGGCTTGACTCTTTTCTTCATGAGTGTACACTCGTCGTAGACACGATGCAAACCAAAGAATATCAAGGCTCACTCCTCTACACCGCAAAAGACCTCTTGAAAAAAGCAGGCGTTGGTAGAAGTATCGGCACAAGAACCTTCGAGTATCTGCGGGATAAACTGCAAATTTTGCCGAAGCCTCTCAAGATCGCTCAACCTCATGGGCGTGGGACGGTCGGTTTTTACCCCGCTGAAACAGTCAAGCTCCTGCAACGACTTGAGAAAGAACGCCAGAAGGGGAAAACTTATCCAGAACTGGCGATTGATTTGAGACAGGAAAGCGAGCAAATCCGAGCGAGGGCAAGTGAACTGCGGAAGCAATACGAGGGCGAAAAAAAAGCCTTGCGACGGTTATCGCATGGTTTGATTTCAGATCAACATCCCGCCGAAGGTATCAAACCACTAACTAAAAGCAAGGGTGCAATAGGAAGTGACAGCATCCAAACAAAAGAAGCCGTGGCTCTTGAGATCAGGAATGTGACGGATGATCTGAAGGATGAGATCAAGAGACTTCTGTCTGCCTGGGATGGCAAGGATGTTGGAAAATTGCAAGGCGTCAGAGAGAAAATTGAGGAATTGGAGCATCTTGAAGGTGTGAGGACTGAGCAGGAGGTTTTTGAGAGGGTCAAAGGAGCGTTGAAGTCCAAAAATGGCAAACGACGGTGAACTGTCACGAAATGTAAAGGCAATGATAAGGAATTGTAAAGGTTATGGAGAGCATGGAAGTAAAAGACAAATTTTTGACGTTGCGGGCGCAAAATCTCAGCTACGCCAAAATCGCTGAGCAGCTTGGCGTCAGCAAACAGACCTTAATCGCTTGGAGCAAATCGCTACGAGTCGAAATTGGCAATTTGCGGGCAATTCATCTTGAGGAACTGCAAGAAAAATATCACGTGCTTCGAGCAGGAAGATTGGAACTTTTCGGGCAGCAGTTACACACCGTTACGGAAGAACTCAAGAAGCGTACTTATGCAGACGTTCCCACAGATAAGTTGGTTGAAATGTTTATCAAGTTTGCACAAATTCTTAAACAGGATGACAGCGGTCTTTTGTTTATCGAAGAAAAAATGAATAACGAAACTGACATTGAAGACCTTACGATGGATATGAGCCAAAAAAGGAAATGGGAAGCATAACCAAAACTTTACCGTTTTTTGACCAAGTTTATGCAAATCGATTACTCACCGACTGAACGATTGGCTTTGATCGTAGATATTCTCGCCGAAGGCGTGATTGCTCTTTCGGCTGTGATGAATCTCTTGGAAGCCTTTGATCGCCTTAAAGTTAAAGAGTTTGTTAAGATTGAAATTATGCGGTCAGACTTATAAATTTCAAAATGTGAAGGAAATCAATCACAAGCCGATGAATCTTACACAGGATAAGGGCTGAAAAGCATGGAAAACTGGGTATGTGTAGGAGAATACTTGAGCCGACAAGAAGCCGAATTTATTCAGTCGCTTCTTAACGGTAAAGGTATTGAGGCAATGATCTCTGCCGACGATCTCGGTGGAATGAGACCGCATTTATCAATGGGCAAGGCGGTTAGACTTTTGGTTGCTCCAAAAGATTCCGAGCGAGCAGTCAAGATTATCAAAACTTCAGAAAACATTAAATCTGAGGTCAAACTCCGAAACAAAAGTTATGTCCCAACGTTCATCCTCGTAACAATTTTAATCGGACTTGGACTTTTCTTGGGGCGGGAGGTTTATCGGAATTTACATGAAGTAAAAAAGACTTATTATGAAAATGGTTCACTCAAGGCGGAATGGCTTTACTCGAATCATCGGTTACACGGAGTGAGCAAAGGATACCATAAAAATGGCGCCTTGAAATTTGAAGCTCTATACAAATTTGGAACCATTAGCGGTCCAATCAAAACCTATAATTCAAACGGAAAAATTGCTGCAGAATTTCATTCGGTTGATGGAAAAGTTGAAGGTCTTAAAAAAACTTATTATGAAGGTGGTTCGCTGTGGACGAAGGAAAATTACAAGGCGGATAAATTAAATGGTTTGAGTCGAGAGTATTACCAAGATGGTACGTTGTTGGCGGAATCAAATTATAAAGACGATAAGCTGGTCGGAGTCTCTAAGACTTTTTACAAGACTGGAACCATAGAATCTGAACTGCGATCGGAGGACGGCATCAGTAAGGCATTGAAAACGTTCTATCCATCAGAGAAAACCAGGCTTGAGTGTGTCTATGAGCAGGTCAATGATAAAACGATTGAGAGTTGTAAAGGATTTGCCGAATCAGGAGAGACAGCAAACGGTCTCGTCAAAGCCTATTTTCCAGATGGCAAAGTGGAATCGGAATTTCAGTATATCGAAGGCATCCCTCACGGAGATTTTAAGAAGTACTATGAGAATGGAAACGTGAAGTCAGAAGCTCACTTTGAACATGGCAAGATGCATGGAGCAATGAAGGAATACTACGAATCTGGAAAGTTGTGGCGAGAATGGAATTACAAGATGGGCATGTTAGACGGCCCGTCTAAGGAGTATTACGAATCTTCTCAGCGGGCCGTTGGCGAAGCTCATTATGTCGATGGGAAATTAGAGGGCAAGGCGGTTTCCTACGATGAATTTGGAGAAGTTGCCGATCAAGTCACATACAAAGCGGGTGAATTGGTTCAAAGTTAAAAATCTCTGCCCCATCTCTCCCCCCTCTTAACCCTATCATCTGCAATAAGTTGCACCTCTCCCTTCGCACGTCTGAGAATTTCAAATTGAAACTCGTCTTGAAATGTGTTTTGATCTGACAGTGTCACGGGGAGACTCATAAAAAATGCCGGAGGCCTTAAGGTCTTCGGCATTTTTATTTAGGTTTTCCCCCGCGAGTCCTGATCTCCCAAAATCCCTAATCAAAATTAGGGCACGCGGGGGAGCCATTTTGTACGCTCATCAAAACTGACCTTGTCGCCTTCTACCTCGAGATCAAGCTCGGGGAGAGGGCGCAGGGTCATTTTGATTTTAGAGGGGTCTTGGTTGTAAATGATCTCTTTGATGAGGAGTCTTAGCCGGTCTTTCTTTTCGTTGGGCGTGAGTTTATCAAACACTGCGTCGAAGCGCTGGAGATTGTGGCGAATCACATCAGCGTCAATCATCCGGCCTTCAAGGCTTTGGAGCGACAGTTCAATATCGGCAAGCCTTTCTTCTGCCTTTTGTTTCTTTTCCTGCAGTTCGTCCAGCCGGTCTGTAATAAAGCTGTTGCGGGAACCGTTCTTGTGAGCGCCTAAAGCATTGACCAGTTTCTTGGCTTCTTCGTCGGTTTTACGGATTTCTTCCTGAACACGCTTTCTGTCCTCCCTTAATGGCCCAAAGGCTTTGACCGAGGATTCCTGCGCATCTTTCACAATGGCTTCGACTACTTTCTTATTCTGACCGAGAAATGACAATCGCTTCACGATCAGATTTTCAAGCTCTTTCGCGGGAGCGCTTTTGACGGAGCAAGCGTCTTTGTCATTCTTATTAACCTTCGTGCATTTGTAATAAAAATATTTCCTTCCTCTTGAGTAAGCAAAGTTAGGCGTCATAAAAGACGCGCATACTTTGCAATGCACAAGTCCCTTCAAGAGGAAATCATGTTTATCCTGATTTGCCGAATGATGAGTGCCGTTATTTTGGCTGAGAAGCTTCTGGACTCGGTTGAAAAGCGTTTCATCAACAATGGCCTTATGCTCGCCGGGAAAAAAATTGTCTTTATACCGAAGCTGTCCGATATAAAAAGGATTTCTCAGGATTTGGGCAAGATTGGACTTATTATACCGGCTGCCGCCTTTCTCAAGCCCTGCCTTGTTAATCCATTGTTTTAGGCGGTAGCCGCGTTCATTCAATCGTTTGGCCGTCTTGCCAAGGGATTTTTCTTTGAGATAAAAAAGAAATTGATCTTCTGCCTGCCTGGCTTCGCTTTTATTCAGGACCAGCTTCCGGTTTGCCGAATCAATGTCATAGCCAATGACCGGCATTCCACCTGCCCATTTGCCTTTTTGAATCATGGCGATGCGTTTGTCCCGCGTCCGTTCGCTGACCAGCTCGCGCTCAAACTGAGCAAATCCCATCAGCATGGTTTGGAAAATCCGCCCGATTGAAGTCGAGGTATCGAATTGCTGAGTGACGGAAACAAAAGCAACGCCGTGCTTATCAAAAAGATCGAGGATTTTGACGAAGTCTTTGATGTTCCGACTCATGCGGTCGTATTTGTAAGCCACAACTATCTGAACTTTTCCCTGACGGATGGCGGCAAGAAGATGTTGCAAGGCGGGCCGATTCGTATTGCCGCCGGAATAAGCAGGATCGTCAAAGCGTTCGGGGTAAAGCTGCCAGCCTTCGGCCTTCCGGCTCTTGATAAACGACTCGCAGGATTCCCTTTGCGCATCGAGTGAAGTAAAATCTGAATTGAGATTTTCATCCGTGGATTTGCGGGTATAAACAGCACAACGCTTGATTTCTAGTTTTTGGCTCACAGCTTTGTCCCTGGGTTTTGTGTTAGGGAGTGTGAGCATAGCCTTTAAATTTTGGACTGTCAATATTGGCTTTCAAAACGGGCCTATTCTTTTCGCTGTCAGCCAGGCGGATTGCTCCCAAGGCTAGGATATGCACAATCCGGGAAAGCCTCTCCTCCGGCGTGAGATCATCGGGATCAT
>JACPXM010000022.1 GCA_016196545.1 Candidatus Omnitrophota bacterium
AACGTAACCAAACGGTTTTGAGATACTCTTTTTTAGACTTTGGACTCATAGAAGTAACCCCTTTCTTGGGTTACCTTTTAATATGAGTCAACGATTCAGCCTAAATCGCCGTTCGGTTACCTTTAATTTGAGTCAATTCGGTAGTCAGAGTAAGGCTTTCCTTTCGAAAGAACTTATCCTATACTACGAGTGTCGGTTTTTTTCGTATTCCTAACCTTGGAGAAAATCATGAAAACCCAATTCGGATTCTTCATCCTTGCCGTTCTTTTAACCCTTCCCTCCATTTCCGGCTTCTCCATGTCCCGCCAGGGCCAATATGATGAGGAGGCCCGTCAGGCCGAACGCGAGGAAAAATGGCGCCGTGATGCAGAAAAAAAGGGTGCGATCAATCCCGCTAAGGAAATTGTCGGCGGTGTGAAACAAGCTACGGTTGACAGCACCGCAGGATTTTTATCAGAGACTGCGGAATCGACCCGAGAAGAAGCACCTGTTGTGGGCACCCTTGAAGGAGCGCGTCAGGGAACAGAAAAGCTTTTAGACAATACCGTCAAAGGCGCGGTGAAAGTGGCAACTCTAGGTTATGGCAATGCGGAAAATTATGAAATTGAAGAACCGGAAAAAGGTTCCGGTGAGCCGACAAAGATAAAAATTAAAATTCCGGGAACCTAAAAGCGGGATAAGCTGATACCTTTTCCCTATAAATTAAACTGCAAATCGTAAAACCGTTTGTAAACTCCCCCTTCTCGAAGGAGTGAATCGCTTGTCCCCTGCTGAATGATTTTTCCTTGATCCAGCACCACAATTCGATCGGCACGCTGAATCGTGGATAAACGGTGGGCAATCACAAACGCCGTCCGCCCCTGCATCGCATTTTCAAGTGCATTTTGAACTTCGCGCTCACTTTCATTATCAAGATGCGAAGTCGCTTCGTCTAAAATTAAAATCGGAGGATTTTTAAGCATCGCACGGGCGATCGCAATACGCTGTCTTTGCCCGCCGGAAAGCTTGAGTCCTCGCTCACCAAGCGGCGTATGATACCCTTCGGGAAGTCCTTCAATAAAACCATCCGCATAAGCGGCTTCCGCGGCAACCCGTATTTCATCCAAGGTTGCACCAACTTTTCCATACGCGATATTTTCGCGGACCGTGCCGTTAAAAAGCACGGTATCTTGAGAAACAATGCCAATGTGATCGCGAAGTGAGTGAAGTGTTATTAAACGAATGTCATGGCCGTTAATTCGCACCGAACCTTCCGTGGGATCATAAAATCGCAGCAAAAGATTTGCGAGTGTGGTTTTCCCGGAACCACTGATTCCCACAAGCGCCACAACCTCGCCGTGGCGCACCTCGAGGTTCACATCCCGCAAAACATATTTTCCGGTTTCATAAGAAAAAGAGACGTGTTCAAAACGAATGTCCCGGATTTCCTCGTGAAACTGGAAGGCGTCCGGGGCATTTTGAATGGCCGGCTCGGAATCTAGAATTTCAAAAATCCGCGCGCCGGAGGCAAGGGATTGCTGGATGGTCGAATAAACCTTGCTAAGCTTTTTAAGCGGCTCGTAAAAAACAAAAAGGGAAATGACAAAAGCTGTGAAACGATCGATGGAAAGATGCTGGATACTGAACCAGATGGCTCCTGCAGCGCCCAAGGCGCCCATAATTTCAATGAGGGGCCTTTGAATAATAGTCACTCGAATCGTTTTTTTGAAAAAATCGAAGACGGCTTTATTGATCTTCTCAAAGCGACGGATTTCCTCTTCTTCGAGATTAAACGCCTTAACGACATGAATCCCGGCAAGGGTTTCTCCGATAAAGGCCGTGATGTCCGCTGAACGTTCCTGCATCTTTTTTGTCGTGCGTCGGAGGCTTCTTCCTAAATAGACAATGGGAACAATAACGAGGGGAAAAACAGCAAGCGCAATAAGCGCGTAATGTCCCCCAAAAATAAAAACCATCGGAATATTGTAAACAATGACAAAAGGTTGTTTCGTCAAATCGCTGATCACATCGGTAATCGCACCTTGAATGGCTCCAACGTCATTCATAATGCGACTTAAAAAATCACCCGTACGGCCTCGGGAATAAAAATCGCTTGAAAGGTGAATTAAGTGCTTATAGAGATCATCCCTTACCTTGCGAATCGCTCTTATGCCGACGCTGGACATTTGGTATTGGGAGACATATTCAAAAAAACTTCTGAGCGTAAAGACGCCTACAATAATGAAGGGTATCCACCAGGTGGGGAAGTGAATATTCATCAAAAAAGGGACGTGGGGGATATTATCGATAACAACCTCATTTTTGTTCTGGAGGCCGTTTACGATGAGATAAAGCGTGGCTGAAACAAGGGCCGTGGCCACGGCATAGCCCTGGGAAGCCAGAATAGCCATTGCCAGACGCCACCGATAAGGTCCTATAAAAGCCAGTAATCTACGGTAAATTCCCATAGGCCGGCTACTGTAACATATTCGTTGACACCCGGCAACCAATGGGTTAGAAGAACGTGTCTACCACCCCCATACCCAGTATGTAGTACCACCCGCCCTCACACCCAGTGTGTAAAAGCTTCTCACACCAGGTGTGAAGATGGCATGACCGTATCGAGTGGTAGGCACCCGTTAGAAGATTAAAAAATCAGCTCAGGGCGTGTTATCCTGCGATAGATTTGATAGATTTTACCTATGAATACCCTAAAAGTTGCCGTAATCGGCGTTGGTCATCTAGGCAAAGAACATGGCAGAATTTATCGCGAACTTTCCGATATTGAGTTAATCGGAGTTTGCGATGTTGACCCCGCTCGTTCGATTCGAGCGGAGGGATTGAAAGTCCCATTTTTTAAAAACTTTCAGGATTTAATCCCTTTGGTAGACGCCGTCAGTATTGCCACTCCGACCATTGCCCACTATGAAGTGGCCAAGGAATTCCTCAAGGCCGGCAAACATGCGCTTGTGGAAAAGCCCATCACTTTAAAACTTGAAGAAGCGGATGAGTTGATGGATCTCGCCCGGAAGCATCACAGCGTTCTTCAAGTCGGCCATATTGAACGCCACAATCCCGGCCTTAGGCGCATTCGTGAGATCGCCAAAAATATCCGCTTTATGGAAATTCACCGCCTGGGGCCCTTCTCGGGACGCATTAACGATTGCGGGGTTGTATTGGACTTGATGATTCATGATCTCGATATTGTCTCGGATTTGGTGGCGAGCGAAGTGGAAAATTTTGATGCCGTTGGAATTCCTGTGATTACCCCTTTTGAAGATATTGCCAATGTCCGCGTCAAATTTAAAAACGGCGCGATCGCAGACCTTACGGCCTCGCGACTCACTCCTGAAAGACAGCGCAAAATTCGAATCTTTCAGGAAGATGCTTACCTCTCTTTAGATTATGAGGCGCAGGCCGCAAAGATTTTTCGAAAGGAAAATGGAAAGATATTTCAGGAAACCGTGGACATCACAAAATCCGAGCCCCTCAAGGAAGAGTTAAATTATTTTATTCGGAGTATTCAAAACGGTTCCGGTTTGGGGCGGCCCGACGAAGCGGCCCGTAACGCCCTGAAATTCGCCATCGAAATCGTGCAAACGATTCAAGAAAACAATGCCCTCTCCCAAAATCTTCCTCGTAGCTTGTGAGCCTTCCGGCGACCTTCACGGCGCCCATCTCGCAAAAGAAATTCGAAGGATTTCCCCTCATTCCGATTTAAGAGGTCTTGGCGGACCCGAAATGCAGCAGGCCGGCGTTGGCATTTTTTGCGATATGACCAAGTTCTCCGCGCTTGGATTCGGAGATGTTCTGCGCTTGTATTTCCATTACCGAAAAATTTTTTATCAAACCCTAAAAGAGATTGAAAATTTTAAGCCCGAGGTTATTGTTCTCATAGATTCCCCTGCCTTTAATTTAAGGCTCGCTAAGAAAATCAATCGTAAATTTCCCGTAGTTTATTTCATCTCACCCCAAATATGGGCCTGGGGCGGAAGGCGCATTCACACCATTAAAAAAACCGTTTCCAAAATGCTTACGATTTTACCTTTTGAAAAAACCCTTTATCAAAGGGCGGGCGTGCTCTGCGAATTTGTAGGCCATCCCCTGCTGGATAAGATTCCGGCCCTAACCGATAAGTCAAAACTCCGCCACGAACTCGGAATGGAACGCAATGAAATCGCAATCGGGATTCTTCCCGGATCCCGCAAAGCCGAGGTCCAGCGTATCTTGCCCTGCATGCTTGAATCCGCTCGACTCATTCAGAAGGAAATTCCTCAAGCCTCGTTTTATCTTGGCGAATCAAACAATGTGCCCGCTGAATTTTATCGTCAAATTCTTTCCAAGACGGATTTGAAAATCCGTCTTATGAGGGGAGATTTTCATTCCCTGTTAGCAAGCCTCGATTTCGCGCTTATTAGCTCCGGTACTGCGACGCTTGAAGCTGCGCTTTGTAAGACACCGTTCTTTCTTCTCTATAAAGCAAGTTGGTCGACCTATATTTTAGGAAGAATGCTGGTGAGAGTTCCTTATCTGGGCATGGCCAATTTACTGCTTAAAAAATCGGTGGTTCCGGAATTTATTCAATTTGAGATGCGTCCCTCCAAAATCGCTGAACGGGCCATTGATTTTCTGAAGAGGCCCTCGCAATCTCAAAAAATGAAAGAAGATTTTTCCAGACTTCGAAAACTTTTAGGAGAAGGACATGCCAGCGAAAAGGCCGCTCGGGCCCTACTCGCCTTTACGAAGGATGCTCCCAAACAAATTCGGGAGTTACAACCGGCTCATAATTAGCGGGAAAAGGAATCGGGAAGCTTAACATTTCATAGACGCCGGCAAGCGCCCTGCCTGCCGCAAAACACGCGCCTCGACCAAGCCCCGTGGCCCAACCGGGAATGATGTCATCGCGCTTTTGATCGCGCCGGATTTCATGCGAAATATCCATCGGGGAAAGCGCAATATTCAAAAATCCACGCTGGAGTTTACGCAAGGGAGTTCCCGGGGATTCCATCTCTGCGGCAAAGCCAAGACAAGACAATACGAGAAAGAGAATTCCAAGGAAGAAAATTGATCTAATCATGACGGTAATTTAACATAGTTGGTTATAAGTTGTAAGGGCTAAGTTATAACGAATAAAACACTCTCTCAAAGATCTCGCGGCACTGCGATTTTGTCTTGGAATAGGCCGCTTCCAATTTTTCCTCCGCCGCAATCCCGCCTGCATCGGAAAATCCAAGGCCCTTGGCCAGCACGCGCAGGGCCGTTTTTTCACTCGGACGATTAAAGACCTGGCGGTTTTCGTAAAGTTGAAGGCGGTTTTCAATGCGGCGCATAAGTTCATAGCCTTCTTTCAAGGCCCTCGTGTCTTCTTCCCCTTTTTGGCGGGTGATTTGTTCATAACGGCGTTTGATTTCGCGAACTCGGGTAAGAAACTCCGAATCAAGTTCGAGGGGGTAAATGCTGGATGAAATCTTTTGGAGGAATGATTTCCCAAGAGACTTCAATCCGGCCGCCGCCCTGGCTTTTATCAGAGCCTGAAGCTCCCAGGAATCTCCTTCTTTTTCATAATAATGAAGGGTGTCTTTTTCATTTAAAATTAAAGCACCGTTTTCGCCGTGCGGCCGAAGCCTCAAATCCACTCGATATAAAAATTCATGGGGACCCCCCTCTTTGATTTGATTCAATAAAATTTGCAGCCCTTGAATCAGTTCCGGAGTTTCGCCAAAATCTCCCTGAAGAAACATGAGATCCAGATCCGAGCTAAAATTGAGTTCCTGACCTCCGAGTTTTCCAAGGCCCACCACGCAAAGCTTCTCATGAATTTTATTCATCCGCAGCAGGGATTCGAGGACAAAATCTGCGAGACCGCTAAAAGTGGCATAAACTTCTTCAAGCGGTTCATGGCCGATCATTTCCGCAAGCGCGATACGAAGCGTTTCTTTGTGGCGGAGTTGCCGAAGGGAAATAAGAAAATGGCCGTCCGCGAAGGCCGCCTCCTTTTGACGCTCATGATCCAGCACAGCCCTTGTCCTCTCAAGCCGAATGTTTTCCAACTTCAAAAGCCAAGACCCATAATCCGGATTTTCAATCAATATTTCGGAAAGGTATTTGCTCGAACCCAAGAGCTTGAGCAAAATCAAAAGTCCGTCTTTGGATTCCGCCAGGCATTCCCAAAACGCATCCTTATCTTCCAGCCTTTCGATAAATCTCTCAAGATGCAGGAGCGCTAGATCCGGATCCGGTACTTGAGGCCAAATCGGCCAGGCACGGTCAAGGGCCAAGGCAAAGGGCTCAAAGGCAAGGACGTGGGGACAAATCCGGGCAAGTCGCATTCCGGATTCCTGCAAATTTCTAAAACCGAGCCCGGCCATGATTCGTTTCTCCTCAACCGAAAAATCACCCCGTAAGAAATTATTCAAACTCACCCTTGGGGCCCTCGGTCGAGGCTGCTCAAGGATAAGGGGTTCATTCCAATTTTTTTCCGAGAGGTCTTTAAGGTAGGAGGCGTATAAAGTTTTGGCAATTTCTTTATAGCGTTCCAAACGGCTTAGAAATCGTTTTCGCACGTCTTCATCGACACCGGAATAGCCGATGCGGCGGCCCAGGCTTACAAATTCTTCGGATTCGATGGGCGGAAGCGTCAAATCCCTGGCATTGCCACGCACCATTCGAAGGGCATTAATAACCGTTCGAATAAAAATATAGGCGGCACGAATGGCTTGAAATGTTTTTTCGGACAAGGCCCCGATTTCCCAAAGCGCGCGCAGGGCCTTTAAGGTATTAGGATTTCGGATATCCCCCCAATTTTTTCTTCCCCAATAAATCTGGAGGGTTTGAACAAGATATTCCAAATCGATTAAACCGCCTTCGGAATATTTCACATTAAAGGTACCGGCTTTAACCAATTCCCTGCGTTGACGCTCCCGCAGTTTTAAGGCCTTCGCAAAATCATAAGGCTGATCACTAAAAACAAAATCATCCCTTAAAACAAGGATTTGCGTAGAAAGTCCTTCGGGCCCGGCCACGGGCCTTAACCTAATCAGGGCCTGGCGCTCAAAATCCCACGCTCCCCCGCCTTCGCGATAATATTCTTTAAAGGCGTGAAGGGAAACCGCAAGCGGCCCCTTATGTCCGTGGGGGCGAAGCCTTAAATCAATTTCAAAAATCCCTTCGCTGCGGGCATGGATGATTTTTTTAAGCCGGCGCACCAACTCGGAATAAAAATCCAGATTATTCCGGCTCTGCTCGCCGGCAGAATCGGCATGATCCGAATAGACGAACATAAGCTCCAAATCCGAGGCATACCCGAGTTCCACGCCGCCGAACTTACCGAGGCCGAAGATCGCACACTCGCTTTTTTGACCCGGTGAAATAAGAGGCGCGGGCCGCCCATCCCGCGTCTCATCGTAAGCTAAGGCATAAGCCGTTTCCACCACGACCCCGGCTAAATCCGTAAACTCTTCGGCGAATTCGCCAAGGTAAGACGCCTTGCCCAGAAGATGGCGGAGATCGATCCGAAATATCTCTCGGTCCTTATATTCATTTAAAGCAGTGATTTTTTCTTCCAAGCTCTTCTTGGAACGAACAAGCAAGGTGAGTTCCCGACGCATCGGGGCGCGGTTCTTTTTGAAACGTAAAATTTTTTCGTCTGCAAGAATGGGGAATACAGATTCATGCTGGGTCCGAATGAATTCCTCCCATAAAAAGCGGGTGGTTCCAAAAAGACGGCTTAACCGTTCCAAATTTTGAGATCGTTTTAAAGAAAGAAGGACTTCGCTGAAATCCCTTCGGCATAAAATATCACGCCCAAATAGCGCGATTTGTTCAAGCGCCTGCGCCGGGTCCGGAACATCCGCCAGCAAGTGGGTGTATTGTTTGACAAGTAAAATGGCCCATTGAAGAGCTTTTAATTGCTCCTCCGAAGTAACTTTCTCGCCCGTATCTGCGGCCGTCACCCAAAGCCGGTCTTGAACCTTATTTCCCACGGTTTCAATTTCCATTTTAGCAATATTTACGCCAAGCATGGACAGTGCATTCGTAAGTTCATAAAGAAATGCCGGTGTGTCTTGGGCGTAGATATCCACCACGGTTTCATGGGGAGAAAAATCCTGATAGATTTGGAGAGCAATCGGGGCAAGCCGGGAATTTTTGGGGGGCTTCAGTTTGCGAAAAAATTGAACGATACGCTGATTGATTTCGCTTCGAATTTCCGGGAAATGCCCTTGGATTCCCCGCTCTCCATATTTTTTTAAATCCGCTTCGATGTTTTTCCAATCGGGAGCTTGTTTTGCTTCCACTTCAAAGCGGTCCACGGCCTTTTTGTCCTGTGTGAGGATTCGGCCGCGAATGATGTTAATTCCATTAAAGGCAAACAGACCGGTGATCACTGAGAGAAGGCCGAGAAAATCAGGGAGTTTAACGGTAATGTCGAAGCGATTTTCGGGAAGAGGCTTTACGAGAAGGACATCGTCGAAGTCAGGCATGGAGAGCCATTATGAAGAATTCGAAGTCGGAGAGCAAATAAAAAGCAGGGGGGGGGTTCTAAAAACTAAAAGAAGCTGTAAATCAAAAAGGGGACAGGCATCTGAAACAATGAAGTAAGATGCCTGTCCCCTTTTCGGGGCAATTCAGTTAAATCAATTAAACGTCAAAGTACATATAAAATTCATGCGGATGAGGACGCAATTTCACCGCATCAATTTCACAGGTCCTCTTGTATTCAATCCAGGTATCGATCACGTCCTTGGTAAAGACGTCCCCTTGCAGGAGATAATCCTGATCTTTTTCAAGGGCATTAAGCGCCTCTTCAAGAGATCCTGGAACATTCTTGATTTTTGCTTTTTCTTCTGCCGGAAGCTCATAGATATTTTTATCAATGGGCTGACCGGGATCGATTTTATTGCGAATCCCATCAAGCCCTGCCATCAACATCGCGGAGAAGGTCAGATAAGGATTCGCGCTCGGATCCGGTGCTCGGAACTCAACGCGCTTTGCAGCAGGCGCCGAGGAATACATCGGAATGCGGCAAACCGCCGAGCGGTTGCGGGCCGAATACACAAGGTTCACCGGGGCTTCATATCCCGGGACAAGCCGGCGATAGGAGTTCGTCGTCGGAGCACCGAATGCCAAAATGGAATGGGCGTGTTTCAAAAGACCGCCGATATACCATTTGCACATATCGCTGATGAGGGCATAACCTTTTCCATCATAGAAAAGATTGGTGCCTTCCTTCCAGAGGCTGGAATGAACGTGCATTCCGGAACCGTTGTCTTTAAAAATCGGCTTTGGCATAAACGTGGCAGTTTTGTTGTATTTACGCGCCGTGTTCTTAATCACGTATTTGTACATCAAAAGATTGTCCGCCATCTTGGTTAACGTGGAATAACGAATATCGATTTCGCATTGACCGGCCGTGGCGACTTCATGATGATGCACTTCCACGGGAACACCCACTTTGCGAAGCGTGAGCATAATCTCGGAACGAATATCTTGAAGCGTATCGTGAGGAGGTACGGGGAAATAACCTTCTTTGTAACGGGGCTTATAACCAAGGTTCGGCTTTTCATCCCGTCCTGTATTCCAATCCCCCTCTACGGAATCGATGTAGTAGTAGCCAAAATTCTCGCCTTGATCAAAACGAATATCATCAAAGATAAAAAATTCGGCTTCCGGACCCCAATAGCTCAAATCCGCAATTTTAGATTTTTTTAAATATTCTTCTGCTTTGCGGCCGATGTAGCGGGGATCGCGGCTGTAGGGTTCTTTGGTGATAGGATCATAAATATCGCAAATCACGCTGAGGGTGGGAATTTGACAGACCGGGTCAAGCACCGCGGTGGTAGGATCCGGAATCAGAAGCATATCGCTTTCTTGGATTTTCTGGAAGCCGCGAATGCTGGATCCGTCAAAGCCAATGCCTTCAACCCAAATGCTTTTCTCAATTTTGTCATAATCGACCATGTCCGTTGCCGGAATCGAAAAATGTTGCCAAAGGCCGGGCAGGTCGTTGAATTTTAAATCGATGACTTGAATCTTATGTTTTTGAATGTAGCGCTTTACTTCTTCGGGATTTGCGGGACGTGTCGCTTCCACGATTTCTTCCTCCCGGTCTTTAGATGCAACGAGCGTTGACATTAGAAATTCCTCCTTTAATTGAGCCTACCTTGCTAGAAGCTTAAAAATGCGAGGCCTTACAAGCTGGCAGGGAGATTGAATTTTACTTCAACCTCCCTGCCTTGTAAAGCCTGAAAATACTAGCTTTTCCTTAAACGAGCGCCCGCTCTCCTCTTTCACGGGTCCGGATCCTGACAACTTCCTCCACTTCGTAGACGAAGATCTTTCCGTCGCCCACATTCCCCGTATAAGTGGATTCGATAAGAGTCTGAATGATTTTTTCCAAATCCTTATCAATGCAGACGATTTCCACTTTCACTTTGGGAAGGAAATCAAGCTTGTACTTTTCCCCTCTCCATTGCTGGAAGGCGCCCTTTTGCATGCCGTGGCCTTCAATTTCAGTGATCGTGAGGCCGGGATAACCGGATTCCTCAAGGGCCTGTCGGACAACGTCCAATTTCTCAGGCCGGATAATGGCTTCGATTTTTTTCATGAAATCACCTCACTGTATTCTCGCTTTTTTGACGAAGAGCTTCCTCCCGAATAGCTTGATGATTTTGCGGGGGGTTCTGCGGTTGATGTTGAATAGAAACTGTACGAAGGCTTGCGCGTCATAAATTCCGGATACGCCAAATTGCCGTGCTCACCGATATCCAGACCTTCGATTTCTTCCTGGAGCGTCACGCGCAATCCAATCGTATATTTAATGATAAACCAGCAAATCGCGGAAGCAATCAAAGTGAAAGCTCCAACTGCAGCAATGCCTGTGATTTGTGCCGTCAAAAGAGCAGTTCCCCCACCAAAGAAAAGACCGTTTCCAGTTGTGTTGGGACTCACCCAATCTTGCGCAAAAAGACCGACGCACAAAGTTCCAAAAGCACCGTTTACAAGATGCACCGACGTTGCACCTACGGGATCATCCACATGCACTTTGTCAAAGAAAATGACCGCCGGAACCACAATTGAACCTGCAATTAAACCGATAATGGCGGCGCTTGAGATACTAACAAAAGCACAAGGCGCTGTAATGGCCACAAGACCCGCTAAACAACCATTCATGGTCATCCCAAGATCGGGTTTTTTCAAAAGGAGCCAAGACACTAACGTCGCGCCTAAAATACCTGTGCAGGCTGCCATATTTGTAGTCAAACAAATATGAGACATCAAACGGGGATCCGCAGCCATCGTGCTACCAGGATTGAATCCAAACCATCCGAGCCAGAGAACCATTGTCCCAATTAAAGCCAGCGAAAGGTTATGGCCCGGAATCGCATTAATTTGTCCTTTGGGTCCAAACTTACCAAATCGGGGACCCAGAATAATGGCACCCGTCAAAGCGGCCCATCCGCCTACGGAATGGACAACCGTGGAGCCGGCAAAATCCCAAAAGCCTGATTTTGCTAACCAACCCCCCCCCCAAATCCAGTGGCCGGTAATCGGATAAAGGATACCGACAAGCAGAAATGAGAAAACAATGAATGAAAGATACTTAATGCGTCCACCCACCGAACCTGAAACAATAGTTGCCGCAGTTCCTGCAAACACCAATTGAAAGAAAAACTTAGCGCCAAGCGGTACCCCGGTCCAGTTAATCGAACTATAGACTCCCTGATAAGCATCCCCTGTTGCAGGGCTATTATCCGCTCCCCCTACCATCAATAGTCCCTGCAATCCCACAAAGGGATTACCATCCCCGAACATCAGGCCCCAGCCAACAAACCAAAAGGCCACCGTAGAGCAGGCAAATACAACGAAGTTTTTTGAAAGAATATTCACGCAATTCTTGCTTTGCTGAAATCCGGCTTCCACACATCCAAAGCCGAGATTCATGAAAAACACAAGCATCGCAGTGATTAATACCCATAGGGTATCTAGCATCACCTTAGTTTCCATAGAATTCTCCCTTTCTGATTTGAAAAAAAGCCCAGATCAAACCTACAAAATTGTAAGGTTTAAAATTCGCCTCCCATCTGGTGCTCGATACGAGTTAGCTATTTCTGCAAGGCCTATGCCAAAGATATAAAGAGCAAGAACTAATTCCAATTAAAATTTATAACTCTTTTATATCAAATGACTTATATAAATTAATCTAGAATTATAAAGGTTAGTCTTGATAGGTTTTTAAAAGATTAATTTTGACAATATTGTCAGTCAATAAGGAAGATGGTCAATTTTGTAGTTTGCCGATAAGACCGTACTTTTGAATTTTATAGCCGATCATGCGCTCCGTCATGCCAAGCAGTTTAGCGGCCTTGCGTTTGTTTCCATCGGTTTTGTCCAAGGCTTGGGAAATCATCCTTTTTTCCATTTCTTCCACGGCTTCAGGCAAGGACACACCCTTTGTTTCTTCGGGCATTTGGGGCTCAAACGAGGTAAGCCCGGGGCCTTTGGAATCTTTAGGGAAGGGAAAAAGGTCCGGTGTTAAGATGTCGGTTTTACAAAGAATGACAGCCCTCTCAATCGCATTTTCAAGTTCCCGCACATTTCCCGGCCATGCGTAATTCATTAAATATTCCATGGCCTCATCGGAAACAAAGCGCACTTTCTTTCTATTTTCTTCTGAGGCGCGGACAAGAAAATGATTTACAAGGAGCGGGATGTCCTCCCGTCTCTCTCTGAGAGAGGGCATAAAAATAGGAATAACATTTAACCGGTAATAGAGATCCTCACGAAACTTTCCCGCGCGTACGTCGTCTTCAAGATTCCGGTTTGTGGCGGTAATCAGCCGCAGATCGACGCGAATCGTTTGCGTCCCTCCCAACCTTTCAAATTCCCTTTCCTGTAAAACGCGCAGGAGTTTAATTTGCGTGCTGGGCGCAATGTCTCCGATTTCATCCAAAAATAAAGTTCCCTTATTCGCCATTTCAAAACGGCCGATTTTTGTGATTGCAGCACCGGTGAAGGCACCTTTTTCATAACCGAAAAGTTCGCTTTCAAGAAGGGTTTCGGGAAGTGCCGCACAAGAAACCTTGATAAAAGGACCATTGGCGCGTTCACTATTATAATGAATGGCATGGGCCACAAGCTCTTTGCCGGTGCCGCTTTCCCCCCGAAGCATGACGGTGGCCCGGGACTGGCTCACAAGCTCAATGGAGGCATAGACATCGGCCATGCGTTTACTTTCACCGATGATATTTGCAGGATGAAATTTCTTTTTAAGTTCACGCCTCAGCTCGATATTTTCACTCTGAAGCCTTTCTTTCTCACGCTCCTGCATCAAATGGATATGAACCGTTTGAGCGATCATGGAGCTGATAATGGTAAGGAGTCGTACATCTTCTTCGAAGGAAACATTTTCCTGGAAAAGCTGGTCCACGCTGAGCGCGCCAATGGTTTTTTGCTCCCACTTAATAGGGACACAAATAAAAGAAATATTGCTTCTTTTGACATCTCCTCGGGATCCCGTACGATTCAAAAAAAGCGGCTCATCACCCACATTAGGCACCACAATGGGTTCCCCGGCGGCCACGACCTTTCCGGTAATTCCCTCACCGACACGGTAGCGGCCGCGCTCAATGGCCTTGTCATCAAGGCCGCGGGCCACTTCAATAATTAATTCATGGGTGCGATCGTCAAGGAGCGTGAGGGTTCCGCGCTCCATCCCCATATGACGGTGAAGAATGTCCAGAATCTCACTCATCACCTCTTCAAGGTTCAGGGAAGAGCTTGCCGTCTTAGCGATTTCATAAAGCGTTGTAAGCTCCAGGACTTCGCGTTTTAATCCTGTCAGGGTATCTGAAGTTTTTTCTCGAACCGGTTTTTCTTTTTTTTTCATGCTTTGACCCCGACAAGGGCAATCCCCTTGCGATTGGCTTTTTGCACGAATTCTTCTTGATCCAAGAAAATGGTTTTTCCGGCTTCAAAACCCAAGGCCTCGGCTTTAACCTCAATGAGTTCTTTAAGAGTTCCAAGACCCACGGCGGGAATATCAAACCGCATGTCCTGACCGGGCTTGGCGACTTTGACCACCACCACTTTTCCTCCGCCGAGCTCCCCACCACGGCGAATGGTGCGGTCGGTTCCTTCAATGGCTTCAACGGCCATAACCGCCCTATTTTTCACTACGACGGTTTGTCCGATGTCGGCGCCGGCAATCGATTTTGCGACTAAAAATCCAAAGTGAATGTCCCGCATGACCCCAGGGGAAGGTTTGCGTTTCCCTAAAATCCCCTCGCCGGGAAGCGCGTTTTTAAGAAATAATGTGGAGTCCAAAAGGTCAATCCCTTCCGAGTGCAGGTAATTTGCAACTGCACCCAGCAACGTGTCGTCTTTTCGGTCCCGGAGTTGAGCCATGACTTTTATCATCTCAAGGTCCGGACGAACATTGCCCTGAAAAATCCGCACCTTTTCCACCTTTCCTGCCATCAAGGCTTCATGAACCGTATGCGCCCGGAAAAATTTTACGAGTTTTTTAAGTTCACCGAGCTTCACCCAAGTGAATTCATCCGCCATTTTTTCAAGCGCCGGATCCGCCTCTTTTTCAATGCCGCACACGGCCACTTGATAGCCTTCCCGTCTTGCCTCCTTGGCAGCAAGCAAAGGAAAGCGCCCATTTCCGGCAATAATACCAATCGTTTTCACAAAAGTGTCCTTGCGGAGGTGTTTAATTTTAGCGACAGATGCCCCGCTGCGAAGTCCTTAAGAATTCCAGCAGATCCACCAGAACAGGGGGTGTGGGCGTAAACCCTTCGATTTTTAAAATGGCGTTTTTTAAAGTCAACTTCGACTTAAAAATGCTCTTGAATGCTTTTTTTAGCATCGCTTGATCCTCATCGGAAATCCCTTTTCGCTCAAGGCCCACGGTATTGAGGCCATAGGCGCGGGCCGGATGACCATCCACCAGCGTAAACGGAGGCACATCCTGCACGACTTTAGAACAACCCCCGATGAGCGCGAGTTTTCCGATTCTCACAAATTGATGAATACCGCTGAGTCCTCCGATAATGGCGTTGTCATCCACCCCCACATGACCGCCAAGCGTTGCCGCATTGGCCAATACCGTGTGATTGCGAATCACGCAATCATGCGCGACATGAACATAAGCCATCAACAAATTATCATCGCCAATGACGGTTTCGCTGCCATCT
This sequence comes from Candidatus Omnitrophota bacterium, assembly GCA_016196545.1. Taxonomy (GTDB): domain Bacteria; phylum Omnitrophota; class Omnitrophia; order Omnitrophales; family Aquincolibacteriaceae; genus JACPXM01. The sequence goes on from JACPXM010000022.1 coordinate 15,177, forward strand.
TTAGTCCCCGGATTAATCGTTACGTATTCACGAATAATATTGCGGTCTCCAATTTTTAAAAAACTAATGCCGCCCTCAAATTTTTTGTCCTGGGTACGGCTTCCGACAATGGCGCCCGTAAAAATTTCATTTTCCGCTCCGATCGTGGTGTGCCCTTCAATTTGGACGCGGGCCCCCACCCGGGTTTTTGGCCCGATTTTGACCGTCCCGGCCACCATCGAATAAGGACCTATCTCCACTCCCTCGCCCAGCTCGGCATCCGCCGAGACAATGGCCGTGGGATGAAGCGTCACGGTTCCACGACTGCGAATTTCACTTCCGCTTCGCATACTAATTTATCTCCCACAAAGGCCTGTCCCGCACATTGCCCGGTTTTGGCTCGAATTTTTTGAACTTTGATTTCAAAACGCAATTCATCCCCCGGCACTACAGGGTGACGAAACTTGGCGGAATCAATACTCATAAAATAAGCGATTTTATTCCGGTTTTCAGGTTTGCTTAGCATGATCACACCACCCACTTGGGCCATCGCTTCAATAATCAAAACACCGGGCATCACGGGATGGCCCGGAAAATGGCCCTGAAAAAAATAATCATTCATGCTCACCAATTTAAAACCCGTCGCGCACTCTCCCGGCACAAAGTGATCAATTCGATCCACAAAAAGAAAAGGGTAACGGTGGGGGATGATTTTTTGTATGTCTTGAACGGTTAATTTAGAGGGCAGGGATGCCATAGGATCCTCCTTACAAGCGGCTATAATTTTTTTCACCATTTCGACATTGAGAGCATGGCCACTGCGGACGGCAATAATATGGCCGCGGATAGGGCGCCCCGCAAGGTATAAATCTCCCAGTAAATCCATCATTTTATGGCGGCAGGCTTCATTTTCAAACCGAAGCGTGTTTTCAAGGGGGGCGTTTTTTTCAAACACAAGGGTATTTGTGAGATTCGCTCCCTTTCCAAATCCTTGTGCTAAAAGGGCCTCCGCTTCCTGTTTCAAACAGAAGGTGCGGGCCGGCGCAAGCTCCCTTTCAAAAATTTCCGGTAAAATTCGAAGCGAAAGAAACTGATCCTTCAAGTCTTCATGCCGGTAACTCAAAGTATAGGAAATAGAAAAAAAAGGAGCCGGAAGCGCAATCACCGATTGGTTTCCCGAATCAACATAAAGAGGTTCCTTAATTTCAAGGTAGCGGCGGGGAGATTCCTGTTCCCTCAAGCCCCTCGAAAGAAAGGATTCCGTAAAATCCTTGGCGCTTCCGTCCATGGCCGGCATTTCGTCGCCGTCTACTTCAATTTCGGCATTATCGATACCAAGGCCGTGAAGCGCCCCCATAACATGCTCAATCGTGCGAACGACTCCCGTACCCACCCGGAGGGCGGTTTGCCGCATTTCATCGCTTTGAACGTTTTTAATCGAAGCCTTGGCTTTAAATTCGGGATCAAGATCAATGCGGCAGAAATGAATTCCTGTATTAACAGCGGCCGGTTTAACAACGGCCTTAACCGGTTGGCCGGTATGGAGACCCCTTCCCTCAAAAACAACCGGTCCCTGTAAGGTTTTTTGAAAGCTCATTTTTTCTTCTTTGCATACTCCTTATTGAGATCATTCAAGATTTCGAGCGTCAAATCGTATTTGGCGTGATGGTAAAGGAGGGCCCGTTCATTAAACACAAAATCCAGCCCCTTCTTTTCTCCCACACGGTGAATCGTGTCGTCGATTTCTTTAAAAATTTCACGTACGATTTTATTTCGCTCCGTGCCTAATTCTTGTTTGGCGCGGCGGTCAAAATCCTGAAGCTCCCGCATTTTTGTTTCCATCAATTCCTGCTTTTTGAGCTTTGCCTCATCCGACAAAAGCACCAGTTCATCCTTCAGCTGCCGGACTTCATGAACCAGCGCATCACGTTCTTCTTCCTTCTTTTTTCCGGCCTTTTGCAAAGTCGTATCATTGTCTTTTGTTTTTTGAAATTCATCAAAAACCTTGGCGATATCAACATAGCCAACTTTCGAGGTATCGACCGCAAATGCAGAAGCGGCTCCGAGGGTTCCGAAAATAAGCGTGAAGATAACGAATAAAACAGTGCGGTTTTGATTCATGGCAACTCCTCCTTAAAGTGAAAATCTTTAAAAGCCGCGGCTTAAACTAAACTCAAACCGGCCATTGCGGTCTTCCGTATCGCGGTTGGCAATGGGAAAACCGTAATAAAAAGCAACCGGGCCAATCGGGGTTTTAATCTTAATGCCGGGACCAATACTTACGGCGAATTCGTCAAAATCAATGTTGTAGGAATCCGGATTCACATGACCCACATCGATAAATCCAGCTAAACGGAAGGCCTCGAGTTTCGGAATGGGAAAGGTATACTCCAAATTTGCAAGGGCAAGGGTTTCGCCTCCCACAGCATCCCCGGCCTCAATGGGTCCGACGCGCCGGTAATTAAATCCACGGACGGTCCCCAAACCCCCGGCGTAAAAGCGGTCAAAAATCGGGACCTCTTCGGAATCCCCGAATTCCTGCGCCGTGGCCAGCTGAAGTCGTGTCTCAACCGTATGTTTTTTAAAGAAAGTCCAGTACTTTGTGATTCCGGTATTCAAAACATAAAAATCCTGGTCCCCTCCAAGAAAACTTCCCACGAGCTCACCGTTTAAATTTGCGATAAGGCCTTTGGTGGGGTTAAAGACATTGTCGCGCGTGTCATAGGTCGTGAACGCCTTCCAACGCGAAAGCCAATTGCGGCCCGCAAAGTCCCGTACGGTACGCGGCGCGTCATCCGAAATATCATCGAGCTCCACCCGTTCGAGCGTATAGCCCGATCCGAGACGGAACACGTCCTTAAAAAGCCTGGATAAGGTCACGCTGAAACCACGCCGCTCTTCATCAAAATCCACATTGCGATTGTCGCGGCGGACATTAAAAACATCGGTCCCCAAGGAAACCGGCTTGTTAAAAAGATAGGGCTCATAAAAACTGACATTGTAATCCTGGCTGATGGAACCGACGCGGGCCCGTATGGCCAGGGACTGTCCGCCGCCCGTAAATCGCGGCCAATTTAAAAGGTCGAAATTGCGCTGCGAAATTTCCGCAAAACCGACAAAACGGTCAATCGAACTGACGCCACCGCCGAAGGAAAGTTCTCCCGTCCGCTTTTCTTTGACTCGAAAGATAAGGTCCTTTCGGTTGGTCGCCTGCGTGGAGGGCTCGGTGTCATAAGTAACCTCTTCAAAGAAACCCAGATTTTCAAGCCTCTGTTTGGATTTTCTCAGTTTTTCACCGTCAAAACGCTCCCCTGGACGAATACGAAGTTCGCGGCGAATCACACGGTCCCGCGTCTTCGTGTTACCGCGGATAATCACCTTCTCGACAAAATAAAGATCCCCTTCTTGGATTTGATAAACGATGTCCACTTTCCCGCTCTCGCGGTTAAGCTTCACATCCGGTAGAATACGGGCGTCCATATACCCGCGCTCTTCGTAGTATTCCCGGACTTTCTCGAGTTCCTTAGCCAAATAATATTGGGAATAGGTGCTGCCGGGAAGCATTTCAAGCCTCTGCCAGATTTCGGATTCGGGAAAAAGCCGATTTCCTTCAATGCGAAGCTCCCCCGTCACATAATGTTTTCCTTCATCCACCAGGATTTTAATGAAAATCCAGTTTTTCGCGCGGTCGTACTCGAATTCCGGCGTTACTTTTACATCGAGATAACCTTCCTGCTGATAAAAGAGCTGAAGCCGTTCCACGTCTTGTTCAAATTCATCGTGCTTAAAAATCCCCCGGCGAATCCAGCCCTTCTTTTTCGTTTTCATAAGCTTTCGTAATCTTTTATGCTTCATGGAATCGGCACCTTCAAAAATAATCGTTTTGATTCTGTATTTGGCGCCTTCTTCAATGCGGACATAAACCGTTGCCTCTTTCGCATCGCGATTTACATCAACTTCGGATTGCACATCCACAAATTTAAAACCCTTGTCCCGATAAAGCTTTCGGATGGCTTCAACTCCCTGTTTGACCGCACGTTGATCGAGAATTTGTCCCTCGATAAATTTCAATTCCTTGCGAAGTTTCTCGTCATTAAATTTGGTAAATCCTTCGAGAATAATTTGTTTGACGACGGGTTTTTCAACCACGCGGACGATTAATTTGTATCCCTCCGCAAGCTCTTCGATTTCCATTTTAATGTCATGAAAAAAACCGGTTGCATAAAGTCGCTTAATGTCCTCATTGATCGTTTCTTGGACAAGTGCCCCGCCCTTTTGGGATTTAATCTTTCCAAGTATGGTGCTTGTGCTGACAATTTGATTTCCTACGACTTCCAGTTCAATCACGCGATTGGGCCGCTCTTCTTGGGCCGTTTCTGGAGTCTCAGCTGTTGAAGTTTCAGTTTCTTGCCTCGGAGCGGCAGGGGGGCTCGCAGGGGCCTCTGCTTCTTGAGAGGACGCCGCGGGCTTCTGCTCTTCCTCGGCGCAAAGGTAAAAGACAAAGCTCAACCCCATAAAAAACAAAAAAATAAGGAGGAGCCGTTTACCGAACATTAAGATTCCACCCGCTGGAATTCAGGATTTTCAAAACGGGTCCATTCCTTGAGAAAGACCAAGTTGACGTTGCCAGTCGGGCCATTGCGCTGTTTGGAGATAATCGCTTCCGCCTTGTTGCGTAGGGCGTCATCATCCGGTTTGTAATATTCTTCACGAAAAAGAAATACGACGACGTCGGCATCTTGTTCAATGGCTCCAGATTCTCGAAGATCCGAAAGCTGAGGGCGATTTCCCGTACGCGTTTCTACCGCACGCGAAAGCTGGCTGACAGCGATCACAGGAACCTTAAGTTCACGGGCCAGCGCTTTGAGAGAGCGTGAAATTTCCGAAATTTCTTGTTGCCGATTTTCCGACCCTCCGGTGCCCTGCATTAACTGCAAATAGTCCACCACCACCAATTGAATATCATATTGCATTTTCATCCGCCGGGCCTTGGCCCGCACTTCGAGCACGGTTTGTCCCGGTGTATCATCGATAAAAATCGGAGATTCCGAAAGTTTTCCGGCAGCCGCTGTAAGTTTTGGCCAATCCTGGTGAGAGAGATAACCCGTCCGCACCTTTTGAGCGTCCACACGGCCGTGGGAGCAAAGCATGCGCTGAACCAATTGCTCCTTGCTCATTTCCAGAGAAAAGAAGGCAATCGGCTTCTTTAAATGGATTCCAATATGTTCGCAAACCGAACTCACAAAGGCCGATTTTCCCATAGAGGGGCGGCCGGCAACAATGACAAGGTCGGAAGGCTGAAAACCTGAAGTTTTGGTATCAAAATCATGAAAACCACTGGCAAGCCCCGTAACATGCTCTTTCCTTTGATAGAGCTTATCAATGGTTTCCATACTGTCGTGGATAATGTCTTTTAAGGAATAAAATTTTCCTTCGATCCGGTGCTGGCTAATGTCAAAGATCATGCGCTCTGCCTGATCCAGAAGAAGCGTGACGTCCCCTTCCGGCTCAAAGCAATGCTGGACAATTTCGGTTGAGCGGTGAATCAAATTCCTGAGAATGGCCTTTTCTTTGACGATTCGTGCGTAATGGTCGACATGGGCCGCCGTTGCAACCAAACTTGTCAACTGCGTCAAAAAACTGACGCCACCGATTTCTTCAAGTTGTCTTGTTTTTTTTAGTTCTTCAGAAACTGTGACCAAATCCACGGGCTGGTTTTTTTCAAAAAGCGCCTGCATCGCCGAGAAAATTTTACGGTGAGGATCGTCGTAAAACTGATCCGCGGTCACTAACTCCAAGGCGCGGACAAGGGCAGCTTCTTCAAGGAGCATAGAACCGAGAACGTGCACTTCCGCGTCCCGGTTTTGAGGGGGAACTTTTTCAAGAAGATTCCAGGATGAACCTTGCATTGGCAATGCCATGCCTTAAATCCCTAATCTTTAAAGTAGAAAGCCGGTGATTAAGACTTGCGTATAACTTCGAGAGCTACGATCGCTTTCACTTCTGAATAGAGTTCGACCGTTACTTCATAGGAGCCCAAGGAGTGGATGGCTTCTTTTAAATGGATATGTTTTTTGTCCACTCGGTAGCCCTGGTGCTCTAAAGCCTCGCGGATCTGATCGCTGGTGACGGAACCAAAAAGCTTGTCCTGTTCTCCGGCTCGCGCCTCCAGTACAATTTTTATCTTGCTAAGACGGGCGGCCGTGGCTTGGGCTTCTAATTTTTCATTTTCACGCCGTGCAAGGGCCCTTGTTTTCTGATCTTGCACAAACGCTTGATTGGCCTTCGTGCTCGCTAAAGCAAGCTTTCTGGGAAGAAGAAAATTCCGGCCAAAACCATCTCGCACGCGAACGACCTCGCCCTTACGTCCCACTTTTTCAACATCCATAAGGAGAATAAGTTCCATAACGGATTCGCCTCCTTGCTAATCAATTTGAAACGCGACAAACCCGATATGTCGGGCGCGCTTAATGACACGGGCAAGCCGGCGCTGGCATTTGGCGCAATTGCCAGTAATGCGACGGGGAATAATTTTCCCCTTTTCCGTAAGGAACCGCGTTAGCCGCTCAAGATCCTTATAATCCAGCGGGTTGCCTTTTTCGGCACAAAAGCGGCATGTTTTCCTTTTAAAAAATCGTCCGGACGGCCTTTCGCCTCCGGGGCCCTGATAGGGTCCTCGGGTTTCGCGCTTTCGATCTCCCGCGGGTCTCGGTCCACGGCCCATGGGTTTTCTTGCTATATACGGCATTCTGAGTCTCCTTTGATCGCTTAATTTAGAAGGGGATGTCTTCTTCGGACTCTGAAGATTTCCCGCGGGAAGAGGCCCCTTTTGGGGAAACGTTTTCTGCGGCCTCTTCGTAAAGCGCGGTGTCCGCTTCCTGGACTTGAGGAATTTCTCCGGTCTCCGTAGAGGCCCCGCCACTGCGCGGTGCCCGGGGCAGAAACTGAACACTCTGCGCAACCACTTCTGTGGTGGAACGCTTCGAGCCGTCTTGCGCTTCCCAGCTTCGTGTTTGTAACCGGCCCTCCACAAATGCGGGACTTCCTTTTTTTAAATACTCATTGCAAACTTCTCCCAGCCTTCCCCAGACCACGACACGGATAAAACTAACTTCTTCTTTTTTTTCACCGCTTTGAGAAGCATAGGCACGATTCACGGCCAACGTGAAAGAAGTGACCGCCTGACCGGAAGGAATATAACGAAGCTCGGGGTCGCGCGTTAAATTTCCCATCAAAAGAACTTTATTAAAACTGGCTGGCATGGTAGAAAATCCCTTTCCGATTCAAACTTCTTTAATGAGTCGTAACGGGGGGATGAGGATGCGTGCCCGCCCCCGCGCTACGGTGTTGAGACGGAGGCGCTTTAACGGCTGCGGGCGCTGGTTTCGTCTTCGGTTTTTTTTCCCTTTTGACGCTCTTCACGGTAATCATAAACGTCAAAAGTCCCTCAAATAATTGCAGGGCTTTTCGAAGTTCCTGCATCTGGGCAGGATCAAGCTCAAACTCCACAGTGGCGAGGGTCCCCTCGCGCTGTTTTTTGATCCCATAACCCAAAGGCCGCCTGCCTAAATCCATTTTTTCACGGACTTGACCGCCCAGTTTTTTAATCAGCTCTTCAAGCGTCTTTAGCTGCTGGGTTTTTGCGTCCTGAGACGGCTCTGAGTGAAAAACAAATGCTCCATCATACCATCGCATGCTTTGTCTCCATTCTAAATTGAACTGAGTATTGCCGAAAGAGCGTACAATCTAACACAAATCAGCTTGTCTAGCAAGCCTGGATTTTATCATTAACCTTTTATAAATCAAGGGTTTACGGCATTCATTGCGGAGGCCATGGATGCCGTAACCCACAAATGACAGGCTTGAAACCCCTTTTGCCAAATGAGCTCAAAATTTTTTTTCTCTTCAGAACTAAATTTGGACAACAGAAAATCCTCTAAAAGAACTCCAGAATTTTTCCAGGACTTGGAGAGACTCTCCGCAGGAGGGGCAACTCCCACCCGAAGACGAGGATAATGAGATGTTGCCAAAGCAAGATTGATGGATCTAAGCCCGTTGTGGCCCCCGTCCGATCCCTTGGCACGAAGCCGAAATTTTCCAAAGGGAAGAGCTGCGTCATCTACGATCACCAAAAGTTCGCGGGATCGATCGACTTGCCAATGCCGGAGGAGAAGGCCTACGCTTTCCCCCGAAAGATTCATATAAGTTTCGGGAACAGCCAAAAGCACCGATTCCCCTTCCCATTCCACCTGCGCGAGAAGGGATTGATCGCGGGTTTTTCTTTCTAAGGTTTTCTCAAAATGACGGGCCAGAGATTGCACGAGCATTTTACCGGCATTGTGCCGCGTACCGTCATATTTTTTTCCGGGATTACCGAGCCCGACAATGAGCCGCACAAGGATTTACTCTTTTTTATCCGTTTTTGGCGCGGCTGCTTTGGCGGAAGGGGGAGCTTCTTCACCTTCTTCAACTTCCAGCTTCTTGCCCTTTTCTATGACTTCAGGCTGAGTCGGGGCCTCTTCGGTGGCCGGCAATTCTTCTTTGGCCGGCGGATGAAGCGCAACGATGACTTCGTCTGCGTCGATTTTGCATTCCACGCCCGCGGGGAGTTGAATTTCACGCATATGGACGGAGTCTCCGATTTTCATCGCTTTCACGTCCACGATAATTTTCTCAGGGATTTGGGTTGGAAGACACTCCACCTCAATTTCGTGATGCACAACATCGAGCACGCCTCCCTCTTTGACGCCGGCCGCCTCTTCGGCATGCTGTGTCACCAGCGGAACCTTGACTTGAATTTTCTCAGTCAGAGAAATGACGGTAAAATCGACATGCGCCACTTCATCCGTGATGGGATGATGCTGAATGTCCTTAATGCGGCAAGTGGATTCCTTAAGTTGAAGACCGCTCACCTGAAGATCAATGAGCACGTTTTCACCGGCCTTGGTATGAAGCGCTGTTTGAAAATCACGCGTCACGATTTCGAGGGCCAACGGCTTAATTCCATGGCCATAGAGAATGGCTGGAAGGGCCCCCCTTGTGCGGACCGCTTTTGTGGATTTCTTGCCCACTTCCGCCCTCGGTTTTGCTTGAAGTTTCATGGTTTGCATTGGTCAATCCTCCTTAAAATAAAATTAAGCCTCAACCCTAACTTGGGAAAACAGGCTGCTCACCGATTCGTTGCGGTGAATTCGTAGCATGGCGTCCGCCAGAAGCGGGGCCACGGACACTTGTTTGATTTTTTGAATACGGCTCTCAGGTGCAAGCGGAATGGAATTCGTCACAATCAATTCGCTTAATTCCGAATCCCGGATTTTTTCGGCGGCATTTCCCGCAAGAATGGGGTGCACAATGACGGCGTAGACCTCAAGGGCGCCGGCCTCTTTTAACGTGTGCACTGCCTCCACAAGCGAACCGCCTGTGGAAACCATGTCGTCGACAATCATGACATTTTTCCCTTTCACATCCCCGATAATATTCATCACATGAGTTTGAGTTGCGCTTTCGCGGCGCTTGTCCAAAATGGCAAAAGAGGAATTCAAAAAGCTCGCATACGCGCGGGCCATACGAATGCCTCCCACATCGGTAGAGACCACCACTACGTTTTGAAGGTTTTTGCGACGCATGTGATCGCCCAGCATATTGATTGAATAAAGATGGTCCACCGGAATGTCAAAAAATCCCTGAATCTGACCGGCGTGAAGGTCCATGGTCAGCACCCGATGCGCACCCGCGGTAGTAATCAAATTTGCCACCAGCTTGGCCGTGATGGGAACGCGCGGCCTGTCTTTTCGGTCCTGACGCGCGTAGCCAAAAAAAGGCAGGACGGCCGTAATCCGTTTGGCAGAGGCCCTCCTGGCAGCGTCGATCAAGATCAAAAGCTCCATCAAATAATCATTGGGGGAGGTACAAATCGATTGCAGGATAAAAACATCGCGTCCTCGAATATTTTCCCGGATTTGGACCTGAATCTCCCCTTCCGGAAAACGTCCCGCCAAAACATCTCCCGGGGCTTTCCCGAGGAGATCGGCGATTTCTTTTACCAACTCCGGATTAGAATTTCCGGCAAGAATGGTCAAACCATTCGTGTCATGAAGCTTTCCGCCGTTTAAAATTTTATCCAGTCCGAACATAATTTCCTTTCAACTGCCCTTGCAAAGAGAGTTTTTCGCAATGACCGGCTATGAATGTTTCAATTTTCTTAACGGTTTAGCCGGAACACCCACCACAACGCCTCCCGCTTTAACTTTCGTTCCCTTTGTCAGAACTGCCCCCGCACCGGTGTGGGCCCCATCTCCAATTCGAACCGGAGCCACAAAAACCGTGTTCGAACCCACGAAGACCTTTTTTCCGATTTGAGTCTTGTTTTTATTTTTGCCGTCAAAATTCGCAGTAATCGTACCGGCCCCAATATTGGTTTCATCTCCGATCTCGGCATCTCCGAGATAAGCTAAATGCTTGGCTAAAACTTTACGGCCGATTTTAGAGCGCGAAACTTCCACAAAGCTCCCGATGACGGTGTTGGCCCCGAGGGTTGTCCCCTTGCGGATTTTCGAAAAAGGGCCGATTTGGCACCCCTTTCCAATAGAAACTCCAGACTCAATATAGCACCAGGGATAGATCACGGTGTCCGCGCCGATTTTGACCCCCGGTTCAATAAACGTTTGATCGGGTGAGACAAAGGTCACGCCCCGTTCTTGATGATTTATAATTTCTCTGTTTTTCATCATGCGATGCGCCTCGCCCAAATCCCGGCGATCATTAATCCCTTGCGCTTCAGGGAGAGTCGCGAACGGAAAGGCCTCAAGCCGGCAACCCCGCGCGGCCAAAACTTCAATTGTGTCTGTCAAATAAAATTCGTTTTTTTGATTCGAGGGCCGAATTTCGGAAAGCCCTTTCCAAAGGGCGGCACTCTGAAAAAGATAAATTCCGGAATTGACTTCCTGAATTCTTTTTTCTGATTCCGAGGCATCAAGCTCTTCACGAATCCCAAAAAATTTTCCGCCAGCCCGTAGAATTCGGCCGTAACCGGACGGCTCGATCTGAAGCGAGGAAAGAACGCTCGCTTGGGGTTTGGCCTTGTGATGCGCCGCCAGAAATTGTTTTAAGGTTTCCAGCGTCACAAGCGGCATATCCCCGGGCCAAATCAGAATGTCTCCGGAATATCCGGAAAATTTGGGACGTGCCCTTAAAACCGCGTGGCCCGTACCGCGTTGCTGTTTCTGAAACACAAGGGTAGGGGCGGGGTTTCTCCGCCCCGTTCCGGGCGCGGAAACCGCGTCCCTACGTTTTAAGAAAGAACGAATTTCATCTGCGCCGTGCCCCACCACGAGAACGATTTCCCGAATGCCCAGCTGTGCCAGTTGATCCAAAACATAAGCCAGCATCGGCCGTCCCATGACCGGATGCAATACCTTCACAAGGGAAGAGCGCATCCGAGTTCCCTTGCCGGCTGCGAGAACTACGGCACGCATCGTGCAACCTCAACCTTTGATGCCCGTCAGCTTAATCCCTTCCACGAAAAATCGCTGATTGACCATAAAGACAATCAAAATCGGAAGTATCATCATCACGGAAGCCGCCATTAAAAGCGTCCAATCCGTGTTATGAAGGCTTTGAAAATAAGCCAAGCCCACGGGCAGGGTGTATTTCGTTTGGGTGTTAATGACGATCAAAGGCCACATAAAATTCATCCACGTTCCCATGAAAGTAAAGGTCGTCAAAGTGGCCAAGGCCGGCTTTGAAAGCGGCAGAATAATGCGCCAAAAAATCCCAATATAGGAGCAGCCATCGATTTTGGCTGCGTCTTCCAAATCTTTGGGAAGTGTCAAAAAAAACTGGCGTAACATAAAGGTTCCGTAAGCCGTAAAAATGCCGGGCAAAATCAGCGCTTTATAGGTATCAATCCAGCCTAAATGCTTCAGCAAAATAAAAACCGGAATCATCGTAACTGCGCCAGGGACCATCATGGTTCCAAGATAAGCAAAAAAAACTTTATCCCGGCCCGGAAACTGTAATCTTGCAAACGCGTACGCTGCCATTGCGCTCGTAGCGACCTGTCCAAAGGTCACGCACAAGGCCACGAAAATGGAATTGAGATAAAATCTCGCGAAAGGCACCACCTGCCAGGCCTTGACATAATTTTGCCAGACAAAACTCGTAGGAATCCATTCTTCCCACCAATTCTTTTGAAAGGAAAAAACAGCGCCCGGGGCCTTCAGGGAAGTTGAAACCATCCACAGAAAAGGACCTACCATCGTCAAGGCCCCCACCGTCAACACGATCGTGGCGAGGGTCTTGTTTAAAATTTCCCGGCGCTTTTTGCGGGCTTTTATCGTTTCAAGGGTCAGTGCTTTGGCAATGGCCTTGGCTTGTACATAAGCCTGAATTTCCGACGTTTGATGAAGCGCTTGAAGGGCTGCCATAAAATAATCTAGGGTGAAATTAATTAATGATAATGAACCGTTTTACCAAACACCCTCCACTGAAGGAGGGTAAAAATGAAAACAATAATAAAAAGAATCCACGCAAGCGCCGCGGCATAGCCCATTTTTTGCCATTCAAAAGCATTGTTATAAAGATAGTAAATTAAAGTCGTCGTGGACCCGTTCGGCCCTCCGCCTGTCATCACATAGGCCGGATCAAAACCGGCCTGAAAACCGCCGATAATGCTCATGATGGCAATAAAAAAAGTTGTGGGCGAAATTTGCGGCCAGGTCACAGCCCAGAATTTCTGCCACGCGTTCGCGCCGTCCACCTCCGCTGCGTCATAAAGATCACGAGGCACTCCTTGAAGCGCGGCCAAATAAAGAATCATGTTGTAGCCGCCTACGGTTTGCCACACACTCATCAGAATAAGAGCGGGCTTGGCCCAAGCTTCGTCGGTCAGCCAATTCGGACCTTTAAGGGTAAGTCCGAGCGTATGTCCGAGATTGGCAATCAGCGTGTTTAAAATACCGAATTCCGGATTATAAATCAGGCGCCACAACATATAGATTGCAACGCCCGAACAAAGTGTGGGCAAAAAATAAACCGTACGGAAAAAGACAATCCCCTTTAACTTTTGGTTCATGGCGATGGCTAAAATTAAAGATCCGCCCATGCTTAAAGGAATTGCGAGCATCAAATAAAGGGTATTAAAACAATATTTCCAGAAATCAGGGTCCCAAAAAAGTTCGATGAAATTTTTAAACCCGACCCAACGCGGAGGCGTCAACAAATCCCAACTGATAAAACTCAGTGCAAATGAAGCCGCCACGGGAATGGAGGTAAAAATCATAAACCCCAAAAAATTGGGGAACAAAAATCCGTACGCGGTGACGGTTTCTTTCTGGGAATTGGTCAAAGACTTCATGCGGATTTGATCCAGAGGCTGCTGCGGACAAGCTGAGGCGGTTCTTTGCCTTCCACGACTTCCTTCGTAATAACACATTCAGAGACATTGGTTTCAGAAGGCACGTCATACATGACATCCAGCATTAAACTCTCCAGAATCGAGCGGAGCGCGCGCGCGCCGGTGCCTTTGCGAATGGCCCGTTTGGCCACTTCGGCAAGGGCCTCTTCAGTAAAACGCAGGGAGACGCCTTCCATGGTAAAAAACCGCTGGTATTGTTTGATTAAAGCATTCTTGGGTTCCGTCAAAACTCGGATCAAGTCAAGTTCACTTAATCCATGAAGCGTGGAAATTACGGGAAATCTTCCGATGAACTCGGGAATCAAACCAAATTTTAAAAGATCTTCGGTGTCCACCAAAGCCAGCGTCTCTCCCAACGTGCGCTCAACGGTCCCGATGCCTTCGCGAATCGCCCCAAATCCCAGAGACTTGTTGGAAACACGGCTTTCGATAATGCGTTCCAAATGGGCGAAGGTGCCGCCGCAAATAAAGAGAATATTCTGCGTGTTGATCGGAATATATTCCTGCTGGGGATGCTTGCGTCCGCCCTGCGGCGGGACATTGGCAATGGTCCCTTCCAAAATTTTCAAAAGCGCTTGCTGCACGCCTTCGCCGGAAACATCTCGGGTGATCGAAACATTTTCGGAGGTCTTGGCAATTTTATCGATTTCATCAACATAGATAATGCCCAGCTCGGCGCGCTTCACGTCAAAATTGGCGGCTTGCAAAAGCCGCAGGAGCACATTTTCCACGTCCTCGCCGACATAGCCCGCTTCGGTCAGTGAAGTCGCATCGGCAATCGCAAAGGGAACATCTAAAAGTTCGGCGAGCGTGCGGGCAAAAAGGGTTTTCCCGGAACCCGTGGGACCGATTAAAAGAATATTGCTTTTTTCGAGCAGGACATCGCTTGCGGAATTACCGCGGTCTTTAATGCGTTTGTAGTGATTGTGAACGCTGACAGAAAGCTGCTTTTTGGCGCGCTCCTGGCCAATGACATACTGATCCACTTTGGCCTTGATTTCGCGAGGCTTCGGGACCACAAGGCCCTCTGAGACATCATATTGTTTGACAGTGGAAGTTGCGGTCTCTTTGGTTAAGATGTCCGAACAAATCCGGATGCAAATATCGCAAATATAAACGCCGGGCCCGGAGAAAATCTTCCGAACCTCTTTACGCTTATCCCGCCCGCAAAACGAACACCGTTCCGTGATCATAAATGGGAGTTCCCCTTAAAATTGTATTTTTTAACTTCCTGCGCCCTGTATTCTCATATAAAATACCGCTTCACTTCATTGCCCGATGGTGAAATGGTATCACACCGCCCTTTGGAGGCGAGGTTCCTGGTTCGAGTCCAGGTCGGGCAGTTTCCCTCTTGGGAAACTACTGCACCGGGAAAGTTTAAGGAAAACTTTCCCGGTGCTGCAGCGTAATCTTACAAAACTCCGCTCAAATGCATCTTAATAACTAGAACAAACTAGAACTTTTTTTGAAGGAAAAATTCGTCTTAGCGACTTGGCGATTAAAATCGCCTGTCTTTTTGCGTCCGCAAGGACAAAAAAAGTCGGGCCGCTTCCCGACATTAACACATCCTGAATCCCTTTTTGGAGAATTTTCGCTTTGATATTTCGAAGTTCAGGCCTTAAAGCGAAAGCCGGTTTTTCCAGATCATTGGCAAGTCGTAAAGCGTATTGTTTCAATCCCTTGCGCTGAAAAAAGTTGCAAAGGATTTTAACAGTACGAAGCTCCTTTGTCAAGGAAGCGCAGGGGCGGGCTTGGGCAAATTTCCCATAGACTTGCTTCGTTATAAGCCTATAGGGTGAAATAATTAAGACAAGCCATAGCTTTTTGGTGCTCGGTATTGATCGAAGCCGATCGCCCCTGCCTGTTCCTATGGCCCGGGGGACCTCTTTCAAAAAAAAAGGGACGTCCGCCCCAAGTCTTCGGCCGATTCTAAAAAGGCTATTTTCAGAACCTTTCAGCCCATAAAGCCTTTTCATGCCGAGGAGAAAAAAGGCTGCGTTACTTGATCCCCCTCCGAGCCCTCCGCCGATCGGAATGTGCTTGGTGAGCCGGACTTTCACGCCTCCCATTTTGGGATATTGCCTTTGAAGAAGCCGGTAGGCCCTTGTGATCAAATTATCTTCGCCTACGGAAAGCGCAGGCTCACTGGCCGAAAGTGAAAAAACTCCTGGCGCGGCCTTGATAAGCCGCAGGCTGTCTTTTAAGGAAATGCGCTCAAAGAGCGTCACAAGGTCATGATAGCCGTCCCGACGACGGCCTAGGACTTTCAAATAGAGATTAATTTTGGCAGGACTTTTAAGCGTGAGGGAGTGCATAGAAAATCAAAAGTCAAAAGTAAAAGAAAAATCTGTCGGTCCAGGCTTGCCTTCGCCGGAGCGGCGCTTCGGCGAAGGATGACAGATTTTACTTGTTACTTGTATTTTTGACTTTTGCCTTTTGACTTCTTAAGACCAGGGCTTTTTCTTATGCCGGTTTCGGCGCAATTTTTTTTTGCGCTTATGTTTATTCATCTTCTTTTTGCGCTGTTTTCGTGCCCAAGGCATGACGACCTCCGGTGGAATGAAAAATTAAATCATTGGATCAAATTTTAAATTTTGACTTATTATGGAATTACTTTGTTCAAGGGATATTCGATGATTCCCGAAGCCCCCGTTTTTTTAAGCTCCGGGATAATTTCGCGAACCACGGCTTCGTCGATGATAGTGTCGACGTCAAACCAGCCCTCCTCGGAGAGCGTGGAAATCGTGGGTTTTTTAAGGGCAGGCAGGATTTTCAGAATTTTTGCAAGATCCTTGTTTGCCACATTCATTTTAAGCCCCACTTTTTGCTGTGCCCGCACCGCGCCTTCCAAAAGCATCACAAGATTTTCCATTTTTTTTCGCTTCCACTCCTCTTTATAGCTTTTGTGGTTGGCGATGAATTTCGGCACCGAGGTAATCAGCGTGTCGATAATTTTTAAGTGATTCGCCCGCAGGCTCGAGCCGGTTTCCGTTGCCTCGACAATGGCATCGGCCAGGCGCGGGGGCTTCACTTCGGTCGCACCCCAAGAGAATTCGACCTCGGCTTCCACCTTGTGTTTTTTGAGATATTTTTTAGTCCCGTGGACGAGTTCCGTGACAATTTTTTTGCCCTCGAGGTCTTTGACGCTCTTATAAGGGGAATCTTCATGAACGGCTAAAACCCATCTCACGGGATTCGTAGTGCGTTTGGAATACTGAAGTTCACAAAGTTCTTTGACATTGGATTCGTTTTCAAGAATCCAGTCATGGCCCGTGAGGCCGCAATCCACCACGCCGTCTTCAATATAGCGGGACATTTCCTGGGGGCGGAAAAGGATCACCTCAATTTCTGGGTCATCAATGGAAGGGAAATAAGAGCGGGCATTCACGCTGATGGAAAAGCCGGCCTTTTTAAAAATCTGATAAGTGGCCTCTTCCAAACTGCCCTTCGGCAAAGCAATTTTAAGTTTACAAGACATAGGATTGGAAATTCTATCTTTTTGCTTGAGGGGTGTCAACTAGGGGCTTATACTTTTCTCTTCTATGGATTTTACTTTGGCTCAAAGTTTGGCAGCCTATGTCAGTGCGGGACTTGGCGCCGCACTAGCGGTTTCCATCGGAGTTTCTCACCGGCAGCTTTGCGCACTGATCAGTTTTGCCGCAGGGACTTTGCTTTCGGTCACCCTTTTTCATATTCTTCCCGAGGCGAAGGAAAACGGCTTGTCTGTGGCCTCACTGGGTTTCGCCTTAGCGAGTGGCTACGGATTGTTTTTTCTCATCAGCCGTTATGTGTTTCACGTATGCCCTGCCTGCGCCGCCTCCCATTTTGAGCATCAAAGCGAATCAAAATTCAAGAATATTTTCTTCCTCCTCGCCATTGCCCTCACGATTCATAGCATTATGGATGGAATGGCCATCGCCTTAAGTCCTCATATGTCTCAGGGCGCCGCAGACCCTTCCTTGTTTTTTACCGTCGCTATTCACAAAATCCCTGAAGGACTTGCCCTGTGTGCCCTTCTCATGAAATCAAGTTTCAGCCGAACCAAGGCCCTCCTGGGAACCTTGGCCTTTGAGCTATCCACTCTCCTGGGGTGGACGATTGGACATGGAATGATCGGACTTGAAATGTCTGTCTCATGGCTGAATCTTGTGATGGTTCACATTGCCGGGGGATTTGTTTATCTCGCCTTTCACGCTGCCATTAATGAAATTCGCGACCATTCTCCTCGCTTTATCCTAAGCTTCTTTCTGCTCGGTCTCCTCTTTATGGCCCTCGTGAGATAACTGCGGTTGGGTTTCCTAACATTCCTTCTATTCCTTTTTTTAATGTAACAAACCTAAAAATGCCCTCTTATCAATTTCTTCCAATTCATAGCATTTCCGAGAAGGCCTCAATTTTTGGGATCAGCGGGTTTCAGAACTGATTTTCAACCTTCAAAATCTATTTTAAAGACTCAGCGCTAGCACGCGTTTTCTCAGGGTATTGCAGATCGCATACTCCACAGGTATGTTTCAGTACAAGAAGGGAAAGAAACGAGAACTAAAATCAAGGAATCTACGAAAAGATAAAAAAAAGGATAAAAAATGAATCCTATGGACGGAAGTATCGGAAACGAGAAAAAGGAAATATTAACGCCCCGGGAAATCAGCAAACTGCTGTCCATTCCACTTTCCACGGTTTATAAACTGACGGCCCAGGGAAAATTCAAGGCAACCAAAGTCGGAAAACACCTTCTGCCGTCGGACAGCTTTTCTGCGCCTTTATTTTTATCCTCTATTTTATCTACCTGACCCGCTAAGGCCGACATCTTCCCACGACATAATAACAATTGAAGTTGGGGTTTTTCAATTTCAAGGGTCGTCGTGTACAGTACCGCGAACCCCTAAAATTTAAAATGACGCGGTACTAGGCGTCGTGGCCGCCGAAGAGACGATCAATTTTCGAGAAAAGAATCAAAATCACCAGGGCAAGAAAGGTCGAAAGAACGGCGGGTTTATATTGCCCTAGCCCGCACGCAAGGCCAATACCGGCCACGGTCCAAATCCCTGCGGCGGTTGTCAGTCCTTTGATTTCCCGAGGGTCGCGAATAATGGCCCCGGCTCCGAGAAATCCGATTCCGCTCACCACCTGCGCGGCAATACGCGAAGGATCCACCGTCGCCACGGCCCGGTAAATTTCAAAAACTTCAATCGAGACAACCATGATTAAGGCCGAGCCTAGCGATACCATTGCGTAGGTCCGCACCCCGGCTTCCTTGCGCTGCCACTCGCGCTCAAAACCAATCAGTCCTCCGAGAAAAGTTGCCGCAATTAATCGAAGCGTAATGTCAAAATCATTCTGGGTGAATTGAAACATTTAGATTCTCCCAACGGTTATCCCAATTTAAGATTCGCATTCCCCGTAAGTTTCATCGAAGAACGTCTGCCGCGCCGGAAAAGCTCCGCGCCGCGGCGGGCAATCATTGCGGCGTTGTCGGTGGTCAAACGATTCGGTGGAAACCAAACCTTGAGGCCGCGCTTTGCGGCTTCTTCCGGTAATCGCTTGCGCAGATAAGAATTCGCGCTCACTCCCCCGCCCACGACAATGTCCGCGACCTTTTTAACATCGGCAGCCGCCAGTGTTTTCTCAACCAGCCACGCGACGACGGCGTATTGGAAACTGGCGCAGACGTCGTTGACGAATTGTGAATTCAATAATGGAGGGGCCGGCCCCTGCGCTGGCCCGCTGAACAATAATTGCGGGCGCCCGCGGGGGGGCGCCCCTACGTCTTGTTTCTCCACCAAATACAGCACCGCCGTTTTAATTCCGCTGAAACTGAAATCAAAGTATCCTTTTTGTTTTGGCTTCGTGAATTTAAATGCCTTGGGATTTCCTTCTTTGGCGAGCTTGTCAATCACCGGCCCGCCCGGAAATCCGAGCCCCAAAATTTTTGCGACTTTGTCATAGGCCTCGCCCGCCGCGTCGTCCACGGTTTCACCCAGGCGCGTGGATTTCCCCTTTTTTTGATAAACCAAAATCGTGTGGCCACCCGAAACCAAAAGCCCGACATAATGAGCCGGCTCTTTGTGTCCAATAAAATTTGCAGACAAATGTGCTTCCAAATGATTCACGCCAATGAGCGGAACACCAAGACCATAAGCCAGAGTTTTCGCGAATGAGACTCCGACGAGGAGAGATCCAATAAGTCCCGGGCCTTCCGTGACAGCAATCAAATCAATATCTTTGGATTTAATTTTGGCTTCGTCCAGTGCTTCCTGAAACACAAAATCGATTTGCTCCAGCGAGTGCCGCGACGCGATTTCCGGCACTACACCTCCAAACGGCTTGTGCCTGAAAAGGCTGGAAGAAATAATATTCGAGCGGACTTTGTCCAGTCCTTCCAGCACCGCGCAAGACGTTTCATCACACGAAGTCTCAATTCCGAGGGTCAGCATATGTCAATTTTTTCTTACTTTTTTTATGAATAAAACACCAAAATACGATACTCCATATATCAAAGGCACACCAAAGAAATATAAATATTCATGAGTTGTATCCCCTTGGAGATCAAACTTAACATAAGTGCCGCTCAAAAAAATGCCTGTAGCTCCGAATAAAAGAACGCTCCCAAAAAACCATGGATATTTCTGAAGTTTTTCCGGACTTACAATAATGCTTACCCATAGAGCTATAATTGACATGATGCCCAAGAACCAAATCGGCCTTCCAGCCAAACCAAACGGGCCATAGGAATAGGGATTAAAAAACATTTTGATCATATCCGGCAAAAGAAAAACAGTTGTCGGCAAGGCTATGATACAAATCAGGAAAATTTTTATAATCCAACCAATCATTGTAATTTCCTCCTTGATTTAGTCATTCACCCTCACAGCTAATTCTTTGTCGAGCAATTCCTGGTTGATATAAATTTTACCGGCCCAAACGTCAGCGAGGTAGCGGTCGTATTTGTCGGACCTCACGGTTTTGATCATCACCGGCGAGGAGTGACGCGTGGCGGGTGACAGAAGTTTTTTAAGAAATTCTTTGGCTTCCTTGCCTTCCGCACTTTCGATTTCGGGAGCGTCGAGGCCGCGCAGCCGGAGTTTCTGGTGCGTCCAAATTCCGAAGCCAAGGTGAATGTTCGCCCAAAACGTGTCGCCGTCAATCACATCTTCAACTTGAACTTCGTAAGTATAAAGGTCCTCCGCGGGAGGATTTGTGGGTTCCGGCACTGGACCTTTAATTTCATAAAAATTAGCAAAGCCGAGGTCGTAAACTTTTTTGCCGTTCCAATCAATCACAAGATAGGTCCCGATTTTCCCGGGCTTGGCAACTAGGGGCACGGTAGGCCACGTCTCTGCTTCGGAACCGCCCGACCGGGACTTGCGTTTGCGAATTTCCTCGCGCACCTGGTCTCGCGTCCAATTCCGATTTAGGGCTTCCCTGGCAACGGCTTCTCTTTCTTCAGGATCGTTAAGCGATAAAAGCGCCTGGTAATGACTCCAGCTCAATTTATTGGCGGGCCAATTCATTGGGTACGCTCGGGCAAATTGGAGCATCAAACTAAGTTCCGTTTGGCTGGTGCCAAGATCTCCTGCCAGTTTATCGAGTACCCTCTTTCCATAATCAGCCCTTTCTTTAAATTGAAGGACATGCTCATCAATTAACTTTCCGGTCTCCCAAGCCTCGCGAACTTTTTCCTGCCTAACAGCAGACTCAATTCGCTGAACGGTGGCGGCGCGCGTCTGGCGAATCGCCTTCACGAGCTGCTCGTAAGTCGCCACCTGCGACGCGGCAATCGCAGGAAAAGAGAATAAAAAAAATAAAATTCTAACTAAGTTTTTTGGTGAGAATTTCATTGGCGAGTTTGGGATTGGCTTTGCCGCTTTGCTCTTGCAAAGCGACTCTTTGGGGAGAACTTGAGGTTCTCCTCCGAAGCGCAAACCCTCAACTTAGTTTCCTTACCAAGATCTCATTTGCAAGTTTCGGGTTTGCTTTGCCTTGCGTCTCTTTCATGAGTTGGCCGACGAGAAAGCCGAGCGCCTGCCGTTTCCCCGCTTTGAAATCCGCCACAGATTTAGGATGGGCAGCAATGATTTTATCGGCGGCACTTTCCAGGAGCTTGGTGTCCGTCACTTGCTCCAGGCTTTTTTCTTTAACGACCGTACCGGGTGATTTTCCGCTTTCATAAGAAATGGCAACCACGTCCTTTGCGATTTTTCCACTAATCGTTTGGTTTTCAATTAAACCGAGGAGCTCCGCCAAATAAGTTGCAGGAAAAAATTTAGGCAAGGTCTCAACCGTGTGCTTATTAGAATTTACAAGAGCAAGTAACTCCGATTGAATCCAGTTGCTTGCGAGTTTTGGATTTGCTTTTTCCGCTACCGCAGTTTCAAAATAATTTGCGAGCTGTTTATCTTGCACAAGGACCAAGGCATCATAATCGGAAAGACTGTAATTTTTGATAAAACGGTCCACACGCTGAACCGGAAGTTCGGGCAAGTCTTTGCGAATGCCTTCTACCGTCTCCTTGGAAATTGAAAACGGTACCAGGTCCGGCTCGGGGAAATAACGGTAATCGTGAGCCTCTTCTTTTGATCTCATTGTAAAGGTTTGTCCTTTGGTTTCATTCCACAGCCGGGTTTCTTGAATCACGCGTTCGTGACTCTCCAAAAGGTCGGTTTGACGTTTGATTTCATATTGAATGGCCTTTTGGACTGCCTTGAAGGAATTCATATTTTTGATTTCGGCTTTGGTGCCGAATTTAGATTCACCCGCTTTTCGAATCGAAACATTGGCGTCGCAGCGCAGGCTTCCTTCCTCCATATTGCAATCGCTTACTTCCAGGTATTGAAGAATGGCTTTGAGTGAAGTGAGATAAGCGTAAGCCTCTTCCGGAGAGCGGAGGTCGGGCTCCGAGACAATTTCAAGAAGGGGTGTGCCCGCACGGTTGTAATCGACGAGACTCGCGGCCGCAATCCCTTCGTGAAGCAGTTTCCCTGCGTCTTCTTCCAAATGCGCGCGCGTAATTCCGATTTTTTTTGTGATCATCTTTTTGTCATCCTGAACTTTTTGGCTATCCCCCTGAGCTTCTGGGTTCTCCATTTTAGATGCTTCGGCGTCCGGACTCAGAATAACCGCTTTATTAGGTTTATATTCAATTTCGAGCCAGCCCTTGCCGTTGACAGGGTTATCGTATTGAGAAATTTGATACGCCTTCGGAAGGTCGGGATAAAAATAATTTTTTCGGTCAAATTTCAGTCGTCCTGAGATTTCGCAGTTGAGGGCCAGTCCCACTTTGAGCGCAAGTTTGAGCGCCTCTTCATTTAAGACCGGAAGCGAGCCCGGCCAGCCCAAACAGACAGGACAAGTATTTTTATTCGGCTCTTCGCCAAACTTCGTTGAGCACCCGCAAAAGAGTTTCGATTGCGTTAATAATTGGACGTGGACTTCAAGTCCAATGACGGGTTCGTAATTCATAATTTTGGTTTTTGTTTGTAATAACCGGTTTCTTGCTCAAAGGCGTGGCCGGCGCGGAAAATTGTTTCTTCGTCAAAAGGCTTGGCCATTAATTGCATTCCGATCGGCAGTCCGGATTTTGTGAAGCCGCAAGGCAGTGACATTGCCGGAATTCCAGCCAGGTTCACGGGGATCGTAAAAATATCGGATAAATACATCGCAAGCGGGTCCGAGGATTTTTCGCCGATTTTAAACGGAGGGGTGGGGGCCGTGGGCGATAAAATCAAATCCACTTCCTTGAAGGCCTGGGTGAAATCTTCGCGAATCAGCGTTCTCACCTTCTGACCTTTGAGATAATAAGCTTCATAATAGCCGGCCGAGAGGACAAAAGTGCCGAGCAGTATTCTGCGCTTGGCTTCTGCTCCAAATCCCTGGCTTCGGGTTTCAAAATACATTTCCTTTAAATCTTTGGCGGGCACACGAAATCCGAATTCGACTCCGTCAAATCTTCCAAGATTGGAACTTGCTTCTGCGACGGCAACAATATAATAAACCGCCACGGAATATTCCGTGTGGGGCAGACTCACCGGTTTGATTTCCGCTCCGAGTTTTTTAAATATCTCGGCAGCGTCACGCACGGATTTTTCAACCTCCTTGTCCATTCCCTCGACAAAATATTCTTTGGGAAGGCCGATTTTGAGGCCTTTGATTTGCTGCGTGAGCGCCTTGGTATAGTCCGGCACCGGGTTTGGCGCGGAGGTGGAGTCTCGGGAGTCGTGGCCTGCAAGAATATTCATTAAGATCGCACAGTCCTCCACCGTTTTGGTGAGAGGCCCGATTTGATCAAAGCTCGAACCAAAGGCAATAAGCCCGTAGCGAGAAATCCTTCCGTAAGTCGGTTTGAGTCCTACAATACCGCAAAACGCGGCGGGCTGGCGAATCGAACCTCCGGTATCGGAACCGAGCGCTGCGTAAGTCATGTCTGCAGCAACCGCCGCTGCAGAGCCCCCACTGGAACCTCCCGGCACACGCTCTATATCCCACGGATTTTTCACAGGGCCAAACGCAGAAGATTCATTGGAGGAGCCAAAGGCGAATTCATCCATATTGCATTGGCTAAAAAGGGTGGCACCCGCGGTTTTGAGTTTTTCAATGACGGTCGCGTCGTAAGGAGGGACATGGCCCGCAAGAATTTTTGAGGCACAAGTGGTTTCCAGGCCGCGGATGCAAATATTGTCTTTGATGGAAATCGGAACACCCGCCAAGGGACCCGTGACAGGGGACGGGTGAGGGGGAGAATCAGATTTATTAAATCTTAAAAATGCGTTAAGTCTAGGGTTTAGACTTTCGGCACGGGAGATAAGGGCATCGAAAAGAGTTTTGTTCCCCTCTTTTTTCGAGTAATCTATTGCCTCTTTGAACGTCAATTGATGAAGCGGCGTATTCCCTTTTTCCGCTTTAATGGAACTACCGGTCACCGGTCACCTGTCACTTGTCCCTTATTTATCCACCACTTTGGGAACTTTGAAGAAATTGCCTTCGCGCCCGGGGGCGTGTTTGAGGACCTCGTCACGTACTTGGGAAGGGTTGACTTGGTCGGGGCGGAAAACATTTTCGATTTCTAAAACATGACTGGTAGGGGACACATTTTGAGTGTCCAAGGTTTCAAGTTTTTTAACATAGCCGAGAATGGCTTCCAAATCATTTTTCAGTTTCGCAGCTTCCTCAGGTTTCAAATGAAGCCTGGCCAGCCCGGCGATTTTTTCGATTTCAAACGACATCGATTTCCCTTTCGATTAAAGTTTGCAGACTAGCATGTGCGCCTGAGCCTGTCAATTCACCCAAAACTTACCGGTTCCAGGTTGCCGCCGGCAACCTGGAACCGGTAAGTTTTGTTAGTTTAAAGCTTCGGCGAGGGCCATAAAATCTTTTAAAAGCAGCTCCTCTGCCCTGACTTTCGAATCAAATCCCAAAGACACAATCCTCTTTTCAAGATTGCTTCTATCCTGTTTAATTTTGGGCCAGCGGGAAAGCAGATGAAGCAGCGTTTTCCGGCGCTGGCTGAAAGCAACCTTGATTAAATCAAAAAGAAATTCCTCCTCTTTTTTCGAAAATCCCGAAGGCCTCGCCCTGAATTTAAGCACCAGGACCGTCGAATCCACGTCCGGCTCAGGCGCAAAACAACGCCGTGAAATATCAAAGGCGTGGACGATTTCTGCGCTGTAGCGGAGACCCAACGTGAGACGGCCATAATCTTTAGAGCCGGGTGTGGCCAGAAGGCGCTTTGCCACTTCTTTTTGCATCGTAAGGACCCCCCGCTCAATCAGGGACCTGCTTTCTGTAAGATAAAATAAAATCGGACTCGTTAAATAATAAGGGAGATTGCTGAGGACCTTGACCTGGCCGCCTTTTTTAACGCCTCGGGCCCATTGTCTAAAATCAAAATCTAAAATATCCCCGTGAATCAAATGGATTGTCTTTTTTGCCTCCTCACCGAGTTCCTCTTCAAGAAAACGAATCATTCGTTGATCGCGTTCGATCGCAGTCAATTGAAATCCCCGGTTGAGGATTTCAAAACTAAGCGCTCCCAAACCGGGCCCGATTTCAAGCAGCCTGTCGGATTCCTCCAGCTCCAGCAAATCTACGATTTTGCGCTGAATATTGGGGTCGATCAAAAAATTCTGCCCAAGGGATTTTCGCAGTGAAAGATTGTGCCGTTTTAGAATTTCAATTTGCGTGGGCATAAAAAACCAAAAGGTACCCGGTTCCTTTTTGCACTCTACCTTTTGCCTTTGCTAAGTTTGATCGCCAGTTCAATGGCCGCAATCATCGAGCGTTCATCGGCCTTATTTTTATAAGCAATCTCAAAGGCGGTTCCGTGGTCCGGTGAGGTGCGGATAAAAGGAAGGCCAAGGGTTACATTCACGCCGTCGCGAAAGGCAATCATTTTAAAAGGCGCGAGGCCTTGATCATGATACATGCTCACCACGGCGTCAAAGCGGCCCTCGTAGGCATCAAAAAATAATTGATCCGCGGACCGGGGCCCCACCGCAACCATTCCCTTTTTGCATGCTTTTTCGACAGCGGGGCGAATGTATTTTTCGTCCTCGGGTCCGGTTTCCTTTCCGTGAGGATTCAGTGCACACACCGCGATTTTCGGCCTTCGGATTCGGAAATATTTTTTTAGAAATTCATCCGTGAGACGGATTTTCTCAAACACAAGCGGCGTACGAATCAACCGGCTTAGGCGGCTTACCGGAACATGAATCGTCGCGAGCGTCACTTTTAATTTCTTCGAAACAAACATCATCGCAAAGGATTGGACCTTTGCGCGCTTCGCGAAATATTCCGTGTGTCCCACAAACTCCGAATCCACCAAGCGCATCGCCGTTTTATTCACCGGCGCCGTGACGATCGCCTGCACCCTGCCCGTGAGCGCCAGGTCCGCGGCTTTACGGATTGCAGCAAACGCAGCTTGGGCATTCCATTTTGAAATTTTTTGTTTCTCGATTTTAAAACAGGGGACAGGCACGAAGGGCACTTCGGGCCGCTCCCTTGTTTCTTTCCAAGTTTCGGGACTTCCAATGATCATAAACTCGGCGGAACGCACCCGAATTTTCTTAAGCGCCTTGAGGGTAACTTCGGGACCAATCCCTCCGGGATCCCCCATCGTGATCGCAATGACAGGTTTTTTCATAAACGGTGCGGCTTAACGGATGGAAATATAGGCTTCGCGTCTCAATTCATTCATCCACTCGCGAAAGCGCATGGAAACCTTTCTGCGGAAAAGATTGCCGAAGATTTCATCGCGGACCTCTTCAAACGAACGTTTTTTTCCTTCTTCTCTCATTTCCAAGCGGAAGAAATGATACCCCATTTCAGTTTCCACAATATCGGAATATTCCTGAGGTTTCATAGAGAAAATCACCTGATCGATCACCGGAATCATTTCACCCCGCTCAACCCAATCCCCCAAACCACCGTTTTTTGCCTGGGCATCTTCGGAATTCTCCTTGGCCAGCGTTTCAAAATCTTCGCCGGCCATGATTCGGTTGCGCAGGGTTTCGATTTTGGTTTTTGCCCCCTCGTCGGTGAGACCTTTCAGGCGCGCCTCCTCTCCCTTTTTGAGGGTGAGGGAGCGCACTTTAACCCGGTCCTGCGAGGCAAATTCCTGGGGATGATTTTTAAAATAGTCTTCAACTTCAAGCGGAGAGACAATGACCCTCGCCCGAATTTCCCGATCATGAAGCTGGCGGATCATGGCCTGATTTTTAAGCCGCTCGCGCAGCAAAGTAAGATTTAAACCTTCTTTGTAGAGGGCTTGTTCCAAATCTTCTTCGGTTTTATACCGCTTCACAAATTCCTTAAAATCCCTCTCGACTTCATCTTCTGAAACTTCAATATTTTGACTTTTGGCCTCCTGAAGTACGAGACGGTCTTCAACCAGCTGATTCAGGAGCTTGCGGCGTGCCTCTGAGAGGGTCGCCATTAACTGCTCCCCGCTCATGTTGTTTTTGTATTCCTCGTAAACAGGCCTGAAGATGAGATCCAACTCGCTTTGGGTAATGGCCTCGTTATTGACCACGGCCACTACCTGGTCAAGCATTTGGCTTTCAGCGTAACCAATTGTAATATATAGAGATATGAATAATACCAAACCCGAAAAAATTTTCATAGAGACCCTTTATATCACAGCCCTTCCCACCTATCAAGCTCTCTACAACTAGCGTTTGTACATTTTTTATGGTTGAGGGCGACGGAATCTGCTACTTCCCCCACAGCCAGTGTGTAAAAGCTTTTTCACACCGGCTGTGGGGAGGTTATTAGGTAGATTTGGATTTGCGTTGTTTTTCGATTTCATCTTTGAGCATACGACAATAAAGGTCAAATCCGACGGCATGAATGAAACCGCTTTGCTCGGTTCCGAGCAAATTACCCGCCCCGCGAATTTCAAGATCTTCGAGGGCAATTTTGAATCCGGAACCGAGCTCCGTAAAACGTTCAATGGCGGCCAGGCGCTTTTGGGCGTCGCGGCTTAACAAGTAATCCTTAGGCACTATAAAATAGGCGTAGGCCTGGCGCTTTTCCCGGAAACGCCCCACCCTTCCGCGCAGTTGATAAAGATCCGCCAGCCCAAATCTATCCGCACGGTTCACCATAAGGGTGTTCGCATTTGGAATATCAATGCCGGATTCGATGATGTTGGTGGCGATCAAACAGTCGATTTTATTTTCTAAAAAATCTCCCATGACGGCTTCAAGCTCCTTGGGATTCATTTGGCCGTGTGCCACGCCAAAGCGGACCTGCGGCAAAAGCGATTTTAAATGCCCATAAACTTTTTCGATGGATTGCACCCGGTTGTGCACAAAATAAATTTGCCCGCCGCGTCCAAGCTCCCGTTCAAACGCACCTTGGATACGGTTTTCATCCCATTCCATAATGAAGGTCTCAACCGGCAGGCGGGCCTTGGGCGGCGTATTGATCACCGACATATCGCGCACGCCTACCAGCGACATATAAAGGGTTCGCGGAATGGGCGTGGCCGTCATCGTGAGGATATCCACGAAAGTCCTGAACGCCTTCAACCGCTCCTTATGGGCGACGCCAAATCGCTGCTCCTCATCAATCACCACGAGCCCCAAATCTTTGAAGCTTATATCCCGTGAAAGCAGACGATGCGTGCCAATAACGATGTCGGTGGTCCCGTTTTTAATCGACGCAATAATGCCGGATTGTTCTTTTTTGCTTCGAAACCGGGAAAGCACTTTGACGGTCACCGGAAAATTTTTAACGCGGTTTTTTATCACGAGATAATGTTGTTCGGCCAGCACCGTGGTGGGCACAAGCAGGGCCACTTGTTTTCCCGACGTAACCACTTTGAAGGCCGCACGAATGGCCACTTCAGTTTTACCATAACCCACATCGCCCGCGAGCAAGCGGTCCATAGGCTTGGGGCTTTCCATATCTTTTTTAACCTCCCGAAGGGCGTCGATTTGCCCGGGCGTTTCTTCAAAAGGAAATTCCTCTTCGAAGGGCTTCTGCCAGGGATGGTCTTTGGAAAATGCGATTCCCTGAACAATGGCGCGCTTCGCATAAAGCTCCACCATGTCACGGGCAATTCCGGAAATCGCAATTCGCGCGCGGCTTTTCGCACGCTCCCATTCCTGCGTATTGAGTTTCGTGAGTTTTGGGGCGCGGCCTTCTCCGCCGATGTAACGCTCAAGCGGCTCATCGGTCTCAAAGTATAAAATTTCACCCTTGGCATATTCGACCGCAAGGTGCTTACGCTTTTCCCCTTTAATTTGAAGAGATTTAGTGCCTAAAAATTTCCCGATCCCGTATTTAAGATTGACCACGTAATCGCCGCGCTCAAGGTCTTTCCATTGGGTGACGGGCTCCAAGGATTCAAAGCGCTGGGCTTGACGGCTAATTTTTTTTTCGAAGACTTCGGAACGCGGGATCAATAAGACTTCATCGTAAGTCACCAACGAGGAACCGTCAAAAGGTGAGAAATCTCGGATGGCAGAAATCCTGTCAGCCTCAAATTCAAGGCGGACGGGACTGCGGTAAGTGACCGGATAGATATCGAAAATCGCGCCGCGCAACGCAAATTCACCGGGACGGGCCACAAATTCACTGCGCGCGTAGCGAATTTGAGTCAAAAGCTCGACCAGCTTTTCACGCTGGAGGGTCTCGCCGACTTTTAATCGCTGAAAATGCATGCCGTATTATAGCAGGGCAAAGCTATTTTTTCTTAAGCCAATCGGCCATACGCCGGCTCGCTTCTTCAAGATTCGCTTCGGAAGCGGCAAAACTAAGTCGCACGTGCCGGTCACTTCCAAAGGGTTTTCCGGGGACTACGGCCACGTGGGCCTCTTCGAGGAGTTTTTCTGAAAAACTGACGGAGTCCATACCCGTTTCCGCGATGTTCACAAAAAGATAAAACGCCCCGCCCGGCATAAACGGCCGGAGCCTGGGAATGGCCTTTATTTTTTCATAAAGGAGTTGGCGGCGCCTTTCAAAAACTTCACACATTTTTCGCGCATCCTCCTCGCCTTTTTCAAGGGCCGTCATACCGCCTGCCTGTGCGAAGGACACGGGATTCGAAGTCGAGTGGCTTTGAATGCTTGAAACCGCGCGGGCCAATTCTTGGGTCGGGCAAGCACTGTAGCCAAGCCTCCAGCCTGTCATCGCATAGGCCTTGCTATGTCCATTGACAATCAGGGTTCGGGCCGCGATTTCGGGATCAAGCTGGGCGATGGAATAATGTTTTTGATGATCAAAGATAAGTTTTTCATAGATTTCATCACTGATCACAATCAGGCGCGGAAAATTTTTTAAAATTTTCACAAGCCCCAAAAGCTCCTCTTTCGAATAAACCGCTCCGGTAGGATTGGAGGGTGAATTTAAAAGCAGAATTTTCGTGTGCTCCTGGAGCCCCCTTTTTAAAATCTCCGGGGTGAGTTTAAAATCGGTAGTTTCATCCGTTTTAAGGAGGAGGTTTGTGCCGCCAAGCACCGTCACCATCTCTGGGTAACTCAGCCAATAAGGCGAAGGAATGGCAACTTCATCTCCCTCATTTAAGAGGGCAAAAAGCAGATTGAAAATAGAGTGTTTGGCACCGGTTGAAACCACAATTTGTTCCGGAGTAAAATCCAGGCCCTGATCGCGCTTGAACTTGGCGCAAATGGCCTTACGAAGCTCAAGGATTCCGTTAACCGGCGTGTATTTGGTAAGGCCCTTTTGAAGGGCCTCGATCGCGGCTTGCTTGATATAGGAAGGGGTATCAAAATCGGGCTCGCCGGCGGAAAGAGAAATGACATTCAAGCCCTTGGCCTGCATTTCTTTGGCCTTGGCGCTAATGGCGAGGGTTACCGAAGGCTGAACGGATCGAGCCCGTTTTGAAATCTCAAAAAGGAATTTATTGGTCATCCCCTTTAAGGAATTTGCGGAGGGCACCTAAAAAGCCGCCTTTCTTTTCCGACTCTTTTTTCTCCTGGGCCTTCTTAGACTCAGTGGCCTTTTTCTCTTCTTTTTCTTTCACGGCTTGAGGAGCGTGGGGCTCGGTTTGATCATGAATATGGGGTTTTTCCTTTTTGGCCTTTTTCGGTTCTTTTTTCTTTTTCACAGGCGCTTCCATCACGGCGGTAAATTCAAGCAAAGCTGTTTGTGCGCCGTCTCCGACTCGATTCGAAATTTTAAGAACGCGCGTATAGCCTCCCTGACGGCTTTGAAAATGCGGTGCGATTTGAGTCAAAAACGCATGCGCGGTGCGGGAGCATCCCAGGCGAGAAATTAAAAGCCTGCGGGCAGAAAGATCCCCCTGCTTTGCGATTTGCACCATTTGATCCGCCAAGGCGCTTGCCGCTTTAGCCTTCGCGTAAGTCGTTTGAATCCTTTTATGGACCACCAGACTTTTCACGAGGTTTCTGAGAAGCGCCTTACGGTGCTTGGTTTGTACTCCGAGCGTTAGTTTATGCCTCTGATGACGCATGATTCACTCAGCTTTTCGCGGGAGCCGCGGGTGTCGGCAAACTGACGGGCGGGGATCCCCCTTTTCGTTTCAATCTTTCCTCAATATTGACTCCAAGCCCAAGTCCCATGGAAGTCAAAATCGCGCTGATTTCAGAAAGGGATTTTTTTCCAAAATTCTTGTATTTCAACATTTGGGCCTCGGTTTTCTGAATGAGGTCACCGATGGTTTTAATGTTCGCGGCCTCAAGGCAATTGGCGCTTCGCACCGAAAGCTCAAGCTCGCTGATGGGCTTTCCGATGAGGTCTTTAAACGCAGAATCCTCTTCCTCTTCTTCTTCCTCCTCCACAGGCAGCTCACCATAATTAACGAAAATATCTAGGTGGCGCTGCAAAATATTGGAGGCATAAAGAAGCGATTCTTCCGGAGTCATCGCACCGTTGGTCCAAATTTCAAGAATGAGCCGGTCATAATCCGTGATTTGCCCAACGCGGGTTTCCTCCACAGCAAAATTCACGCGGGTAATCGGCGAATAAAGCGAATCCACCGGGATATCCCCAATCGAGACCTCCTCGGCTTTATTGCGTTCCGCGGGAACATAACCGCGACCGCGACCGATTTCCATTTCCATGCGAAAGGGCACTTCCTTGGAAAGATTGCAGATCACCTGGTTGGGGTTGATAATTTCAATCGTTTCATCCGATTGAACGTCGCGGCCCGTGACAGGGCCTTTTCGTTTGACGTCAATGGTGAGAGTCTTGGGTCCTTTTCCGTGATAACGGACCACAAGTTTTTTGATATTGAGCACAATCTGCGCCCCGTCTTCCATCAAACCATCCAGCGTGGAAAACTCATGCAGCATGCCGTCCACTTTAATACGCGTCACAGCCGCCCCTTCAATCGAAGAGATCAGAACACGGCGCAGGGCATTGCCCACCGTCGTCCCATAACCCCTTTCAAAAGGCTCCGCTACGAATTTTCCGTAAGTCGGAGTGAGCGTCGCCTTTTCCGCTTCGAGACGCTTTGGCATTTCAAATGATTTCCAACGAATTCCCATTGTATCCTCCTTAGAGATAGGCGAAAATTAGCCTTTTTATTATTTCGAGTACAATTCCACGATCAGTGATTCTTCCACCGGAAGACCGGCATCCGCTTTGAGGGGGAGCCTCTCCACTTTTGCTTCCAGCTTATTTTTGTCAAGGGTCAGCCATTCCGGGATTGGAATATCCTGATTTTTTTCCAGACTTTCCTTAATCCGCTTGATATTCTTCTCTTTGTTGCGGGGAGAAATTTTGTCTCCCGGCTTCACGAGATAGGACGGTATATTCACCGGCCGACCGTTCACGTAAATCAGTCCGTGACTCACCATTTGCCGGGCCTCGGGGCGTGTCCCGGAAAAAAGAAGCCGATAAATCACATTGTCAAGACGGCTTTCCAGCATTTGAGTCAAAATTTCTCCCGTGGCGCCCCGCTTTCGGGAAGCCCGTTGAAAAAAGACTCGGAACTGGCGCTCTAAAAGTCCGTAAATACGTTTCATTTTTTGCTTCTCGCGAAGCTGAACCCCATAATCCGAAAGTTTCTGCCTTTTTGCGCCGTGCTGTCCCGGCGGCTGTTCCAGACGCTCTCGGAATTTGTCATCGTTGCGCCGGCCGCTTTTGAGCATCAAATTGACGCCTTCGCGGCGCGACAACCGGTTAACCGGACCTCGATAACGAGCCATAAATTAAACTCTCCTTCTCTTGGGTGGGCGGCAGCCATTGTGCGGGATCGGAGTCACATCGTGAATAGCACTGATCTGAAGTCCCGCCGCCTGAAGCGCGCGAATTGCAGATTCGCGGCCCGCGCCCGGCCCTTTAATAAAAACTTCCACTTCCTTCATACCGCATTCCATCGCTTTCTTAGCGGCCTGTTCGGAGGCCACCTGTGCCGCAAAGGGTGTGGATTTTTTAGACCCTTTAAAACCCGCGGAGCCCGATGAGGACCACACGAGGGCATTGCCCTTGGGATCGGTAATCGTCACAATGGTATTATTAAAACTTGCCAGGATATGCGCCACTCCGCGCGGAACCTGCCGTAATTTTTTCTTTTTTGCCATAAATCTCCTTAAAGAATGTTACGAGGTAACCTATTCATTATTTGGGTGCTGGCGGTTTCTTGCTCAATCCGCCGATAGTCTTTCGCGGCCCCTTCCGGGTCCTTGCATTCGTATGGGAACGCTGGCCTCGGACCGGAAGTCCTTTGAGATGCCGCGAACCCCGGTAGCAGCGAATATCCATAAGTCGTTTGATATTCTGCTGTACTTCGCGCCGAAGATCCCCCTCTACCTTGGTTGTCTTTTGAATCACGGCCGTGATGGTGGAAATTTCTTTTTCCGTGAGATCTTTTGCGCGCTTATTCGGATCGACGCCGGCTTCCGCCAAAATCTTCTTGGAATTGGATTTTCCAACCCCATAAAGGTAACGTAGCGCAACTTCCGTCCTTTTTTCCCGCGGTATATCCACACCTATAATTCTTGGCATAAATAACGACTCCTTTATCCTTGCCGCTGCTTGTGCTTGGGATTGGTACAAATCACATACACAATGCGCTTGCGGCGGACGATCTTGCAATTTTCACAAATTCGTTTGACGGAACTTCTGACTTTCATAATCTCCTGTCTTGTCATCCTTCTCCCGCCTCTGGCGGGATCAGGATAACCTGCCTATCGGCAGGTCATTTCACTCTAAACGTAATACGTCCCCGCGTTAAGTCGTAAGGGGAAAGTTCGACTTTCACCTTATCGCCGGGAAGGATGCGAATATAGTGCATCCTCATTTTCCCGGAAATATGGGCCAAAACCTTATGACCGTTGTCGAGTTCAACTCGAAACATGGCGTTGGGAAGCGGTTCAATCACTTTCCCTTCCACTTCGATCGAATCTTCCTTAGGCATTTTCGCCTCCGGTTAAATTCATGAACCCTTCTTCCGTAAAAGCAATGGTATCTTCATAATGACTTGCCCATTTTCGGTCTCGCGTCACTACGGTCCAGCCATCGGCGAGGGTTTCCACCGCGTGATGGCCCTCGGTGACCATCGGCTCAATCGCAATCACAAGTCCCGGCTGAATCTTCGCACCGTGCCCGGCCTTGCCAAAATTCGGAACCTGGGGATCTTCATGAATTGCACGGCCTATGCCGTGGCCCACATATTCACGCACAATGCCGAATCCCTGAGACTCGATGGAGCGCTGAATCCGCTCGGACAAATCTCCGATCCGCGACCCGGGCTGATATCCTTTCAATCCTTCAAAGAGCGATTCTTTTGCCGTGGCAATCAATCTTTCTACGGTTTGGGAAACTTTCCCTACGGCCCAGCTTCTTGCCGAATCTGCGAAATAACCCTTTAACTTAACGCCGATATCAAAACTGATAAGGTCTCCCTCGTGGAGCCTTCGCGATCCCGGTATTCCGTGAACCACTTCTTCATTCACTGAAATACACGCCGTTTTTGGAAATCCCCGGTAACCTTTAAAGGCCGGTTCACCGCCCAGCTTGCGAATCACGCGCTCCGCAATCCGGTCAATATCATCCGTCGTTATTCCCGGTTTTACGGCCGGACCAACTTCTCGGAACACTTCCTTTAAAATGGCGCCCGCATCGGCCATAATCTGGATTTCACGTTTGGATTTCAGCGAAATCATAAGCCGATTTGCGCAAAAAGTTCTTTCAACTCCGTTTGCAGCTCGGGCACATCCCAATCACCGTGTACGTCCTGTAAAAGGTTCTTCTCGCGGTAATAAGCAATCAGCGGGTAAGTTTCCTTTTCATAAGTCGCAAGACGATGGCGAATCGTATCGGGTTGATCGTCTTTGCGCTGAACGATCTTAGCTTGGCAGCGGTCGCAACTCCCCTCTTTTTTGGGGGGGATATTGCGGATATGATAATTCGCCCCGCATTCCGGACAAATCCTGCGGCCCGAAAGCCGATCAATAATCACGCGCTCCGAGGTCGCAAAATTCAATACCGCGTCAAGTTCAGCGTTATGGCTTTTCAAAAAACGATTCAAGGCCTCAGCCTGCCCCAAAGTCCTGGGGTACCCATCCAAAATAAACCCTTTTGAAACTCCGGCGCGTTCGACTTCACCGGCCATCATTTCATTGACAAGCTCGTCGGGGACCAATCCTCCCCGTTCAATAATATCCTTGGCGCGTGATCCGATTTCTGATTGTTCCCGGATATGCTTTCTTAAAATGTCGCCTGTCGCCAAATGACTTACTTTAAATTTTTCACTTAAAATTTTTGCGTGGGTTCCCTTACCCGCTCCGGGGGGCCCCAATAACACAAGCCTCATGCCCGGCGCGCCTTCAACTTTCCCCGCTTGATAAAGCCGTCATAATGACGCATCAAAAGCTGGGACTCAATGGACTGCATGGTGTCCAGCACCACGCCCACAATAATCAAAAGCCCGGTGCCGCCGAAAAAGCTTGCGATCAAAAAGGGAATATTTAAAACCCTTGGCGACGAAATAATGCTGGGAAAGAGCGCAATCACGGCAAGAAAGATAGCCCCGCTTGCCGCGATCCGGGTCATAATATAGTCTAAATATTCCGCCGTGTTTTTCCCGGGCCGTATCCCCGGAACAAACCCGCCGAATTTTTGTAGATTTTCACTGACCTCAATCGGATTAAACGTGATCGCAGTATAAAAAAACGTAAAGAACAAAATCAAAAATGCGTAAATCAAAGAATAGGCGACAGTCCCGTGCGCAAGTAGCTGCGCCGCTTTGGTCAATGCCCCCGCGTTGGGAAAAAACCCCGCCAGGGTCGCCGGAAACAATATCACGGATTGCGCGAAAATAATTGGAATCACTCCCGCCTGATTCACTTTAAGCGGCAAATAGGTGCTTTGCCCCCCGTAAACCCGGTTTCCCCGAATTTGGCGCGCGTACTGAACCGGAATTTTTCGCTGACCCTGAATGATCAAAATGACGCCGATAACCGTGCCCACGAAAAGCGCAACCATAATCGAAAATTTCAGCCATGAAATCTGCTGATGCGATAGATCCAAGGGCGACAACAAAACCCAAGTCTGTAAAATCGCGGTTGGCAGCGAAGCGATAATGCCGGCCGTGATAATCACCGACATCCCGTTCCCGATTCCATATTGATCCACCTGTTCCCCGAGCCACATAATAAACGCGGTTCCCGTCGTAAGCGTCAACATGGTCATTAACCGGAATCCCCAGCCGGGATCGGGCACAATGACGGTGCCGTTAAAGGCCTGTGGATTTTCAAGCCAAAGGGCAATGAAAAAGGTTTGAATCAAGCTCAGCAGCACAGTTCCATAGCGTGTGTACTGAATGATTTTTTTTCGGCCTTCTTCACCTTCCTTTGCCAGCTTTTCCAGTTGCGGAATCACCACCGTCAAAAGCTGCAGGATAATGGACGCCGAAATATACGGCATAATCCCCAACGCAAAGATCGTGGCCTTTTCCAGCGCGCCGCCGGAAAACATTCCCATAATGCCAAAGAGCGTCCCCCCGGGTGTGCGCGAAATGCTTTGAAAAAAACGCGCCAGGGCCGTTCCGTCAATTCCCGGTGTCGGAACATAAGAACCGATACGGTAAATCACAATAATAAAGAGCGTAAAAAGAACTTTGTTCCTGAGTTCAGGAACTTTAAAAATATTGCCGAACGCTTGAATCATAATTTCAAAGGATGACGGCTTTACCGCCTGCCTTTTCAATTTTGGCTTTGGCAGATTCACTAAAGCGATGGGCCTTCACCGTCACCGCTTTTTTAAGCTCGCCAGTCCCCAAAATTTTTAAAGGCAAACGATCATTTTTTAAAAACCCTCGGTTTTTCAAAACTTCCGGCGTGATTTCCGCAGGCTCAAGCAATGCGATTTGATCCAAATTCACAATGGCAAAGGCGCGCTTAAATTCTGCGTTATTAAAACCCCGTTTCGGGAGCCGGCGATAAAGTGGGTTTTGCCCCCCTTCAAAACCGGGACGAAGCGCAAAACCAGAACGCGCCCTCTGGCCCTTATGCCCCTTCGTGGAAGTCTTACCGTGGCCCGAACCTATGCCGCAACCCAGTCTTTTTCGCCTTTTCTTATAAGGAAATTTTGCTCTCATGCCGAGGCCTGATTTTCTGTTTCATTTCGGATTTTGGAATTCACGAGCTGTTTTAATCCATCAAGGGTTGCCTTCAAAACGTTATTCGGATTATCGCTTCCCAGGCTTTTCGTTAAAATATCTTTGATCCCGCAGGATTCACAAACTGCGCGAACCGAACCCCCTGCGATCACACCGGTGCCGGGTGCCGCAGGCTTTAAAAGAACGCGGGCCGCACCGTAAGTTCCAATCACTTCATGAGGAATCGTGGTTCCCTTTAAAGTGATTTTTAACTTGTGTTTATCCGCGGCGATAAGGGCCTTGCGAATGGCGTCGGCAACTTCACTCGCCTTTCCGAGGGCAAATCCGATTTCCCCCTTGCCGTCCCCTACCACGACAAGCGCACTAAAATGAAAACGCCTGCCGCCTTTAACCACTTTTGCGCAACGGTTCACGTGAATTACCTTTTCATAATGTCCGGAACTGCCTGCGCCTTGCCCCCCCTGTTGGGAGGAACGGGAGGGGCGCCGCGGCTTTCCCTGTTTTTTCGGGGCTGCTGCGGCTTCTATAGTTTGCGTCACTGCGCCTGCTGTCGGTTGAACCTTTTCTTCATTCATTAGAATTCAATACCCTCTTGGCGTAAGGATTCGGCAACCGCTTTAATCCTGCCGTGATAGATTAAACCACCGCGGTCAAAAGCGATTTTTCGAATTCCCTTTTCTTTGAGTTGCGCGGCAAAAAATTTTCCAAGTTTCGCTGCCGCGTTTTGCTTGCTTAATTTCCCTGCAGATTTTACAAAACCCTTATCTTGAGTTGAAAAAGAAAACAGGGTCTTGGACTTCTCATCATTGATGACTTGACAATAGAGGTTCTTAAGGGACCTGTGCACAGAAAGACGAGGTCTTTCCGAGGTTCCAAAAATCTTTTTGCGAAGGCCTTTATGCCTCTTAACCCTTGAGTGTTCCCTGTTTTTCATAAATGTTATTACCCTACCGTCTTCCCTTGTTTGCGGCGAATCACTTCACCGGTATAACGAACTCCCTTACCCTTATAAGGCTCCGGTTCATGAAAACGCCTGATTTCGGCCGCCACTTCCCCCACCAATTGTTTGTCAACTCCTGTGACGACGATGTGCGTGGGGGTTGTGCATTTGATCTGAATCCCTTCCGGAATCTTAAATTCCACAGGATGCGTAAATCCCAGTGAAAGGGTCAATTGATTTCCCTTAACCGCCGCCTTAAAACCCACTCCCTCAATATCAAGTTCCTTCGTATATCCCTGAGTGACGCCTAAGACCATGTTTTGAATCAGGTTACGGGTCAAACCGTGAAGGGAACGGTCGGTTCGAATATCCGAAGGGCGTGTCACCTCGACCTGTTTGTCCGTCAATTGGACGTTCATTCGGGGGTGAACCGAAAGGTCCATTTTTCCTTTAGGGCCCTGAACATTCAAGTGACGTCCCTCTAACTGGACTTTTACGCCCGACGGAATCAATACTGGTTTTCTCCCGACTCTTGACATGACGTGTCAGCTCCTTGTTAGCCGATTACCAAACCGTGCAAATCAGCTCACCACCGATTTTGCTCTCGCGGGCCTTGCGGTCCGTCAAAATACCTTTGGAGGTCGAAACAATCGCAATTCCAAGCCCCCCTTGCACACGAGGGATTTTTGTACAACCGACATAAGAGCGAAGCCCCGGTCTTGAAACCCGCTTCAAACCCTGAATGGCGGGCTTCTTTCCCCGAATATACTTGAGATGAATCCGGATAAAACGTCTCTTACCTTCCGAGAAAACCTTCACATTTTCGATGAAGCCTTCTTCTTTTAGAATTTCTGCGATCTTCACTGCCGCATTGGAAGCGGGCACCGTGACCTTTTCCAAATGGGCCCGTGAAGCATTGCGTATAACCGTCAAAAAATCAGCGATAAAATCAGTACAGGGCATGAATGAACTCCTTTACCAGCTTGATTTTACAACGCCAGGGATCATTCCCTGACTGGCAAGTTCCCGGAAACAAATCCTGCAAAGTGCGAATTTTCGGATATAGCCGCGCGGGCGACCACAGTTTTTGCAACGATGGTATTTTCTGACTTTAAACTTAGGTTCCCGCTGTTGTTTTACAATAAGACATGTTTTCGCCATAAAATCTATGCAACTCCCTTATCATTTTTTGAGGAAGGCTCCTGCTTTCGGAAAGGAAACCCTAAAAGCTCAAGCAGCCTTTTGGCCTCTTTTTTATTTTGGGCCGTTGTCACAAAGGTAATGTCCATGCCTTTTATTCTTTTTACTTTGTCAAACTCCACTTCCGGAAAAATGGTTTGCTCTTGAATCCCAAGGGAATAATTTCCCCGGTCATCAAAACTATTTTCCGCATAACCGCGAAAGTCACGGATACGGGGCATGGCCACATTAAAAAGACGGTCCATAAATTCATACATACGGGCGCGGCGCAACGTCACCTTGAGACCCACGGGCGAACCCTCGCGCAATTTAAAACCGGAAATTGATTTTTTGGCGCGCGTCGTGATCGGTTTTTGACCGGTAATCTGCCCCAATTCATGGGAAAGTTGTTCCAGAAGTTTTACGTCTTCCTGACCTTCCTTCACACCGATATTCACAACTACTTTTTGAAGCCTTGGCACCTGCATCACATTTTCATATTGAAACTCTTCCCGGAGCGCGGAAATTATTTCCTGCCGGTATTTTTGCCGAAGGCGCGGATTTAGCGGCACTGCGCCTTCCTGAACTTTTTTTTCAGAATCCTTTTTCACGAAATCTTATCCTCCTAAAATCTCATGGCAGCGCTTGCAATTTCTTTGCTTTGTCCCGTCAGCAAGGATGCTGTATCCCACACGCGTCGGTTTTCCGCAGCGAGGGCAAACCACCTTCACATTCGCAATTGAAATTTTACCTTCCACTTTTGTGACACCACCCTTGGGATTGGCCTGGGAACGGCGCAAATAGACGGTCTGATAATTCACTTTCTCAATCAAAAGAGAAGCGTCCACAGGAAAAATTTTCATCACTCGCCCTTTTTTTCCCTTGTCTTTACCCACTGTGACAAGGACTTGGTCATCTTTACGTATTCTCATTAGACCACCTCGGGAGCAAGGGAAAGAATTTTTGTGAACTCTTTGTCCCGGAGCTCGCGGGCCACAGGACCAAAAATGCGGGTCCCTCGGGGATTCTTTTGATTATCAATCAAAACCATGGCATTGGAAGAAAACCGGACACTGGAACCGTCTTTACGGTGAATGGGTGATTTAGTTCGTACAATCACGGCTTTGACAACCTCTCCTTTTTTCACACTGCCTTCCGGCATGGCTTCCTTGACATTGGCGGTAATGACGTCCCCAATTTCGGCAATCCGCTTGCCGCGGCGGCCGATCACACCAATCATCGAGGCCTTTTTAGCGCCACTGTTGTCTGCGATTTCTAAAATCGAACGAATTTGAATCATGACCCCAGCACCTTCACGAGTCTCCAACGCTTGGTTTTGGAAATCGGCCGGGTTTCCATAATTTGAACTTTCTGACCCGCCTTGGCCTCACGCTTTTCATCATGCGCGGCATATTTGACCTTGCGGCTTATGATTTTTTTAAACTGCGGATGCTCGGTAAGCCGAGTCACTTCAACAATAATGGTTTTTTCCATTTTGTCACTGAGGACGACTCCCTCGCGCACTCTCGCCCGGCTGCGTCCCTTTGGTTCCTGGCTCATAATTTTTCCGTCCCTTTCTTCTCCCCCACAAGGGTGAGGGCGCGGGCAACGTCCCGCCTCAATTCTTTAATTGCGGATTGCCGTTCCAATTTCCCGGTTTTCGCCTGAAAGCGAAGCTGCATCAAATCTCTTTTCCAATTTCGAACTTTTTCTTGAAGTTCCTCCACGCTTAAACCGCGCAGTTCCGATACCTTCATTTTAAACTCCAAATCTTTTTACAAATTTTGTCCGAAACGGGATTTTATGCGCGCAAAGCCGCAATGCGGATTTCGCGAGGGTTTCCGGGATCCCTCCCATTTCAAAAAGGATGCGGCCCGGCTTTACCACCGCCACATAATATTCGGGCGCGCCTTTGCCTTTTCCCATGCGAGTTTCCGCAGGCTTTTTGGAATAAGCTTTATCGGGAAAGACCCGAAGCCAAATTTTCCCGCCCCGCTTGACATGACGTGTAAGGGCCACGCGTGCGGCTTCAATTTGAATCGCGGTCAGCCATCCCCGGTCCAGAGATTTGAGGCCAAATTCACCGAACGCCAAATCCGCCCCCCGTGTGGCAACCCCTCCAAGCCATCCCCGCTGCTGCTTGCGAAATTTAACTCTTTTGGGCATGAGGGCCATGATAAATTAATTCTCCGACTCGAATTCCTGCTTTTTTTCAGCTTTGGATTCAATTTTTGATTCACTCGGCGAAGCGGGCTCTTGCCCTGATTTAATTTCCTCCGCAGGGACCCGTTTTTTAGCCTTTGAAACTAATTTCTTTGGCGTCGACGGAGCGCCCGCCTGACCCGTCTCTGACGCTTCAGATTTTTCCGCAACCTCAGTTTGTTCCTCCTGCCCGAATCGCTGAATATGGGCAAGACGCTGGGCCGCCTCTTCCTTTTTCACCAGGATGTCGCCTTTATAAATCCATACTTTGCAGCCAATCGTACCGTAAGTGGTAAATGCCTCGGCAAAACCGTAATCAATATCCGCGCGAAACGTGCTCAGCGGAACCTTTCCTTCATGATATTTTTCATCCCGCGCGATTTCAGCACCGCCCAGACGCCCTTTGCAAAGAACTTTGATACCAAGCGCTCCCTTCGACATAGCCAGTTGGACAGATTTTTTCATTGCACGGCGAAAACCCACACGCTTTTCAAGCTGCATGGCGATATTTTCCGCCACAAGCTGACCGTCTGTTTGGGGGGATTTCACTTCTTTAATATCCACAAAGAGCTCATCTTGCGTCAAGGCACCCAATTCTTCTTTAATCTTGTCGATTTCCTGTCCGCGACGGCCGATAATCACACCTGGACGGGCCGTATGAATTCTCACGCGCACGCGGCCGCTGGAACGTTCAATCTCAACATTTGAAATTCCAGCAAAGGCCAGCTTCTTTTTCAAAAATTTTCGCAGCTTCAAGTCTTCGTGAAGAAACTGACTGAAATTTTTCCGCGCAAACCAGCGTGCCTTCCATGGCTTGATATACCCTAATCTTAATCCGTAAGGATGTGCTTTTTGACCCACCCAATCCTCCTTAAACTCCTAGTACCGCGTCATTTTAAATTTTAGGGGTTCGCGGTACTGTGCAGATTGAAATTGAAACCCCTAATTTCAATCTTGACGACGCACTAGGCTTTCTGCTTGATTGTCTTTTTCTTCTTTTGTTCTGCGGCTTTATCCAAGCTTGCCGCATCGCTTTGAGG
The DNA here is from genome assembly GCA_016196545.1 of Candidatus Omnitrophota bacterium. Taxonomy (GTDB): domain Bacteria; phylum Omnitrophota; class Omnitrophia; order Omnitrophales; family Aquincolibacteriaceae; genus JACPXM01. Next base: position 57,977 of record JACPXM010000022.1, read on the forward strand.
CGTCCCAAACGTTTTCCACTCTTTCGTACCTTCTTTGAGGGTGATTGAAAGATGTGTTGTTCTTTTAATAATGCGATCCGCACGGCCCATGGAGCGGGACATAAAGCGCTTCATCACTGTCCCTCCATCCGCGCGAACCTCTGAAACATAAAGACGATTTTCATTCATGCCTAGCACCTTGGCATTGGCAACCGCAGATTTGAGGAGTTTTTCAGTCATCCGAGCGGCCTTTTTCTTTACCGTCATCAAAATCGGAAAGGCCTTGACAATTGGCTCGTGACGAATCGTGTCGATCACAAGCCGCATCTTGCGCGGCGAAATCTTAAGGAATTTGACGCGTGCAAAGGCCTTTCGGGATTCCACCAACGGATTGAGAGGTTCCGATTTTTGAGTTTGTTTGGTTTCTTTCATTTTAAGCTTTCGCCGCCGTTGCAAGGGCCTTGGCCTTGTCCTGCGAAGTACTATGCTTTTTAAAGGTTCGCGTCGGTGAAAATTCCCCGAGTTTATGACCCACCATATTTTCTGTCACAAAAACCTTATGAAAAATTTTCCCGTTGTGCACCTCAAACGTCACGCCCACAAATTCAGGGACAATGGTAGAACGCCGAGACCATGTCTTGATCGGCCGGCGGTCCTTTCTTTGAACAGCAACCTTAACCTTCTTTGCAAGCTTCTCATCCAGATAAACACCTTTTTTCGAGGAGCGACTCATTTTCTTCTATCCTTCACAATATATTTGTTAGTCCATTTATGGCGCTGGCGAGTTCGAAGACCCTTGGCCTTCTGCCCCCACGGACTTTGAGGATGATTACCGCCTTTTGATTTGCCCTCACCCCCGCCCATCGGATGGTCCACAGGATTTCGAACCACGCCGCGGCTACACGGGCGAATCCCAAGCCAGCGCGAGCGCCCAGCCTTTCCAAGGGCAACGTTTTCATGTTCAATATTTGAACATTGTCCAATCGTGGCATAAGCCCCGATGGGAATCATTCTGACTTCCCCGGAAGGAAGTTTAAGATGCGCATAGTCATTTTCTTTAGAGAGGATTTGCGCCACGCCTCCCGCAGAACGGACCAATTTTCCGCCCGTCCCTGGGATGAGTTCAACATTGTGAACCGGTGTTCCTTCGGGAATGGCTTTAAGCGGAAGGTGATTCCCTACCCTCACCTCGGCCGTTTCTCCGCTCATCACGGAGTCTCCGACTTTGAGGCCGTCCGGGCAAAGGATATAACTTTTAAGACCATCCTGATATTCAATCAGCGAAATCCGCGTACCCCGATTGGGATCGTATTCAACCGTCAGCACTTTTCCGGGAATACCAAAATGATTGCGGCGAAAATCAATCATTCGGTAACGTCTTTTGTGACCCCCGCCCCGATGCCGTGAGGTAATATGGCCGTTCGCATTTCTCCCGCCTGAACTCCGGACCGCTTCCGTGAGCGGCTTATAGGGTTTTTTGGTCGTAAGCTCCGCGAAATCCGAAACGCTTCCAAAGCGTCGGGTCGGAGTTGTGGGTTTAAATTTTACAAGCGGCATTTTAATCTCCTCAAGCCTTCGTCGTAACGTCGATTTTTTCACCTTTTTTAAGGGTGACGATCGCCTTTTTCCAATCGGAGGTTTTTCCGGGCTGAAACCGGACCCGGCGCCATTTCCCGCCCTGAATGGAAGTGTTCACTCGAATCACGTGAACGTTATAAATTTTCTCAATCGCGGCGCGAATTTGTACTTTATTGGCCTTGGGATAAACCCGGAAAGCATATTTAGCAAGCTTTTCAGTATCCTTGGCCACTTTTTCCGTAATCAAAGGTTCTTGAATGACTTCGTATAAATCGATTTTCATAATCGCTTTATTCCTCTTTGGCCTTCGCGAAACTCATGAGCCGCTCCTCCAAGAGCGGGAGGGCGTTTTCTTCAATAATAATTTTATCGCGCTGAAGAACTTGATAAGCATTTAAGTCCCGGGCCTTTTCTACCTGCACGAGCCACTGCATATTTTGACTTGCGCGGTCGAGATGGGTGTCTTTTTCTTTCACGACACAAAGGGCCCGCTTGCCTTGAAGCGGAAGGGCCTTAAGAATCTCCGCCCACTCTTTGGTCTTTCCCGTGGAAAGGCCCACTTCCTCAAGAACCATCAAATTCTTCTGATCCCCCTTTAGACTCAGCGCAGAAATAAGCGCTTGATTACGCATTTTTTTTGGGAGTGCGGTGTAATAATCCCGGGGATGGGGACCAAACGTCGTTCCCCCGCCGCGCCAAATCGGAGAGCGGATGGAACCATGTCTTGCGCGTCCCGTTCCCTTTTGCTTCCAGGGCTTTTTCCCGCCGCCACGCACTTCCTTGCGCGTTTTGGTGGACGCCGTCCCTTTTCTAAGATTCGCGGCATAAGCCTTGTGGATGAGTTCAAGAAGCCTTTTATTGATCCGGGCCGCAAAAATTTCCGGCGCAAGAACGAGCTCGCCTTTTTTATTTCCTGTTTTTGAATAAACCGGTGCTTTCATTTTTTCCTTAGGTTTTTTCTTCTGAAGAACCTTCGGCTTTCGAATTTTCAACCGCAGGCTTTTCGAGTTTCCAGCTTCGCTTCGGACCTCGCCTCAGCGCGGTTCGAATCACCAAATATCCCCCCTCAGCGCCGGGCACCGAACCCTTCACGATAAGGAGATTATTTTCAAGATCTACCTTGACAACTTTAAGGCTTTGTACCGTAACATTTTCATTTCCCATACGACCGGCCGCCCGCATTCCCTTGACCACGCGGGAAGGAAAGGAGGAGGCTCCGATAGAACCGGGAACGCGCCCAAACATGGAGCCATGGCTTTTACTGGCGCCTCCCTTAAAATGATGACGTTTGACAACCCCTTGAAATCCCCGGCCAATGGAAACCCCTTCGACATCTATGAAATCCCCGACTTCAAATTGATTCACTTTAAGCTGCTGACCCACTTGAAGACCTTCCGTCTGTTCTGTCCGGATTTCCCGCACAAACCGGACGGGAGGAATTTTTGTTTTATGAAATTGGCCCAGCAAAGGCTTCGATAATTGTTTTTCCTTTGCCCGGTCAAAACCCAGTTGAATCGACGAATAACCATTTTTTTCCTTGCTTTGCAACGAGGTCACATGGCAAGGACCGACCTCAAGAACACTTACCGGAACTTGGCGGCCTTCCTCGTCAAAAATTTGGGTCATTCCGACCTTTTTTCCTAAAAGTCCTATTCTTGTCATAATTTTATTTCCACATCCACGCCAGCAGGAAGATCAAGTTTCATCAGCGCGTCTACGGTGCGGGAGGTGGGATCCTCAATATCCATTAAACGTTTATGAGTACGGATTTCAAATTGGTCCCTTGCCTTTTTATCAATGGTCGGGCCCTTTAACACCGTTGTTTTCCAAATATGCGTGGGCAAGGGAATCGGTCCGATCACCTTGGCGCCCGTTCTTTTCGCGGTGCTGACAATTTCCTGTACGGACTGGTCTAATACCCGGTGATCGTAAGCCCTGAGTTTAATCCGAATTTTCTCCTTGGATGCCATTCTAATAACTCCCTTAAGCCGCTTGTTCGCCTATAATTTTTTCTGCAATTTGACGCGGTACTTGCTGATAACTATGAGGCTCCATTGTGTAGGTTGCACGCCCCTGCGATAAAGAGCGAATGGCAGTTGCATAACCAAACATCTCTGAAAGAGGCACCAGACCTTTGACGGCCTTTAAATGTCCTCGATTGCCCATTTCCTGGATCACACAGCGGCGGGAATTAAGATCGCCAATAATATCTCCCATGTATTCTTCGGGCACAACCACTTCCACAAGCATAATCGGCTCGAGCAAAACAGGATTGGCCCGGCGAAAGGCGTCTTTAAAACCTAAAATTCCGGCCATTTTAAACGCAATTTCTGAGGAATCAACCTCGTGAAAACTGCCGTCAAAAACCGTAGCCCTAACATCTGTAACAGGATATCCCGCTAAAACTCCGTTAGAACAGGCGTCGTTAACACCGTCTTCGACTGCAGGGATATATTCACGAGGGATGGCACCGCCCACCACTTTATTTTCAAATTCGATTCCCTTGCCTCGTTCGAGGGGTTCAATCCTTAAGTAACAATGCCCGTATTGACCGCGACCGCCGGTCTGTTTGATAAATTTTCCCTCGGCTTCCGCCATACCTGTAATGGTCTCTTTATAGGCCACTTGGGGTTTGCCCACGTTGACTTGAACGTTGTATTCGCGTTTCATAATGTCAATTTTGATATCGAGATGGAGCTCGCCCATTCCGCCGATTAAGGTTTGAACCGTTTCCTGATCCGTTCTCACGCGAAAGGTGGGGTCTTCCGAAACCAGTTTTTGTATCGCATCCGACATCCGGTCGCGGTCGGCTTTGGTCTTGGGTTCTACGGCCATCCAGATAACGGGCTCGGGAACAAAAAGAGATTCCAAAACCACCGGATGAGCTTCGTCGCAAAGACTGTCCCCTGTCTTTACGTCTTTTAAACCCACCGCCGCCACGATATTACCGGCACCGGCCTCTTCAATTTCTTCACGTTTGTTCGCGTGCATCAAAAGGAGTCGTCCAAGACGTTCTTTTTTTTGCGTGCGGGGATTATAAATATAAGAACTGGAGGATAAAACCCCTGAATAGATTCGAATGTACGTTAGACTGCCCACAAATTTATCCGAGGCAATTTTGAAGGCAAAGCAAGTCAAGGGCTCTTCTTCATCCGCATGCCTTTCGATTGCCGTATCATCATTGGGATTAATCCCTTTAATCGCAGGCACGTCTTTGGGGGATGGCAGATAATCCACCACGGCATCCAAAATTTGCTGAACGCCTTTGTTTTTAAGCGCAGAGCCGACAATAACAGGCGTAACCTTTATCGCGATGGTTCCTTTTCGAATTCCAGCCTTAATCTCGGCAACGGTGGGTTCCTGGCCCTCGATAAATTTATGCATTAAATGATCATCGTGCTCGGCCACTTTCTCAATCATGAATTCCCGAGCCTTTTTTGCCTGCTCCAGCATGTCCGCGGGAATTTCCGCCGTTTCATATTTCGCACCGAGCGATTCATCATTAAACACATAAGCCTTCATTTCCACAAGGTCAATCACGCCGCGGAATTTATCTTCACGGCCAAGAGGCAGCTGAATCGGTACCGCATTGGCTCCGAGCTGGTCTTTCATTTGCTGAAGATTGCGCTCAAATTCAGCTCCGGTGCGGTCCATCTTATTAATGAAGGCGATTCTCGGAACATGATAACGGTCCGCTTGACGCCAAACCGTTTCCGATTGAGGCTCCACGCCTTCAACAGCGCCGAACACCGCGACGCAACCGTCCAACACGCGCAGGGAACGTTCCACTTCTATCGTAAAATCGACGTGGCCGGGCGTATCAATAATATTGATGCGGCAGTCGTGCCAAAAACAGGTCGTGGCGGCTGAGGTAATCGTGATCCCGCGCTCCTGCTCTTGAGCCATCCAATCCATGACCGCGGTACCTTCATGCACTTCACCGATTTTATAGGTGCGGCCCGTGTAATAGAGAATGCGCTCCGTCGTGGTGGTCTTACCGGCATCAATATGAGCGGCAATTCCAATATTGCGAATTTTCTCTAAGGGATAATGGATTTTTTTTTGTTCTTCAGCCATAGTCATAAAACCTTACCATCGGTAATGCGCAAATGCGCGGTTGGATTCCGCCATTTTGTGAGTATCTTCGCGTTTTTTAAAAGCCGATCCTGTTTTATTGTAAGCATCCAACAATTCGTCGGCGAGCTTCACGCGCATGGGCTTGCCTTTGCGCGATTTGGCGGCACCCCGCATCCATCGAATCGCAAGACCGCTGCCCCGCTCCGGACGCACGCTGACAGGCACCTGATAAGTTGCGCCGCCGACCCTTCTCGATTTTGTCTCTAGCAAAGGACGCACATTGTCGACAGCCCGCTTAAAAACTTCAAGGGGTTCCTTTCCTGTCTTTTCTTTTAAAATATCAAAAGCCCCATAAACGATCTTTTCGGAAATCGATTTCTTGCCTCTTTCCATGACAAGATTGATCATTTTCGCAACCAAGTGGTCTCCGAACTTAGGATCCGGTAAAATTTCCCTTTTTTGTGCTCGACGACGACGCATGATTCCCTTTCTTTATTTGGCCTTAGCCGCGGCCGCGCCTGCTTTGGGAGTTTTTGCCCCATATTTAGAGCGCGACTTTTTGCGGTCTGCGACACCGGTGGTGTCCAGCTTGCCGCGGATAATATGATAACGAACACCGGGAAGATCTTTCACGCGGCCCCCCCGGACAAGAACAATCGAATGCTCTTGAAGGTTATGGCCCACTCCCGGGATATAGGCCGTGACCTCCTGGCCGTTGGAAAGCCTGACGCGGGCAATTTTACGAAGCGCTGAATTCGGTTTTTTAGGAGTCTGCGTTCTTACAATCAAACAGACCCCCCGGCGAAAGGGCGCCCCGTGAAGCGCAGGCGCTTTTGTTTTGCGTTTAAATTTTTTTCTTCCAAATCGAATTAACTGATTAATCGTGGGTGCCATTATTCTTCTTTCTCCAAGACCGCCATTTTGTCTGCCGATTTTTCAGCGTCGGAAGAACTCGCTAAGGGAAAAATCTCAGAGGTTTCTTTTTCCATCTCAATTTCCTGATGCTCCCCGAAACCCGTTCCGGCCGGGACTAAATGCCCCATGATGACGTTTTCCTTTAATCCCCGAAGATCATCCCGTTTGCCTGCAGAAGCTGCTTCCGTAAGAACGCGTGTGGTTTCCTGAAAACTCGCTGCCGAGATAAAGCTTTCTGTGCTAAGCGAAGCCTTCGTGATCCCAAGCAGAATCGGCGTGGCCTTCGCAGGTTCCTTACCCTTTTTAATCAGCTTTTCATTCTCATCCGCGAATTTAATCTTATCGACATGGGAGCCGACAAGAAAATCACTATCCCCGGGCTCTTCGACGCGAACCTTGCGCAGCATTTGACGGACAATCACCTCAACATGCTTATCATTAACACGCACGCCCTGAAGGCGGTAAACCTCCTGCACTTCATTGACAAGATATTCCTGGAGGCTGCGTTCTCCGGAAACCCGTAAAATATCCTGAGGAACAACCGGACCGTCCACGAGCTGTTGACCCGCAAGTACTTTATCGCCTTTATAAACGTTAAGGTGTTTTCCATGGGGAATGAGGTATTCCTTACTCATGCCTGTCTGGCTTTTCACCACAATTTTTCTCTGACCTTTGACGACTTCGCCGATTTCCACGGTACCGTCAATTTCGGAAATAATTGCAGGGTTTTTCGGTTTGCGGGCTTCAAAGAGTTCGGCAACGCGGGGAAGACCTCCCGTGATATCGCGGGTTTTTGCAATTTTCCTGGGTGTTTTCGCAAGCAGCGTACCGCTGGTCACTTCCTGACCTTCCTTGACCACAATGTGCGCAGCGGTTGGAATAGGATAAAAGGCGAGGATCTCATCCTTATTTCCAACAATGAGAAGCTGGGGATGCATATCTTCTTTGTGTTCAATGATCACGCGCTCAATAAGGCCCGTCGTGGCATCCATTTCTTCATTCATGGTCACACCGGCTTTGACGTCTTCATAACGCACTTTTCCGGTCACTTCCGTCAAAATCGGAACCGTGTAAGGATCCCATTTTACGAAAATTTCATCCTTGATAACATTTTCACCGTCTTTGTAGCCGATAATGGCGCCGGTTGGAATCGTGTAGCGTTCCAATTCGCGGCCGTTTGCTTCATGAATCGAAAGCTGGCCATTACGGTTGAGCACAATAATTTCGCCCGTTTTCGTAACGACGGTTTTTAAATTGTGATATTGCAAAATTCCGTTATTACGGGCCCGGAAATACGATTGCTCAACCACACGAAATGCCGTACCCCCGATATGGAATGTACGCATGGTCAACTGAGTTCCCGGCTCCCCGATGGATTGAGCGGCAATCACGCCCGCCGCGGTGCCAAGCTCGACCAAACGGCCTGTGGCCAAATCGCGGCCATAACACTTCGCGCAGACTCCGCGCTTGGATTCACAGGTTAAAACAGAACGGATTCGAATTTTTTCAATCCCCACTTCGTCGAGCCGTGAGGCGATCTCTTCATCAATCACTTCCGCACTTTTAACAATCAATTGATCCGTTACCACGTCGACAACGTTATCAAGCGCCACACGGCCAAGGATTCTGTCTTTCAATGAAACGATGACTTCCTCACCTTCATAAACCGGCTCGGTAAAAATTCCGTTTAACGTGCCGCAATCAATTTCCGTGATAATCACGTCTTGAGCCACATCGACAAGACGACGGGTCAGATACCCCGAATCCGCCGTTTTAAGTGCGGTATCCGCAAGTCCTTTGCGGGCGCCGTGAGTGGAGATGAAATATTCAAGCACGGTCAGGCCTTCGCGGAAATTCGCCGTAATGGGGCTTTCAATAATTTCACCGGAGGGCTTGGCCATAAGACCGCGCATACCGGCAAGCTGACGGATTTGCTGTTTGGAACCACGGGCGCCGGAGTCCGCCATCATAAACACAGGATTAAAGGCCTCGAGGGACTCAAACATGCTGTCAGAAACGCGGTCGGTAATATGGGTCCAAATATCAATCACTTTGTTATAACGTTCCCCTTCGGTAATGAGACCGTTACGGTATTGATTTTCAATCGCCTGCACATCGCGGCGGGCTTCATCCAACAAATTATTCTTGGCCTTTGGAATTTGAATATCATCAATTCCAATGGAAAGGCCGGCCCGGGTGGCCTCTTCAAAACCAAGGCCCTTCAGCCGGTCCAAAAGCTGCACCACTTCATTGTGGCCAAATTGACGGTAACACTGAGCGATAATTTTGGACAGAGTGCCTTTAGCCACCACCTCATTTACGAAACGGAACCCTTCCGGAAGGACTTTGTTAAAAGTGATGCGCCCCATGGTCGTTTCAACAACATCTCCCTTCGGGAGTCGAAGCTTGCATTTAGCGTGTTTATGAATTTGGCCATCCAAATAAGCTAGCGTGGCTTCCTGTTCATCGGCGAAGAAAAGCCCCTCGCCTTTTGCCCCTTCCTGCAGCTTCGTGAGATAATAAACACCCAGAACGATATCCTGCGAAGGAGTTGCGATTGGAGAACCACTCGCGGGAGAAAAAATATTATTTGCAGAAAGCATAATCACGCGCGCTTCCATTTGAGCTTCCATAGAAAGAGGCACATGGACCGCCATTTGGTCTCCATCAAAGTCGGCATTAAACGCAGTACAAACTAGCGGATGAATGCGAATGGCTTTCCCTTCAATAAGCACCGGCTCAAACGCCTGAATCCCGAGGCGGTGAAGCGTGGGGGCGCGGTTGAGAAGTACCGGATGTTCCTTAATAACCTCTTCCAAAATGTCCCAAACTTCAGGTTTGACGCGTTCCACCATTTTTTTGGCAGAACGAATGGTGTGCACATGCCCCCGCTCTTTTAGTTTGCGGATAATAAAGGGTTCGAAAAGTTCAAGCGCCATTTTCTTGGGCAAGCCGCACTGATGAAGTTTCAGTTCGGGGCCAATGACGATAACCGAACGGCCGGAATAATCCACGCGCTTTCCCAAAAGATTTTGCCGGAAACGTCCTTGCTTTCCCTTGAGCATATCGCTTAAAGATTTTAAAGGTCGGTTGCCCGCACCAAGAACGGGACGGCCGTGACGTCCGTTATCGAAAAGAGCATCCACGGCTTCTTGAAGCATCCGTTTTTCGTTTCGAATAATGACGTCCGGAGCCTTGAGCTCAAGGAGTTTTTTTAGACGGTTATTACGGTTGATGACACGGCGATAAAGATCATTTAAATCGCTTGTCGCAAAACGCCCGCCGTCAAGAGCAACAAGAGGCCGTAGGTCCGGAGGGATAACGGGAATCACTTCCAAGATCATCCATTCTGGATTGTTACCCGATTTCCGGAAGGCATCGACAATTTTGAGAATTTTAATGGCTCGGGCGCGTGCCTGCTTCGATTTTGAAGTCTTGACCTGGCGTTGATATTTTTGAACCATTTTTTCAAGATCCAGCTCTTTTAAAAGATTCCGGATGGCTTCGGCACCCATTTTGGCTGTAAAATTTAAAGCCCCGTATTGTTCTTGTGCCTTAAGGTACTCTTCCTCCGAAAGAAGCTGCCTTGGTTTTAAGGGAGTTTCTTTCGGGTCCACCACAATATATTCTTCATAATAGAGAACTTTTTCGAGAGCTCGAACGCTTAAATCGAGAAGATTTCCAATTCGCGAAGGCATCGTTTTAAAAAACCAGATGTGAGAGACGGGCGTCACAAGATCAATATGGCCCATGCGTTCGCGGCGAACTTTAGACTGCGTCACTTCAACTCCGCAGCGGTCACAGACAATGCCTTTATGCTTAATCCGCTTGTATTTACCGCAACTACATTCCCAATCCCGCGTCGGGCCAAAGATGCGCTCGCAAAAAAGGCCGTCTTTTTCCGGCTTCAACGTCCGGTAATTAATCGTCTCGGGTTTGCGGACTTCCCCACGCGACCATTTGCGAATCACCTCCGAGGAAGCGATGCGAATCGAAATAGAATCGAAAGTATTGATATCGTACTTCATACCTTCAGTTTCTCCTTAACGCGCTGTTTGCGCTCTTCGTCAGCCAAAATATTGGATTTGCGTTCATTTTTCTCATTCGAGAGAATCCGGTCTTTATTCCTTTCCGGAATAATGTCCATTCCAAGGGACTGAAGTTCTTTGACAAGTACGTTGAAAGATTCCGGAGTCCCAGCATGAAGCGCGGGCTCTCCTTTTACAATGGCTTCATAGACGCGCGTTCTCCCAACAACGTCATCGCTTTTTACCGTCAGAAGCTCCTGCAACGTGAAGGCCGCTCCATAAGCCTCAAGGGCCCACACTTCCATTTCTCCAAATCGCTGGCCCCCAAACTGGGCTTTGCCCCCCAAAGGCTGCTGGGTCACGAGCGAATAAGGACCGATGGAACGGGCGTGGATTTTATCATCTGCAAGATGTGCGAGTTTCAACATATAGATGTAGCCCACGGTAACCCTTTCATCAAAACGCTCCCCGGTCTTGCCGTCATAAAGAGAGGTTTTACCGTCCGTGGGAAGCTTGGCCTCGCGAAGCATATCTTTAATTTCACTTTCTGTGGCTCCGCTAAAAACCGGGGTCATAATATGTACGCCCAGGGCTTTGGCGGCCCAGCCTAAATGGGTTTCAAGAATTTGCCCCACATTCATTCGGGAAGGAACCCCTAAAGGATTTAATACAATTTCAACGGGTGTCCCGTCCGGAAGATAAGGCATGTCTTCCTCGGGAAGAATTTTGGCAATAACGCCTTTATTCCCGTGTCGCCCCGCCATTTTATCGCCCACGGAAATTTTTCTTTTGGAACAGACATAAACGACCACTTTTTTAATAACGCCCGGAGGAAGCTCATCCCCCTTTTTTACCCTGTCAATTTCACGGGTGCGCTCGCCAATCAATTCGTCAATTTCATCACCCCACACGCGCGCAATTTTTCGGACACCTTCCTCAAGTTCTGCGTCGTCATCAAAACGGATGGACTCCCAATCACAGTTATCCAATTTTTTGAGATCGCTTTTTTCGATCACATGACCGGACTTAATCAAAACCTCTCCCAAAATATCATCCACAAGATCGTCGGAAATTCTTTTTCCAACAATCATCCCTGAAATTTTATTAAGTCTTTCTTTTTTCAGGGTGTCGATGCGGTCTTGGTATTGGGCTTTAATTTCTTCGATTTCTTTATTTTCTTGGCGCCGTTCTTCGCGGCTTTTAGCGCGCGATTCTTTGCGTGCAAAAACCTTCACATCGACGACAATTCCTTCCACGCCCGGAGGAACACTGAGTGAGGCATCCCGCACATCCCCGGCCTTTTCGCCGAAAATTGCACGCAAAAGTTTTTCTTCAGGAGAAAGTTCGGTCTCGGATTTCGGTGTAATCTTTCCGACAAGAATGTCCCCCGGAACCACCTCAGCACCAATTCGGATGATGCCTTCTTCATCCAAATCCTTGAGGGCCTCTTCGCTGATATTGGGAATGTCGCGCGTGATTTCTTCGTTGCCGAGCTTTGTATCGCGGGCCTCAATTTCAAACTCTTCGATATGCAAGGACGTATAAATGTCCTCTCTGCACAGCTTTTCACTGATAACGATGGCGTCTTCAAAGTTGTAACCGCGCCACGGCATGAACGCCACAAGCACATTGCAGCCCAAGGCCAATTCCCCGCGTTCGGTCGCGGCTCCGTCGGCAATGATATCGCCGCGTTTCACCTTGTCGCCGACCTCCACCATCGGACGTTGATTGATACAGGTACCCGCATTGGAGCGTTCGAATTTTTTTAGTTTGTAGGAAATGTCGTCAACAATAATTTCGCTTGAATTGACGGCTTTTACGGTTCCTTTTGCCTTCGCCACAATCGTAGCCCCGGAATCCCGTGCAACGAAATGTTCCATGCCGGTTCCCACAAGAGGCGCATCCGTGATCAACAACGGAACGGCCTGGCGCTGCATGTTGGAGCCCATGAGGGCCCGGTTGGCATCGTCATGCTCGAGGAAGGGAATCAACGCTGCGGCCACGCTCACAAGCTGGCGGGGCGAAACGTCCATATAATCAATTTCATCAGGCTTTTTCTTCGGAAAATCACCGCGAAATCGGCAGGAAACCGTCTCATCCAAGAAATTCCCTTTTTTGTCCACCCTGGCATTAGCTTGGGCAATCACGTAGCGATCTTCAATATCTGCCGTAAGGTATTCGATATGGTCGGTTACCCGGCCCTTTTCAACTTTTCGATAAGGACTTTCCAAAAATCCAATGGGATTGACGCGGGCAAAAGTGCTCAGCGATGCAATGAGACCAATATTCGGGCCTTCCGGCGTCTCAATGGGACAAATACGCCCATAATGCGAAGGATGGACGTCGCGAACTTCAAAACCCGCACGCTCACGCGACAAACCACCCGGACCCAATGCAGAAAGGCGTCGTTTGTGAGTGAGTTCTGCTAAAGGATTGGTCTGATCCATGAATTGCGAAAGCTGGCTTCTTCCGAAGAAGTCTTTAATGGCAGCAGAAATGAGTTTGGGATTGATTAAATTGTGGGGCATTGCGGCATCAAGATCGTAAATCGACATGCGCTCCAGGCAGGAGCGTTTCATGCGGGCCATCCCCACACGAAATTGATTCTGCAACAGTTCGCCCACGGAACGAACGCGGCGATTACCAAGGTGATCGATATCATCCACACGAACTTCACCGGATTGAAGTTTTAAAAGAACACCGATGACTTTAATCACGTCTTCTTTGCGAAGGACGGTTTGACGTACCTCGGTTTCAATACCGAGTTTACGGTTTAACATAAAGCGGCCCACTGCGCCAAGATCATAGCGCTGGGGATCAAAAAATAATTTATGAATCAAATCCTTTGCGCTTGCCTCCGTCGGAGGATCGCCGGGACGGATGCGCCGGTAAATCGCAATTTGGGCATCAAGGGCGTTACGGTAAGGGTCGCGCTCCAAAGTATTCACGATGGATAAATCGTCCGGATCCAGCTTAAGGGCGGGGATAGAAGCAATTTTGTTAGACGCTAATACCGAAACAAGTTCTTTGGTGAGCTTGGCACCCGCTAATGCAATAGGCTCTTTGGAATCTGGATGAATCACATCATCGGCTAAATATTCCCCTTCAAGCTTGCGGGAAGATCCTAAATCTTTAATTTTTTCGATCGGATAAAGCTCTTTTAAAATATCGTGCGTCGTGGAATAACCAATTGCGCGAAGAAGGGTTGTGGCGAGAATTTTGCGGCGGCGGTCAATATAGGCGTAGAGCACATCATTGATGTCGGATTCAAATTCAATCCATGCACCACGGTAGGGGATGATACGAACGCTATAAATTTTTTTCCCGCTGGTGTGAAGACTTTCTTCAAGCGAAACACCCGGAGACCGGTGCAGCTGACTAACGACCACGCGCTCGGCCCCATTAATAATGAAGGTCCCGGTTTCGGTCATCAACGGAAGTTCTCCGATATAAACTTCCTGCTCTTTGGAAATCCCTTTTCGAACCAGACGGAGCTTTACCTTAAGCGGCGCGGCATAGGTCATGCCCCGCTTGTGGCATTCCGAAATGGAATATTTAGGCTTGCCCAAGGAATAACCCACATATTCCAGACGGCAGGAACCGTCAAAGCTTTCAATGGGAAAACAGTCGTGAAAAGCGGCTTCCAGGCCCTGCTGCTTTCGTTGGCGTTTGCCTCTTTCGCTTTGCAGAAAATCCTGATAGGAGCGAACCTGAATCTCAACGAGATTCGGAAGCTCAATCGTATCATGAATTTTCGTAAAATTTTTTCTCTGTCTCACTTCGATCATAGAGATTGCGTCTCCTGAGGTTGTCTTTTGTCATCTAGCGTGGAGAAGGCATGCCCCGCCCCACATGAAAGATAGGAAACCTTCAAGCCGTTATTTAATTTCAACTTTTGCGCCTTGATCTTCGAGAAGCTTCTTGATCTTTTCAGCCTCTTCCTTGTTGGCCCCATCCTTGATCGTCTTAGGAGCACCTTCAACAAGATCCTTGGCTTCCTTGAGACCTAGGTTGGTCACGGCGCGGATTTCTTTAATCACTTGGATTTTCTTATCACCGGAACTTGCAAGAACAACCGTGAAGCTGGTTTTCTCTTCTGCAGGGGCCCCTGCACCGGCAGTTTGTCCGCCGCCGACGGGTCCTGCGACAGCCATCGCAGCCGCGGCACTAACGCCGAATTTTTCCTCAAGCGCCTTCACAAGGTCAGCCAACTCAAGAACCGTAAGTTCTTCAATAGTTTTTAGAATACTTTGGAGTTTGCTTGACACAGCTTTCCCCGCTTTCTTTTCATTTGATTCCTCTGTTTTATTTTCCATCACTTCCGTTGACATGATTGATACCTCCTATGGGAATTAAGGAATTAGGCCGGAACGAGGCCTTCCTTTTTCTTTTTAATTTCATTCAGCGCCACGGCTAGGCCGCGCACAAGCTGATTCAGTGTAAGCACAAGGCCCGTAATCGGTGACTTGACCCGCACTGCCACCTGCGTCAAAAGCTCATGACGAGTAGGTAATTTGGCAAGGCTTTTAACAAAATCTTGCCCATAAATTTTATCTTCTAAAATCACGCCCTGTGGCACCCATTTTTCGTGAGTTTTTACATATTCCATGATCGCCTTTGAAATGGGCTGAGGGTCTTTGCTCCCGAACGTCACGACAGTCGAGCCTTTGAGAAGTTTTTCCGCGTCGGCCAAGTTGCGCGCGGCTAAGACCTTTTTCACCAAACTGTGTTTGACAAGCAAAGACCTCTTCGAGACTTTTCCAAGACTACGGCGGAAATCCGAGATATCCGCCACCGAAAGACCCTCAAAGCTAGAAATAAAAGCATAAGGACTAGCTTCGAATTCTGCCGAAATTTCCTTTAACATCAAATCCTTAACGGGATGTGGCATCATGAATCCTTTTTTAAATTCCCAATCCGCTGACCGATAGCCTGAAACCAGGGCCTTGGGTCGGGGCTATCACAATACTTTTAATGTAATCCGCCTTCGCACCGGCCGGTTTTGCATCGGAAACGGCCCGCAAAACATTTTTCGCATTTTCAATTAAATGATTTTCTGAAAAAGAAAGCTTTCCACAAATCGCATGCAGGCCGCCCGTTTTATCGCTTTTAAACTCAATGCGCCCCGCCTTTAATTCTTTCACGGCCCGTCCCACTTGGGGTGTCACCGATCCAGTTTTTGGTGAGGGCATTAACCCTTTTGGGCCCAGCACTTTCCCTAATTTACTGACTTCGCGCATCATATCCGGATGGGCCACGACGGCATCAAAATCCATCCATCCGCCTTGGACTTTTTGAACCAAGTCTTCAGCTCCCACTTCATCCGCACCGGCCTCCTGGGCATCCCTTACGCCTTCCCCCTTCACAAAACAAATAACACGTAATTTTTTTCCTGATCCATGAGGAAGGCTTGTGGTCCCCCGAAGCAGCTGCTCCGGATTGGGAATCGAGAGTTGAAAATTTAAAGAGACTGTTTCGTCGAATTTTTTGGGTTCAATTTGTTTCATGGCGCGAACCGCTTCTTCAAGGCCATAACGTTTTTCGAGATTCACGGCTTTGACGCGCACTTGATAGCGTTTGCTGCGAACGGTGGTAAGAGTCATATTATTTTTTCTCCACCACTTCAAGGCCCATGCTGCGAGCGGTTCCCTCAACGATGCGCATGGCACTTTCAATTTTTGAGGTATTTAAGTCCGTCATCTTTGTTTTCGCAATTTCCATCACGTCGGCCTTACTTACCTTTCCTATCATTTGGCGGCCTGGCTCCGGAGAAGCCTTCGCAAGGCCCGCGGCTTTTTTTAAAGCCACGGCGACGGGCGGCGATTTCAAAATAAAGGTAAACGTTTTATCCTTAAAAACAGAAATGACCACCGGAAGTACGGTCCCGGGACGGTCCTTCGTTTTCTCATTAAACTGCTTGCAGAATTCCATAATATTGACGCCGTGCTGGCCCAAGGCCGGCCCGATGGGAGGAGCGGGATTGGCCTGGGCTCCTGGAACCTGCAATTTTATTTTTGTAACTAGTTCTTTTGCCATAGGAATGAAGGTGCACAAGGGTTCAAGCGCACTATATTTTCTCCACTTGCCAATACTCTAATTCAACCGGCGTTTGACGGCCGAAGATCGTAACCATCACTTTTAATTTCCCGCGATTGGGATTGACTTCCTCAATCGTACCGTTGAAATTGACAAAGGCACCTTCTTTAACCCGCACGCTTTCACCTGAACTAAATTCAACTTTGGGTTTGGGCTTTGATGTTTTCTCTTCCTGCTGCCGGACAATTTGTCCCACTTCATCATCTGAAAGAGGAATCGGATTCTTTCCCGAACCGACAAATCCCGATATCCCAGGGGTATTCTTGACCAAATACCAACTGTCATCTGTCAATTCCATTTGGACGAGAATATAACCGGGAAAAAATTTTCTTTCGGAAATACGCTTTTTGCCCTCTTTAACCTCACTCACCTTTTCCGTGGGAATCAAGATTTGGCGAATGAGCTGTTTCATGCCCGCAAGTTCGGCACGGGACTCAAGCCCTGCTTTTACTTTTGATTCAATGCCTGTCTGGGTATGAAGGACATACCATTTCGCTTGAGACATTTCGTTGATCATCCTAAAAGAATTCGCATCAGATTCGATAGCACAAAGTCAACCGCGCCGATAAAAAACGCCATAATAAATGTGGTTACAATCACCACACCGGTAGCCTGCAATAGCTCGCTTCGGCTTGGCCACGTTACTTTGTTGAGCTCTTGTTTGGTCTCAACAATAAAATTCCAAATCCCAATCACTCTTCCTCCAAATCCACAGAGGGCCCGATTTCATGAACTTAATGAATCCTACAGGCCTGGAAGGATTCGAACCTTCAACATGCGGTTTTGGAGACCGCCGCTCTAGCCAGTTGGAGCTACAGGCCTCCGAATCACGTTCTTATTTATGCTCGCGATGGGTAACATGTTTGCGGCAGAATCGGCAAAATTTTTGGCGTTCCAGACGGTCTGGATTTTTCTTTTTGTTCTTCCGCGTGGAATAATTCCGTCTTTTGCATTCGGTACAAACAAGCGTGATAATTTCGAGCATTGCCAATCACCTTCCAGGGAAAAACAATCCCCCTAGATAAAAATACCCTCACTCAGTCGATGGATTTAATTCTACTGAATAAAGCGAGATGAAATTACTTCAGAATCTCAGTGACGACTCCCGCGCCTACGGTTTTGCCGCCTTCACGGATGGCAAAACGAAGTTCCTTTTCCATAGCAACGGGCGTAATCAACTCGGCTTCAACGGCTACGTTATCTCCCGGCATGACCATTTCCGTACCTTGCGGCAGTGTGACCACTCCGGTTACGTCAGTCGTGCGGAAATAGAATTGAGGGCGATAACCATTAAAAAAGGGGGTATGCCTTCCCCCTTCTTCTTTACTTAAAATATAAACCTGCGCTTTAAATTTTGTATGAGGCGTCACCGAGCCAGGCTGCGCAATGACCATCCCGCGCTCAAGCTGGTCCTTTTCAACGCCCCGAAGCAACAATCCGACATTGTCGCCGGCTTGGGCATCATCCAGAAGTTTGCGGAACATTTCAATGCCCGTAACGGTTGATTTTATTGATTTTTCGCGAAGTCCAATAATTTCGATTTCAGCACCGACTTTAATCTGACCTCTTTCCACACGGCCTGTTCCGACCGTTCCGCGGCCGGAAATTGAAAAAACGTCTTCAATCGGCATTAAGAACGGTTTTTCCGTATCGCGTTTCGGAAGAGGAATGTTTTCATCCAACGCCTTCACCAAATCCAAAATGGGCTGAGAGACTTTGGGATCCGTCGGATTTTGAGCGGCGGGAAGCCCGGAGCCACGAATTACGGGAATTTTGTCTCCGGGAAAATCGTATTTTTTAAGAAGGTCTCGAACTTCGAGTTCCACAAGATCGAGAAGTTCGGGATCATCGACTAAGTCACATTTATTAAGAAAAACAACAATGGCGGGAACACCTACTTGGCGGGCGAGAAGGATGTGCTCACGAGTTTGAGGCATCGGGCCATCCACGGCGGAAACGACTAGAATTGCGCCGTCCATTTGTGCCGCACCGGTAATCATGTTTTTAATGTAATCCGCATGGCCCGGGCAATCGACGTGGGCATAATGGCGTGTTGCGGATTCATATTCCACGTGGGCTACGGCAATCGTAAGAATTTTGGATTCATCACGCACCGTGCCGCCTTTGGCGATATCGGCATACTCTTTTACCGTTGCCATTCCTTTCGCGGCTAAAACTTTTGTCATTGCTGAAGTGAGAGTGGTTTTTCCGTGGTCTACATGACCAATAGTTCCAACGTTTACGTGCGGCTTTTTTCTTTCGAATTTTTCCTTCGCCATGACAGATCTCCCGTTTGTTTTATTTTTTCTCAGCTGGAGACGGGGCTTGAACCCGTGACCTCGTCCTTACCAAGGACGTGCTCTACCAACTGAGCTACTCCAGCATGCAAGCTAGAGCTTTCCTCTATAATGTGAAATCCGATCTATATTATAAAACAGTGTTAACTTCAAATGAGGGCCATTTTCCCGCTCGTATAAAAGGGGACAGTCCTCTCCTGAGGTTGAATGTGGAATTATAATAACGACAGAATAGAAGTCAAGCTTTATTACGGAAATAATAATTTTTTCTTTTAGTTAAAAACCCTTTTTATCGATAATTTGATGCAAGTGTATCCCAAATAGTTGATGAAAACTTAACTTGCCTTACTTTTAAAAATCAACTAACATACCCGCCCTGTGCTCATCAAGAGGACGGGCGGCTCCATGAAAGGACGGTAAAAACTTGTCAATCATTACTGAGAATACGCAAGCTCCTACAATTGAAGAAGTTAAGAATATTGATATCCCCCCTGTCTCTTCTCCACTTGATGATCTTCGTAAACGCTCGGCCCAGGCTAAATTGAAGGCTAAACGGGAGATTGATTGGGTTGCATCCCTATTCATTATCGGGGTTCATATTGCCTCATTTGCGGCTTTTTTTACCTTTAGTTGGAATGCCCTATTGGTAATGCTAATACTTCACTGGATCACCGGAGGAGTTGGGATCACTTTAGGTTATCACAGACTTTTAACTCACCGCAGTTTCAAAACAGTCAAACCGATCGAATATCTCTTAAGCATCATTGGATGCCTTGCTTGTCAAGGCGGTCCATTGTCCTGGGTTACGGCGCATCGGCTTCACCACGCATATTCCGACGAAGAAGGCGATCCGCACAGCCCTCTGGATGGATTCTTTTGGGCCCACATGAATTGGTGTCTTCATGAAAATAGGGCCATCAGCACGAAGGAAGGAAAAAAACGCATTTCGCTTGATCTTTATCAAGATCCCCTACATCGCATTTTGGATAAAGGCCATATTGTTTGGACATTGCTTTTAGCAACAGGACTTTATCTCTGGGGCGGTTGGTCTTTTGTGGTTTGGGGAATTTTCGTCCGATTGGTTTTAGTCTATCACTGCACTTGGCTCGTAAATTCTGCTGCCCACGTTTGGGGATACAGGACTTACGCCACAGCCGACAAGTCCACCAATCTTTGGTGGGTCGCCCTTTTGACCTACGGCGAGGGCTGGCATAACAATCATCACGCTTTTCAATTTTCGGCGCGTCATGGTATGAAATGGTGGGAAATTGATACCACTTATTGGATGATTAAATTTTTGGAATATTTCGGACTCGCTTCCGCGGTCAAAATTCCTTCAAAATACCTTCTCGACACAACCTACGCGCGAAATCAACGAATCCAAAACTAAGCGGGTGGAGGGAATCGAACCCTCATGGCGAGCTTGGAAGGCTCGAACTTTACCATTAAGCTACACCCGCATGGATAAGCCAAAAAAAATTTATCAATACGCCGATGCACTGGATAAACGACGGCGCTCAGATTATAAGAAGGGTTTTTCACGCTGTCAATTTGTCTCGATGAAAGGAAGGTGACGATGTCCTCGCTGATTTTACTCCGACATGGGGAATCCCAATGGAATTTGGAAAACCGCTTTACCGGCTGGGTCGATGTCGATTTGTCGGAAAAGGGCGTGAAAGAGGCTGAGGCGGCGGGGATCAAGCTAAAAAATTTCAAAATCGACAAGGCCTACACATCGGTTTTAAAGCGCGCAATAATGACTTTGGAAATTGCCCTCAAAGCCGCAGGGAAAACAGGGATTCCGATTGTCCGCAACAAGGCCTTAAATGAGCGCCATTACGGAGCGCTGCAGGGCCTCAACAAAGCGGAAACTGCAAAAAAATTTGGGGACAAACAAGTTCACATTTGGAGAAGGAGTTACGATATCGCCCCGCCCGCGGAAAAAACCGATTGGAATCCGGACGGCTTGACGGAAAGCTTAAAAGACACTGCCGCGCGCGCACTTCCTTATTTCAAAAAAAATATCCTAAAGGATTTAAAAGAGGGAAAAACTATTGTTGTGGCCGCCCACGGCAACAGCCTTCGCTCTATTGTGATGGAACTTGATAGGCTCACCAAGGAACAAGTTCTGGAGCTGAACATTCCAACGGGTATTCCGATCGTCTACGAATTCGATAACCAATTAAATATTCTTTCGAAAAAAACATTATAGCCGGTCCCGCATTGCGGCTACGGTTTTTTCAAAAAATCCCTGCACCGACTCGACTCCGCGGATTCCAAGATCCTTCTGGATGCGTCCCAGCGTGTTGGAAAGCCCGGAAATTCCCATTCGTTTCGAACTTTCCCAAAATACAATTTTCACCATATCCCCAGCACTTTGAATGCCTTGATATTGGGCGTTTCGAATGCCGAGCGGGATCACTTTTACTTTAGCAACTCCCGAGCTTAAATCTGAATAAGTCGCCTGATCGATTGAGACGACCAGCCGGTCAATCCTAAATCGCAGGGGTTTTGCGGATTCTTCGGTGCGCTTTGAGCGTCCCCCTTTTGAGGCTCCGGTAGAATGCATCGGTTTTAATTCCAAAATATTCCATTTCCCCTTCTCAAGTTGCATGATGTGGATTTCTGAGATTTCCATTTCAACGGTTTCCAAGTGAAGCCGGCCCTCCCAAAGGGAGGATATTTCCCAATCGAAATAAAGATGGGGAATTTTGGCTAAAGGCCCGGAGCCAAAATCCGTTGGATTTTTGATCTCAATTCCGTGAAGATCAAGCTGCGTATTTTTTAAATCCAGATGGGCGCTGTCGATTTTGACGCGCGTTCCAAGCCCCATGCTTAACCCAAGTGTGAATGCAAGCCGGCAGGTGAAATCGCGGAAAATAACCGCCAAGATCATCAAAAAAATGCAAAGCTGAAAGAATCGGGAAAAAAGTTTCATTGGTTTCTCCGTGGATCTCTATTATATTGATTTAAGCATGCTTGCCCAGGAACTTCTCAAGCCGGATATCGAAAATCTCAAACGCTTGCTTGGGGTCCTTGCGCAACCTCGCAATCATGACGAAAACCCTGAAACGCTTGAAGAAATTCAAAAATTTATAGAAAACGAGTGGCAATCTTTAGGTTATCGTGTCCATCACCATGCATTTTCTTATAATGGAAATACGTTTGAAAATTTAATCGTGGACCACCCCCGCAATCTTTCGGAAGATCCCTTAATCATCGGCGCTCATTTTGACGCTGTACCCGGTTCTCCAGGAGCCGATGACAATGCTAGCGGCGTTGCCGTCATGCTTGAGGCCTCTCGAATTCTGTCACAGCAAACGCCCAAAATTCCTGTTCGATTTATCGCTTTTCACTTAGAAGAATATGGAATGTTGGGGAGCCAGGCGTATGCCCGAGACCTCAGAAAAAATAAAGAGGGCATTCGCGGCATGATTTCTCTTGAAATGGTGGGATATACCTCTCAAGAAAAAGGCTCTCAAAAACTGCCAGTTCTTCTCAGGCCTTTTTATCCAGATAAAGGAAACTTCATCGCTCTCGTGGGAAATACAAAATCTAAAAAATTCTTAAAAGAAACGCGGCGGTCCTTTCAATCCGTCCAGGGGCTTCCCCTTGAAGAGATATTGATTCCCTTTCAAGGTTGGCTGCTTCCGGCCGTGCGGCTGAGCGATCATTCTTCTTTCTGGGATCAAGGCTATCCCTCCCTGCTCGTGACCGACACTTCATTTTTTCGCAATCCTCATTATCACACGCTGCGTGATACGGTCGACACCTTGAATTTTGAATTTTTGAGTCAAGTCACCGAGGCCGTCGTCCGACTTGCGCTTGCCAAATAACGCGACTTTTTCGTTTGACAATTCGTAAGGGATTCAGGATAATAAAGGCTCAAATTTTTTGTAACTTATTGTCAAATATAGAGTTGGGATTCGAAGGCTCACCTGAGATTTCGATTGATTGATCCAAAAAATGATGAAAATCTGCGATTGATGTGGATGCTTGGGGCCGTTCTCACGGTTCCGATGCTTCTGGCAAGCGGCCCCATCGCAGGCTATGTTATCAGCCGTTATCTTTTGGTTCGATTCTTAGGGGCGCCTGCCTGGTGCGTTCCTGTATTAACCACGCTGGGATTTGTCGCCTCGGGTTTCCAGGTTTATCAGCTGATTCAAAAAATTCAGCAATTAGGCCCTAAAAAATAATTGGAATTTCTGTGGAAAATTATTCTCATCAAATTGATTCGGCAGCTCAAACCCTAGTCAACCCTACGGAAGCTCACGCTATCTCAAGTCATGGCGCAGTCCATGAAGCCCATGAGCTTCCGAATTGGATTTCCATTTTCACAAGCCACTTTCCGGATCATCCCGCAAGCGATTTTCTCCATCGATGGGAAAACGTCATTTTTTCTCTCACCATTGCTCTTTTCATTTCTGGGGTGGGTATCATTGCAGCGAGAAAGAAAAATAGGGTGCCGCAAGGTATTCAAAATTTATGCGAAGCCGTCGTGGAGGGCTTGGAAACCTTTGTCACGGGGATCTTGGGCGAAGCGGGCCGCAAGCACGTGCCCTTTCTAGGAACGATTTTTCTTTACATTCTTTTCATGAATTGGTTTGGACTTTTTCCTTTTATGAAATCCCCAACGGCGGCCTGGAGCACCACGCTTGCCCTCGCGCTGACGACAATGGTCTACGTTCAACTGACAGGAATGATGGGACAAGGATTCACACAAGTTAAGTTGCCTTTTTTTAAAAGGCGCTTTTTATTTCCGGCGTATTTAATTCATCTTATGGGAAATCCTAAAGGGATTTTTGGAATTATGGTGATTCCGCTCATGCTGGTATTGAATATCATTCTGGAATTCGGAGCTGTCCCCTTCAGCCTTTCGCTGCGTCTTTTTGCAAATATCTCGAGCGAGGACCGGTTGCTTTTGAATTTTGCCGAACTTGCGCTTTCTTCGAAATTTCTGGCTTTCCCGTTTCAAATCTTTGCCAACCTTCTGGCCCTCATTTTTAGTCTAGTTCAGGCCTTTGTTTTCATGTTACTATCCACGGTTTACATCGCTCTGGTACTTCCCCATGATGAACATCATGAGCATGAAGAGATTGTTTCGGGGCATGCTCATTAACTGGATCTTGAAAGGAGCTTTACAATCATGACACCTCAAATCGCTATTGCAATCGGTGCCCCCATGGGTCTTGCGCTAACCGCCATTGCGTCTGCCTTTGCCCTGGGCAAAGCTGTTTCCGCCGCGATGGACGCAACCGCACGCCAGCCGGAGGCTTCCACAAAAATTCTTGTCAACATGATGGCCGGATGCGCGCTGATTGAAGCCTTGGCGCTTTACGCTTTGGTCTTCGGCTTTACACTCTTGGGAAAATTCTAGATTCATGGAATTTTTCGCAAAAAATATTATCCCGGGCGAAGTCCTGGTCCAGCTGATCGCCTTTTTGATCGTCTTCTTCAGTTTAAAGGCCTTTGCCTGGAAACCCCTCCAAGCCTCTTTGGCGTCGCGGCGGGAAAAAATCCGAAGCGACCTCCAAGAGATTGAAGAGGCCAAAAGGGAAATCGAGAGACTTCGTCAGGAATACGGGGAGCATCTTCAGAAAATCGAGGATGAAGCCCGTGCGAAGCTGCAGCAGGCCGTCCATGAAGGCCGCGAGATTGCGCGTCAAATTCAGGACAAGGCCCGCGAGGAATCCCAGGCCGCCTTCGCGAAAGCCAAGGAAAATTTGGACCTGGAAGTCGCCAAGGCCCGTATTACGCTGCGCCGGGAAATTGGAGACCTAGCCCTACGGGTTTCAGAAAAAGTGATTCGGGAGCGGCTTGACGCAAACCGAGAACAGGATAAAGTTCTGGAAATTTTAGACCAGCTTGAGAACACCCTATGATAGATCGTAAAGCCATCAGGCGTTACAGCCGCGCGCTTTTTGGACTGACCTTAGAAAAAGGTGTTTTGGAGCAGGTGGAACGGGATTTTCTCCGGGTCCGTGAACTTTATGACGAGCATCCTGAAATCGCGAATCTTGTTTCCAATTCCACGGTTTCTCTGGCCGAAAAGGAAGATTTCGTCGAAAAAGTTTTCCCTCCCGAAGCCTCGAAAACCTTGATTCAATTTTTAAAGGTGTTAATCAAAAAGCGCCGTTTTCGGGAACTCCCCGCGATCCAGGAAGACTTTCATGGGCTCGTTGAAGAAAAAAACGGTGTGCGTGAAATAGTGGCTATTACTTCCCATCCCTTGCCGGAGACGCTTTGGAACCGGCTCAAGATTTTGTTGGAGAAAAAGACCCGACTTAAAATTCGTCTTGTAAAAAAAATTGACCCTGAAATTCTGGGCGGCCTCATTTTACGCTTCAAGGGTACGGAGATGGATGCCAGTTTCAAAACAAGATTGGAATCGATAAAGCAATTATTATTGGGCTAAAGAAATAAAAAATGCCTGTTCCTAGGAGTCGCAATGCTTAAACCTGAAGAAGTGGTTCATTCCATTCAAAAGGAAATTCAGAAATACGAAACCAAACTTAAAATGGAGTCCGTCGGCTATGTCCTCCAGGTGGGAGACGGCATCGCGCGCGTCTACGGGCTGGATGAAGTCATGGCCGGAGAGCTTGTCATGTTTCCGGATCAAACCATGGGCCTTGCGCTAAACCTCGAGCCGGACAATGTCGGCGTCGTCATTTTCGGTTCTGACCGGAATATTAAGGAAGGCGATCAGGTCAAACGCACAGGCCGCATTGCGGAAGTCCCGGTCGGCCCTTCGCTTTTAGGACGAATCGTCAATCCCTTGGGCCAGCCGATTGATGGAAAGGGTCCCCTTGCCGCGACCAAGACGCGGCCGGTGGAAGCCATTCCTCCTTCCGTGATTCAGCGCCAGCCCGTCAAGGAGCCGCTTCAAACCGGGATCAAGGCTATCGATGCCATGATTCCGATCGGCCGCGGCCAGCGGGAACTCATTATCGGCGACCGGCAAACCGGAAAGACTGCCATCTTAATCGACACCCTTATCAATCAAAAGGAAAGCGGCGTTTATTGCATTTATGTGGCCATCGGCCAAAAACTTTCCAGCGTGGTGGCCCTCGCAAATACGTTGGAAAAATATGGGGCGCTGGCCTACACCACCATCGTCTGCGCCTCTTCTGAAGACCCGGCACCGCTTCAATTTTTGGCTCCTTATTCGGGCTGCGCGATCGGCGAAGAATTTATGGCTCAAGGAAAACACGCGCTGGTTGCCTATGATGACCTTTCCAAACATGCCGTCGCCTACCGCCAGCTTTCCCTCCTCCTGCAACGCCCACCGGGTCGCGAGGCCTATCCAGGCGATGTCTTCTATATTCATTCCCGTTTGCTCGAGCGGGCCGCTAAAATGCGTGATGACTTGGGGGGCGGATCCCTCACGGCGCTTCCAGTGATTGAAACTCAACTGGGTGACGTTTCGGCTTATATTCCAACCAACGTGATTTCCATTACCGACGGCCAAATTTATCTGGAAAGCGATCTTTTTTACGCCGGCGTGCGGCCGGCTATTAATGTCGGCCTTTCGGTTTCGCGCGTGGGGGGAAACGCGCAGACAAAGGCCATGAAGCAAGTGGCGGGAACCTTGCGGCTTGCCCTAGCCCAATACCGGGAACTCGCAGCCTTTGCCCAGCTTTCTACGGATTTGGACAAGGCCACCAAAGATCAGCTCACACGGGGAGAACGTATGGTGGAAATCCTCAAACAAGACATTTTTGAACCCCTGTCTTTTGAAAAACAAGTGCTTGTGATTTTTGCCGGCAATGAAGGCCTTTTGGATGATCTCCCGCTGCAAAAAATTCGCGAGTTTCAAACCGGGCTTCTGGCCTTTTTGGATAAAAATTATCCGGATGTGGAGCATGACATCCGCCAAAAAAAGGCCATCAGCGACGAGACAAAAAGAAAATTAACTGAAGGAATCAGTAAATTTAAGGAGCAATTTAGATAACAGTAGTTTTGTCATCTGTTTTCTGAGTTCTAAGCCATGTCCGGCCAATTACGCACTTTAAAAAATCGCATTCGCAGCGTTGAAAATACAAAAAAAATCACCCGTGCCATGGAAATGGTAGCCGCGGCCAAACTGCGCCGGTTTCAGGACATGATGGTCAGGGCCCGGCCTTATACTCAAGGATTGCAAAATTTGGTTGTACGGTTAAATGGAGGGGCGGGATCTTCCCCCCTGGAACAGGGCGCAGAAACCGCGCCCCTATGCCATCCTTTTTTTGAAAAAAGGGAAAGGGGCGATATTGTGTTGGTTCTTTTTACCTCGGACACAGGGCTTTGCGGCTCCTATAATCAGGACTTGGTAAGGCTGGCTTTGGAATTTATCAAAGGACAAACGAGAGAAACGAACCCCACCCCGCCCCGGCTCATCGGAGTGGGTAAAAATGGCGCTAATCTTTTAAAACGCCAGGGCTTTCAACTTCATAAAACGTATACCGATATTCGTGCAAGCCGCATCGAGGGAATTTTAAAGGATATTCAAAATGAGCTTAAAACCTTATTTCTCCACGAAGGCGTGCGGGAAATTTATGTCACTTACAGTCACTTTGTGACCGTTACCAGTTATCGGGCAGTGAGCGCAAAATTGCTGCCGCTGGATTCTAATGTAGGGGCGGGCCCCGGTGCCCGCCCGAATGACAAACCGGGTGCCTCTAAGGGGGCACCCCTCCATCCGGAAGAGATTGAATACATCTTTGAACCTTCTCCGCACACCGTCTTTGAAAAACTAATCCCGGAATTTTTTGACGCAAAGACACGCATGATTTTTTTGGAATCCATTGTCTCGGAGCAAATCGCACGCATGACGGCTATGCACCAGGCTACCGAAAACGCGAAAGAGATGATTGATTCCCTTGTGCTGGAAAGAAATAAGGCGCGCCAGGCCGCAATCACCAAAGAGTTAATTGAAGTGGTGTCAGGCTCGAGAGCGCTAAAAATAAAATAATTTGCGACAAGAGAAGAGTGACAGGTGAGAAGCAAATTCATCTCCCAAGTCACCCGTCACATGTCACTTTGGAGGATTTAATAATGTCGTCCGGTAAAATTGTTCAGGTCGTAGGCCCCAGCGTGGATATTCAATTTGATCCCGAGCATCTCCCTGCCATTTTTAACGCGCTTGAAGTGGAAGTGCCGGGGCGAAAGTCCAAACTCATTTTGGAGGTCGCCCAACATGTGGGAGATAATATTGTGCGGACCATTGCCCTGGCCGCCACCGACGGGCTCGTACGCGGGATGAAGGCCGTGGATACGGGCGCACCGATTTCGGTCCCGGTTGGAGAGCAGACCCTCGGCCGCATTTTCAATCTTTTAGGGGAACCCATTGATGAGCTGGGGCCTGTAAAAAATCCGGGAAAAAAATCCCCCATTCACCGTAGGCCTCCCAGTTATGAAGAGCTATTGCCAGCCACTCAAATTCTTGAAACCGGCATTAAGGTAATTGATCTTCTGGCGCCCTACCCCAAAGGCGGCAAGGTCGGCCTTTTTGGCGGAGCCGGCGTGGGAAAAACCGTTATTGTTCAGGAATTGATTCACAATATTGCTACGGAACATGGCGGGGTTTCGGTTTTCTGCGGTGTCGGGGAACGCACTCGGGAAGGCAATGACCTTTATTTGGAACTGTCCGAATCAGGCGTCCTCAAAAAAACGGCCCTTATGTTTGGTCAAATGAATGAGCCGCCCGGCGCAAGACTTCGCGTGGCACTCTCGGGTTTGACCATGGCCGAACATTTTCGGGATGAAGCGCATCAGGATGTGCTTTTATTCGTCGACAATATTTTTCGCTTCACTCAGGCCGGCTCTGAGGTGTCCGCGCTTTTGGGCCGTATGCCCTCCGCCGTCGGTTATCAACCCAATCTTTCCACAGAAATGGCGCAGCTGCAGGAACGCATTGCCTCGACGAAAGCGGGCTCCGTAACTTCGGTCCAGGCCATTTACGTACCGGCCGACGATTTGACGGATCCGGCACCGGCCACCGCCTTTTCTCACCTTGACGGCGTTACCGTGCTTTCACGCCAAATTGCAGAGCTCGGAATCTATCCGGCTGTGGATCCCCTGGCTTCGACTTCGCGATTGCTTGATCCGCGGCTTGTCGGTGAAGAGCATTACAACACGGCACGCGATGTTCAAAGGATTTTGCAGCGTTATAAAGACCTTCGCGACATCATTGCGATTCTTGGAATCAATGAGCTTTCACAAGAAGACAAAGAAATCGTCACGCGGGCAAGAAAACTGGAACGTTTTCTTTCCCAACCTTTCTCCGTGGCCGAGGCCTTTACCGGAAGAAAAGGCAAATACGTCCGTTTAAAAGACACCATTCAAAGTTTCAAACGCATTGTTTCTGGAGAATTTGACGCAATTCCGGAGCAGGCCTTTTACATGGCCGGCAGCATTGAAGACGTGGTTGAAAATCACGAAAAAATGACTGGCCCTAGATAGCCCTTCCTGTGCTGTACACCGGGTGTGCAGCACAGTAAAGGGGAAAGAAATCGATGGAACCTTTTTACGAATTAAAAGTTCTGACTCCAAAAGGAGCTGTTTATGCCGGACAGGTGATTCACGCGCTTGTCCCCGCTGAGGACGGCTTTATAGGAGTGCTGGCGAATCACGCGCCT
Organism: Candidatus Omnitrophota bacterium; assembly: GCA_016196545.1. Taxonomy (GTDB): domain Bacteria; phylum Omnitrophota; class Omnitrophia; order Omnitrophales; family Aquincolibacteriaceae; genus JACPXM01. Next base: position 87,563 of record JACPXM010000022.1, read on the forward strand.
TATGTCAGCTCCTCTTCAGGCGGACGTTTTGAGGTCCGAGAGCGCAATGACCATTTAATTAAGTTTCGGGCAGGCGCGGGCTTTTTTGAAGTCGCAAATAATCAGGCGACTTTTTTTACTCAGACTTGGGAACCTCTTTAAAACCAAAAGGTACCAGGTTCCTTTTGACTTGAATAAATCAGATGGTATCATTCCTCTTCTATTTTTTTTCCGCGCTTGCGCTCTTGAGCGCCCTTCTTGTCATCACGCTCAGCCGCCCGACACGAGCACTTCTCGCCCTGATTCTCTGCATGCTGTCTTTGACCGTCCTTTATCTTCTTCTGGGCGCTGAATTTTTGGCGATGGTCCACCTCATTGTCTACGCAGGCGCGGTTTTAGTTTTATTCCTTTTTGTGATTATGCTGCTTGGCATCGGCGCCAAGGATATCCCCCTTTTTTCGCGTTTTCGATTTTCTTATCTTATCCTTGCCCTTCTTTCGTCTGTTTTGTTTTTGCCTTTTATTTTGATCGCCTTTCAAAGCCTCCCAGGACCTCAAACGGTTTTTCCTACCGGTACCCTTGCCGCCGTCGGCAAGGCCCTGTTTTCGGATTATTTACTTCCTTTTGAATTAACGTCCCTTTTACTTCTCATCGGGGTTTTTTCTGCCGTGGGCCTCGCCAAGAAGGAATCCGCCGAGGGCGAGACTCGCCAACAAGGCCGGTCTTGCGAATGATCCCTCTCGCGCATGCCTTCCTGCTTTCCGGGGCGCTTTTTGTCATTGGCCTTGCCGGCGTCATGATTCGGAGAAATGTTCTCATGATTTTACTTTCCATTGAACTGATGATGAACGCTGCCAACTTAACTCTGATCGCGGCCGCGGCCAAACACGCAGATTTACATGGACAAATGGTCGCATTTTTTGTGATGGTCATTGCCGCGGCCGAAGTCGCGGTGGGGCTCGCGATTGCCGTTTTACTTTTTAGAAATGAAGGCAGTGTAGACACGGATTTAGTGAAAAATCTAAAGGGATAAAATGGCGAATCTTCCTTGGCTTATTCTCGGGTTTCCGCTTCTGAGCGCGGGGGTTATTGCTTTAGGGCTTCGCTCCAAACCCGCGACCGCAGCCTGGCTTGCGACGCTCACCCTGGGCGTTTGTTTCGGATTCTCCATGGTCCTGGCACAAAATCCCCATTCTTTCGAATCTTCTTTTACATGGATTCATCTCCCTTTGATACAAATCGAATTCGGCATTCTGGTCAATTCGCTGAGTCTTTTGATGCTGTTAATCGTCACAGGTATTGGATTTTTGATTTTTCTCTATTCGATCGCTTATATGAAAGAAGAAAAAGGCATTCCCCGTTACTTCGCGAGCCTCTCGTTTTTCGCGTTTTCCATGCTAGGCGTCGTGCTTTCCAATAATTTGATTCAGACTTTTATTTTCTGGGAATTGGTGGGGCTTAGCTCTTATCTTTTAATCGGCTTTTGGTTTGAAAAAGAAACGGCCGCAACCGCGGGCAAAAAGGCCTTTTTAACGACGCGCGTCGGCGATATCGGAATGATGCTTGGAATTTTAATGTTATTCGTGCACACCGGAACATTCAATTTCGGAGAATTAGCCTTGGAGTTAGGGCATGTCCAGATTCTTCCCCACACCATGACCGCAATTTGTCTTCTCATTTTTATGGGTGTCATGGGAAAGTCCGCTCAAATGCCTTTGCATGTGTGGCTTCCCGATGCCATGGAAGGCCCCACGCCCGTAAGCGCCCTTATCCACGCCGCGACCATGGTCGCGGCCGGTGTTTTTCTTTTGGCACGGCTCGATTTTCTTTTTGCGATAAGCCCCCAAGCCATGACGGTGATTGCCTGGACAGGCGGTACCACCCTGATGCTCATGGGAATACTTGCCTTTTTTCAAAATGATATTAAAAAAATCCTCGCGTACTCCACGCTCAGCCAGCTTGGATTTATGATTCTTGGAATGGGGCTGGGCGAAACGAATGGTTCCATGCTTCACTTAACGGTCCATGCTTTTTTTAAAGCCCTTCTCTTTCTTGCGGCGGGAAGTTTTATTCATGCCTGCCACACCCAGGACATCGATGAAATTGCCGCTTACGGCGGAGGATTGAATTTAATCAAAAAAATGCCGCTCACGAGCTTTGGTTTTATCGCGGGTTCCATCGCGATGATCGGGATAGGACTTCCTTTCATCAATATTCCGCTCACAACAAGCGTCCTCAGCAAGGACCGGATTCTTGAACGCTTGATTCCGCACAGTCCTTGGGCCCTGCTTTTGACCACCTTTTTTCTCCTTCCAACGTATTTTTATACCCTGCGGCTTTTGATTAAGATTTTTTCTGGGGGGAAATCGACTCAAAAACCCGTCCATGAATCCGGTCTTAGGATTTCTATCCCCCTCCTCGTGCTAAGCTTTTTCTGCTTTGATCCGATTTTCAAATTTTTTTTCTCTGCCTATTTTACTTTCCCGCACGATATCCATATTCCCGCAACTCACGGCCTTATTTTGATCCTTACGCTTCTGGCTTATTTAGTTTTCAAGGGGAAATATTCCAAAACCCCTTCGTTTTTCGCGATGAAATACTTTTTTGATGCTTTTTACGATTCCCTGATTCACAGGGTTCAAGAAAATATTGCCGCGGCGTCCGACTTCTTTGAAAGAAAAATCATTGTGGAAGGTGCGGCCAACGGCACCGCAAAATTTGTCACGGGAACGGCAACCCTGCTTCGGAAGCTTCAAACCGGAATGGTTCAATCTTATGTTCTTATTTTTGTCATCGGTCTCGTTACCTTAACCTTCCTGATGATTTCCGTGCTGAAATGATTCTTCTGCTCCCCCTTTTTCCGATCGCTTTAGCCGGAGTTCTTCTTTTTATCAAAGAAAATAATAAGTCCTTATTGCGCGGGTTTGCGATGGCAGGAGCTTTTTTTCCTTTTGCGCTTGTTCTCTATTTCCTTTTTCAATTTAAGCATGCCGGGGACGGCTTTCGCTTTTATGTGGAATTTCCTTGGATCTCCACGCTTGGTATTCATTATCAAGCGGGTATGGACGGGATTAATCTCGTACTCTGCCTCCTGCACGCCTTGGTGTCTTTTGCCGGAGTTTTTCTGGCCGTCAAAACTGAAAAAAGGCTCAAAGAATATCTCTTTTTTTATCTTGTATTGATTGGCGCGATGTATGGCGTCTTTACTTCCCTGAATCTATTTTTTCTTTATTTTTTTTATGAATTCACGCTGATTCCGCTTTATCCCATGATTGGGCTTTGGGGCTCAAAAAACAAAGAATACGGTGCCATGAAGCTGACGCTTTTTATCACAAGCGGCGCGGTGCTGGGCCTTTTTGGAATTCTGCTACTGTATAAAGAATTGGGATCGTTTGATGTAATCGTAGGGGCAGGATTCCCCCGCCCGGATCCGGGCGCGGTCACCGCGCTCCTACGCACGGACATCCAAAATCATCTCGCCCCTTTTTTTTTAATCGGATTTGGTGTCATTGCCTCGCTTTGGCAGCTTCACAGCTGGTAGCCGATTGGATACTCCGCGGCACCGACTTCAGTGAGCATGCTTCACGCCGGCGTCATGAAAAAAATGGGGCCTTATTTAATGATACGTTTGGCGCTCGCGCTAACCCCTCAGGGCACGCAGCATTGGTCGGGAATTCTGGCCGTCTTAGCCACCTTCGGAATTCTTTATGCGGGGTATGCGGCCATGAAGCAGCAGGATTTAAAATTTATGGTGGGATTTTCCAGCGTCAGCCATATGGGTTATGTGCTTTTGGGAATTGCCGTAATGACGCCCGCTGCGGTTTCGGCAAGTGTCCTTCTTATGTTTGCACATGGGGTCATGGCGGCCGCAACATTCGGCTTGATCGGATTTCTTTATGAGCAGGCCCATGTTCGGGATATTTCCGATTTCGGGGGATTGGGGGCAAAACTTCCCTTTTTTTCTATAGGTTTCACGATGGCGGCCCTGGCCTCCCTGGGCCTTCCCGGATTCGTGAATTTTGCGGCGGAACTTTTAATTTTTATCAGCGCGTGGCCCCATTATCCCGGGCTTGTGATCGTCGCCATTTTCGGGATTTTAATCACCGCGATTTATCTTTTAAGGGCCGTGCAGAAAATGCTTTTTGGAGCCTTCAATCCCCGCTGGGCCTCGCTCAAAGACGCGGTCAGTTTTTCCGATAGATTTCCCTTTCTTTTACTCCTTGGCACCCTGCTTCTTTTTGGTTTCTGGCCCGAAGGGCTTTTACAATTCATTCGGCCGGCTGTGGAAGGGCTCCTGACATGAACTCGATTTGGATTCCGGAATGTGCGGCGGTGGTGGTGTTAATTTGTTTAATTTTAAAAGAAATATTTCATGGCGTAGGGGCGCCCCCCTGTGGGCGCCCGGTACCTCCTGCAGGCGGACACGGGGGTTCGCCCCCGTGTCCGCCTCTACATTTTATCGGCCTCATGATTGTCTTCGTTGCCCTTATTTTCGCCCGCCAAAAATTTGGCACCGCTTTTTCTGAAACCTTTATCTCGGATCCCTTTTCTTACTTCTTTAAATGGTATTTCCTGGGGATGTTCGGCGTCTCGCTTTTTATGAGCTTTGATTTCTTTTCAAAAAAGGGCCGCAACCCAACTGAATATTTACTTGTTCTGTGGTGCTCTTTTTTGGGATTCCTGTTTCTTGTGTCTTCGAATGATTTATTGATCTTGTTTATATCGCTTGAAGTTATCACGCTTTCTTTTTATGTGCTCACCAGTTATGCCAAAGATAAAACCTCCACGGAAGCCGGTATTAAATACCTGATCCTTGGCTCCGTAGCCTCCGCCTGCTTTGTTTACGGCCTGAGCCTGCTTTATGCTGAAGCGGGGACAACACAACTTGTGAAACTGGCTCAAAATCTAAGCCAGGGATTTAGCGCCATAAGTCTTGTGGGTTTTGTTTTGGTTTTAGCAGGCCTGGGATTTAAAATCGCAGCTTTTCCATTCCAATTCTGGGTGCCGGATGTCTATGAGGGCGCCCCTACTCCCGTAGCCGCCTATCTTGCCTCGGCTTCTAAGATTGCGGGTTTTGCGCTGCTCATTCGGCTTTCTTTTGTCTTCTTTCCGCTCGGTCCTGAAATTCAGAAAATCTTTGCTGTGCTTGCGGTATTTTCCATTCTCTTTGGAAATCTCGGCGCGTGCCTCCAGCAAAACATCAAAAGACTTTTGGCCTATTCCGGTATCGGCCAGGCCGGATACCTTTTAATCGGGCTGGCGACGGGAGGGCAGGAAAGTTACAGCGCCATGCTTTTTTATTTTGTGGCTTATGGGATGGCTTCGCTTGCCGCGTTTTATGCCGTCACTCTGATCGGGAATTCCACCACCGGTGATGGAATTGAGTTTTACCGGGGAATGTCTAGGCGATCGCCTTTTCTCTCGGCCGTTCTTTTTATTTCGCTTCTTTCGATGGCGGGGATTCCGCCGCTTGCGGGATTTTTTGGGAAATTTCTTGTTTTACTCTACGCCGTTCAGGGGGGGCTCGCAGGTCTTGCCTTTTGGGGCATCCTCTTTATCCCAATTTCTCTTTATTATTCGCTTCGCGTCATCCGGGCCATGTATTTGGAGGAGACCTCGGTCAAAGACAAAATTGAGATTTCCATTGCCTCGAGGGGGGTGCTTATCCTGCTTGTCACGGGAGTCCTTCTCTTGGGCTTCTGGCCCGCACCGCTTTTCCAGGCAGCCAAAAGTGCCGCTTTGAGCCTCTTTTAAAGACCCCCGGAAGGGCGTAGATGATCCCGTAATTCTTCCATTAAATTTTTTGCACCTTGATTTCCCGCAAGCTCATAAGCCCGAATCAAATTGGAGAGCATTCGCGCAAGAATCGCTTCTGCCGGTGTGTCTTGATAGAGCGCCTCGCGCCGGCGGCTGGCATCTGAGATCTCCGGCATTTCTTGAATCATAGGACCCATGACCGCCTCATCCAGCACGCGGCCACCGCTGAAACAGTCCACCCAGACGATTTTTCCCTGTATCTTGACGCGGGCCAGAAAATGACCGGGGAAATTGCAGCCTTCCACCGGAATGCCAAGCCGCGCACCGGTTAAAATGTAGATAAGCGCCAGGCTGATCGGAATTCCTCGTTTCGTTTCAATCACATGCACCAAATTGGAGTTGAGCGGGTCATAGAAATCCGTTTGATTCCCCTTAAATCCTTTGATTTTAAAAAGAAAATTTGCAAGCTTAAGCGGATCCAAAATGCCGTGGCCAATGCGGTATTCCTGGGCTAATTCATCTAAGCACTCTTTTAATTGATGAGGGTAGGCGGGGCCGTTTTGGAATTCCGCGATTAAATGCAGGGCGTATTCAATTTTCTCTTCGAAAGTTGAAAGGTCTTCCCAATGGGGCCATTGTTCCTTGAGGTGATTTTGGTGATAGTTTTCTAGCAGCCGATTAATTTTCTCTTTGACATGCGACGAAACGATATTGCCTAATTTTTCAAGCTCCCGGTCAAGATCGGGTCCGTAGGCAAGAAGTTCTTCGGCCACGGCCTTTTGCACCGATAGGGATTCATCTTCTAAGAGTTTCACAATATGGGGTAATTGATCGGGGTCCGGCATCTGGATTCCTCCCCTGTTTTATCGGCATTCCCAATCCGTCGGTACACCCCCAACCTCCTCCACACCCGGTGTGTAAAAGCTTTTTCACACCGGGTGTGGGGATGGGGGTTATACCAGCACTAGTTTTACTGTCGGACTTTCATAGAAGTCCATAAGTCGTTTGGTCGATGAACCTTCCATGAAAATTAAATTTCATGGAAGGAGGCCATGGATGCAACGACGATTTGAGATCCACAGGCAAAAAATGCTGGCCCAGTGT
>JACPXM010000019.1 GCA_016196545.1 Candidatus Omnitrophota bacterium
AAAATCCCCTGTGACATCCCCTGCGGGGACTGCTGCGCTGTAATCCGCTGTTGCAATCCAAGAATCATATTCCGCTTTGGAAGGATCTCTCCCCAGAATCTTCCGGTACCAGTGATAAATAATCGGAGACATTTCCTGGCGGAGAATTTGATCCCTGGCTTTCTTTTCCTCTTCCGCAATTTGGGTATAAGCATTCTGAGTTTCAGTCTCGATTTGAGTGCTGACTTCACTGACCTGTTCATGGAGTTGTTTAAGTGCATCCGCTCTTTGCTGCGCCAAGTCTTCAAGCGCGGCGTTGACTTGATTAAGCCCCACCTGAATCTGGGCTTGCGCTGCCCCCACAATCTTTTTGGCCGGTCCCTTCGCCGGGATGGTGGCAAGTACAGCCCGTTGCGCTTCAATCTGTTCCCGGAGAGCCAAAAGCTTATCCCGCGCTACCAAATACTGGCCTTCCACGGTTTGATCAATCACTTGCTCGCGTTCGGCAACTCGAGCAAGGGCTTCTTCACGCTGCATGGCGACTTCGGCTCTCATCTTCAGAATCGAAGCTTCAAGTCTGCGCCGTGCTGCACCCATTTCAATCTTGGTGGGATTGCCTTCCGCGTCATAGGTGTATTGAATGAGCAGCTCCCCATCTTTAGCCATGACTTGATCAATTCTTCCGTCTGCACCATAGAGCTCGATCACGCCTTCCGCGAATTCTCTTGAGGCAAGTTTTCCTTCCAGGGAATATTCCATGACCACGGGCAATGTGCCCGGAGTTTGAAATTCGCTCCATTTGGGATTCACAAGTTCATTCCAGAGTTTGAGGGCTTCCGAATAATGAAACTGAGCGGATTCAGCGGGATTGACCAAGTCCACGTCATTCTGAGGAGCCAAAGGCGACGAAGAATCTAAAGATCCTTCGCTAGCGCTCAGGATGACGTCGAGAGCGATTGATATCACTCGTCCTGTCGCGCTTGTGATGGAAAACGGTTTTCCTTCCCGGTATTCGGTCACAGTACCGTCAGAGTGAATGACACGGGCATCGAGCAGGATAATCTCAACCGTGGTCTCGCCCGTTTCTTCATTAAAGTTTTCTTTCGTTTCAACGCGGTCGAACGCGAGCTTGTTTCCGTCGGGAAGAATAAGCTCCGTTAATACTCCATTTTCAAATTCACTTGTGACTTGTGCGCTTGTGTCCTTGTGACTTATCAATGTCACTCGATGAACTTCTTCTCCATTGGGATCATCTTGTAAACTCACTTGCGGGACATCGACGGTAAACGTGCTGCCGTCAGGCAGAGTTACTGTTTCGGTTGAAATAGTCGTGACTGCTTTTTTCGCGCGCTCAAACGTATGCTGATATTTGTAGCCTTCGGGCGTGGTGTGGAAAATGATTTTGCCGTCGGCGTTATATTCTTCCGTAACACCGGCTTCGGTAATAATGGTTTTGTTTCCGGCTGCTGAGACGCTGTGGTCAAAGGCTGCGCGGGTTCTTCCTTTGTAAGAAATCGTGGTGCGAATTAATTCGCCGGACGCGCTGTATTCAAATCCGTGCGTAACTCCATCAGCTTGGGTGCGGGAAATTAAAATATTTTCGATGTAGCGTTCGGTGATGTCTGTGTCGGGGTCGAAAACTACTGTGATTTCAGTGCCCTCTGGAAAACCCGAAAACCTGCTGGTGCCAGGACTCGAAGAAAGTCCTGGCCCCTGTAGGGTTACGAATTCGTAAGAATAC
>JACPXM010000020.1 GCA_016196545.1 Candidatus Omnitrophota bacterium
TCGTATCGAGCCGCGAATGGTAAGACGAAGCCATCAACATTATGAAAACCTTAAAATTTCCCGAGCCGAATGGAAGAGTCTTCACACTATGGCTGCTTAAGGAAGCGCCATTCGTGCCTGGTACCTTAAGATAAATGCTTCAATCTCCCCCACACCCGGTGTGAAAAAGCTTTTACACACTGGGTGTGAAGGAGGTGGGGATCCCTATAATCTAAGTTAAAAATGTACTAACGATAGTAAGAATCGAGGTTGATGAAGAAAGGAAAATTGATTATATTGGGCACTCTATGACAGAAAACACAACCCGTTTGGGCCCACGGCCGCCCAAAATTGCAGCCAAACCCGAAAGAAAAAAAGAGCCGCGTCTGTTGGCCGTGATTGATCAGCGTGGCTGCACCGGCTGTGAGGCCTGTATCGTCTTTTGTCCGGTGGATTGCATCGAAATTGTCCCGGGCGCCGACTTTGCCCAGTTTCAACAAGTGGTGGAAGTTGACATTGAACGCTGTATCGGCTGCGCGCTTTGTTCCAAAAATTGTCCCTGGGACACCATTCCGATGTTTGATTACGCCGAGGGCATTAAGCAAGCTCCCGCGGTTACGCTCAAAAGTGTCTGCAATCAAAAAACCCGTGCGGATGTTTCAAGTCCCTCGGCGACCCCATAAATTTTTTGACGCATTTATTTCATCACCTTAATTTTTGGAGCGGCGTGAGGCTGGTAGGGATGGTGTCGTTTTTTTTGTTTTTCTTCGTGTTGGGCGCAAGGGCATTGCTTCGCCAACTCAAAAAATGAATTGTGTCGACGTCGACACAATTAGAAAAATATAGCATATTCGATATATTTTTGCAGGACCTATTCCGGCGCGTTGACGCCGTCAAGTCGAAGCCAACTTGGGGTAAGAAAGGCGGGGAGTTTTTCTTGGTCGGCCGGTTCGATATCAAGAATTTCACTCACCTCAAAAGGCATTTCGGTGAAATCATAAATGCCCCAAACTTCCTCTTCATTTTTAATAAAAACATTGGGAATCCTTTTTCCATCCTTAAGGCGGACATGGACCAAATGTCCATTCTCAAGGGTCCGGGGGAGTGTTTTTAATTTTGCAGAGAGGTTTGAGGGAAGCAGGCGCTTTGAACGTTCCACGAAAACGCTTCGAAATCGGGCTTCATTTTTTTCACGCCGGAGGCGCGCCTCCTCATAGGCCTTATCCACTTTTTGATACATGACCACAATCAGCGGAACAAGGATCACCATCCAGGTTCCAAAAACTGCGAAAACCCAAATAACGGCATTGCGGGTCTCAAGGACGCTTCCAAAGCGACGGGCGATGATCGGAGTCCAGATCCAGGCCGCAACGAAAAAAGACGCTAAAGTGGCCACAATCCAGATCACCCACCAGAGCACCGTTTGTGATCCTGATTTCTTTGATTTCATGCGCGCATTATAGCAAATCGCGGGCCCCATCTCCCAGGTTTTCTCCCGGCTACCTCCTCCACACCCCGTGTGTAAAAGCTTTTTCACACCGGGTGTGGGGAAGATAGCCGGAAGAATGACAATTGCCTGAACGGATAGGCACCCTCGGATAAGTTCGCGGTTCATAATTGAGAAGTGCCGTGATATAATTCGAACTTCATCGAAGGAGGATCTTGAATATGAAAACGGTTTTATCGTCGATTTCGTCGAAACGCTCGAAAGCGGACCTTTTTGTTGTCGGCTATTTTGAAAAAGGAAAGCTTGCCAAGGAAGTTTCGCAGCTTGAACCCGAGTTTGCAAAACAGGCGGCCGCTGTCCTGTCCCAAGGCCGGTTTGAAGGTAAACACAATCAAATTTTCTCAAATTTCAATGAAAACTCGCACGAGGCTTCGGAAATCGTTTTAATAGGACTTGGTCAAAGCAAAAATTATGAGCCCGCTTGCCTGCGTAAGGCCGTAGGAAAAATTGTTGCGGTTGCCAAAGAAAGAAAGGCGGCAGGCGTTCGCATTTTGCTGGATTCCTTTGCGGGCGGAAAAGTGAACTTAAGCGATGCTGCGGGGATATTCACCGAAATTTCAAGTCTAGCCGCTTACGATTTTGACAAATACAAAAGCCGAAAAGAGGGAAAACCTAAAAAGAATTATCCTCAAGCGATCGATCTTCTAAGTGCCCAAAAAAGCCAGGGGAAAACCCTAGAAAAACAAATTCAAATCGAAACCGCAATCGCGGAAGGCGTACTTTTGGCCCGTGACTTGATCAATGAACCGGGCAATATTATGAATGCGCCCGAACTTAGCAGGCGTGCGCGGGATCTCGCTCAAAGAAAAAAAATCAGCTGCAAAATTTTAGGCGAAAGCGAGCTGAAGCGTCTCAAAATGGGTGGCCTTTTGGCTGTCAATCAGGGCGCTACGACGCCGCCCGCCCTAATCATTTTAGAATATGGAAGCCGATTTAAATCCAAAGGCACCGTTTGTCTTGTGGGCAAAGGCGTGACTTTTGATACGGGCGGTATTTCCATCAAGCCCGCCAAAGACATGGAAAAAATGAAATATGATATGTCGGGCGCTGGGGCCGTTATCGCTACTTTGGGCGTTGTTGCGGATTTGAAGCTTCCCCTTCATGTTGTGGGGCTTGCACCCACGGTCGAAAATAATGTGGCCGCCAATCCTCAACGGCCTGGAGATATTATCCGAATGTACAACGGAAAATCTGTGGAAGTGCTTAACACGGACGCCGAAGGCCGTTTGATTTTAGCCGATGCGCTGGCCTATACGGCTCTATACAAACCCAGGGCCATTCTTGATATCGCCACATTAACCGGGATGTGCGCAGCTACTTTCAGCGATAAGGCGTCCGGGATTTTGGGCAATGATGAGCGCTTGATTGCAAAAGTCATAAAGGCCGGCGAACAAACCGGGGAACGCTGCTGGCAGCTCCCGCTTTGGGAGGCTTACGGCGATCAAATCAAAGGTCATCATTCGGATCTTTACAATATCGGCGGAGCGTACGGTGGCACCATCACGGCTGCAATGTTTCTTAAAGAATTTGTCCCGGAAAAAACCGCGTGGGCCCATTTGGATATTGCGGGAACGGCCTGGGCAGACTCCGTCCGTTACGACTCGGCCAAGGGCGCGACCGGTGTCGGGGTAAGACTCTTTACCCACCTTCTCTTGAATTGGAAATAAGACCAAAAGGGACCAGGTTCCTTTAAGGTTTCTCCTTTTTTGCCGTTATTTTAATGGAGGTGTCCCATGAAAAAACCCTTATCGCTTTTGCTCGCATTCTTTCTGATGATCAGTACGGTTCCGGCTTATGCCTCAGGAATTAAAGAAGGCGCGGCTTCGCTCTTTTTGCCGACCACGGGGCAGGCTATGAATAATGAATTAGGGGCCACGAAAACAAAAGTAATGGCCACCGTCGAGGTTGCGGCCATCACAACGATCACGATATTGGGTCTGGCCTCAAGCGCGGGTGTGGTGTGGGTCGGGCTCGGGCCTTTGATTGCCAATCACCTTTGGAGCGCCACCGATGCCTACAAAAGCGCCAAACAAAAGGATGATCCCATTTATCAAGCCCAGATTGTGGAAGCCGAGCACACGCTTGAGCTGTCCCGCCAACGGCGCTTTGGCCGCAACCCGGAAGCCGGATCGATAGATATACGCCGGCGTGTTCAAATGGCAGGTGAACGGGCGTATTGAACCCGCTTTATCCCGTCCAAATATCTCAGCTTCGAGCTGCCGCAGAAATTTGGGCGAATATAGAAACCACAAAGGAGCCGGCCGATCGCTGGCTTGGAAATTACTTTCACCGCAACCGCAAAAAATTGGGTGCCCGCGACAGGCGGTTTCTCTCCGAGACTATTTATTCCCTTTTTCGAAATAAACTCCTTTTCAAATATTGGGCAAGGAAGCAGGGAAAGGAAAAGGATAGCGAATTTCTTGTCCGCCTTGCGGCGACCTACGAGGGATTAATTCCAAATCAGAACGTCCTTGAGAAGCACGCGGATTTTGAAAAAGCAGATGGCTTCGCCATGACACCGGAAGAACAGCTCTCGCTCCACTATTCCTACCCACTCTGGCTCGTCCGGCGGTGGCAGAAAACCTTTCCCGAAGATCTAGAAAAAATTTTGGCATCCATGAACCAAAGGCCCCCGCTTGTTATAAGAGCCAACGTGCTCAAAATTTCCCGCGAGGCCTTACTCCGGCGTTTGGAAAAAAAGGGGTGTCGCGTTGAAGCAACGCAAAGGTCAAGCACAGGGATTCGATTCAAAGAACGAATGAATTTGTTTGATTCCGAAGAATTCCGTTCGGGCCTTTTTGAAATTCAAGATGAAGGCTCTCAGATTCTTTGTGAAAGGATGTCCCCCGTTCCGGGTGAGATCCTTTGGGATGTGTGCGCGGGCGGTGGAGGCAAAAGCCTGGCCCTTGCCGCTCTGATGCAAAATAAAGGGCGCATCCTCGCAACGGACATTCGAACTCAAAAATTAATGGATTTAAAAAAGCGTGCCCGGCGGGCTGCGATCACTAACATTTTTCCAGCAGAACTTGACCGGATTTCTGAAACCCAGGCCATGAAAAAGGGCGCGGATAAAATTCTTGTGGATGCACCGTGCTCCGGTACCGGAACTTTTCGGCGCAATCCCGATGCCAAATGGAAATTAAGGGAAGAAGATTTCGATCGGTTTCAAAGCGAGCAGCTGAAAATTCTGGAAGAAGCGCTCCCTTATCTTAAGCCCGGCGGTGTGCTATATTATGCCACTTGTTCCCTTGAGCCTGAGGAAAATGAAGAGGTGATTGAAGGATTTCTCGAGAGGCACCCGGAATGCCGGCTTGAAACATCCCTACGACTTTATCCCCATCGGGAAGCAACCGACGGGTTTTTTATGGCAACGTTGAAAAAATTAGAATCTAAAAACGGGGAGAAATCCTAAATGAAAAAAAGTTGCCTTATATTTTTAATAATTATTTTTTTACTTCCTTCCATTGTTTTTGCGCTCGATGAAGATGGCCGCACAACGCAGTCGCCGCTTACACGGCCGTGGATGCTCATGGGCCGGGGAGTGGTCAATATCGTGGGCCTTCCCATGGAAATTCCTTTGACCCTCGCGCGCGAAGGAGATAAGCATTCCTGGCTTTGGCCGGTCAGCTTCCCTCCCAGACTCGTTACAAATATCATCACACGCAGCGCCTCGGCCGTGAATGATTTCTTTTTCTTCCCGTGGGTGGCCTCTTTTACGGATGATCTTTCGCCGTGGACGGAACCGATGGGACTTCCGGAATATCCCTGGCAGTTTGAGTAGATAAGCCGTGACTAAAGTCGATAAAGCCCCCCGCAATCACAAAACCGAAGGCGCTTATGTAAAGAAGGGTCTTATCCTTGTCCATACGGGAGCGGGTAAGGGAAAAAGCACGGCCGCGTTTGGAACGGCCCTGCGAGCCGTGGGACGGGGCTGGAAAGTGGCGGTGGTTCAATTTATTAAGGGCAAATGGAAAACAGGGGAAGCCGAGGCCGCCAAAAAATATTTCGGAAAATCCATGGAGTTTTTCCCCATGGGAGACGGCTTTACCTGGGAGACGAAAAATTTTAAGCAGGACGTCCAAAAGGCCCAGGAGGCCTGGAAGCGATGCGTGAAGTTTTTGCATGACAAAGAGCACGCCCTTGTGATCTTCGATGAAATTAATTATGTCCTGAAATACAATTTTTTAGACGTGAAAGAGGTTCTTCGGGAGCTGAAAAAAAAACCACCGATGAAGCACGTGATTCTCACCGGTGGCGGGGTCCCCGAAGAATTGATTGAAATCGCAGACCTCGTCACCGAAATGAAATGCATCAAACATCCCTATCAGAAGGGCATCAAAGCGCAGCCCGGCATAGAGTACTAGTTATCCTGAATTGCATGGCCATCCATTGCCCCAAATGCGGAATGAAACATGATGTGGTGAAATTTGAGGAAGGCCGGCGTGTCAAATGTCGCTGTGGCCTGAAACTCGATTTAGGTTTAATGCAGACGGTGGATGATTTTCTGCGATTTTTTGAAAGTGAAAAGGAAAGAAAAAAGGCCAAGGAAATTCAGGACCACGCCGAGCAGATTTGCCAGATGATTTTAGATGAGCATTCCGCGGATATCGATATTGAAATTGCGAAGCAGAAATTAAGAGAAAAAGTGGAGTCCTATTTTCCCGACAAGCTTGAAACCTACCGCATGATTTATGAGGCCCGCTTCAGACGTCTTTGGGAGCAATTCCGAGCGCCTGGCGGGCAAGATCCGGCCGGTCCGTAATAATTCCATCCACTCCCCGCTGGCCCAGTTGTTGGATGTGGTGGCGATCATTAATCGTCCAAAAAAAGACGCGCATTTTTCGGCGCTTTAAAAAAGCAATCATTTCTGAGCTATCCAGCGCGAACTTAAATTTTTTAGGCGGGAGGCTCGCCACCGCGAAGGAATCAATTTTTCGCGGGTCCTCTTTTTTCTGTTTAAAATCCACGACCTGTTCCAAAATTTGTCTTTGAGAAAGAAAGCGCGAAATTTCCGGAAACTCCCGGGCAAGCGTTTCAGCAACCCTGAAATGCTTGGATCCCACAATGACGCGCGAGCTGGCTTTAAAACGGTCCACAAGCTGCATGACGGAGCGGGTAGTTTCCACGGAATTTTCCTTGATCTCGATTGCAAACATTTTTTCCGGATATCGATCAAAGACCTGTTCCAGCGTCGGAATCTTGAGGCCTTTGCCGCGTTCGGGAAAGGATTTATTTTTTTGAGGGTCAAAGCGAAATCCGGCGTCCAGGGATTCGATTTCCCCCAAGGTCTTTTGAAAAATATAGCCGGAACCGTTTGTGGTGCGCTCAAGCCGGGCATCGTGTAAAATGACGGGAATTTTGTCGCGGGTCCTATGCACGTCGAATTCAATCATGTCCGCCTGCATTGGGCCCAGGGCCAGATCAAAGGACTCAAGCGTATTTTCCGGCAAATAGGCACCAGCCCCGCGATGGCCAATTACAAAAGGGTGTTTCATATGATTTGCGTCATTTTAGTCGAACCGGAGTCTTCTGACAATATCGGAGCTGTCGCAAGGGCCATGAAAAATATGGGCCTGGCGGATCTCAGGCTTATTTTGCCTCCGAAAGACTTCAAAAGGAAGGCCAAAAAAATGGCCATGTCGGCGCAGGGCACCCTTCGCCGGGCAAGGGTTTTTAAGGATTTAAAATCGGCCTCCAAAGATTTGCAGTTTTTGATAGGAACAACCCGTCGGTTGGGGAAAAAAAGAGGCTATTCACTGGAGTTTTCCGAGGCCCTTTATAAACTTTTAAGCTCAGGGCTCAAGTCCGGGATTGTCTTTGGCAAAGAATCCAAGGGATTGGCGAATTCGGATTTATCTCTTTGCGATGCCGTTGTAACGATTCCTTCTTCTTCAAAATATCCTTCGCTTAATCTTGCCCAGGCCGTGATGATTTTTGCATTTGAGTTATTTTTTAAATCATCCCAAGCGAAGGCGGGCCGGCCGGCTCCAGCCTTAGTCTCCAAGGCCAGAATTCACAACATCCTTCAATGGATGCATGAGGCCTTAACGGTCCTTAAATATCACCCTGAAGTCATCCAACGCATTCAAGTTACTTTTTCAAATTTGTTGAAGCGAGCGGGTTTGGAAGAACCCGAGGCACAGATGTTCACGGGATTGTTTCAAAGAATCCATCAGCAAAAATCAATCGGTACCAGGTTCCTTTTTAAAAAAAGGAACCTGGTACCTTTCGGGGCTCCATGCTACAATTTTCCGCATGAATGAACAGGAACTCAAAGAGGAACTCCTAAAACTTCTTAAAGAAAAAGCAGTGATTCGCGGCTCGCGTACGCTCGCTTCCGGAAAAAAGTCAGATTATTACATCGATGGCAAGCAGATCACGCTGGATTCTCACGGACTTTTAATCGTCGGAAAATTGATTCTCTCACTCATCCACGGAACGAATGCGGATGCGGTGGGCGGACCCACGCTTGGAGCAGATCCTCTGGCTTCCGCGGTAGCCCTTCTAAGTTCTCATACCGGAAAACCGCTGAAAGCCTTTATTGTCCGCAAGGAAGCCAAAAAACACGGTATGCAAAAAATGATTGAAGGTCCCTTGTTAAAGCTCGGAGACAAGGTCGTTATTGTGGAAGATGTCATTACGACGGGCGGCTCGGTCTTGACGGCCATTCAAGAAGTTGAAAAAATCGGAGCAAAAATAGTAAAAGTGATTTGCCTCGTGGATAGGAACGAAGGTGCCTTCGAAAAACTCTCGCCGTATAATTACTCGCCGATCTTTACGTTAAGTGATTTGGGACTCAAATAAAACAAACCGGGGACAGGTTTGAATTTCAAGCCTGTCCCCGGTTTGTTACTTACCCCTTAAAACTATTTCTTTACATACTCCATCGGGTCATGTTGCTTGGCAGGAACCACGGGTTCCTCCGCGATGACGGTTGAAGCAACCGGAGTAGCGTAGGTTGAACCCGCCTCGGGAGCAGGAGCCGCAACCTCATCCATTTCGAGACAATTGGAATAAG
The DNA here is from genome assembly GCA_016196545.1 of Candidatus Omnitrophota bacterium. Taxonomy (GTDB): domain Bacteria; phylum Omnitrophota; class Omnitrophia; order Omnitrophales; family Aquincolibacteriaceae; genus JACPXM01. Next base: position 8,505 of record JACPXM010000020.1, read on the forward strand.
AACGTCCCACCGGAATCCCATTAAATCCGGGTACCCAGAATGTTGCAACATCCAGAACTCCCGAAGTCGCACGAAGCGCAGTGCATCCAATGCCGCCGCCGAGACCTGTAAGAGTGCCCACAAAAGGAGGTCCTTCTTGTGTGCCTTCGACCGTCTGAACAATGACGTCCACAAAACAAGTGACCGCATTTAAAAGACCCCGTCCCAGCATACCGCCGGCTTTCTTTCCGTATTTATCTGATTGTGCCATGTCCCAAACGGTTTCTTGAGCAAAAGCCGTTGATGTCAGGCCGAGCAAAACAAGGACTGCAATGAGCATAATCCCTTTTTTCATTGAGCTTACTCCTTTGTTTAATGAGGCGTTTGATGAAGTGCCGAAAAAACGGAAAATAGCATATTACAAATAATCAAATGAAGCAATAATTTTCTTCCGACCATCAAACACACTTTAACTCAAGGCTATTAAAGGAGTTAAGGCGTCGCTTTTGGATATAATAATAACTATCAAAACTTGACAATTTATAGTGATGATATTACTATTTAGTCTAGATTATAACTCTAACGATCTTTAACTCAAAAGGAAGAACAGGAACAAACAATGGAACATCAAAAAATTGAACATCCGAAAAGACCCGAACGCACCCAAATCATGACGCCCAAAGAAGCAGCCAAGTATCTGGGCTTTCACTTGGTGACGATTTACCGGCTTCTAAAAAAGCACGAAATCCCGGCCACGAAAATCGGCGGACAGTGGCGCTTTAAAAAGGATGTTTTGGATGCCTGGCTCCTTGACCGGATGAACAAAGAATAAATTTTAGAATACCCCACGACAATTCCATCAAACGAAAGACAGGGATAAAAAATCCTTTGTCCAGGAGCATTGTGTGCGGGTTATGAATTTAAGAGAACGCCATGATTGAGCTTGCAGACTCTCCTAAGGTGGCGGCTTCCATGTTGGATGAAGACCATCGCAAATGGCATGAAGCCTATTGGTATGCCCTTTATACTCGAAGCCGTCACGAAAAATTTATCCGTGGAGAACTTGAGAAAAAGGGGATTGAAACCTTTCTTCCCCTGAAGCGCGTCACACGCCGGTGGTCCGACCGAAAAAAAGTTATCGAAGAACCCCTTTTTAAGGGATATTTATTCGTCCATACGCCTCTTATAAACCGAATTTCTATTTTAAATACCAAGGGAGCCGTCCGATTTGTAGGGCCCTCGGTTTCTCCCCTTCAGGTTTCCGAAACAGAACTTGCCTCAATCCGCCATTTTATGGAAAACGAGCTCCCCATGGACCCTTTCCCTTACCTTAAGGAGGGAGAGCGCGTTTACATTCGCTCCGGACCCATGAAGGGCGTAGAAGGTTTTATTGTACGTAAAGATAAGCACTGCCGTCTGGTCATTTCACTCGACTTATTAATGCAGTCCGTATCGGTTTTGGTGGATCAAGCCATCGTCGAGAAGTTATGAATAGGTAGGACATAGCGCAGAGCCCAGGCGTAAAAGTTGTGTTATGGATTTTGAAGCTCTGGAGGTTACAGCTTCCTGTGACTGAAGGGGCGAAGCTATGAAAAGGGGAAATTCAAAATGAGCTATTGGACCTGTAAAAAAGTGCTGGTAACGGGAGGGGCGGGCTTTATCGGTTCCTATTTGGCGGAAGGGCTTGTCAATGCCGGTGCCGAAGTTACGGTGGCTGACAATCTCAACCGGGGAAGCCGGGAGCGGCTTGAATCTGTGATTTCAAAAATTCAGTTGAGGGAAGTCGACCTTTTTAATTCCACCCATTGTGACGAAGTCTGCAAAGGCCAGGATATAGTCTTGAACTTGGCGGCCAAGGTGACAGGGATTGAATATAACCGCTTTCATATGGCGGACATGTTTGAGGCGAATATGAAACTTCAAATCAACATGCTTCATGCCGCAGCCGATGCCGGCGTGAAACGTTTTTTACAAGTCAGTACCGCGTGCATTTATCCGCACGATGCAAAGGTTCCCACACCGGAATCGGAGGGAGATCGCGGCTCGCCGGAGCCCACCAACGAAGGTTATGGATTTGCTAAATTAATGGGGGAGAAGCTTGCAAAATATTATACGCGTGAGCGAAAAATTGAGGTGCTCATCGGCCGGCCTTTTAATGCCTATGGGCCTCGGGATCATTTTGATGAAGCAACCAGTCATGTCATCCCTGCCATTATGAAGCGTGTTTTAGAGGGCGAGGATCCCGTCGTGATTTGGGGATCCGGCAATCAATCGCGCGTGTTTGTCCACGCCAAAGACATTGCGCGGGGCATGATGCTTCTTACCGAAAAAGCTCCGGCCGCAACGCCGATCAATATCGGCCATGACCAGGAAGTGGCCATCAAGGAACTCTTTGAGCTCATTTGCAAAGTGACGGGCAAAAATCCAAGGCCCTATTATGACACCACCAAACCCGACGGCTATCCGCGCCGGGCGGCTGATGTCAAGCTCCTTCGTAAATACACAGGGTTTGTTCCCTCGATTTCGCTTGAGGACGGCTTAAAAGAGATGTTTGATTATTTTCTTGCCAAGAAAAATTCTTGAGGGGGAGTTTAAACTTTAGGTTTTGCGAATTTTAGTTCTACTTTCGGATGCCTTTGGCGGATTTGGCGGTATCGCCAAGTTTAATCGAGATTTATTAAAAGCCCTTTGTTCTTTTTCGGAGGTTGAAGAAGTTGTCGCGATTCCCCGGAAAGCTTCCGAAACGATCGGGGAACTGCCTTCAAAGTTAGTTTATATCACCGAGGCCCTGAATCATAAAGGGAAGTATCTTCTTACTATTTTTAAAGTCCTATACCGCAAATCCGATTTTGATTTGATCCTTTGCGGGCATATTCATCTTCTTTTTTTGGCCTTTCTGGTTAAAAGCCTGCTCGGGAAGGGGCAATTAGTCCTTATGGCTCACGGTATCGAAGTTTGGAGGCCGCGGCATTTTTTGACCCGTTGGGCTGCCGGGCAAGTCAATGTTTTAATTTCAGTCAGCCGGTTTACGGAAAATCAATTTCAAAAATGGGCCTCTCTTCGAAAGGCGCGGCCCTTTCTTCTTCCGAATAGCGTTGATTTAGATCAGTTTAAACCCGGTGCAAAAAGAAGTGACTTAATGAACCGATACGGTCTTGAGGGAAAAAAAATTATCATGACGCTCGCCAGGCTTAACGCATCCGAGCGCTACAAAGGAATTGATGAAGTCCTCGAAGCACTGCCCGCACTGATTTCAGAAATCCCGGATATTCTCTATCTGATCGTGGGAGACGGTACGGACCGCAAGCGTTTTGAGCGGAAAGTCCAAAGTTTGAATTTAAACAAGCAGGTTATTTTTGCGGGCCAGATTTCAGAAGCAGAAAAAGTGGATTATTATCGATTGGCCGATGTCTTTGTCATGCCAGGCCGCGGGGAGGGATTCGGGATTGTTTATTTGGAAGCCCTTGCCTCGGGCATTCCCGTCATCGGGAGCAAACGGGATGCCAGCCGGGAAACTTTGTGCGAGGGGGAACTGGGAATTTTAGTGGACCCGGATAATCCCAAGGAAATTCAATCCGCAATCAAAGAAGCTTTCAACAAACCCAGAAACGATGTTTCCCAAAAACTTCGCATTTTCTCAACGGATCATTTCAACGAAAGCCTTCATCAAATCCTGAATGAGGTCGCAGGGCGCAACTGATTTGAAGACGCCGGGGATTACCGCATTTCACACGCTCCTCTATTTTTTAAAGATCCATGAAGCCCATACTCAAACCACCCAAAAAGAGCGGGAAGCCTTATCGAAATATTCTTCAGGGAAGAAAAAGGCCGTCGAAATTGGTGTTTATGAAGGAGTTAATACGCGAATCATTGCGCAGCATTTAGATTCTCAAGGAGTTTTATATGCAGTCGACCCTTTTTTCCGCGGAAGAATCGGGATTTGTTGGAATGAATTTATTGCGCGAGGAGAAATTCGCCGGGGAAAAGTTAAAAACGTGGTTCAATTTGTTCATGCGACAAGCCATGAAGCGACTCAAACACTAAAAGGTCAATTCGATTTTATTTTTATAGATGCGGATCATTCTTATGAAGGAATCAAGTCTGATTGGGAAGATTGGTCCCCACGAATCGAAAAAGAGGGGATTATCGCATTGCATGATACTCAAGTTCCCGACCATGACGCTAGTATTGCTCAACTGGGCTCTTACCGATTTTTTCAGGAGCATATTCGACAGGATGCGCGATTCGAAATCCTGAAACAGACGGACTCTTTGAGTATTTTAAAGCGAAAATAAAATTGCTTCATATCGCCATCACCGCAGATCCTGAGCTTCCTATCCCGCCAAAGTTGTATGGAGGGATCGAACGTGTGATCGCCATTATGATTCCCGAACTCCTAAAAAGGGGACATCAAGTCACCTTATTTGCTCATCCGAATTCAAAAATAGCCTGCAATTTGATTCCCTATTCCGGGAAAAGCAGCGTTTCCCTCGTCGATACTTGGAAGAATATGCAATGTATCAAAAAAGCCTATTTCGCCAAAAAATTTGATGTCCTTCATAGTTTTGGCCGGCTGGCTTATCTTTTACCACTCTTATCGAAGCCCTTTCCTAAAATTATGACGTATCAAAGAAAAATTAGTCCGAGGTCAATTCTTTGGGGAAGTCGATTGTCGCGTGGCAGCCTTCATTTTACCGCAATTAGTCATCATATGGTGGAGCCGGTAAAAAAATTATCGGATTGGAAAGTGATTTACAACGCCGTTGATATCAGAACTTTTCAATTTCAAGCTCAGGTGGATTCGCAGGCCCCCTTAATCTTTTTAGGACGCGTGGAGGAAATCAAAGGCCCCCATCTCGCCATTGAAGTGGCACAAAAAAGCGGCCGCCGGCTCCTCATCGCAGGCAATATCCCTCAAGGAAGCAAGCATCAAAACTATTTTGAAACCCGTATCAAACCTCATCTTATGCCCCGTTTTATTGACTATATCGGTCCCGTGGAGGATGCCCAAAAAAATGAGTTGTTGAGGCAGGCCGCTGCACTCCTGATGCCTATTTTGTGGGAGGAGCCCTTTGGAATTGTGATGGCGGAAGCGCTTGCATGCGGTACGCCGGTGATTGGGCTGCGTCAAGGCTCGGTTCCGGAAGTCATCTTGCAGGGACAAAATGGATTTGTTTGTGACAGCGTGGGTGAAATGATTGTGGCGGTGGCAAAGATAGGCCAGATTTCACGCGCAAAATGCCGCGAGGACGCGGAGAAAAGATTCAGTCATTCGGTTTTAGTCGATCAATATGAAAATTTGTATCAAAGCGCTTTAAAAAAATGAATCCGTCAACTTCCTCAATATCGGAACAACCGCTCATGGGCTCCCTGCGATTAAGGAGATTCAAACAACGGATGGGTAAAATCCTTATTCCGAGCCTGCCGATTTGCCGGGCCACCTTCAATCAATTGAGAACGGAGCTGGTTGCCTTCGGGGTGCGGCTTTCTTGCCGCATCAATCCCTGGAAAATTTATAAAATTAAAATGCTGCAAAAAGCCAACGATTTATCAGTCAACATTGGCTGCGGTCCTTTTGGGGAGACCGGGTGGATTAATTTGGATATTATTAAGGCCCCGAATTTATGGAAGCGCTTCGACGTCCGCAAGTCGCTGCCCCTAAGAGAAAATTCAGCGCTGCGCATAAGATGTGAGCATTTTCTTGAGCATCTGGATTTTCATGACGAGGTGCCCCATTTTTTAAGGCATTGTTTACGCTGCCTAAAAAAAGGAGGAATTTTAAGAATCGTGGTCCCGGATATTCCGAAGTATTTAGCCGCCTATCAATCGGGAAATAAGAATGAATGGAAGCGTTTGGGATGGGATTTGGACCATATGCCTGAGGGTTTTGAAACCCAAATGGACATCCTGAATCACGTTTTTCGGCAAAACGGCGAGCATCGGTATGCCTATGATTACCGCACCTTGGCCCGCTTGCTTCAAAAAGTCGGCTTTTCTGAAGTGAGGCAGATGCGCTTTGGCCTATCCTCGGATGAGGCGCTTCAAGGCGACTTAGAAAATCACAAAAATTATTCCCTCTATTTGGAAGCGGTTAAATGATGAGGAATGACCCGTCTCAAAAAACGGTTTGCATTCTGACAACCGGTCAGCCCTCCACAAATCCTCGAGTTGTAAAGGAAGCGGACGCGCTCTCGGAGGCCGGTTATCGCGTGATGGTGATTGCGTCTTTCTGGGCGGATTGGGCCTCTTCGTTTGATCCCCAATTAATGTCCAGCCGAAAATGGCAATGCCAAATGGTGGGCGGAAGCCCTACCTCAGAACCCTGGATTTATTTTTGGAGTCGCCTTCGCTTTAAAGTTGCTCGTCTCTTTGCCCCTATTTGGCCAAAAGGCATGAATCAAAGACCCGAAATCGCGATTTCAAGAACCTCCGAGGAACTCCGAAAAGCAGCTGAGTCGATTCCCGCGGATTTGTATATTGCCCATTATCCCGCCGCACTTCCCGCAGCCTTTTTTGCGGCAAAAAAGTATCGGGCAAAGTTAGGTTTTGATGCCGAAGATTTTCACAGCGGAGAGTTTAATCCCAAAGAGGATCAACCCCTTCATGGGCTTATCAGCGATCTCGAACAAAAATACATTCCAAGGTGTGATCACTTCACGGTAGCAAGCCCTTTAATCGGAAAGGCCTACAAGCCCATTTGGAATGGGAAAAGTCCTTTGACGATTCTTAATGTATTCCCAAAAAATTTGCGTCCCCCAAAACTTTCCATGAATTCCTCCGGCGAGGCCTTGAAACTTTTTTGGTTTTCACAGTCCATCGGAGAGAGGAGGGGGATTGAAGATGTGATCGAAGCTATGGGAAAGTTAACCAAAGAACAAATAGAATTCCATCTTTTGGGGAGAATACTTCCGGATTATAAAGCGCGGCTGGATTCCCTCATCTCCCAGAAAGGGTTGAGATCCTCCCAAGTGGTTTTTCATAAACCCCTTCCGCCCGAGGAATTGGTCCGTTATTCGGCGCAATTTGACATTGGCGTATCCCTCGAGCAGCCCATTAATCTTCATAAAAAGTATTGTTTAAGCAACAAATTATTTACCTATCTCTTAGCGGGGAATGCGCTTATCTTGACAAACTTGGAGGGGCAAAGAATGATTGCCGAGGAACTCAAAGACGCCTGCCTGGAATACTCGCCCGGAGATATTGCACAACTTGCCTCAGGGCTATCCCATTGGATCCAGGATAGAGATTCTCTGCTTCGAAGCCGTCAAAGGTCCTGGGAATTAGGAGAAAACAAATACAACTGGGATCTTGAGAAAGAAAAATTCGTAGAAAGCATTCATCATTTATTTGGTCATTAATCTTATAAATTCAAAAGCCCAGCGATGAGACAAAATATCAAAAAATTGCTTTACTCTTCGGGTTTTTACCACACCGTGGCGAAACAGTTAAGGCTCAATAAAATAGGTGTCCTTTGTTATCACGGGCTCACAGCGAAAGATTCCGAAGCCGTGAACCATATTCCCAACGCCTTTCTGCATACCCCCATTAAAGAATTTGAATTGCAGATGAAATTTATAAGCGAAGCATTTAATGTTCTTACGTTAACCAAACTCTGGGAGCATTTCACCCGTCGCAGAGAATTGCCTTCGAATTCTGTCTTAATTACCTTTGATGATGGATATAAGACGATTTATCGATTGGCGAAACCAGTTTTAGAAAAATATAACATTCAGCCCGTTATTTTTATCACCACAGAAAATATTGGGAAATATGATTTAATTTGGCCAGATGCAGTTTTTTTATATTATCAAGACCGAACGATTCCGAGCAAGCAGTTCCCAGACGGCTATACGGCAAATCCCAAAATTTCATCTTCGCCTTCTCAGATGGATGAAGAGGCCATTTACGATATTATCCGGTGGTTGAAAAAAGTAAAAAATCAAAAAAGATTGGAATTTTTGAACCGGATTATGAGCAAACCAGATTTTATCAGCCGCATTCCTCAGGAATGTTTAGTGCTTAATGAGGATGAGATTTTTCAGCTTTCTTCCTTGGGCTTTAATATCGGATCTCACACCAATTCTCATTCAATCCTTTCTCGTATGTCCGCCGAAGAACAAGAAAACGAAATTGCCCTCTCGAAAAAGATCTTGGAAGAAATAACCTCAAAACCGGTTTGTAGTTTCGCTTATCCTGAGGGAGGAGCCCACGATTTTAATGACGTCACCATTCAACTCCTGAAGAAACACAACTATACCTCAGCCTTTACGACCATTGAGGGTTACGATGGCAAAGATGAAAATTTATACAAGCTCAAACGCATCTTTGTGATGGGCAATCTCCCGATTTGGGAATTTTGTCACCGCATGGTTTTCAGCTGGCCCGCAACCTATATCCGATGATGAAACACCTTAAAAATTTATTGCCTCATTCGTTTAAAAGAAAATTATGGAGGCAGCGTCAAAATTGGAAGGTCTCTCCCGCAAATTGGGAATTATTGAGAAGATTATCTCCGCTGAGCCCTCATTATGGTGTGGAAAGAGGGCAGCCCATTGATCGCTATTATATAGAAAATTTTTTAGCGAAATATTCCGCCGATATCAAAGGCCGTGTTCTTGAGATTCAATCTTCAGGCTATACCCGGCAATTTGGAAAAGGCAGGGTGAATCAATCGGATGTTTTGGATATCGATTCGGCCAATCCCCAAGCGAGCTTGGTTGTGGATTTAAGCAAAGCCGACGGGATTCCTTCCGGCCAATTTGATTGTTTTATATTAACGCAATCCCTTCAATATATGTTTGATCTGAAATCGGCGCTTGGGCATGCTTTCCGGATTTTAAAACCCGAAGGCGTTTTGCTGGTGAGCGTCCCCGCCATTGCGCGAATCGACCCGGGCGCCCGGGCAACAGATTATTGGAGATTTACACCCATGGGTTTATGCAAACTAATGGAAGAACACACCCAACCTCAAAATATTGAAATCACCGTCCATGGAAATGTGCTGTCTGATTTTGGATTCTTGATGGGTTTGTCTCATCATGAGTTGTCGGAGCGAGAATTAAATACCACCGATACGGATTTTCCTCTTGTCCTTTGCGCCCGAGCGGTTAAATCATGATTCTTCCTTATAAATTCAAGAATTCCATCATTTCTCAATTGAGCTTATCCGCCAAAAAATTAATGAATTCAATTTTTCGACGCAATCTATTGTTTTTGCCGCAATCGACATCCCGGGAAGCAAATTATCTTAATGTCCAATACAGCTATCGAGTGGAGAATGAATGCGCACAAATTAAAATTTCAGACCGCAGTGTCGGAAAACTCTCGGTAATTCTAAAGGCCGTTCAGGAAAGTCATCCGGTGCTCTTGTCCCTTGAAAAGATTGAATTCAATTTTAAAGAAATGATTAAAATCGATTTTAAAAATAAAGTCATCGAATTTAAAGAAAGCGCAGACAGCCATCCTTTTGAACCAGCTGTCCAAAGCCGAAGGTATGAGCTCGAATTAACCTTACGCGACTATTTGGGCAAAACAAAAAAAAGGACTTGTTCCCTGTATGTGCCCGGCGGGGGGGCCCATTCAAGGGAATTATTTTCAGGGGTGGAATTATTTCGATTACGAAACCCAAGCGCTCGGAGACGCCCTCTTTATCAGTCAATGGATTCGAGATTGGACAGCACCCTGTAAAATCTTAGAGATTGGTTGCGGCTCGGGTCTTGCCTTGAAGCGGCTTGAGGAAATGGGTTTTGAAAGTTACGGCGTGGACATTGCCGATTGGGCGGTCCATGAGGCGAAAAAGAAAATGGGGAGTGAGCGCATCCACTTATGTGACATTGAGAAAGAGCCCCTTCCCTTTCAAGCCCCCTTTGATGCTATTTTTCTCAGCGCCGTATTTGAGCATTTTCATAAGCCTTATGAGGTCATCAAGAAGTTACTTCCCCTTACGAGGAAGGGGACACTGATCTTTATCCGCACGGCGAATCCAAAATCTCTGACGCGCCAGCTTTTCAAGCAAAATTGGGAGGGGTATTTTGACTACAGTCATTATGGCATTGAGCAGGTATTTCCCTCGGAGCTTCGCAAACAATTTTCCGATCTAGGTTGGAAAATCATGTCTTTGGATACAGACAGTATTTGGACCTGCAATGGAGATGAAGTCGCGGCCGCTTTTCGGGACTTTTATAGTGGCGATGCAAGGTTTCGTTTGTTTATCAAAGAATTTGAACTTGGGGATTTTATCAGCCTCGTGGCAAGGCGGACCGTTTAAGGAATGAGGACTTAAAACCCCATCGTTAAACCTCTTAAAATCATTTTAGGCGCGGGATGGTATTTTCCTCAAAGTACCGGAGGGATAGAAGTCTATGTGTCGACGCTCGCTAAAATCTTCCAGGGCCTGGGTCATGACGTCGGCGTGGTGGTCCCGCATTTCGGCGAGAAAGTGGAGCACGATCGTTATGAAGGAATTTCGGTTTATCGATATCCCGTGCCCGCTTCCCCTTTTTGGGAGGAAGTTCAAGGGACAGTTTCTCCCCGCTTTTTTTCTCATTTCGTTGATTTAATTCAATCCCTTCGGCCAGATGTTATTCATTTTCACACGACTTCATGGACCATGGGGCTTACGCATATCAAGGCAGCTTATCGGTCCGGTGCGGTGACTCTTCTGACCCATCATACGCCGAGCCTGGGATATCTTTGCCCTCGAGGGACAGGTATGCTTTGGGGAAAAGTGGCTTGTGACGGAATCGTCACGGCCTCGCGCTGCAGCGTCTGTCTTCTGCAGCAAAAAGGGATTCCGCCCATTTTGGGAAATCCCTTGGGAAGAATTCCTCCGGCGGTAGGGAAACACTTTCAAACCACATTCAAGAAAAACAAATTCTCTACTCTGGTGAGTCTTCCCTTCTTGATCGAGCAAAGAAAGGAAATGCATTCTGAGATTTTAGACCATGTCCATGCCGTTATTTGCTTGACCGAATGGGGAAGACAGACGCTTCTGCGAAACGGCACGCCCTCTGAAAAGTTAATCCTTTGCCGCTTAGGGGTTGCAGGAAAGAACTGTTTGGGAAAATCCTCGCGACCTTCAAGTGAACCTTGTTTGGTGATGGGTTATATCGGACGCTACGATCCGATCAAGGGATTGGAGCCTCTCCTCAAGGCTTTCATGAAATTACCTTCTAAAGAGAAGGTGACCCTTCGAATTTATGGAGTTTCCAATGAAGATTCAACGTACGAACATTTTTTAAGAAAAATGGCGCAACCCGATGCCCGGATTAAGTTTGAAAATCCTTTAAAACCCGATCAGGTGAGAAAAGCTTTAAGGGAATTAGATGTGCTTGCGGTTCCCTCCTTGTGTATGGAAGGAGGGCCTACGGTTTTGCTGGAGGCCTTAGCAGAAAAAGTGCCGGTGATAGGTTCTGACCTCGGAGCCATCCCGGAATATATTCAAGCGGGGAAAAACGGCCTCCTTTTTCCGCCGGGGGATATCGAAGCGATTCAGCAAACCCTCACACGGCTTTCCTCCGACAGAGAACTCCTTTCAAATTTAGTTGAGGGCATTGAAGATGTCAGAACCCTGCAGGATGTCGCCCGGGAGCACATGGAATTCTATACATCGCTGAACCCCAAAAGGTCACTCTTTCAATGTTAAACCTCCTTGATGAATTGGCGATCAAGCACGGCACGGACAAGTCCTCCCTACATCACAATTATACGGAACCCTATTTTCAGATCTTTCAGCCCCTGCGCCAAAAAAAACTCAAGCTCGTAGAAATCGGAGTCTATAACGGGTCCTCTCTAAGAATGTGGGAAGACTTTTTCCCGAATGCCGAAATTTATGGGATCGATTTGGACCCGAAGGCCATGGCCCATCAAAAAGGCCGAATCAAAATAGCCCTTGGAGACCAGAACGACGAAAATTTTTTGCAGCGCTTTCAAAAAAAAGTCGGAAAAATAGACATCCTCATTGACGATGGAAGCCATCGACCCGAACATCAATTAAAAAGTCTGAATTGTCTTTTCCCCTCACTTCTTAAAAACGGCATTTATGTGATCGAAGATTTATGCAGTTCCTTTTTGAAGACCTACGGGCCGTCAGCCGGCCTGCATAATTCAAGGAACACGCTGGAATACTTAAAGTCCGTCCTGGATGTGATTCACGCTGAAAAAAGTCACGGAGGCCTCCTGGGAGATGAAGTGACGGAGCATATCAAGGCGATTCACTTTTATCCAAGGATTGCGTTTTTATTTAAAGGAAAGGTCTGCAAACAATTGCCTGGAACTAAAGGGATCGATAAAAGAAAAAAGAGGGGTCGATTTCTATGGGGATGAAACGGGTTGCCATGGTTTCGCCTTATTTTCCTCCAAGTACGCTGGCGGGTGTGCATCGGGCTCGGCTTTTAGCCAAGCATCTCAATAAATTTAGCTGGGAGCCGGTTGTTTTTTGTGTTGATGAACATTATCACGAACAATCTTTGGATCTGGAATTGGAAAAGCTTGTTCCCAAAACGATTCGGGTGATCAAAAGCAAGGCCTTCCGGATTCAAATGACTCGGCTTTTTGGAGTGGGGGATATCGGCCTTCGAGGCTACCGGGGCATGTATCAAGCGCTTGAAGATTTTTTAGGCAGGGAAAAAGCGGATCTTTTGTTCATTACCCTGTCTCCCTATTACCCGTCCCTCATGGGGCCCTCGCTGAAAAGAAAATTTAAACTTCCATTCATTTTAGATTATCAAGATCCCTGGGTATCGAAATTTGGAGCCCGTCAGCCTATTTTTACCAAGGCGGGATTATCCCACATTTTAGCCAAGTGGCTGGAACCCAAGGTCCTGCGTTGGGCGGACCATATTACTTCGGTGTCGGAAGGAACCAATCAGGAAATTAGAATGCGCTACCCCAAACTCAACAAGGATATTTTTAGCGTGCTCCCAATTGGCGGGGACCCTGAAGATTATGAATATCTTGAGTCTCATCCATTTCCTTTGAAAATCGCAACGCTCTCCGATAAGGAGCTTAATTTTTGTTATGTGGGAACCCTTTTACCCCGGGCCCACAGGACCTTAAGGGCATTGCTTAAAGCGATCAAAATTATTCGCGAAAAAAACCCAACGTTGTATCAAAAAATGAAGTTTCACTTTATTGGAACAAGTAATTTGCCCGATGGTTTTAAAGATTTTAAGGTTCTTCCGATGGCAAGAGAAGAAGGGGTGGAAGAGCGCATTCGCGAAATACCCGAGCGAGTGCCCTATCTAGAAGCCTTAAAAATTCTTTCTTCGTCGAATGTTATTTTGATGCTGGGCTCGGATGAAAAGCATTATACGGCATCAAAACTTTTTCCCGGTCTTTTGTCAGGCCGTCCCATTCTAGCGCTTTATCATGAGGCAAGCAGCGTTTGTGAAATCGTCAAGCAGACCGGAGGCGTTCATCTTATTAAGTTCTCGGATGAGGTGCCGGCTCAAGACCAGGTAGGAAATATTTCAAAGGATTTGGAACTTCTGGCATTGCATCCCGAGGTGGTTCAGCCGGCTTCTTTAGATGCAATGAAAAGTGTGCTTGCGTCGTCCATTGCGGGTCAGTTCGCAAAACTATTTGATTCCGTGGTATCCCGAGGACCCTCTCAGGCAGCATGGTAAAACCTTCCATCGGTATTTTGGCGAGCCACCCGATTCAATATCAGGCGCCTTGGTTTCGCGAGCTCGCGAAAGAATTTGATCTCCATGTTTATTTTGCCCATAGGCAAACGTCCAAGCAACAAGCCGAAGCGGGGTTCGGCCAAACTTTTGATTGGGATACGAATTTATTGGAGGGATACTGTTATACCTTTCTTGAAAACCGATCCCAATCTCCCGGCGTAGACCATTTCTTGGGTTGCGATACCCCCCAGATCCAACAAATCATTAGGCAGCAAAATTTTGATTTATTTATTGTGTGCGGCTGGAATCTAAAGTCCTACTGGCAGGCCGTTCATGTCTGCCGAAATTTAGGAATTCCTGTCCTTGCGAGAGGGGATTCTCAATTGAACTCACCCCGACCTTGGTATCTGGCCTCGCTTAAGGAAATTGCCTACCGGATTTTACTCGGGCAATTTAACGGATTTCTCTGCGTGGGCCAGAGAAATCGGGAGTATCTCCTTCACTACGGCGTAGCGCCCAAGAGGATTTTTGATGCTCCCCACTGTGTGGATAATGACTGGTTTAAAAGGCAGGCAAAAATCGATAATGTCCACCGGCAAGCACTCAGGCGTCAACTGGGGATTTCCCCGGACGCCACGCTTCTTCTCTTTGTGGGAAAGCTGGTTCCAAGAAAATACCCTCTCGATTTGATTCAAGCTTTAAGTTTGCTCAAAAACAAAGGGATTCATGTCGAGGGCCTTTTTGTGGGTTCGGGCGAAATGGAATCCTTGATTCGTCAAAGGGCCCAAAACCTTTCTTTAAAAGTTCATCTTGCGGGTTTTAAAAATCAGAGCGAATTGCCCCGCTATTATGCCTTGGCGGATATGCTTGTGCTTCCTTCTGACGGAAGCGAAACCTGGGGATTGGTGGCGAATGAGGCCATGGCCTGCGGCCTTCCGGCCGTGGTGTCACGTCAAGCAGGGTGTGCCGCTGATTTAATTGATGAAGGAAAAACAGGTGCCACTTTCCGTTTTGGAGATGCGGAAAATTTGGCAGAGCGTATTCAGTCCCTGCTGCCGCAATTAGGGTCCGAAGATCTTTCTTGTGCGATACAAAAAAAAATTGAAAAATACGCCCCTTCTGAAGCTGTCCAAGGGGTTAAAAAGGCCGTCGATTTTTTTGACCCTTTATCTTCAGGCCGACAAAAACTCACCCCTTCAGAGATTCGGATCTTGGTTATTTTTGGAAATATTCCTTTATACGGTCAGGAACGGGCGACCATCCAATTATTTCATTCCCTTAAAAAAGAAGGAGTCTCTAGTTTATTGGTGACCCATAAGCAATGGGGGGGCCTTCATATCCAACCGGCACTCAACCAATTTCAACTTCCATGGGTGGCCGCCACTTATGCGGACCGCTTTAGAAAAAACATGTCTTTTAATGAAAGAGTGGATAATATCAAAAAAATCATTGTTGGATCTTGGGAGATTTTAAAAATCGCGAGGGATTTTCAACCGACCCACATCCATGTTGTCAATGAAACTTATTTGCTCGTTACTTTTCCCGCCCTCCTTTGCATCGGAAAACCCATTGTCTATTTAGTCTGTGATTTACCCTTGAGGCATCGGCCTCTCTTTCGTTTTTGGTGGAAATGGATCCTCGCTAAAGTCGTCCGGCGATTTGTCTGTGTCTCCCGGCATATTCAAAAATGCGTTCTCACGGCCGGTGTCAAAAGAAACAAAACAAACGTCATTTTTCTTTATCCCCCCGAAAGAATTCCTGCCCAAAAAGACAACAATACCTTACCGGATCGTTACACGAAGGGAATCACCGTGACCTATATCGGACAAATCGCTCAGCACAAAGGAGTCGATCTCTTCGTCCAGGCGTCCCTTGAGATTTGTCAATCCGAAAAGAATGTCCGATTTTTAATTGCGGGGGATTATGCCTGGGAAAATCCCTTTGCCGATTCTCTAAGAACTCGGGTCACTCAAAGCGGCTATTCCGATAGGATTTTATTTTTAGGGAATATGGAGGCTATTGAGGATCTGCTCGCCATGACACAAATCCATGTTTGTCCTTCGATTTGGGAAGAACCCCTCCCTACGGTTGTTTTAGAGGCCAAGAGGGCCCAAGTGCCTTCCGTCGTGTTTGCCTCAGGGGGAATTCCTGAACTTGTGATTCATGAGGAAGACGGATTTGTGTGCTCGGAAAAGACAACCGCTTCTTTAAAGGAAGGGATTGAGTATTTCATGAAGGATTCAGTCCGTTCCAGCGAAGCGGGGAAAAAAGCCAGGACTTCCTTGAAGAATTTAGGAATCGATGATTTTTCTAAACAATGGCGTACCCTTTATGAGCGCACCTAACACGTATCTTCGATTGCCCACGACGGCATGGTTTCTTATCGCCTTAGGATTGTTGACTTGTCTTGGAACTGCCAATCCCGCTTTTACCATGGCCAGTTTGATGTCCTTGGTTTTTTTTATCACGCTCTTGTGGCGGAAAGGGGAACCTCCGGTACTTTTTTTTGCGATCGCGTTTCAATGGCTACAGGTTAGCATAAAAATCTTTCATGCCAATTTTATGGGATTCACGCTCGCCGATATGTTCGGAGATACCGATATCGAAAAAGCGATTACGCTTAGTCTTAGTGGATTGGCGGTACTGGGGTTGGGCATGAGATTCGGTCTCATTAATTTTAAGGGCACTCGAGAACAAAAAATAAAGGATGAGATTAAGCATTTTTCGGTGAAAAAAATCTGGGTCGTTTATCTTTTCACGTTTATAGCCTCCTTAGTCTTCAAAGGGCTCATATGGAAAATTCCGCCTTTGACCCAGATTCTCCTTGCGGCATTCAATTTGAAATGGGCGGTTTTTTATTTGCTGGCTTATACCATCATCGCAAAACGGATAGGGGCTTACTTTCTGATTTTAGCGGTCCTTATGGAAGTCATCGTTGGTGTGACGGGTTTTTTTTCAGATTTCAAACAAGTCTTTTTTGTCTTATTTGTCGTCATGTGGACCGTGGGCTATCGCATGACGCCCAAAAATACGATCCGAACTCTCGCCATCGCCGTTTTGGTGTTTTTTATGGGGGTGGTTTGGACTTCGGTTAAAACAGAGTATCGAAAATTTGTGAGCGACGAAACCGGCCAACAAGTTACGCTTGTTTCCTATAATGAAAGACTGAGTAAGATCATTGACCTTTCCTTGAGTATTGATTCGGAGCGTTTAACCAAAGGCGTTGAAAAACTTGCGGAACGGATAGCCTATGTGGATATGTTCGCAAACGTATTGAATTATGTTCCGGACGTTATGCCTCATGAAAACGGAGCGCTTTGGAAGAAATCGATTATGCACATTCTTGCGCCCCGTATATTTTTTCCCAACAAACCCGTTTTGGAATCCGATTCTGAATTGACCATGAAATACACGGGGTTACAAATGGCAAGCGGTCAACAGGGAACCTCGATCAGCATCGGCTATATGGCGGAAAGCTACATCGATTTCAAAATTCCGGGAATGTTTATTCCTATTTTTATCCTCGGGATTTTATGGGGAGGAATGTATCGATACTTCATAAGGAGATCTCGAACCAAAATATTTGGTTATGCCATTGCCGTGGCCGTTTTAATTCAAGCGAATCAGTTTGAAATTCATAATACCAAATTAGTTGGGGGCATGTTAATGAGTTTTATCGTTATGGGACTTGTACAGAAGTTTGGAATCCCCGTGATTAGTCAATGGGTGTTGATCGGTAGAGAGAAAAATGTCGCTGGTATTACTCAAGAAAAACTATGTTGACAAATCTTTTTAGGTATCGGGACAAAGCTTTGATGATCATTGCGGGGTTTTTAGCCATTGTGAGTATAGGGAAAGGATATCGAAATGCGTTAATGCCCGGTCAAAGCCAGGATTTGTTGCTTGTTTACAATTGGACAAAAATATGGTTATGGAACGGAGTCAATCCTTATGATGCATCATACGCCAATTATCTGCCTCATGGACTGTTAATCCTTAGTCCTTTAACCCTTTTTTCTGAGGAATGGATATCCCCGATTTGGGGGGTATTAAATCTCATTATTGCTCCTTTAATAGGTTACTTGGCTTTTCGTATGATTTGCCCCCAAGAGCCGATTCGTAAGGCAATTACCTTTACACTCATGGTATGCACCTGGGCTGGGATAAGAGTTGGAATAGGGAACGGTCAGTTCAGTTTATGGGCATTTGGGTTAGGACTGCTTGCCGTTGCGATAAGCGATAAAAAGCCATACTTAAGCGGTATCTTGTTGGCATTGTCTTTGACGAAACCCCATATTGGGTGTGCTTTTGTTTTATGGGCTTTATTTGTCTGTAAATTTAAGATTCTGATTATAAGTGTTTGCATCATGATCGCAGGGTGGAGTTTATTCTCTCTCCGAGTTTTACAGACGCCCCTCGAAGTGGCTCATTCTTTTTTTGTGGTGCTTGAGGATCAATTTTTCGTATCTGATTTTTTTCGGGGGAATTTTGAACTACGGCCCCTTATTTATGTTTTTCTATCAGATTCCATTTCGGCGGGAATTGTACATAACATCATCGTTGTTTCAAGCCTAATCGTAATAGGCACGATTATTATTCGAGAACGCGATAAACAGAAGTTAAATAAGAGTTTCTTCATCCTCAATCTCTGCTGTGTGTGGTGCCTCATGAGTTTTTTTCATAATGTCTATGACATTGTATTGATGATCCCGTTTATGGCTGATCTTTATGGGACTATGATCAGTCCCAATCGATCAGTGATTTTAGGTTCCCTTCCACGGGCTGTATTTTGGGGCTTTCAATTTTCTTTTGTTGCGCATCTTCCAGGGATTGTTTGGAAACTAACTCAGCAAACACATCAGATCGTAAACTTATCTATGATTCATCCCTTACTGCATTTTGACAGGCTTTTTCCTCTCTTGGCTCTAGCATATCTTTTATACCTTTTTTGGGGGAGGAATCATATTTTTTTAAAGCATGTATGAAAGCAATCCATAATATTTTAAGTTCACTTTGAGGCGAATATGTTGAAACTGCTTCATATTATTCCTTCCATGAGTCCTTCTTATGGAGGGCCCAGTCATACGCTGCAGCAATTAGCCAGAGCCTTGAAAGGGAAAGGGGTAAGCGTCACCATTCTGACGACCCATCATAAAAAGGAAACAACGTTTAAAGATCAGAATGCGGAAATAGTCTCTATTCCTCGTTTGACAGATTTCATTTTTTATGCACCGCTGATGGGGCCTTGGCTTAAAAAAAATATTTTTGGATTCGACATCGTCCATATTCACTCTTTATTTTCTTTCCCTGCCTTTATCGGAGGCTATTATGCGCGAACTTTCAAAAAACCTTATGTGATTCGTCCTTTTGGGACTCTGGATGCCGAGTCTTTGCGGCATCATCCAATAAGAAAAAAAATTTACTTTGAACTTTTTGAAAAGAAAAACCTCCAAGGTGCTCAATGGATACACTGTACCTCGCGCTCGGAGGAAGAGGCCCTACGGCATCTGGGGCTAAGAATCCCCACAAAATTAATTCCCATGGGATTGATACTGAATCTTGACAATGACAAGACCTCCCAAGCCAGGGATCGGTTGGATCCGCAGACCTTCGGGAAGAAGAAACTCCTATTTTTGGGAAGAATTCACCCGAGAAAGGGTCTTGATTTTCTTATGGAGGTTATCTCAAAACTTAAACAGCGAAGAAGTGACTTCGTATTGCTTCTTGCTGGAAGTGGAGAAGAAAAATATATAAAAACTCTACAACAGAAAATTGAAAAGGAAAATATTAAAGATCATATTATTTGGTTGGGTGAAATTTCGGATCGATTGAAAAAAAGGGAGCTTTTAAAACAGGCAGACCTTTTTCTATTGCCCTCTCATCGTGAGAGTTTCGGTCTCGCCGTGGTCGAAGCGATGGAAATGGGATGTCCTGTTTTGATCTCGGATCAGGTTGCGCTCGCGGCAGACATTCAGGAGGCAAAAGCCGGAATCGTTCTACCCCTCTCAACGGAACAATTTTCTAACGTTATCTGTGACATTCTGAATAACCCCAAAGCCCGTGATTTGTTCGGGTCTCAGGGGATAAAATTAGTTAAAGAAAAATTTGATTTGGGGAAAAACGTCGAAAATCTAATTGGGGAATACCAAAACATTTTAAAGAACAACTCCTCTCTATGTCCGATCAACCTAAAGTAGCGATTATCACGCCCTTTTACAAAAGGGATTTGAGTCCGGAGGAAACAATTTCCCTGAGGCATTTGAATCATTTTTTGGGCCCCTATGATAAATATCTAGTGATGCCGGAAGGTAAAAAAGGGGGCCTCAAGGGGTTTCAAAAAACTTTTGTTCCCCAAAAATATTTTAAGAGCCTCGATTCTTACAGTCATTTGCTTTTATCAAAGAAATTTTACCAGCGGTTTGCCCGCTATGATTACATTTTGATTTATCAGCTTGATTCTTTAGTGTTCTCAGATCAACTCATGGAGTGGTGTGTTCGAGGCTATGATTATATTGGGGCCCCCTGGTTAAAGGAATTCGGATTCCCCTGGACTCAAGGAAAGGATTTGGTGGGAAATGGAGGGTTTTCCCTGAGAAAGGTTGATAAATTTATTGAGATATTAGAAAATTACAACCATATCGAATTTCTTACCAAACGCTTGCTTTCCAGCGCCAGACGATTAACATTGAGATTACCGAAGCGCATCTACAAGGCCATTGTTCGGAGCGAGGCGAAGACCACGCTTTACGATCTGTATCATAATCCTTATCGATTGTTGAATTGGCTGAATCGAGGATATTCCGGAGAAGACCTTTTTTGGTCGGTCGAGGCCTCTCAGTATGTAAGGCAATATATCAAAGCCCCCGTGGAGCAAGCCTTGGCCTTCTCCTTTGAAGCAAATCCCGCCTCTTGCTTCAAGAAAAATCATAACACGCTGCCTTTTGGGTGTCATGCGTGGCCGAAAAATAACAGAAATTTTTGGGAGGCCTATCTTTTGCAATGAAGATTTCAGACGATATTTTACGTTTTAAATCTCTGATTCAAAAAACGGAATTAAAACTATATTATTTCGTTTTGCCCTCGACCCTTGCGATCCTTTCGTCTCTTTTGGAAGGGGCAACCGTGATGCTTCTTCCCTCTCTTCTCCAAGCGATTTTGACCTTAAACATGAATGCCCTCGATCATTCCTTTATTTTTCGATGGCTGGATCCCGTTTTTCCGCTTGATCAAATTTCGAATAGCTCAAAATTCTTGCTTACCGTAAGTTTTGTTTTCATCGGCAGTATTGCCCGGCAGATCTTCCAGTATGGAGCTCTGGTGAGTTCCGCTTATCTGGTAAGAACTTTTGCAGACCGCCTGAGGCAGGCGATCTTCAGCCGATGCCTGAGTTTTAATAAGCATTTTTTTGATGCAACCAGCATCGGGTACATGCATGAAACGGTCAATTACCCAAAGCAGATTGCTGCGAAATTGCTGGAAGCGCAGTCGGTCATGATTCAATTGCTTCTCACTGTTGTTTACGTAACCATCCTTTTTTATATTTCGTGGGAATTGACCCTGATTAGTTTATTTTCATTTTTCTGCACGTATTTTTCCCTGCGGTGGCTGATCTTTAAAATTAAGCATTCTTCCAGAGACTATGTGATATCCCAAAATGAATTGGGGAAAAAAATTTATGAAATCTTTTCTTGCATCCCTTTGGTGAAGGCCTATTCCAGGGAAACCGAAGAAAAAAAGAATTTTTCTGAATTGAGCCGGCAGGTGAGCCTGTTTGAATTTAGCATTGATAAAAAATGGCTCTTGATACCGTCGATTCAGGAAATGATTCAGCTGCTTTCAATTTTAGTGGTTTTATCCGCAATGGTTTATTTGGTGATTCATGGCGAGGGTGCCGATAGAATCGCTCAATACCTTGTCTTTTTTTACATTATGAGAAGGACCTCTGCGTCCATCGCGATCATTAATTCCGCGAGAGGTGCTTTTGCCACCATCAGCGGTCCCGTGGAGGCTATCTCTAAGCTTTTAGAAGGCACAAGCCCGTATGAGATTCAAGAGGGGGATAAAGAATTTTCCGGTATTCAAAAGGAAATCCATTTTCGTCATCTTAATTTTTCCTATCCTGGAAATCCAAACGTTCTGCAAGATGTTAATTTAATTTTGAAGCGAGGAGAAACAACAGCCCTCGTAGGTCCTTCCGGAGCCGGCAAAAGCACCTTGGTTCATTTGCTCCTTCGTTATTATGATTGCCCCCAAGGCTCGATTCTTCTTGACGGTGAGGACATCCAGTCTTTCACCAATAAATCGCTTAGAAAGAAAATGGCGCTGGTCAGCCAGGATATTTTCTTGTTTCACCTATCCCTTCGTGAAAATCTTTTGTATGGCTTAGAAAGTCCAGTCCCGGAAGGGACCATTCAAAAAGTGCTGCATCAATCAAGACTAGCTGAATTTGTGCGGGGCCTTCCCTCAGGACTTGAGACCGTCGTCGGGGATCGCGGTATAAAACTTTCGGGGGGTGAGAAGCAAAGGCTTTCGATTGCCCGCGCAATTTTAAAGGATGCTGAAATTCTCATTCTGGATGAGGCCACAAGCTCCCTTGACAGTGTGACGGAGCGGTTGATTCAGGAAGCGATGGACGAACTTGTCAAAGGAAAGACCGTTATGGTGATTGCCCATCGCTTTTCGACGATTCAAAAAGCGGATAAAGTGGTTTATCTTGAAAATGGGCGGGTCCTGGAAGAGGGGAAGTGGGAAGGGCTTTTGAAGCAAAAGGGCAAGGTCTACGAGGCCTGGAAGAATCAAAAAATTAATGTCGAATCCCTCTAACGTTGCAGTGATTGTCCCTTTTCATAAGGGATCACTGAGCCGGGATGAATCAATTTCTCTCAGGCACCTGAATCATTTTTTGGGTCCCTACGAAAAATTTCTTGTGATTCCGGAAAATCTTAGCTTGGACCTTCAAGGGTTTCAGAAAATGGTTTTTCCGGAAAAATTATTTCGGAGCGTTCAATCCTACAATTATCTGCTCTCCAAAAGAGATTTTTATCTTACTTTTAAGCGCTACGAATATATCTTAATTTATCAGCTGGACTCCCTTGTCTTTTCTGATCAGCTCCTGCACTGGTGCTCCCAGGGCTATGATTACATTGGGGCGCCGTGGCTGAAGGAGTTTAAGCTTCCCTGGACCGAGGGAAAAGACCTCGTAGGAAACGGCGGCTTTTCACTCAGGAAGGTAGAAACCTTTCTGGAGGTCTTAGATACTTATGAAAAATCTCCCAGGCGATTCATCCCAATTCTCGGTCGCCTCTTACAAAGGGTCCCGCATTGGATTCGTAGGGGGAGGAATGCCCAAGCAAGAAGGAAAATATTAAGCGATTTTAAGAAGCATCCCTTTGGGGTCCTCAATTGGCTCGAGCGGGGAAACTGCAATGGGGAAGACATGTTTTGGTCCATTATGGTTCCAAAATTTAGTCCGAAATTCAAAAAAGCACCCCCCCGGAAGGCCTTATCTTTCTCTTTTGAATTTAACCCGAGGCTGTCCTTTCAAATGAATCATAAGGCGCTGCCTTTCGGGTGCCATGCCTGGGCCAAATATGACCGGGCCTTTTGGGAGCCTTACCTTCTTTCATGAGTCCGGCACCCCAAGTGGGACCTCTCAAAAAAAAATGCGCACTGTTGACCTTGGTCAAAAATGAAAACATATTTCTCCCGCTTTGGCTTCAGTATTACTCAAAAATTTTCAACCCGGAAGATATTTATATCCTGGATCATGAAAGTAATGATGGGAGCATCGAGGAATGCCTTAAAAAATATTCCTTTCAACATATCCCCTTGCGCTGGGGTTATTATGACGAAATCTGGAAGGTCGAGAGGGTCCGCGAAAAGCAACGCGAATTACTTCAATTTTACGAATATGTTTTGTTTACGGATGCGGATGAAATCCTGATTCCTAATCCCCGAAAATTTGGCAGTTTGCGCAACTATATCGATGGTCTTGACCGCGATTATGTCCTTTCCACGGGATTTCAGCTCATTCATCAAAGGGGGCTTGAGCCAAGGCTTGATCTGAGGCGGCCCCTTTTAGAACAGAGAAGCTATTGGTATCCCGATAAAATGTACGACAAACCGCTTCTCGCCCGTAAACCCCTGGACTGGATGCCAGGATTTCACGAGGCTAAAAATGCCAGCGGTGTCAGGGATCCTGATCTTTGGCTCTTGCATCTGCATAAAATGGATTTTGACATTTGCTGGTTAAAGCACCAGGCCATCGCAAAATTATCGCATCATCCCGATTGCGTTAAAAAAAAGTTTTCCTGGCATTATCGAATCCTTAATCTCCGTGAATTTGAGGATTATTTCATTCCACGCGAATTGAAAAAAGGGGGCGCACGCCATTATTTAAAAAAAGGAATCCTTTTTTTTGAGTGGTTGAAGGAAACCCTCTTAAAGCAGAATTCCCTTTCATGGTCGGAATGGATTTCTGAACGCATCCCTAAAATGACAAAAATGCCCCAGGATTTGATTCAAAAAAAAGTGATTTGATCCGCTAAGAATGCTAATTTTCAATTTAAATTTTACCGATATCCCCCTCGAAACCCGCCGAAGGCTTGAGCCTTTATTGGAACTAAACGAAAAAACAGTGATTCTAGATATGGCGGATTGCGAGTCCTTTTCGCTTAAAGGTCAAAGGGTCGAGAGAAGAATATGGAAGGAAGATTTTCGGGAAAGCATCTCAGAGGCTCGCCGTGGAATTTCGTTTCTGCTCAATCCTTGGTTGAATGATAAAACACCGTGGGACTATCGAGGTCTTCCGCTACGAAAGATCCTGGAGGGGGAATTGCGTTCTATCGTTTTCTACCGTTTCCTCATGTTCATATTTTTCACGAAGGCCTTGAAGGCCACGACGTCAAAGCGAGTCGTGATGATCCGAAATAAGCAAGGTTACAATCCGGAGCTGGACCTGTGGTTTGAAGCGCTCAAGGGATTGGCCCATAACCGCTCTCTGGAATTATTGGAAATCGAAATCCCATCTCAAGGGGTCCCGTTTCGGCGTTGGCTTCGCCGGGGCTTAAAAGTTTTCCGAAAAGGTCTGACTCAAAAACGCTCAAATCGAATCACGGAATTGGGAAATCAAGAAAAAATCCTTGCGATGGGTTTTGATTTTCCGACGGCTTTTGAATTAATAACCCCCGTCTTTATCGATTTAAAAAAAGATTATGCTGTCAAATTGTGTCTTTCCGAAGCTTCCGGAGAAAAAGCGGATCTTTTGATCAAAACCGCCCAACATTGTGACATCCCTTTTGAAATCCCAAGCCTTGGAGATTGCATTCAGCTTGAGAGGGAACCGCTGCCCGAAATGTATCCCCTTTTTGAAACGGGCGCGCGCGACGCCGAATTGTGGAGATTTTTAAAACCCACCTTGGAGGAATATTTCGCTCCACGGGCTTTGCAAAACAAGTTTCGCCTCATTGAGAGCGTCCGGTTATGGCTTGAGGAAGACAAGGTGAAGGCCGTAATTTTACCCGCCGAAAAAACCGCGGTTCAAAGGGCCGCTTGTTATTGGGCGGGCATGAAGGCAATCAAAACCGTTATTGTGCCGCATTATTACGACCAATTTTCAATCAAACAGCGCGGCGATTTGTGGCATTCGCCGCCTTTGGCCACTCAATGGGCAGTTTTGGGGGAGAAAATCAAAGAAGAATTGATCGATGGCGGAATGGATCGCGGGCGTATTACGGTAACGGGACTTCCTAAGTTCGATATCTGCGAGACGGCCCCCGTAAATCAAAGTATCCTTCTTGACCGATTGAAGATTCGGGGAAGGTTCTCTGGAATATTTGTTTGGGCCTTGCAAGGGTTTCGGGAAGAGGCCTTGCTATTGGAGCATTTGAAGGCGGCCATGAAATTTTTTCCGGATAAGCTTTTAATTGTCAAACCGCATCCGTTTCAGGATCAAAAAGTAGAAGTCAAAGGGATAAAGAATATCGTGATTCATTCCCTCATGAGCATGAGGGATTTAATTTCCGCCGCCGAAATGCTTCTAACGGGAACTTCTATTAGTGCCTTTGAAGCGATTCTTATGGGGAGGCCGGTTCTCATTCTGAATTTATTTAACACCCTCTATCCCTATCCCTTTCTTGAGGCTCAAGCCGCATTCGAGGTGACAAAACCGGCTGAAATCGTCCCGACCATTAAAAAGATCTTGGAGGATACGAATGCTCAAAGTCAATTAAGGGCGGGCCGCGAGCAGATTCGTAAAGCCTATGGTCCCTGCGCAGGGCGGGATGCGAGGCAAAGATTAAGGGATCTCATTTTATCTGAGGACACGACATGCCTGAAATCCACGAACAATATCAAAAATTTAACGAGTTAAAAGCAATTTTCATCGGAGGATTGAATCGCTCGGGAACCTCTTTAGTTCTCAGGCTTTTGGACGGGCATCCTAAATTGCTGGTTTATCCTACGGAAAATTGCATGATTCGCGACTATTTTTCGGTGGATTCGAAGCATCCCATTCGAAAGGGAATGGACGAAGGAATGGCATCGCGGGATGCCCAAAAGGTTTTTGACCATATAAGGATTCAGCCGCGGGCATGGCAATTAACACGTTTAAGGATTAAGGCAAGCGCCGAGCTTCTTTGGCAGCGGCACCCTCATCCCGAAAGAATCTCTGATGTTTTTACTTCTTTTAACATTCAGGATTTCGAAAAATGTTTCATTGTAACTTTAAATCTGATTAGCTCGGAATGGGACATCGGTCATTTGGTGAGGGCTTGGAATTTCAGCTATTTTTGGACCCTTGGCATCCAGGACATGACAAAATTTTCCGGATGGGTCAGCAAATGCCCCAATTCGGAAAATCACTATGGTGCTTACCTTTCGTTATTTCCCAAAGGCCGTACGATTCATATCCTTCGGGATCCCCGTGCAATTTTTATCTCCGCGAAAGAAAAAAAGAAGTTTTCCGGCCAAGGCCAAAGGGAACTTTTGAGCCTGCAGCCTTTCAAAGAGCTTGTTTTGTCCATTCAAACCTATAAAAACCGGTGGGCGAAAGTGGCGGAGGCCTCCCAGCTTTATCCAAGTGATTTTAAGATTTTAAAATATGAGGATTTGATTCAAAACCCTCAGCGCGAGATGGAAAAAATAAGCCATTTTTTGGGGATCGAATACGACGCTATTTTGTTGACTCCGACTTTTATGGGGGATCCGTGGTATGCGAATTCCAGTTTTGAGCTTCAAAAAGATAAAACGGGAATTATTTTTCAAGATTCTTTAAAGCGATGGCAGAAGGAGATCTCCATTTGGGAAAGACTGCTGCTCAATTGCCACTTTTCAAAAATTCTTAAGGAGTGGAATTACCCCCGCTACTAAAAGTGAGGAGCTTTGATGTCTGAAATCCAAAAACAATTTCAAGCCTTCAGTAAGTTAACGGCGATTTTTATCGGGGGACTGGCACGATCGGGAACCTCCCTCATGCTACGCTTGTTGGATGGGCATCCCAAATTGCTCGTCCACCCGATTGAAAATTGCATCCTACGAGATTTTTTCGAAGCGCCCCCCACGCATCCGGTCCGCAAGGGGATTGAAGAAGGGATGGGATCGCGGGATGCACAGAAGATTTTTGATCATTTGAAGACCAATCCCCGGGCATGGAGGCTTACCCGCGTAAGGACAGAAGGAGAGGGAGAAATCGTGGAGGAACACTCTTCCTTTAATGTGGAAGGGTTTGAAAAATGCTTTTTAGAAACCTTAAGCGGCGTCAATTCCGCATGGGACATTCATCATTTACTTCAGGTTTGGCTTTTTAGTTATTTTTGGACGCTCAAAAAGCGGGACATGTCCCTGTATTCCGGTTGGGTCATCAAATGTCCGAGTGCGGCCAAGTATTATAAAACCTACGCGGACTATTTTCCCGAGAGAAGGATTATCCATTTGATGCGCGATCCCCGCGCCGTCTATCTGTCGGCAAGGGAAAAAAAGACTTCCGCGCAAAATCAGGAAGTGGTCACTGTCCTTTTAAGAAAAAGGCCCCTTTTGGGAGTCCCGCTTTTGATGCGATTTTACAAGGATGAAATAGATCGTGCCCAAGCCTTTGCCAAAGCTCAGCGTGTCAAATTTACCCTCATAAAGTATGAAGATTTGGTGAACTTCCCTCAAGATCAAATGGAAAAAATTAGCCATTTTTTAAACATCCCCTATGATCCTATTTTGGCAATGCCTACTTTCGGGGGACGGCCGTGGGTTGCCAATTCCAGTTTTGAGGTTCCGAGAGATCAAAGCGGAAAAATTTTTGAGGATTCTTCCAAACGCTGGGAAAAAGGGATCTCCGTTTGGGAAAGGCTTTTATTCGGGGTTTATTTTTCAAAAACGATTAAGGAGTGGAATTACCCCCGCTACTAAAGGTTGCTCATGCCGGATATCTCCTTCATTATCCCTGCCTTGAATGAAAAGGAAACCCTGCGTTATACCCTTGCGAATCTCTTTAAGACGGTTACGCAACAAAGTTTTGAAGTCATTGTCGTGGATGACGGCTCTGAGGAAGACCTTTCAGGAGAGCTGATTGATCCCGGTAAGGTGATTTATATCAAAAATCACCAAAGATTGGGAGTCTCAAAATCCCGAAATCGCGGTGCCCGCCAGGCCCGGGGCCAAGTCCTCGTATTTTTAGATGCCCATGTATGTTTTGTGGGGGATTGGCTCAGTAAAATTTTAAAAAAAAGAAAGCAGTTCAAGGATGCCGTCATGGGCATCATGACATATCCCTTAACAGATATTCAGGTGTTTTGGGAAATTGCCCTCTCGGGCGTCCCTCCTAAGAAAAAAATAAAGTCGCAGCCTTGTTACGGGTTTACCATGACTTCATTGCCCATGCCGGAGCTTCATGCCATTTCTTCGAAACGATTCCATTCACCCTTTGAGGTCCCCATCGTAACGGCCCGCGCTATGATCGTTGAAAAAAATTTATTCTTTGAACTCGGGGGATTTCTTAATGAACTTACCGGTTATGGGGCCCTCGAAGATACGGAATTTTGTATGCGGGCTTGGATTTTTGGGAAAAAAGTGCTCGCCTTTGCCGATACGGAGTGCTATCACTGCCTTTACGGGCCGAGGTCTACCAAAAGCACACGCGTCGAATATGAAAAAATACCTTTTTATACCGAAAAATATGAAGGCGGTGTGGAAAACGCGTTTCGAATCTTTTACCTGCACTCTTCCGAAAATCAATTTAAGCAACTGATCGACTTCCATAAAAATCTCTCGGGGTTTAGCCCGAACCTTTCGGCGATTCTGACGGACGAATTAAAGGCCCAAAAAGAATGGATTTCCAAAAAAAGAATTCATGATGAGGACTGGCTTTTTCAGAGAATGAAAAAGGTAGGTTGAGAATGTTTCCTCCGATCGTGATTGTGACCGATTCCCTAAAAAGGATGGAGGAATTTAAAAATAACGAGAGGTATTTAATTGTCGCCACCCGGCCCCACCTAATTTTGGAATTCAAAGAAATGGGGTATTTGAATACCCGCGATTTGGGTCAATATCAAACGGGGAGGTTTCACGACTATAACGATTTATACCGTCACTACGAGGCAGAGGTCCTCAAAGGGTCCGGATTGGCAGAAAAGGAGGAGGCCCTCTCGTGGGAGAATTTCCGTCAAACCTTGATGTCTGCCCTTGCACCCATTTACTTCCTGCGAGATACCCTGAGCTCGCTTGCTCAAAAGGAAGGGGCCCACGAATTTATATTGAAAGTTCAAGACCCGGAATCAAAACTTAATTTTCAAATGGCCGTAAATGAACTCCATGAAAAAAATCTTATTCGCATTTTATCATCGTGATGATTTTCCCACGATAGAACCGCTTCCGCTTCCTTTAGCGAGGCGGGGGGCTGAGGCCTTTCTCTGTAATAGTTATCTGCCCCGATTTAGGTTTAAAACCTCAAATTGGAAAACGATTTTTCCCAAGCCTTCAAGGATAAAAGATTCAAACAAAGAATATTTATCCCAAGTTTTAAGCCCTCTGGCGAGAGGCATCTTAAATAAAAGGTACGGCAGTAATACGGTTATTGAACATTTGCATAGTTATCAAACCGATATTCCCCCTTTTCTTGAAAGGACTCTTCAAACCCTGAAACCGGATTTGGTGGTACTCTCTTTGAGCGAAGTTGAAAGTATGCTGGCCCGGGACGCCTGCAAACGATTTTCCGTGAAATATTGCTATTTGTTGCCGCAGTATTTTGAATTCAAGACCCTCGGCTATTTTAAAATCGAGCCCGTCCCTTATCTCGTGGCCGGAGAGGAGGGAAAAGAGCGCCTGATTCGTAAAGGGGCCCGCCCGGAACAGATCTTCGTTACCGGAAACGCTTCCTACGACAAAGTCTTTCGTATCCTCAAAAAAAAGATCCCCAAAGATACTTCCCATAAAACTATTCTATTTGCCCAGCAAAATAGAAGTGAGGACGCCATTCTAATGGATCTTTTAAAGCGCTATTTATCGAGACGAAAAACGGTGCGATGGGTTAACCGTCCTCATCCCACAGAGTTAAGCGGCAAGAGGCGGTCTTTTGCACAGTCTCAAAGCCTTCATTCCGACCTTTTAAAATCAGATGTCTTGGTGACGGCATCTTCCCTAACGCTGCTTGACGCAATCGTCTTGAATGTTCCGGCCCTTTCATTTAAATGCGACTATTTTCCTGAAGAAATTTCCTTTGCGGACCATGGCGATGTACTTCCGGCGCGTAACTACGGAGAATTGGAGAAATTTTTAGATCTTATTCTTTTTGATTCAGAATTTCGAAGGGTTTGGCGCAAATCCCGTGAAGATGCCTCTAAAAAATATCTGTCTCAGGGTGACGACCCTGCTGCGGAAAAAATTGCCGAGGTCTTGCTTGACCTTGCTTCCTAACTTGAATCAAAAAATTACAGTGCGTTCCTACGAAGCGGGGGATGAGGCCGGCGTTCGGGATTTGTTTCATCGTGTCTTTGGAAAAGAAAAAAGGAAGGAAATTTGGGAATGGGAATTTTTCAGCGCCGAAAACGGCCCGTCTCTTTTGACAGTTGCGGCTGATGACGACGGTCATATTGTTGGATTTTGCGGAGGGGTGTCTCTACGGTTTCAGTATCAGGAAAGGGTATTAAAGGTTTATCAAATCGTGGACCTTATGGTCCATCCCGATTGTCGGTGCCGAGGACTTTTGCGTGACTTGATGCAATACCATTTTAAAAGTGCCCCGGGAGCTGATTACGGATTTATGTACGGATTTCCTTCCCCGGAGGCCGCGCGTTTGTTGAAATTTCATCAATTGAGCGAAGCGGCCTCGGAGATCACCGAGTGGAAAATGAAGCTTGGCTGGAGAAAGGGGCTCAAACTTTTATGGAAGCAGAACGCCTCAAAGGGAAATACTTTCGTGTTCACGCCTCTTAAGAAGTTTGATTCAGAAATCGATAGGTTCTGGGAATCTGTAAAAGGGGATTATCCCTGTGGGATTATTCGAGATAGTCAGTATCTTAATTGGCGCTATGCAGACGCTCCAGGACATCCTTATGATCTTTTTGTTGCCAGAGACTCTCAAACCCGCTCGATTCAGGGATTAGCCGTGACCGAGGCGGTAGCGAATTCCGGCCGCTGGGAGATTATTTTATGGGAACTTTTTGTTCGCCCGAATGACGACGCGTGCTTGCGATTTATGCTTGATCGTTTGGCGCTTCGCTGCTGGCTTCGTGGAAAGAAAGCCCTTCGCTTTTTTCAGGCGCCTCAAAAAAAACCCCCGATTTTTATGTCCCTTGGATTTAAGAAAAAAGCGTTTGAGGCATGCCGATTTCTGCCCTTGTTTTATGGTCCCTCGGTCGATCGTTCCTTTATCAAGGACCGTCATTATTATTCACCAGGTGATATGGATCTTTTCTTCTTTTAAAATGGTCAATCCCAAATCGATTTGTGAAAAGCTCGACCGAAGGCTTTCAGCCGTCTTAGGATCACGCATTGTCATTTTAAATTATCATCATGTCCTCGCCTCCCGTCAGGATTTATTCAATATCTGTGTCGCGCCCAAAAATTTTGAGGCCCATTTGGAATTCCTCAAGCGCCGGTATCGGGTCTTGGGTCTTTCGGAACTATTGGGTCTTTTGAAAATAGGCAAAATTCCCCACAGGGCCGTAGTCCTGACTTTCGACGACGGATATTCAGATAACTATTTGAACGCGGTGCCTCTTTTAGAAAAATATCGAATGCCCGCAACTTTTTTTGTGACCACACAACATCTAGATACCCTTGAGGAATTTTGGTGGGATGGGATTCAAAGACTGGCTTTGTCCCTCAAAAAATTTCCGGAAAAGGTTCATCTTGAAATTTCCGGTGAGGATTGTGAATTGGCATTGGGGTCATCTCCCGAACCGACATTGAGATTATTATCCCAAAAAATGTATTCGCTGGAGGAGGAAAGCCGGAGGCGTCTTCTCCAGGAACTATTTCGAAAATGTGGCGTTCGGGACGAGCCCCGAGCTGAGTACCGGTGTTTTTCGTCAGAAGAGCTCTTTTTGATTTCTAAAAATCCCCTTTTTGAAATGGGTGCCCATACGGTTTCACACCGGTCCCTTAAATCGCTCCCCCTTGAAACCCAGAGGATGGAAATTTTGGCGAGCAAGAAATGCTTAGAAGAAATCATTCAAAAGACAATCCGGCATTTTGCGTATCCCTTTGGAACGCCGGAGCATTACACGCCTGAAACACAACGGTTAGTTCAAGCATGTGGATTTAAAAGCGCCTGCACGGTGGGATCTAGCGCGGTGAATCCTGACAGCCCTTTATTTGGTCTCTGCCGACTGGCGGTTGGAGATGGCCCAGCGACTTCATTTTCACAAAAGCTTGCGGAGTGTTTTCATTCTTAAACCCTTTATGAAGCAAAAACTCAAATTGCATTCTCTCGCTATTTTCTGTGCTTCGCTTGTTATGTCTTCGGCCTTGGCCTGGCCCTTTTTGCCGGCGGTGAGGAATAAGCAATACGCCGTCTTTCCTCCAAAGTGGCGGGAAGTCTTAAAGCCAGATCCAAAAATTTTGTCCGGAATCGAGGGTGAATCCAGATTCAGCACGAACCGTTTGGGACTGCGGGGCGATGAACTTGGCGATCCAAAGATTAGAATTCTTGTTCTGGGAGGATCTGCGACAGAGTGCGGGTACTTGGATGATTCGGAGACCTGGCCTTATTTGATTCAAAAACAGCTTTCAAATTCACTCGCTGAAACCGTATGGGTAGGAAATGCCGGAAGGTCAGGGCATCATTCCTTGCATCACCTCGCACAGATGGAAATATTACTCGATCAAATCAAGCCCATCCATTTGGTAATTGTCATGATGGGATTCAATGATATGGCCGCTTGGCTCCGTCGCAAAGAGGATACCTTTGAAACTTGGCAGGATGCTGCCGTCCGCGAGAAATATACGCGCTCGGCCTTCTCCCGCGCCCCCGTAAAAGGGTTTAAAAATCAGCTTCGTCAAAGCCTTCACTCCCTTCGTAATTTTTTTAACGGAAAGGATCATTGGCATTCGGAAGAAATTCGTACCGGAAGTCAATATCGAGGCCTTCGAGAAAGAAGAATGAAAAGCGATCAAATTCTAATTCCGGAAGAAAAACTGGCAACGCTACCCTTCGCCTTAAAGAGGTATCAACAAAACATTGAACAAATAATTCAAATTGCGAAAAATCATCAGACCCCATTGCTTTTTTTGACCCAACCCGGACTTTATCATGAATCGATGTCGCCTGAAGAGACGGCGCTTTTATGGTTTGGTGCCATTCAAGGAACCGAGGATATCAGGGCCCCTGCCGCAAATTATGCCCGAGTGGAGGAAATGAGAAGCGTTTTGAGCGATTATAACCAGATCCTCCTCAAAACGGCTGGGATGCATTCGATTGAAACATTGGATTTAGACCGGCTTTTACCCGCAAGCACCGAGATTTTTTATGACGATGTTCATTTTCATGAAGCCGGGGCCGCAAGGGTTGCCCAACTCGTGGTTCAATCTTTATGTGACTCCAGGATTCTGAGTATGCCTTGCCGGAGAGAGGTCGCATGATGGAGAAACCTCCTTTAGTGAGTGTTATTGTTCCGACCTATAATCGTCCGGCCATGCTTCAGGAAGCGCTTCAAAGTGTCTTGAATCAGACCTATAAAAATATTGAAGTCCTTGTCGTCAATGACGGCGGTAGGGATGTGGAAAAAGACATTGCTTCTTTGGGATTCAAAGAACGTCTGATTTATATCCGCCACCCTGAACACAAAGAAAGGTCTCGGGCAAGGAATACGGCGATAAAGGCTTCCCAGGGCAAATACATTGCGTATCTCGATGACGATGACATTTATTATCCCGATCATTTAGAAACCTTGGTGAATTTTCTCGAAACTCATCCTTATGCCATCGCTTATACGGATGCTTATCACGCCTTTCAAAAGAAAAAAAATGAACAATATGTTACCGTGTCAAAAAAAATATTATTTTCTTATGATTTTAACCGGGATGAGTTAATGATAAAAAATCTCATTCCCATCCTTTGCCTCATGCATCAAAAAGAATGCCTCGAAAAAGCCGGCGGTTTTGATGAAACGCTCACAACCCACGAAGACTGGGATTTGTGGATTCGTCTTTCCAGGCACTTTGATTTTGCGCACATTAAAGAATTCACATGCGAAGTTCGTTGTCATGACGGCACGACCACGGCCCAGCAAAAGGCCGATTTTTTACGTACGAAGATGCTTATTTATGAGAAATACAAAAAATATGTCGAAGGAAAACCCGGCATTCTAAAAAGACAAAGCGAAGATTTAAAACAATACGGCTCCTTTTGTGAAGCATTCGAAGCGGCCGTGAAAAAATTAGGGAGATTATTTCATGATCATCCTCGGAATTAACGCCTATCATCCGGATGCATCGGTAGCGCTCCTGCGAGACGGAGAGCTCCTCTGGGCCGCAGAGGAGGAGCGTTTCAACCGGGTCAAACACGCCTCCGGATTTCCGCACCTTGCCTTGAAACACTGTCTTGAGGAGACCGGAATTCCGGCCACGGCGATTGATGTGGTGGCTGTTTCAAAAAATCCTCACGCGAATTTCATGAAGAAGGTTCAATTTGTATTGAAATACAGACCCGCCAAAAAATTAATCCTCGACCGTATCTTGGCGTTTCGAAAATTTTCACATTTGGATGAAGATTTTTATCGCGACCTCCACACCACTCCAGGATTTCTCAAAGCCAAATTTATGTACGTGGAGCATCACCAGTCGCATATTGCTTCGAGTTATTATTTTTCGGGATTTGAGCGGGCCGCCTTTCTCTCCTTGGACGGTATGGGGGATTTTTCATCCGCCATGTGGGGCCTGGCTGAGGAAGGACACTTGCGGGTGATAGACCGTGTCTTTTTTCCGCACTCCGCAGGATTTCTTTATACGGCCGCAACGCAATTTCTCGGGTTTCATAAATTTGGCGATGAGTATAAAGTCATGGGACTTGCCGGTTACGGCCAGCCCAAATATTTAGATCTCCTCCGTCATGTTTATCACCTCAAGCGAAACGGAGGCTTTGAACTGAATCTTCGCTATTTCCTGCATCAGGAGGGTGCCGCCAAAATACGCTGGAAGGGAGGTGCGCCGGAACAGGATATCCTTTTTTCGCGACACTGGGAAGAAAAGCTCGGGCGTCCACGCTTGCCGGATGAAGCGATCACACAGCGGGACAAAGATATTGCCGCCTCGTTACAAGCCGCTTTAGAAGAAATTTATTTTCATGTGCTAAGAAATCTTTTTCAAAAGACAGAGGAGAGCCGCCTTTGTCTGGCGGGAGGGTGCGCTTTTAATAGTGTCGCCAATGGCAAAATTACAAAGGCCACGGGATTTCGCGAGATCTACATTCAGCCCGCCGCAGGAGATGCCGGAACCGCGGTGGGAGCCGCAGCCTTTATTTCTTACGCTGTGTTCAAAGAGCCAAAACGTACCGTCATGAATCATGCCCACTTTGGAAGCAGCTTTGAAGAGAGGACCCTTGAATCGTGCATTCAATTAAAATTAAAAGAGCTGGAAAAGGAGCAAGACGGGAACTCAAAGTTCTTTAGGGCTCATTTTTCTGAGGACGAATTAATTGCGAAAACCGTTGAGGCGCTTTCCGAAGGCAAAGTCGTGGGCTGGTTTCAGGGAAAAATGGAGTTTGGCCCACGCTCCCTTGGCGCACGAAGCATTCTTGCCGATCCCCGCAACCTGGACATGAAAGATATTCTCAATCGTCGCATCAAACACCGCGAAACGTTCCGTCCTTTTGCCCCCTCCGTTCCCGAGGAACGGGCCGGCGAATTCTTTGAGATGGACTGCAAGTCATCCCCGTTTATGTTGAAGGTTTTTCCGGTAAGGCCCGAAAAAAGGTCTGTCCTCCCGGCCGTGACTCATGTGGACGGTAGCGCACGCGTTCAAACAGTTTCTAAAGAGGTCAATCCGCTTTACTGGAAACTTCTTGAGGCCTTTGGGAAAAAGACCGGTGTCCCGGTTCTCTTAAATACCTCTTTTAACGAACATGAACCCATTGTGTGCACTCCTGAAGAAGCCATAGACTGTTTCGTGAAGACCCCTATGGATGTGCTCGTTATGGGAAACTATTTTCTTGAAAAAAAGATTCAAGACTAAAGACACTTGAAACTTCTTCTGATTAATCAAGTTTTTTGGCCGGATGTAGCGGCGACCGCGCAGCATCTTACGGACCTTGCCTGTGAACTCATAAATCAGGGCCATGAAGTGACAGTCCTTTGCGCCCGCCGTGGATATACGGAGCCGCATTCTATATTTGCCAAAAAAGAAATTTACCAAGGGATTCACATTGTTCGAGTGTGGCCCTTCTCTTTGGGCAGAAAATATAAAATTCTTAGAGTTTTAGATTCCCTTATTTTAAATTTTGCGTTTGCGCTGCGACTTGCGAGGCTGGGACATTTTGAGCGTATCCTTGTTCTTACGTCGCCTCCGCTCGTGGGTGGGGTGGCCGGTTTTTTTGCCAAGCTTTGGAGAAAACCTCTTATTTTGTGGATGATGGATGTGAATCCCGATGAGGCCATTGAGGCGGGTTGGATTCGACGAAACTCCTTGGAAGCTCACATGCTGGAGTCCGCGCTTCGATGGGTATTAAATCAAAGCCAAAAAATCATCGTGCTGGACCGCTTTATGCGGGACCGCATCCTTCTTAAAGGCGCCGATCCGAACAAAGTAAAAGTCATCGCGCCCTGGTCTCATGATGAAGCGATTCAACTTATTCCTCATCGTGATAATCCGTTTCGAAAAAAAAATAATCTTGATGGAAAATTCGTCGTTATGTATTCAGGTAATCTCAGCATTTGCCATCCCCTGAACACGCTTTTGGAGGCTGCGTTTTTGCTCAAAGAGGAGCCTACGATTTCCTTTGTTTTCATCGGAGGCGGCCAGCGCACCCAAGATATCCTTCAGGCCCGCAAAGAGCGCTCTTTATCGAATGTTTTTTATTTTCCTTATCAACCCCGGACAGAGATCAAATATTCTCTTTCGGCAGCCGATCTTCATACCGTGGTGATGGGGGAACCTTATGTGGGGATTGTTCACCCCTGCAAAATTTACGGAATTTTAAGGCTTGGCCGGCCTTTCATTTACATCGGCCCTCAACAAAGCGCCCCCGGAGAATTGATGGAGGCCCTAAAGACGGGCGCTCGCGTCGATCACGGAGAAGCGGAAAGGCTTGCGGGGCTCATCCTTAAAATGAAAAATTTGAGCGAAGCTGAAAAAATGGAAATCCAAAAAATAAATCAGGCACTCGCGCAGCAGTTTTCCGGTCATGAAATTTGCGCCGGGCTCGCGCGCGAAATAACAGGGAAATTAAATTGAGGATGATCTCTCAGCGAAGTTTCTTTCTTCTGAGCTGCGATTTATTGTCGCTTGCGATTGCCTATGTCTTTGGTTTCGGCATGCGCACGGGATTTAACGAATACGCGCTTTCACGGCTGAGCTTTCTTTATTTTTCTTTTATCGTCTTTCCCATTCTCTTTTACACGTTTGACCTTTACTATCCCTACAAGCATTTTGGCGGCATGCAAACGTTCATTGACGTCGTGCTGGCCGTTGTGACCGGGATTATCCTTTCTGCCGCCGCGGCCTATGCCGACCGTTCCCTTATTCTGCCCCGGCTTATCTTTTTCTATACCATGATTTCTCTCATTCCCACGATTTACGCGGCCCGACTTTTTTATGATTTTCTTTTTGGCTCAAGACTCCTCGATAAAAAAGTCATTGTCATTGGAACCGGTCCGCTGGCGCTGGAAATCGTGCGCACCATTCGTGCGACCCCTCATTCGGGAATGGATATTGTCGGCCTTGTCAGCACAAAAAAAGTGCCCTCGGAAAAAAAGCACGGAATTCCGATCACGGGTTCCCTCAAGGACCTGATCACTTTGATTGACTGGTACAACATTCAGCTTGTGGTGATGGCGCTGGAGGCCGGAGAAGACCATTCCGAGACTCATGTGATGGCAGACCTGCTGATGCACCGGGTCCAAGTCGTGAGCTCTATCCATTTATTTGAGCGGCTGACGCAGGAAATTCCCTATAAGCTATTGGGGCCTCAATACCTTCTCGGATTAATGTCCCAAGTCAAAATTAGGCCTTATCTGAAAATGAAGCGGGTTCTTGATCTCATCACGGCCTCTTTATTATTGATCTTTCTTTTGCCTGTTTTTATGTTCGCGTTGTTTTTTCTTTCGATCACGGCGCGCGGAAAAATATTTTTTTATCAGGACCGCATTGGAAAAGACAGCATCCCCTTCCGTCTCTATAAATTGAGGACGATGGCAGAGTCCCAAAAGGGGCATCTTTACATCACGCGTTTCGGAGGATTCCTCAGGAAATTCCGGATCGACGAAATTCCTCAGCTATGGAATGTGATCAAAGGGGATATGAGCCTGATCGGCCCGCGGCCGGAAATCCCTTATTTTGTGACCCGCTGCCGCAAGCGCATTCCTTTTTATGACGCTGTCTTTGCCGTCAAACCCGGCCTTACGGGATGGGCTCAGGTGAAATTCCGTTACACGGTATCCGCCAAGGATTATGAGCAGAAATTTCGATACAACTTGTACTATTTAAAAAATATTTCCTTTGCGCTGGATCTTTTGATTGTTTTGAAGACGATTCGCGTGGTGTCGCTGGGGAGAGGAAAATAAACCAGAAGGAACCTGGTACCTTTTGGTTAGGAACGGGGTTTATCGGAAGAAATAAAGGGCAATTCGCGGGTCCGTGCCGAAATTTCAGAGTCCGCTGTTTTAATCATTACTTCCTCACTCATACCAAAAGCCTCTTTTGTGACATAGCCTAAGGCAATACCCTTTCCAAGCGTCGGTGAAAAACACGCGCTTGTAATCCATCCCGCTTCCAAGCCGTTTTTTAGGACCTTGTTCCCGGATCCCGGGAGCGGACCTCTCTCGAAGACAAATCCCGTCATTTTTCGCTGGAGTCCCCCGTAAGTTTTTACCCGCGCCACGACTTCTTGTCCTGGATAACAGCCTTTCGTTTCGCTTGCGGCAAGGCCTTCCAGGCCGGTTTCAGGGAGGGAAATATCCTCGTCCACGTCAATCCCGTAACGAAGCACGCCCGCCTCAATTCTTAAAATTTCACTGGTTCCATGTCCCACGGGTTGCAGCCCGTAAAGTTTTCCCACCACCATGACACGCTCTGCAACCCGCATGGCGTTTTCTTTGGCCACCGTCAAATGATAGCCCCATTCCCCGGTGCGGCTGATGCGGATCACGGTGACCTCCACATCCCCCATGTGAAAATTTCCATGCTGGCGCTTGGAGAGTTCGGGAAAGGGGCCGGGAAAAAGCGTGTGGGCGAGGGCCTCGGAGCGCGGTCCCTGCAGGGCGAGCAGCGCAAAGTCCTCCGTGATGTCGCGTAATTTTACGTCTTCATTAATAAGGTATTTATTAAGGTGGGAAATCAGCCGCTTTTCCATCCCCATATCCACGCCCAGCAAGATGGAATTAGCAAAGACAAGGACATTCATATCCATTAAAATCTTTCCCGTGGCCGTCAAAAGCGCCGCATAACAGCCGTTTCCCAATCCCAAATTTTGAATGTCATTGGAAAGCATGCGATGAAGAAATGCGGCGCGGTCTTTTCCCGTCACTTCGATTTTCCCCCGGTAGGACTGGTCAATTAATCCCACGGCTTTTCTTACGGCATGATATTCAGTTTGAAAATCCTTAAAAAGGGAAGGGATGCGCCAATCTTGTTCTACCTTCAGAGTTGCCCCAAGGGATTCCCACAGGGGGTTGAGCGGAAGATCACGAATCATGCTTTGAAATGTCCTCTGCGATTTTACGGTGGGGCGAAGGAAGGGGATAGAATTTAAGGCGGTCTGTGGAAATCCAACGAGAAGGACGCGAGCGAGAAGACTCGAGAAGGGGAAGGCCCATTTTCCTTGTCGTTTGCCTCATTGCCGTTGCCTCTTTTAATTCGAAGACCTCAAGTGAAATTCGGTATTTTGTAAATCCATGATGGACAGTCATGCGATGGGATAGCAGGGCCTGCCTTGCCCCGGCACTCGATTTTATGCGACGCATCATTTCATTTCTCGTTTTCCAAAACGGGAATATCCAAAGACCGCCCCAGCGCTCGTCAAGGGACTGCTTTTGAATTAAGACGTGGCCGTTCCTTCTTAAGATTAAGGCATAATTCCTGATTTTTTCAATAGTTTCTTTCCGTGCCTTCACCGGAAATTTTTCGGGGTTTCTCCCCTGAAATCCCAGGCAATGGGATTTTAGGGGGCAGGCCGGGCAGCGGGGAGCGTCGGGAAGACAAACCGTTGCCCCCAATTCCATCAGGGCCTGATTAAAATCACCGGGGTGGAAATCTTTAGACAGAAAGGGATTACGATTGGCCCCGACAAGCGTTGATGCGATGCCCCATAATTTTTTTTGACCTTCCGTGGAATCTGCCGGCGTCTTGATTGCGAAAAACCTTGTGAGGACTCGAATCACATTCCCATCCAGCACTGGCACCCTTTCTCGGAACGCAATACTTGCAATGGCCCCTGCTGTGTAGCGGCCGATACCGGGAAGTGTCATCAACTCGGAGGCCGTTTCAGGGAAACGCTTATTTATAGCAAGCCTTTTTGCAGTTTCGTGAAGCATTCTGACGCGGCGGTAATAGCCAAGACCCGTCCACAATTTCATTACTTCCTGGAGAGATGTTCGCGCCAAAGATGTAAGGGAGGGAAACCGCGCAATCCAACGTTTGTAATAGGGGATCACGGTTTTGACCTGTGTTTGTTGCAGCATAATTTCTGAGATCCAAATCTTGTAGGGATCTTTCGTCTGCCTCCACGGTAAATCCCTCGCCCTCAGCCGATACCATTTAAGAAGGCGATTTCGAAACAACGGATGCGAATGCATGAAATGAAAGTACTGAATTCCGCCTTCAAAATCAAGGATTAAAACCAACTAGTGTTTGTACATTTTTCATGATTGAGGGCGAAGGAATCCGCTACCTCCCCCCACCCGGTGTTTAAAAGCTTTTTCACACCGAGTGGGGGGAGGGTTGCCGGGAGAATGACAATTGCACGAACTGGTAGACACCCCCTGGTACTTTTTGGGTGCTGCTGCGAGGACTGAGAGGTGTATAATCGAGCCGTGGCGAAACGGACCTTAGATCAAATATTGGCCGAACACACGCGTGAAGGCGAGCTTTACGAAAAGCTGCCGGATGGGAGAATCCGCTGCTTCGCCTGCGGCCACCGCTGTCCGATCCCGGAAGGCCGGGCCGGTGTTTGTAAAATCCGTTTTAATCAAGGTGGAATTTTGCATGTCCCCTGGGGTTATGTCGGCGGCCTTCAAGATGATCCCGTCGAAAAGAAACCCTTTTTCCATGCCATGCCCGGGGTGCGTGCGCTCAGCTTCGGGATGCTGGGATGCGACTTTCATTGCAGCTATTGCCAAAACTGGATTACAAGTCAGGCCCTTCGAGATCCCGAGGCCGTTTCCCCGCCGGTTGAAATTTCCCCCAAAGAACTAGTAAATTTAGCGATCGAAAGGCAATGTCAATTGGTCACGAGTACTTATAATGAGCCTTTGATTACAAGTGAATGGGGCATTGAAATTTTTAAAGAAGCGAAACACCGCGGCCTTGTGACGTCCTATGTCTCAAACGGAAATGGAACGTCGGAAGTCCTTGATTATATTCAACCTTGGGTGGATCTCTATAAAGTGGATCTAAAAAGTTTCGAAGACAGTCACTATCGGGAGCTTGGCGGCGCTCTAAAAAATGTTTGCGAGACAATCCGCGGGCTTTACGAGCGCAAAATCTGGCTGGAAGTCTTAACGCTCTTAATTCCGGGATTCAATAATTCTGATGAGGAACTTACCCGCCTTGCGGAATTTCTCGTTTCGGTTTCGCCCGATATCCCCTGGCATGTAACGGCCTTCCATAAAGATTACAAAATGATGCACTCTGAAAACACACAACCGGAACATCTTCTCCGCGCTGCAGAGATCGGAAAAAAAGCGGGGATTCGTTACCTCTATCTCGGCAATCTCCCCGGCCAGGTGGGAGGATGGGAAAATACAATTTGTCCGGAATGCGGAGAAATCCTAGTCCGGCGATTTGGTTTTAAAGTTCTCTCCGATTTCCTTACGAAATCCGAAGGTTATTGTCCTAAATGCCGATACAAAATCCCAGGGTTTTGGAAGAAACCAACGGTTCACCGGAGTTCAGAAGGTTATGTGCAACCTCTCCTGTAAGAAAAAAGGCGAAAAGCAAAAATTTCCCCTACGAGGTTTCCGCATTGCAGGGAACCTGGTGCTCGTGGGGTTATTTTCCCTTTCGTCTTTTGCTGCAGAAGATTCCTCCTCGAATTGGTATTCAGAAAAAGACAATGTGACGGCGGATGAAAAACTTTATTTAGAAAAGGCGAGCCAAGAATTTGTAATCGTGGAGGAGCATTTGGCGGAACTTCGAAGACAGAAGACGTTTAGGCAATTGGAGAATCAAAATACCCTCCAAGAAATCGAAAAAGAGAAAAGTTTCGCGGAGGGCCGGCTTAAAATTCTAAAATCGGCATCAGAGGCGGAACGCGCCCATGCGCAACAGGAATTTGAAAAATCACTTTCGCACTTTAATCAAGGGATGGAAAAAACCTCTAAAAATATGCTCTCGGAAGATCATTATTTTCTCTGGCAGCTTCGTTCCCAAATGCGCGACCGGGAATATCAAGAAAAGCAAATTCATAAAATTAAGCCCGACCCGAGTTGGGGAAATAAGGAAAAGCTCGATCAAAAATTGAAGGCCGCCATCGGTAAAAGAAAGACCTTGGATGAGAAAATTAAGGCCTATGAGAAATCCAAAGGAAAGGCACGCGACGAGGCCCGTCAAGCCCTTGAAGAGGAAATGAAATCTCTAAATAAGGAATATAAGGAAATCCTTTCAAGGTCCAAACGCAGCCAGGGGCCGGTGATTAAAACGATCCAATAAGTTAATTTCAGATTTTATTAAGATATCCTTTGCCAACGTTATTCCCCCCCCTCCCCACCCATTCTCCTAAAGCAACCCAGTCAAATAGGAATGAATTGTAACTTTTGATTGTTTTATTATGTCATAACTTGTTTATTTTTAAATGGTTATAGCTATTGCAATGAAATCTTAATGTGGTAATTTTCCCTATAGGGGGGGGGTTGGGGCCTTTAGCAGAAAGGAGTCCGATGCAAATCGAGCAAAGGGGGCCGTATCTGAGTTTTCAATGGATAGTTCCCCTCACTATTCTTCTTCTAAGTTTTACCCTCTGGGACGCCGCTTTGAAATCCTATCCCGCGATTTGCGGGGGATCTTTCGGTTGTCTTTATTTAGGTTTCGGTTTTTTGTTGTCTGGCGCGGTCGGATTTTGGATTCGTACTCGCGAATATCAGGAGAAGGTTCTGAAAGATGCTTTTCAGGAAAAAAGAAAACAACTGTCTGAGAAATTGAGAGACATGAATCATTCTGACCGTGCCACCTCCTTTCTTTATCAATGCTGTCAAGAGCTTCACACCTCCATTCATTTGGAGGAACTTCTTTCCCGCGTGATGGCACTGATTCATAAAGGGCTTCACGCGGACGAGGGTTCGGTGATGCTGCTTAACGAAAATAATATGCTTTCCATCGCAGCCAGTTCCGGAATTCCGGAAGAAATCGCTCGTACGGTAAGGCTCAAACTTGGAGAACGCGTGGCGGGGAGGGCAGCACTGCTGCGCAAGGAATTTCTGCTGATTGAAGGGCTCGAGCATTACCCTGAATTCCGGGATATTCAAACAAATCCAAGAATCCGCTCTTCTATTGTGTGTCCCATGATTGCCAACTGCGAGCTTATCGGAGTCCTTACGTTGAATAGGACGCAAAACACAAAAAATTTTACAGTCACGGATTTAATGCATACTTCCGTGATAGCCTCCGAAATCGCCCAGGCCATCCAAAATACCAGGCTTCATGCAGTTCTTCAGAATAAAAACGAAGAGCTCGAAGCCGCCAGCCGCATGATTTTGGAGCTTAAAGAAAAAATCGGCGAAGTTTAACCGTTTAGAGGGCACCTACCAGTTCATGCAATTGTCATTCTCCCGGCTACCTCCCCCTTGACAAATCGGTTAGAATACTCAGAAAATTGCCGATACCTTGGATACCTTGAATCATGATTGACGTCAAAGATCTCACCATGCATTACGGCGGATTCGTTGCCCTAACAGGGGTTTCTTTCCAAGCCCGGGAAAAAGAAATTCTCGGACTTTTAGGGCCAAACGGCGCAGGCAAAACCACAGCCATGCGCATTTTAACCACTTACCTTTATCCCACGTCGGGCACCGCGAAAGTCGACGGCCACGATATCTTGGAACATCCCGAGGAAGTCAGAAAGCGAATTGGATATCTTCCGGAAACGGCCCCTCTTTATCCGGATATGCAAGTCGAAGAATACCTTCAATTTGTGGGAAGCGCCCGGGGGCTGTCAAAGTCTGCCTTAATCGCAAGGCTTCGATGGGTTCGAGAGGCCTGCGGCTTGGAGGCGGTCTGGAAACATACTGTGAATGAA
Source organism: Candidatus Omnitrophota bacterium (assembly GCA_016196545.1). GTDB lineage: Bacteria > Omnitrophota > Omnitrophia > Omnitrophales > Aquincolibacteriaceae > JACPXM01. The sequence goes on from JACPXM010000020.1 coordinate 53,196, forward strand.
CTCTCAAAAGGCTATCGACAAAGAACCGGACTTGCGCAGGCCTTGATCCATGATCCTAAAGTCCTCATTCTTGATGAACCCACCTCCGGACTTGATCCGCTTCAAATTATCGGAATCCGCGATTTGATCAAACAATTGGCCAAGGAAAAAACCATTATCTTTTCCACCCACATCTTGCAGGAAGTGGAGGCCGTGGCCGACCGCGTCGTCATTATTAATGAAGGAAAAATCGTTGCGCAGGGCACACAAAAGGAATTGGCGGAAGAAGTGAGGACGCGCGGCCATCAGAAATCGGACCTGAATTTAGAAGACATTTTCATTTCGCTTTTAATGCCGAAAAAGAGGGAAAAACAGTCGGTATGAAGAGTTTGTCGAATATCCTTACCGTCTTCCGGCGTGAACTGAGCGCTTATTTTAACGCGGCCATTGCTTATATTTTCATCATCGTCTTTGTGCTTTTAAACGGCGGTCTTTTCATGACGCAATTTTTTGTGATTGACCGCGCGGACATGCGCCCCTTTTTCGGCACGCTCCCCTTTATCCTTTCTGTTTTTCTGCCCGCCGTTACGATGCGTCTTTGGGCGGAGGAAAAAAGAGGGAATACTCTGGAACTCCTTTTGACTTTTCCGATGGCTACCCATGAACTTGTCCTCGGAAAATTTCTGGCAAGTTTACTGTTCTATTTTACTGCGCTGGCCGGAACGTTCACGATCCCGGTCATGCTTTCCGTGATCAGCCGCCCCGATTTGGGGGTTGTCTTTGGAGGTTATTTAGGAGCAGCCCTTTTGGGGGCATTTTATCTTGCTATCGGAATTTTTATTTCGGGGCTTTGCCGCGATCAAATCGTTTCCTTCATTCTTTCCATGATGATTTGTTTCGGTCTCTTTTTGGTGGGAACGGAATTTTTGTCTTCTTCCATTGACGGCTGGATTCCCGGGCTCGGCTCCTTTTTCAGCCAATTTCTCGGCACCTCTTCTCATTTCGATTCCTTTGCCAAAGGCGTCATCGATGGCGGGGATCTCCTTTATTTTGTGATTGGGTCTTTGATCTTTCTTGTTTTAAACGGTTTTTGGTTGGAGGGCCGCATGAGGCCGCGTGCAAAGAGTATCTTTGCTACGGCCACGCTCATTTGCGCCGGGATTTTTCTTACTACCAACTGGCTTTTTGCCGGGGTTTCCATCGGTCGCTTTGATTTGACGGAAGGGAAAATCTATACGATTGCCCCCGCGACAAAAAAAATCCTTCGCGAGCTCAAGGCTCCTGTGACGGCCAAATTTTATGTTTCTCCAGTCGATAAAATGCCGACGGGAATGAAGACGATCGAACAGGATGTCCTGGACAAACTGGATGAGTTTAAAGTAGCCTCGGGCGGAAATTTTAACTACAAAATTTTTCGAATGGAAGCAGCGAACGTCGTGGAGGGAACGGGAAAGGCCGGCGAAGAATCCCTGGAAGAGCAGCTGCAAAAAAAAGGGATTCAACCCTTTCAGGTGCGGGCCATTGTTTCCGATGAAGTGGCGGTTCGTTTGATTTATTCCTCGATTAGCGTTGCCTACAAAGAAAAACCCGAGGAAATCATTGCGCGCGTTTATCCGGACAATTTGGATGAGCTGGAATACATGTTGGCTTCAAAGATTTACCGAATGACCTTATCCAGCATTCCAAAAATCGCGCTCGTGGCACCTTATGAAGAAAAAAGCGTGGAGCCGGAGGTGCAGGCCCTTCTCGCACAGCTCGGCGGCCAGGCCCCGGAGGCTTATCGCGAAGATAACTATGAACTTCTTCCCCTGGCACTGGAATATGAAGGCTATGAAGTTTCGCGCATTCAACTCAATGAAAAAGAGTCCCTTCCCGAGGACGTCAAGACCGTTGTGATCGTAGAGCCTCGGGAACTCAATGAGCGCCAAAAATATGAGATCAGCCGATTCTTGAGCCGCGGCGGATCGGTCTTTCTCGCGGTTCAGAACTACGAATATCAATACGCGCCCAGCGGCCGGGATCTTTCCATTTTCCCGAAAGAAAAAAAACCAGAGGTTAATCCCTTGCTTGAAAATTGGGGCCTGGAAGTGGACGAACAAATTCTTGTGGACGAACAAAGCGATGTCATTAATTTAAGCGGGGCGGCCCGCCTGGGGCCCTTCGAGGTCTCGGTACCGGTCAAAGTCCCGATCCAGATTCTTATCACACAGGAACAAATGAATTCCCAAATTTCCGTGACTTCGAATCTCGCCTCTTTGTTTTATCTCTGGGGAACGGCGATCAAACCCAATGAAGAAAAAATAAAAGATCAGAAACTTAAAGTGGATACACTTTTTAGCTCAAGCCGCCAGTCCTGGACAGTGCCGTTTCAGTCCGGCTCCCTTCAACCCGCGCATTTAGAATATAAAGCCGAGAGCAGCCGAAAAGGGCCTTTCCCGCTTGCGGTCTATGTCCAGGGGATTTTTGCCGACGCTTACAAGGACAAGGCCGTTCCCGAATGGCCGAAAACAGAGCCTGCTGCCAGTGCTGAAGAAACCAAAGAAGAGGCCAAAAAAGAAGAGCTAAAATCGGAAGCGGTTCTGTCGCCTGCGCCGGGAAAGCTGATCGTGGTAGGTGCGGCCACGCTTTTTCAAAAACATCTCGTAAAGGGGGGAGGCAATCTTCAGTTATTTATGAATTCCGTGGATATCTTGAGCCTTGGAGAGGAGCTTGTCACGATTCGCTCCAAGCGCCCCATTGACCGCTCCGTCGGACGCGTTCCCTCCGCGGCCAAGATGGGTTGGAGATTTTTTGTCACGGTCTTAATTCCTGTGATCCTTGCGGTGCTGGGGGCCCTTCGCTTATTTCTGAGGCGCCAGACCAAAAGTCTTTATTTAAAATCCCTTCAAATCAGCTCTGTCTCATGAAGCCGAAACAAATTATTTTTCTCGCCATTCTTTTCGGTGTTTTGGTGATTGCCGTGACCGTGAAAAATTTCCAGAAGCCCGCCGAGCTTGCAACCCAGGAATTTACCCCGTTGGACCTGTCGTTGAACGTGGATGAAATTGAAAAAATTGAAATTACAAAGCCTAAGAGCGGGGATGTGGAAAAGGAAGAATATGTGGAACTTCATAAAATGAAGGGCGAGTGGCGGGTTAAAAGCCTTTACGATGCCCGTGCAGAGGAGGACAAGGTGAAGGCCCTTTTGGAGGAGATAAAAAATGCCAAAGGAGAGCTTCGGGCCCGCGACAAGGAATTGCATGCAGATTTCAAGATTAAGGAAGAAGAGGCCCTTGGGATCAAACTTTCCACAAGTTCGGGTGCGACGGCCCTTCATTTATTGGTGGGCATGCGCAAATCCGGTCAGATGATTTTTATCCGAAAAAGCGGGGAAGACACAGTCTATCTTACAGAAGCGGACCTTATGGGACAGGTGGGCCTTTTTGGGGATACGGATAGAGAAGGCCTCTCCAGTGACTTCTGGGCTTCCATGGTGCTTGCCGAGCCCGATCCTGAAAAAGTAGATAAATTTGAAATTCACCGGCTTGAAGGCGGGGACTTCATTTCAGCGAGCCTTGAAAAGGCGCCGGACCCTGCGGACGCCTCACGAAAGATCTGGCAATTTTCACGTCCCCTTCAAAATCCGTTCAAGGCGGACCCGGAAAAGGTGAAGCTTTATCTTGAGAATATCAAAACATGGCGTGCCCAAAAGGTGCTGGACCCTCAGGCGAAGGATTACGGATTCTCAAAACCCCAATGGAAATTGATCATAACTCAAGAAGGCGGCCAAACCCTTGAGATTACGGCCCCAGCTCCGGATGAAACAACAAAGTCTTATCCGATGAAGGTCACCGATAAACCCGTGATTTTTCAATTGATTCATTATTATTTTGAAAATTTGGACGCCGATGACAGCCGTTTTTATACCGATGAAAATCTTTTGGGAATTGAAAATGAAAAGATCGTAAAACTCGTGATTTATGCCGGCAAAAAGGAAATGAAATTTAATCCGAAAGAAAGAACTTGGGACGCTTTAACGAATTATATGAATTCTCTGAAAAGCGATTTTCATATCAAACGTCTCCTCTTTCATCCTTCCGATCAGAAGAAAGTGCGGGCCAACGCAAGTACGTGGATAGAAATTCAAAAAGAAGGGGAAGCTTCTAAGTTTATCGATCTGGGTGATAAGATTTCTCCGGATTCACCGGAATACGCCGCCCAACTCCGGGGCACCGGTATACCGTTTGCGATCGAGGAATCGCTTTTTAAGAAATTGGTTGAAAATCTCGACCCGCTCGCCGAACCGAAGCCGTAATGCTTCGTTTCTTCATCAATTTTCTCATGACCTCCCTTATTTTTTTTCCTGAAAAAACACATTTCGAAACGCCCAAAGATTATGGACTTCTCTTTGAAGATGTTTTCTTTAAAACGGCCGATGGGATTAAACTTCACGGCTGGTTTCTAGAAGCAAAACCAGACCCCGCCGGGGTTTTGCTTTTCTTCCACGGCAATGCCGGGAATATCTCGGGTCGTCTTTTCAAAGCAAAAGGATGGATTAAACGCGGTTATTCAGTCTTCTTGGCGGATTATCGCGGATACGGCAAAAGCGAAGGAAAAATCGATCACGAAGAGGACGTGACAAAGGACGCCCAAGCGGCTTGGAAATGGCTTCGGGAAGAAAATAAATTTACGGAAGAAAAAATAATTATTTTTGGCGAGTCTTTAGGCAGCCATCCCGCGATTCGCCTGGGAGGGCTTTACCGGCCCAAGGCGGTCCTTTTAGAAGCCCCTTTCACTTCCTTTATCGATCTTGCCAAACTTCATTATGGAGCCATTCCCGGCATTGATTTCCTAATGAGGGATTTTCAATTTCAAAATATAAATTTTATCTCCCAAATCAACGCTCCGCTTTTTATTCTCCACGGGACATCGGATGAAACTTGTCCCTTTGAAATGAGTGAAAAGCTTATGGCCAAGGCCCCGGAACCCAAGGAACTTTTTTCAATTTCAAATGGATTTCACAATGATTTGCCCCAAAAATCCGGGGAGGCCTATTGGGATAAACCCGTCGAATTTCTTCAGAAAACCGGAAGTTTCTAGCGGCCAAGATTCGCTTCGTCATTGCGCGTCATTGCCGGTACAATACCTCTTATGAATTCACAAAAAAAATCATTCCTGATCATTGGCGGTGGGATTGTGGGGCTTGCCACAGCGCGCGAAATTTTGCTTCGTAACCCTGAAGCGAAAGTTACGGTTCTAGAAAAGGAATCACAAATTGCCCTGCATCAAAGTGGCCACAATAGCGGTGTTATTCATTCCGGAATTTATTACAAGCCCGGCACCGAAAAGGCCAAGACTTGTCGCGAGGGGATTCGTCTCCTTCATGAATTCTGTGAGGAAAAAGGAATTGTGCGCCGGCGTGTGGGGAAATTAATTATCGCAATCTCGGAAGAAGAAAGACAGCGGCTTGGTCCGCTGAAGGAGCAAGGCCTTGCAAACGGGATTAAAGATATTAAGCAAGTCCGTCAAGACGAAATCAAAGGTTATGAACCTTCCGTTTCAGGAATTGAAGGAATCTATCTTCCGGAAGTCGCGCTTGTAGATTTTAAGGAGGTCAGTGAGGCGCTCAAGGCGGATATTGAAGCGCATGGCGGGGAAGTGGTCGTGCATCGTAAGGTGACGAAAATTGTGAGATTGCGAGATCGGACCCCTTTACCTTTATCCTCTCCCCCTTTAAGGGGGGGAGGGCAGGGTGAGGGAGAAATTATTGTTCTTGCCGACAATTGCGAATACAAAGCCTCTTTCCTCATTAATTGCGCGGGTCTTTACAGCGATAAAATTGCAAGGCTTTCCGGGCTTTACCCAAGAGTCCGAATCGTTCCCTTTCGCGGCGAATATTTCTGGCTCAATCCGGAAAAAGCAAAACTTATCCGAGGGCTTGTCTACGGGGTTCCCGATCCACGGCTTCCATTTTTAGGCATGCATTTAACTCCGACCTTGGAGGGACGCGTCAAAGTGGGACCCAATGCCGTCCTTGCCCTCGCGCGCGAAGGCTATTTTTCAAATCAAATCAACGCCCAAGAGACATTTGAACTTGTGGCTTCACCCGTCTTTTGGCGAATGGCATTACGTTATTGGAAAACAGGAATTTCTGAAGTGATTCATTCCCGGATGATGAATTTTTATCTGGCCACGCTTCGGAAATTTCTCCCCACGGCGGAAATTTCAGATTTAACGCCGGGTCCTACGGGCGTGCGTGCGCAGGCCGTCGATGAAAAGGGCCAGCTCGTAAGTGATTTTTATTTTATGGAAGAGTCCGACGCCTGCCATGTCTTGAATGCCCCGTCTCCGGCTGCCACTGCTGCCCTCGCCATTGCCAAGCGCGTCGTGGATCAAATCAAGATGCAGGATTTTTAAATTTCTTCTCTCCATGACTTTTCTTTTCTCTTCTCACGATGACGCTTATAGGATTTGTCGGAATCTTTGACGCGGGATTTGGGATTGATGCGCCAGACGTGACGAGGTTTTGGAAGGGTCCGCTTCTTTTTTCGCTTTTTCATTTCCCGAGATTTTGATAAGGCTTCAGGACAGCGAGCATTTCCTCGTGAATGAATCCGTTCGAGGCCACATTTTGTACGTCTTCTAAAGTCAGGGGATTTCCGGAAAAATTGCTCAGACATCCTCCGGCTTCAGCAACAATCAACATTGCCGCAGCCTTGTCCCAAGGATTCAATTTAACCTCGTAATAACCGTCAAAGCGCCCGCAGGCTACGTAGCAAAGGTCAAGGGCGGCCGCGCCAAGACGCCTCATCCCTTGAGTTTTCACAACGAAATCTTTAAACGGGGGGATATAGTCATTGATTTTTTCGCGGCGGTCATAGGGAAATCCGGTCACCACCAGAGATTCGTTAAGTGTGGAAATTCGCGAGACCGTAATCGGTTCTCCATTGAGGGTCGCGCCATTGCCGCGCTCGGCGAAAAAAAGTTCATTGCGGAAGGGATCTAAAATTCCGCCCATTTCCACCACCCCGTTTTCTTCATAAGCAATGGAAACACAGGCGATAGGAAAAGTGTGGGCAAAATTGGTAGTTCCGTCCAAAGGGTCAATAATCCATCGCGATCGGGATTGTCCCATCGGGGGAGACTCCTCCGTCAAAAAGGCGTGATCCGGAAAAATGATTCGAATTGTATCAAGAATAATTTGCTCCGCTTTTTTGTCCGAAGCCGTAACAAGGCTGAGCTCCGATTTCTTTTGAACAACGTGGCGTTCACGCAGGGTGCATTTTAAATGCTTTCCTGAATCTGTGAGGGCCTTTAAGAGGGTCCTTTTAATTTTCTTCTTATTCATATAGAATAATCACTTTATTTAACAGAAATTCGCAAAAAGTCAAAAGAATTAAGAGCACTTTTGCCTTGTGCCCTTCTAAGGAGTTAGCTATGAAATCCTATCGTGTAACCTTAATTCCCGGAGACGGTGTGGGTCCAGAAATCGCAGATACGGCCAGGGCCTGTATCGATGCCACGGGCGTTGCCATCGACTGGGACATTCAGCATGCCGGCCTTGAGGTCATGGAAAAGGAAGGGACGCCGCTTCCGGAGCGCGTGATCGAATCTATTCGTAAAAACAAGGTGGCGCTCAAATCCCCGATTACCACGCCGGTCGGCACCGGATTTCGTTCCGTGAATGTCGCACTTCGCAAGGAACTCGATTTATATGCCTGCCTCCGGCCCTGTAAATCTTATGAAGGCGTCCGGTCACGATATAAGAATATTGATCTTGTCATTGTGCGCGAAAATACCGAAGACCTTTATGCCGGCATCGAATTTCAAAAGGGTACCAAGGAGGTTCAGGAGATCATTGCCGCGATTGAAAAATATTCCGGAAAAAAAATACGTCCCGATTCAGGCGTCAGCATTAAACCCATTTCCGTTTCGGGTACGGAACGCGTGGTAAAATTCGCGTTTGATTACGCACGCCAGTATAAACGTAAAAAAGTCACAGCAGTTCACAAGGCCAATATTATGAAATTCTCCGACGGCCTTTTTCTTGAAGTCGCGCGCGAAATCGCCAAAAAATACACGGACATTCAATTTGAAGACCGCATCGTTGACAACATGTGCATGCAGCTTGTACAGGTGCCGGAACAATACGATGTCCTCGTTCTCCCGAATCTTTACGGTGATATTTTGTCGGATCTTTGCGCGGGTTTAATCGGAGGACTGGGCGTGGCTCCCGGCGCAAATATTGGAACCGACGGAGCCCTTTTTGAAGCAACGCATGGCTCCGCGCCTAAGTATAAAGGCCTTAATAAGGTCAATCCCACGGCCGTGATTCTTTCCGGCGTGCTGATGCTTCGCTATCTGGGTGAGACCCAGGCGGCGGACAGGCTGGAAAGGGCAATCGCCGAGGTGATTCGAGAGGGTAAAAACGTGACTTATGATATGAAGGCCGATCGCAAGGATCCTACCGCCGTGGGCACGCGCGAAATGGGGCAGGCGATTATCGATAAAATGAAGAGAACTGTTAATGTCTAAAGTTACGGTTGTCGGAGCGGGATTTGTCGGCGCAACCACGGCGCAACGATTAGTCGAAAAAGATCTCGCGGATGTGGTGATGATTGACGTGGTGGAAGGTCTTCCGCAAGGCAAGGCGCTTGATATGATGGAATCGGCGCCGATTGAAGGTTTTAAATCCAAAATTGTCGGATCGAATGATTATAAAGACACTCAAAATTCTGATATTGTTGTTGTGACTGCAGGAATTGCGCGTAAGCCCGGAATGACTCGCGATGATTTGGTAAATACAAACGCCGGAATTGTCGGAAGCGTTGTCACTGAAGCCGTAAAATATTCTCCCAAGGCGATTTTTGTTATTGTTTCCAATCCTCTTGATGTGATGACTTACCTTGCCTGGAAAAAAACGGGACTCGATACGAAGCGCGTTTTCGGAATGGCGGGCGCGCTTGATTCCGCGCGAATGGCTTATTTTATCGCGGAGGCCGCGGGCTGTCTTCCTTCCGAAGTTGACGCCACCGTGCTCGGCGGCCACGGCGATGAAATGGTGCCTGTACCCGCGCTCACCAAAGTCAAAGGCAAGTCGATTACGGAAGTTCTCAAGGCCGACAAAATCGAGGCCATCAATCAACGCACGCGCGACGGCGGCGCGGAAATTGTGAAATACCTCAAAACCGGAAGCGCCTTCTACGCGCCATCTTCTTCCGTCGTCCGAATGGTAAGCGCGATTCTGCAGGATAAAGGAGAAGTTATTCCTTCTTGTGTTTATCTCACGGGTCAATACGGCTTAAAAGACGTTTATTGCGGGGTCCCGGCCAAACTTGGTAAGGGAGGCGTGAAGGAAGTGGTGGAAGTGAAATTATCCCCCGCGGAAAAAGAGGCCCTCCAGAAGTCCGCAGAGCACGTGCGTGAAAACTGCGCGAAACTAAATTTATGAAAAGGATTATTTGAGATTATTAAAATGAGCGGCAAGCATTTATTGAAGATTAAGGGGAAAGATTATCACTTCTTTCGATTAGAGGTCTCTAGGAAACTTCCCTATTCCATCCGGATTCTGCTGGAGAATTTACTGCGGCATGAAGATGGAAAAGCGGTGCGGCGGGAAGATATTGAGGCGCTTGCAGCGTGGGATTCTAAACAGACATCGAATAAGGAAATTGCCTTTATCCCTGGCCGGGTGATTCTTCAGGATTTTACGGGGGTTCCCTGTGTTGTTGATCTGGCTGCGATGCGCGACAAAATCCGTGAAATGCGGGGCGACGCCAAAAAGATCAATCCGCTTGAGCCCGTGGATTTGGTGATCGACCATTCCGTGCAAGTCGATGCCTTCGGCTCTCCGGAAGCCTTCCGTAAAAATGTGGAGCTTGAATTCCAAAGAAATAAAGAACGCTACCAATTCCTTCGCTGGGGCCAGCAGGCCTTTAGAAATTTCCGCGTGGTGCCGCCGGGAACGGGGATCGTTCATCAAGTAAATCTCGAATATCTTGCCGGTGTCATTCTCACCAAAAAAGTTGGAAACGAAACACTTCTTTATCCGGACACGCTGGTTGGAACGGATTCTCATACCACGATGATTAATGGCCTGGGCGTTCTGGGTTGGGGGGTGGGCGGCATTGAGGCCGAGGCTGCAATGCTCGGCCAGCCCATTTCCATGTTGATTCCCGAAGTCGTGGGATTTCGCTTCACCGGAAAACTACAAGAGGGTGCCACGGCAACGGATCTTGTATTGACGGTTACTGAAATGCTCCGCAAAAAAGGTGTGGTTGGAAAATTCGTGGAATTTTTTGGTCCCGGGCTGGATCATTTGACGCTCGCCGATCGCGCGACGATTGCCAATATGGCTCCCGAATACGGGGCAACCACGGGCTATTTTCCCGTGGATGTTGAAACTATGAACTATCTTAGATTAAGCGACCGGCAGGCAGAACACGTCGAATTAGCAGAGGCTTATTTTAAAGAACAAGGGCTTTTCCGTACTCCAAATTCTCCTGAGCCCGTTTTCTCCGACACGCTTGAATTAAACCTTTCCCAAATTGAAGCCAGTCTTGCCGGTCCCAAAAGACCCCAAGATCGAGTCGCCCTGAAAAAGGTAAAACAAAATTTCCAAGAAACTTTAAAAACAATCATAAAAGGAAAACCGTTGCCTGAAACGGACCCGAGGCGCGTCAATCATTGGCAGGCGGAAGGCGGAAGCACGAAGCCCTTAGCTGCCCAATTGCAAAAGGAGCCGTTGGAAATTTCTGAGCCGGTTGAAATCCGGACTGAAGATCAATCTTTCAAAATCAATCATGGCTCTGTGGTGATTGCTGCCATTACAAGCTGCACGAACACATCCAATCCCGCGGTGATGATGGGCGCGGGGCTTCTTGCGAAAAAGGCAGTGGAACGTGGTCTCAACGCCAAACCTTGGGTGAAAACTTCGCTGGCCCCGGGTTCCAAAGTCGTGATGGATTATTTGGAAAAGACGGGGCTTAAGACCTATCTTGAGAAATTAAATTTTCATTTGGTAGGCTACGGATGCACCACGTGTATCGGAAATTCGGGGCCGCTTCTCGAGGAAATCGGTGCTGCGGTCAAAGAAAATGATTTATATGTTGCGGCCGTACTTTCGGGCAACCGCAATTTTGAAGGACGTGTGAACCCTTTGGTGCGCGCCAATTACCTGGCCTCACCTCCGCTTGTTGTGGCCTACGCGCTCGCGGGGACCGTCGAAAAAGACCTCACCACGGAACCGCTTGGCCAAGATTCCAAGGGAAATCCTGTTTATCTCAAAGACATTTGGCCCACACAAAAGGAAATTGAAAACGCGATGCGCGAGGTCGATGCCGCCATGTTTCGAAGACAATATGAAAATGTCTTTGACGGTGAAGAGGCCTGGCGCATCATGAAAGTTCCGACCGGCGACAATTTTCAATGGGATGAAAAATCCACCTACATCAAAAAACCCCCCTATTTTGAGGGGATGCCCCAAGCGCCTTCCGCTCTTCAGGATATTAAAAATGCGCGCGTGCTTGTCAGGGTGGGTGATTCCGTCACAACGGATCATATTTCACCCGCAGGCTCCATTGCCAAAGACAGTCCGGCCGCAAAATATTTAATGGAGCAAGGTGTTTTGCCCAAAGATTTTAATTCTTACGGGGCCCGCCGGGGAAATCACGAAGTCATGATGCGAGGGACTTTCGCGAATACTCGACTCAAAAATGAATTGGCCCCAGGTACGGAGGGCGGCTGGACTCGGTATTTTAATTCGCCCTCACCCCAACCCTCTCCCTCAGGGGGAAAGTTGGGTGAGGGGAATATCTCGGTTTATGACGCGGCAGTGGAATATCAAAAACAGGCAACGCCGCTTCTTGTCATTGCGGGAAAGGAATACGGCTCAGGATCCTCCCGTGATTGGGCGGCCAAAGGCCCCGCGCTGCTTGGCGTCAAGGCCGTGATCGCGGAGAGTTTTGAACGCATTCACCGCTCGAATCTCATTGGAATGGGGATTCTTCCGCTTGAATTTGAACAAGGTCAAACGCGAAAATCATTGGGATTAACCGGGGAGGAGATTTTTTCCATCGAAGGAATTGCAAAGGATCTTGTACCCGGAAAAAAATTAGCCGTAGGGGCGCGCCCGGAACCGGGCGGGGAAAATCCCACCCCTCCATCAAAACAATTTTTCGTCAAATGCCGGATTGACACCCCGGTGGAACTTGAATATTATCGCCACGGCGGTATCTTACAGTACGTATTAAGACAATTAATAGCAGAAAACAAATAACAGAAGACAGAGAACCAATGATCGATAAAACTGTTTTTTTAATTTTTTGTTCTCTTTCCCCCTATCCTCTGAAGCGACATGGACGCAAACGACATTAAAATATCCCCCCATTTCTGGCTTAGGCGGCTTCACTCGCTTTCCGGAGTTTTCCCCATCGGCGCCTTCTTGCTGGAGCATATGTTTTCTAATGCCCTGATTATCAAAGGTCCGGCGGCCTACAATGAACAAATCGCTTTCTTAAGCGGGCTTCCGTATGTGATTTGGCTGGAAATCTTTTTCATTTATTTGCCCATTCTCTTTCACGCCTTTTATGGTTTTTATGTGATGTTTACGGGAAAAAGCAATTTGATTTGGTATCCCTATCCGGCCAATTGGATGTATTTTTTGCAGCGCGCTTCAGGCGTTATCACCTTTGTTTATGTGTTTTATCATTTTTATCACACACGCGGTGTGAATCTTCTCTACGGGACGGAAGTGAGCTTCGCCCGTATGCAAGAGCTTATGAAAAACCCTGCAATATTTTGGTTTTATATCGTGGGTCTTTTGGCAGTGATGTTTCATTTCGCTAACGGCCTTTGGGGGTTTTTCATCAGCTGGGGCATAACGATCGGCCCTAAATCCCGCGCGGTTTCAGGCGTCCTTTGCGCCGGCCTCGGCATAACGCTTTTTGTCGTGGGCGTTAACTCCCTCATTCATTTAATCCCATGAACTCAAAACCTAAATTCGTAGTGGTGGGTGGCGGTTTAGCGGGATTGATGACGACCCTCAAACTTGCGGAAGCAGGCTGCCAGATTGATTTAATTTCTGTGGTGCCTTGCAAGCGTTCGCATTCGGTTTGCGCGCAGGGGGGCATCAACGCCTCGGTTAACACCAAAGGCGAGGGCGACTCTCCACAAATTCATTTCGAAGAAACCATTCTTGGCGGCGACTTTCTTGCGAATCAGCCGCTTGTGATGGAAATGTGTAAAAATGCCCCGAGCTTTGTTTATATGCTGGACCGGATGGGTGTTCAATTTAACCGCACCCCCGAGGGCCTTATCGATTTCCGCCGGTTCGGTGGTACCAAATTTCACCGCACTGCCTTTGCCGGCGCCACCACAGGTCAGCAAATGCTTTACGCACTTGATGAGCAAGTCCGCCGCTTTGAAGTCGAAGGCAAAGTCATGCGTTTTGAGGGCTGGGAATTTCTTTCGGCAGTGATTGACGACGCCGGCGTTGGCCGTGGTGTTGTTGCGATGAATCTCACGAATTTTGAGATTCGAGTCTTCCCTGCGGTGGCTACCGTATTTGCCACGGGCGGCTGCGGCATGATTTACGGCCGTTCCACGATGTCCATGATTTGCACGGGCGCTGCGGCGGGCTCGCTTTTTCAGCAGGGTGTTCATTATGCCAACGGCGAATTCATTCAAGTGCATCCCACGGCGATTGCGGGCGAAGACAAAAACCGCCTGATTTCCGAAGCCGTGCGCGGCGAAGGCGGCAGGCTTTGGACCTACAAAGAAGGCAAGCGCTGGTATTTTATGGAAGAGTGGTATCCCAAATACGGGAACCTCGTGCCCCGTGACATTGCCTCACGTGCCATTTTTAAGGTTTGCCGCGAGATGAAGCTCGGCGTGGAGGGCCAGGACATCGTCTATTTGGATATTTCGCACATCGATTCGAAAGTCCTTCACGAAAAACTGGGGGGCATCATCGAAATCTACGAAAAATTCATGAATGAAGACCCCAGTAAAGTTCCGATGCGCGTGTTTCCTTCCGTGCATTATTCCATGGGCGGCATTTATATTGACGGAAGGCATAGGACCAATATTCCAGGACTTTGGGCGGCCGGTGAATGCGATTATCAGTATCACGGCGCAAACCGTCTGGGCGCGAATTCGCTGCTTTCCGTGCTTCAAGGCGGGCTGACTTCCGCGAAGTCCGCGCAAGAATATGCGGAAGGTCTAACATCGAGCTTGGATGCAAGTTCCAAATGGTTTGATCAGCAAGTTAAAAAAGAGGAAGCAAAAAATGACGAACTCCTTCGCCGTAAGGGCAAGGAAAATGCATATTACCTTTGGGAAGAAATGGGGAAGGTGATGACTGACAATGTTACGGTTGTGCGCCACAACAAAAACTTGGAAGCCACCGATAAAAAGCTTGTGGAATTGAAAGACCGCGCCAAAGAAATTAATGTGATGGACAATTCCAAATGGGCGAATCAAACTTTAGTCTTCACGCGACAGCTCTTAAATATGCTAGAAATTGCGCGCGTCATTACGCTCGGGGCCCTTGCCCGCAATGAAAGCCGCGGCGCTCATTACAAGCCAGATTTCCCAAATCGCGATGACGCCAATTGGCTAAAAACCACAGTCGCCAAGTACACACCCAAAGGCCCTGAGCTTTCTTACGAAGCGGTCGATACATCCCTATTGAAGCCGCGGGAGAGAAAGTATTGAGCCATTCTAACGAAGAAGAAAGAAACAATATCGATCCGTTAAAAAGCGCCATGGAAAGAGGTAGAATTTTTGGCATTGGCGCCACGGGGAAATATAAGAAGAAACCGATTGTACGTATAGGTTTTTGTATTTTAGCGATTCCGTTATTGGCTGCTGGATTTCGTTTTTCAGTCATTGTATTCAGAGCATTCCCCCTTCAAGGTGCTGAAGAAAGTTTGGCAACATTATGGATTGGTGTTCTGGCAGCGGGCTCAACACTATTGGCATTAGCATTCGTTGTTAATGCGATAAGAAAATAAAATTATGGAAAAAAAGACGGTCGTTGTAAAAATCAAAAGACAAGAGGCGCTTGAGGCGAAGCCTCATTGGGAGGAATATCATATTCCTTACCGTCCCTATCTGAATGTCATTTTGCTTTTGCAGGAAATTCGAAAAAATCCAAAAACTTTTGACGGTACGCCAACATCGCCGGTAGCCTGGGAATCCAGCTGCCTGGAAGAAGTTTGCGGGATTTGCACCATGGTGATTAACGGCAGGGTGCGTCAGGCCTGTTCCACCCTTGTAGATGAAATTGGAATGAATGTCACGATTGAACCCATGCGAAAATTTCCGGTGCAGCGCGATCTGGTTGTAGACCGCAGTTTTCTATTTGAAACCTTGAAACGCGTGAAGGCGTGGTCACCGATTGACGGCACTCACAATCTTGGCCCTGGACCGAGAATTGCCTCGGAAGAACAACAGGAAAATTATTGGCTTTCGCGCTGTTTTAGCTGCGGCTGCTGCCTGGATGTTTGTCCCCAGGTGAATGATCGCTCCGATTTTATCGGGGCCATGGCTATTAATCAGGTGAAAATGTTCAACGCGCATCCTATCGGCAAAGGCCTTGCTAAGGAACGGCTGCGTTCGTTGATGGCCGAGGGCGGCATTGAAGACTGTGGTAATGCGCAGAATTGCGTGAAGGCTTGCCCGAAAGAAATTCCGCTTGTGAACTCCATTGCTAAAATAAATCGTGAGATTACCCTCAATTTATTGGATTTGTTAAAAAAATGATCATTGTCACCAGTGCGCCAAGTCACCCGTCATCAGGAAAAGCGTGTCATTCTGAGTGTAGTGAAGAATCTAGATCCTTCGTCCCGCCTTTGGCGGGACTCAGGATGACAGATTGTTTTCTGGTGTCTCATGACCTCGTATGAAGGCACTTTCTCCATCCATTGCATCCACCTCTTACGTTGATTCTGCAGCCACGATTATTGGCCAAGTCAAAATCGGAGAACATTCCAGTGTTTGGCCGGGATGTGTGTTGCGTGGGGACATCCATAAAATCGAAATCGGACATCACTCCAATATTCAGGATCTCTCGCTCGTGCATGTAGAAACCGATCGCGGGACTCGGGTCGGAAATTATGTCACCGTAGGGCATCAAGTCACGCTGCACGCTTGCACCGTGAAAAGCGGATCGCTCATCGGAATCGGATCCATTGTTTTAGACGGGGCCGTGATTGGAGAAGGGACTATTTTAGGCGCTGGAAGTCTTGTGACGCACGATCAAAAACTGAAATCCGGATCGCTTTATTTCGGAAGGCCCGCGAAATTCGTTAGAAAACTCAGCGCTAAGGAAATCAAAGGCCTTATTTCCTGGGCGGAGCGGTACGTTAAATATGCCGAAGATCATCACAAGGGGAAGTTTCAACGCCGGGCACGGACGCCTCTCATGAAAATATAGCAAATATGCTATTTTTTTTCAAAAAAGTGTCCGCGCGGACACTTTTTGCTTTAACACTTATTTCCTTTATCCCTCCGGCTTACGCGATTAAATACAGCCAGAAAACGTATCAAAGGAAACTCAAGGAAACGCAAATCGCTGCGGAACTTTACAGTTTCATGGCCGGAATATTTAGCGTCCGGTTGGAAGAAAAACCTGCTTCAACTGTGGAACGAGGGCTTATCCGCGTCATTGAAAAAACCATCTCAAGCCACGAAGCCCATTTTGGTTTTACCCCGGCCCAAGCCGCGGAACTGATTCTCCTTGAAGGTAACACCTATGATAGTATTGACGATCCTGAAATTGCCTCCGGTGGATTTTATGCGAATAAAAAAATTCGCATGAAAATCGATCTTTCCAAGCCTGAATCCCAACTCCTCGGGGATTTTGAGAAGGTCTTCCGGCACGAATATTCACATCTGGTGATTGCTTCCATCGGAGGTGGAAAGGTCCCACGCTGGCTGGATGAAGGACTTGCCACTTATCTGGAAAAGGATGCCACCTCAAGAATCCGGGGAGAAGGCCGCAAATTTTATCAAGATCATACCAAAGCAGGAACTCTTGTCCCCATTGAAAAATTTGTAAAAATGGACCTTAATATTCAATATCGAGCCAATATTGGAGATTTCTACAAACAGTCTTATCTTTACGCAAAATATCTCATCGATCGTTACGGCTTTTTGAAATTTCGAGAACTCCTGAGTGCTTTAAAAGAAGGCAGTATGAATTTCACACACGCCTTCCCCCAGGTTTATGGAATCAATTTAGCACAGCTTGAAGCGGGTGCTTACGATAGTTAAAACGACGCAGAGAACTACCACCGCTTAAACACCAGGTGTGGTGTAGTTAAGGGCACAATATGCTGGGCGTAAGAATGAATTTATGTATAATACCACCCTATGCTTGAATCCGGTTCAGTTCCAACTCCCCATGCAGAAGCCCACAAATTTTCCAAAGGTTTAGAGGGAGTTGTTGCGGCAGAAACTGCCCTTAGCCTTGTCGACGGCGAAAGAAGCCGGCTTCTTTACCGGGGGATTTCTATCCATGAACTTGCAGTTAATTCCACCTATGAGGAAACGGTTTTTCTTTTATGGAACGGTCGCCTCCCGCGGAGTACCGAGCTAAGTACTTTTCAAAAGGACCTTGCGGCCAAGCGGACCATTTCAAAAGAAATCATACAATTCCTAAAATCCCTCCCAAAGAGTGCGCATCCGATGGCAGTTTTGCGCTCCGCCATTTCATTACTTGGCGCCTATGATCCCGAAGAGCGTAAAATTGACCCGGACTCGATCCGGGATAAAGCCTTCAGTTTGATTGCGAAATTTCCAACCCTTATTGCAGCCTTCAAAAGAATTCGAGAAGGGGCAGAATCGATTGAATCCGATCCCCAACTCTCTCAGGCTGCCGATTTCCTTTATAGGATGCACGGCAAAAAACCGGAAATGGAAATGGAAAGGGCTATGGATGCCTATCTTATTTTGCTGGCCGATCATGGTTTGAATGCCTCGACTTTTTCCGCGCGTGTGACAGCCTCCACCGAGGCGGATATTTATTCGGCGGTAACCTCGGCCATCGGAACGCTCAAGGGGGATTTGCATGGCTCCGCGAACCAGCGTGCGATGGAGATGATTTTGGATATAGGAACTCCCGAAAAGGCCGAAAAATACGTTAAGGATTTGTTGGCTCACAAGAAAAAAGTAATGGGATTCGGCCACCGGATTTATAAAAAAGAGGATCCGCGGGCCACGGCCTTTCGAGGGATCGCAGCTAAACTGTGCGAAAGATCCGGTGAAAAAAAATGGATGGAGATTTCCAATATCATTGAAAAGACCATGTGGCGCGAAAAAGAAATTCCGTGCAATGTCGATTTCTTTTCGGCCTCCGTTCTTTATATTTTGGGGATTCCCGTGGATTTTTTTACCACGGTCTTTGCCGCAAGCCGAGTTGCGGGTTGGACGGCTCATGTGATGGAACAGCGCCTCGCCAATAAGCTAATACGGCCTCAGGCCGAATACACCGGTCCTCTTGAGGAACTTTATATTCCCATGGAGAAAAGAAAATAATGCTCAGGATGGAATCCCTTTGAATATTCACGAATATCAAGCCAAGGAGATTTTTCATCGCTATGCCATTCCCGTGAATCTTGGGAAAATTGCCCGCTCAGAAAAAGAGGCCTTCGACGCCGCCCATGGGATTGAGGCGGGACAGCCTGGCTGTCTGTTTGCGGTTAAGGCGCAGGTGCATGCGGGAGGGCGTGGGAAGGGCGGTGGTATTAAAATTCGAAAGAATGCGGGAGAAGTCGCGCGCGCGGCCGCAGAGATGCTTGGGACCCGGCTGGTAACTCCCCAATCAGGTTCCGAGGGCAAACCGGTCGACAGGGTCCTCATCGAAGGTACTTCGGCGATTGCCAAAGAATATTATGCAAGCGTTGTTCTCGATCGAAGCGAAATCAAGCCTTGCCTCATCGTCTCGGAGGCCGGCGGTATGGATATTGAGGAAGTTGCGGCCAACGAGCCCGAAAAAATTTTAAAGCAATATTTCTCACTCGAGGAAGGCCTGGGATCAGCTGAAGCCGAAGCCCTGGCAAGAAGAATCGTCAAAGATAAAGACCACGCGCTTATTTTTTCAAGAATTTTTCAGTCTCTTGCAAAACTTTTTTTAGAGCTTGACGCCTCGCTGGTGGAAGTCAACCCTCTGGCCGTGCTTGAAAATGGAAAAGTCGTTGCCATCGATGCCAAAATTAATTTTGATGTCAACGCCCTCTACCGTCATCCCGACATTGCTGCTTTGCGCGATTCCCGCCAGGAAGATCCGCGCGAAGTTGAAGCTAAAAAGTTTGATTTAAGTTATGTTGGCCTCGAAGGTAATATCGGCTGTATCGTCAATGGCGCCGGGCTTGCCATGGCAACCATGGACATTGTGAAATATTACGGCGGAGAGCCGGCCAACTTTCTGGATGTCGGCGGCGGAGCCAACAAAGATAAAGTTACGGCGGCTTTTAAAATTATCTTACGGGACCCTAGTGTGAAAGCCATTCTCGTCAATATTTTTGGCGGGATTATGCGTTGTGACGTCGTGGCCGAGGGGATTTTAGCTGCGGTCAGTGAAGTGGGTGTGAAAGTGCCCCTTGTGGTACGGCTGGAAGGCACCAATGTCAAAGAGGGAAAGGAAATTTTAAAGAAATCGAATCTTAATATTATCACAGCTTCCGAATTTGCCGAGGCGGCAGAAAAAGTTGTGGCTGCACTTTAATCAAAAGGAACCTGGTACCTTTTGGGGTTTATTTATGAGTATACTCGTTGATAAAAATACCAAAGTAATCGTTCAGGGCATTACCGGACATCACGGCTCTTTTCATACGGAAAAAATGCTGGAATATGGCACCCCGCTGGTGGCGGGGGTAACCCCCAAAAAAGGGGGCCAAAAAGTTCACGGAGTCCCGGTTTTTGAAACCATGAAAGAGGCCGTGGATAAAACCCAGGCGAATACCTCTGTGATTTATGTGCCCGCCCCGTTCGCAGTTGCGGCGATTCGAGAAGCTGTCGAGGCGGGTATCCGTTTGGTGGTTTGTATCACCGAAGGCATTCCTGCCCTTGACATGGCCCGCGTTAAAAATTGGATCAACACAAAAAAAACCCAATTGATTGGTCCAAATTGCCCCGGAATTATCACCCCCAATCAATGCAAAGTTGGCATTATGCCCGGCTACATTCATACCCCGGGACCCATCGGGGTGATTTCAAGAAGCGGTACACTGACTTATGAGGCGGTTTGGCAGCTTACGGGGCTTGGCCTGGGCCAATCCACTTGCGTTGGTATCGGGGGAGATCCCATTGTCGGAACGAGTTTTGTGGATGCGCTCAAGCTATTCGAGAAAGATCCCGAAACTAAAGCTATCGTAATGATCGGGGAAATCGGCGGGCACGGCGAGGAAGAGGCCGCCGACTACATTGAAAAGTATTGTACAAAACCCGTAGTGGCTTTTATTGCCGGGGCCAATGCCCCCGAGGGAAAGCGCATGGGTCATGCAGGTGCTATTATTTCAGGGGGCATGGGAAAGGCCATTGATAAAATCAACCGCCTCCGTCAAGCTGGCGTGACCCTCGCTGAAAGTCCCGCGGTCATTGGTAAAACAATGCAAAAGGTGTTTCAACAAGGACCGTCACGAAAAAAAACAGCGGTTCAATCTTAAATGCACACTCATGCCCTCTGAAGAACTATTAGGAGAATGGCAATTGCAGAAAAATTTTGATTATGCCTATGATGAATATTTAAAAGCCCATCAGGATCGCGTGGTCTCAGCTATTGCGGCCTTTAAGGAAAGGCTTGAGCGTACGCATTTTCATTACGGCCGCTTTGCCATCCCTACTTTTTATAAATCCCATTTTTTGACTCCGAAACAGGAACACTTGATCAAACGGGTTTCAAGCACCATGACACAGATTCTTAATACCGCCATACGACTCTATTTTGAAGAGGTTCACCTTTCTCATCTTTACCGCATCCCCCAAGACGCTGCGGAACTCATCAAAATCGACCCCGGATATTCTCAAAATGTAGTTTTCTGCCGCTACAACACGATGCTGGAAGGGGAACGTTTTAAAATTATGGAATTTAATGTCGATTCCTCCGCGGGTGCAGCCTATACGGATCAAGTGGAATCGCTTTTAATGCATGAAGAGCCCCTGCGGGATTTTTTCCACGAGTATCATCTTAAAGGTTCTCAGCGGGTAGAAAATATTTTGCATGCCCTCCTTGAAACTTATGAGGAATTTGGCGGCACGGAAACTCCCACGATTGCGATTATGGACTGGAAACATGTGCGGACCATGTCGGAATTTGAATACCTCAAATCCTTTTTTGAGGAAAGGGGCTATAAGACACTGATTGTTGATCCCCGCGAATTCGGTTACAAAAGTGGCAAACTTTATCATAAAAATACGCGCATTCATTTAATTTATCGGCGTGCTGAATTTAATGAATTGTTGGAGCGTATCGACGAAATCCAAGACATGATAAAAGCCTACCGGGACCGGGCGGTTTGTATGGTCAATCCGCTCCGGTCACGTCTTGCCAGCACGAAGGCCGTGCTCTCCATACTTACAAATCCGGAATACGATCATTTTTTTACCGACAATGAAAACAAAATCAAGCGAGAGCATATTCCCTGGACAAGGCGACTTGCGGATGCCGAGGATTTTTACGGTCATAAAAAAATCTATTTGATCGATTTTCTCAAAGACGAAAAGGAATCCCTTGTGCTTAAACCTTCTTCCGGATCGGGCGGCAAGGACGTCACCATAGGCAGCGAAACTCCGGATCAGGACTGGAACGCCGCCCTTGATAAGGCCGTCAAGGGGGACTGGGTGGTTCAAGAATTTGTGCCGATACCTATTATGACAGTCCCGGAAGTCATTAACGGGAAACTCGATTTTTCTTACAAGAAGTACAATTTCAATGCCTATGTGTTCGGAGGCAAATATTCGGGTGGGCTGGTGCGATTAAGTAATGAAAGTGTGATCAATATTGCCCGAGGCGGAGGGCTTATTCCCTCGCTTGCCACAGAAGTCATTCCGGAACGCATGGAGGCCTAAGGAGGCGGAAATGCAAATCCCGACCCGCACTTTCAGTCTTGAAGAAGCCAATCAAATTGTTCCCCAGGTCGAAGAGGCTTTCAAACGATTTTTCACGAAAAGGGATTCGCTGGAACGTCACCACGACGCTTTTTTGATGGAAGAGCTCATTGCCTTGCGCACAGCCCACGTCGGAGTTTATGATCCCGGCCGCCATTTGGACCTTGAGGCGCAAGAGCTCGATAGCGAGGTGCTTTCTTTGGCCAGCGAAATTCGTGCGATTCACCGACTCGGGTGCCGGGTCCGGAATTTAGATCATGGCTGGGTCGATTTTCCTGGCATTCATTTCGGATCTCGAATTTTCTTTTGCTGGCGTCTCGGAGAGAAGCAAATCACGCATTATCATACCGACAAAGACCTTACCCCTTCCCGGTTTCTGTTACGGGATTAGAAACTTTTATGCCGGAACTTCCGGAAGTCGAAACGATTGTGCGTTGGCTTCAAAGAGAAATTCAGGGGTTTGTTCTTTCAAAAATCGAGATTCGATCCGAAGCGATTTTGAATTCTCCAAAACAAGAAATTGAATCAAAGACCGCCGGTACACGCATCCAGAGGGTTTTTCGAAAAGGAAAATATCTCGGCATGGATCTCAGCGCCTTTAACACCTTATGGGTGCATCTGGGAATGACCGGACAGCTTGTTTGGCTTCACCCTTCAAAGGCGCTCGATTCCCATGTTCATGCCCTTATTGAATTTGAAGGAAAATCTGAGAGGCTTGTTTACCGGGACATTCGAAAATTTGGATCCATTTTTCTTACGAAGGGGAGGTCCTCCGGGATTCCCAGAGGACTTTCGCAATTAGGACCTGAGCCCTTGGAACTGGAATCCAGGGAATTCGTGCGGATCTTTAAAGAAAGAACTGGAAGAATCAAAAGCCTCTTATTAAACCAACAGCTCCTTGCGGGACTGGGAAATATTTATGCGGATGAAAGTCTGCACCGGGCTGGGATTGATCCCCGGCGTCGCTCATTCAGAATTCCTCAAAGCCGATTAGAGGCCCTCCTGGGTTCGGTTCGCGAAGTTTTGGAGGAAGCCATTGCTTCGGGCGGATCTACGATTGATGATTATTTGCATCCTGACGGCACGCAGGGGACCTTTCAAAAACGCCATCGGGTTTACGGACGCGAAAATCAACCCTGTCCGGTTTGCCAGACTAAGATTCGAAGGCTCGTCATTGCGGGGCGTAGTAGCCATTTTTGTCCAAGTTGTCAAAAGTAATAAGGAAATCCCACGTCGCCCGCTAGGCCGCGGGCTCCTGGGATCAATTCGCACGGCGGACTTGACGTCGCTTTCAGCTCCGTAAGTCCGGTGCTTATTTAGGAGGATTCACGAAGTGATATTACCCAAGAAGATTTTTTTAACCAAAGGGGTTGGGGTTCATCGAGAAAAACTTTCCAGCTTTGAGCTGGCCTTGCGCGATGCAGGGATCGCCCCTTTTAATATTGTCCGCGTTTCAAGCATTTATCCACCCTTTTGCAAACTTATTTCCCGTGAGGCGGGACTCAAATACCTTACCCCCGGCCAAGTGCTTTTCACGGTGGTAGCCGAATGCGCAACCAATGAACCCAATCGCCTTATCGCCTCCTCGGTGGGGATGGCGCTTCCCAAAAGGCCCGATCAATACGGTTATCTTTCCGAGGCCCACACCTACGGCTGGACCGAGAAAAAAACAGGGGAATATGCCGAGGATCTTGCGGCCAGCATGCTTGCCACGATTTTAGGCGTCAAGTTTGATCCCGATTCTAGCTATGACAAAAAAAAGGAACTTTGGAAAATTTCCAATGAAATTGTAAAAACAACCGCCATCACTCAAAGTGCGATCGGCGATAAAAACGGAAACTGGACCACCGTGATTGCCGCGGCAGTTTTGATTCATTAAAATGAAAAAATTAGCCTATCATTTTTCCCTCCTTATTTTCTTCGGATTTATTTTTCTGCCTTCCTTTGCGGAGCGGTTTTTTTCGGGTTTTCTCTCCCTGTCCGTGAAATGGCTGGACCGCTACTGGTAATTCCTCTCATGAAAAAAAAATCCCGGCGCGTGGCGCTAATCCAAATGGCCTCGGAGAAATTTCCTCAAGGCTGTCAGGCGAAAGCCCTTAAGCTTGCGCAAAAGGCCGCCCAGCAGGGCGCCCAAATTATTTGTCTTCAGGAACTCTACCGGAGCCGCTATTTTTGCGAAGGTTACCGCCACAAAAATTTTGAGCTCGCGGAAAATGTCAACGGGCCTTCCAGGGAGGCCTTTTCCAAACTCGCGAAGAAGACAAAATCGGTTATGATCGTTCCCATTTTTGAGAAAAGGGCTGAGGGGGTTTATCACAATAGCGCCCTTGTCCTGGATGCGGACGGATCGATGCGCGGCCTTTACCGCAAAATGCATATTCCGGATGACCCGCATTTTTACGAAAAATTCTATTTCACCCCGGGTGACCTTGGATTTCAAGCCTTTGACACCGCTTACGGAAAAATTGGAGTATTAATTTGCTGGGACCAGTGGTTTCCCGAGGCCGCGCGCCTTACAGCGCTGGCGGGTGCACAAATCCTTTTTTATCCCACGGCCATTGGCTGGCATCATTCAGAAACCCAAACGGCACGCAAGGCCCAGCTCGCGGGCTGGAAAATTGTTCAACAGGGGCATGCCGTAGCCAATGAAGTATTTGTCGCCGTGGCCAATCGCGTCGGCCGGGAAAAGGGACTTACCTTTTGGGGACACTCTTTTGTGGCAGGGCCCTTTGGAGATATCCTCGCCGAGGCGAGAGAATCTCATGAAGAAATTCTTCTTGCGGATTGCGACTTTTCGAAAATCGAGGAAGTACGCCGCCACTGGCCCTTTCTCCGCGACCGGAGAATTGACGCCTACGGAAGCCTTACAGAACGCTTTTTAAATGATGATCCTAGAAGCAAGAAACCGAAAACAAGAAAAGGGAAAAAGCCCGTTTCTTGTCTCTGACGATGACCCCCGCTAACCCTCAATTTTTTTCTTCCAAGGTTCTCAACACTCCTGCTTCTCGAGGGCTTTCCATGCCTCCGGAATGGACGGCGCATGAGGCGACATGGCTTGCCTGGCCTCATAATCTTGAGACTTGGCCGGGGGGAAAATTAGCAGAAGTTGAAAAAATTTATCTCGCCATGATCGAGGCGCTATTGCCCCATGAAAAGGTGAAGCTTTTGGTGAAAGATCAAAATGAAAAAGGGCAAGTGCTTATAAAACTCAAAGCAGCGGGGCTTCGAAATCTTAAAAATCTAATTCTTATTCAGAAGCCGACCGTCGATGCCTGGATTCGGGATTATGGGCCAACTTTTGTGACAAACCGCCCTCCCCTTCACGCTCTCCCTTTCCCTGAGGAAGAGGGAGGAGGGAGGGAGAAAAAGGCTTACATTAAATGGATTTTTAATGGTTGGGGGAATAAATATCCTTCTTTTGTTCCGGATACCCGCGTTTTCGAAGATAAAGATTTAATCCCTGACCGCGGTTTTGAAGCGGGATTTGTTTTGGAAGGCGGATCTATTGAAGTCAATGGCGAAGGGATTTGCATGACGACAGAATCCTGCCTTTTAAACAAAAATCGGAACCCTCAGTTTTCTCAAAAGGAGATTGAAGAAAATCTTCGCAAGTTTCTCGGGGTTTCTGAAATCCTTTGGCTTAACGAGGGAATTGCAGGGGATGATACCGATGGCCACATTGACGACCTCGCGCGCTTTGTTGCGCCAAAAGTCATTCTTGCAGCCGTTGAAGAAGATTCAAAAGACGGGAACTATTCTGTTTTGAAGAAAAACTGGGAGATTTTAAAACGGGCGGCTTCCGGAGAGGTAAAACGATTTGATATCCTTGAATTTCCGATGCCTGGAGGGGTCGTAAATGCGGATAATGGCGAAAGACTGCCGGCAAGTTATACTAACTTCTATCTTGCTAATGGCGTCGTGCTTCTTCCAGTTTATCGCCACAAAAATGATGAACGGGCTATTAAAATCTTAAAAGAATTTTTCCCCCGCCATTTAATGGTGCCGATTGACTGTAACGCGCTTGTGTATGGCCTCGGCGCCCTTCACTGTGTGACCCAGCAAGAGCCGGTGGTTTAGGGATTTTTTTCGAGAAGTTTTTTGACGTGGAGAATTCGCTGAAGGGCGGTCACGTGAGTACCAAGAAAAAGTGCCCAAAGGGCGAGGGGTAGTAGCGGGACAATGAGCACCCCTAACGCAAGAATGATGACGCGCACAGCCCGTTCAAAAAATCCGACATTGCATTCAAGATTTAATCCCTCCGCACGCGCCTTTGCGTAGCTGGTGACAAAAGATCCCAGCAAGGCCCCGAGTGTGAGGAGCATGTACCCGGCCTTCCCCAATTCTGCAAAGAAAAGGATGAGCCCGCCGAAGAGGAAAAAATCGCAGTAACGGTCAACCGTGGAATCGAGGAAGGCGCCGAATCGCGTTATTTTTCCGGTTTTTCTGGCCAGCGCACCGTCTAGCAAATCTCCGAGAGAACCCCCAATCAGGACAAGGCCGCCGAAAAAAAGATGTCCGGATGCAAAAATCCATCCCGCGAGAAGACTGAGTGCAAGACCGGCAAGCGTGAGCTGATTGGGCGTAAAGCCTTTTTTCTCAAACCAGGAGGCAACCTGGTTAATGAGGCCTTCGAATTTGGGTCGCAGGGTCTTATTTAACATTAACGCGGGCAGGTTCCCTGAATGAATTTTTTTACCAATTCCTTGGCTTCCGTATCCGGAATTTGTTTGGGGGGATGCTTCATCGTGTAAGAAGAGATCGAAATCAGCGGGCCTCCGATTTTGCGGTCGCGCGCAACACGGCAGGCGCGAATGGCATCGATGGCGCAGCCAGCGCTATTGGGAGAGTCTTCCACAGAAAGCCTTAATTCTAGATTAATCGGAAATCCTGCAAACCCGCGGCCTTCCATGCGCAAATAACAGACCTTATTGTCATTTTGCCAGGGAACATAATCCGAAGGTCCAATATGAATATTTTCATCTTCCAAAGGAACCGTCATCTGACTTTGAACCGCTGCAGTTTTTGAAATTTTTTTGGAAAGCAGGCGGGTCCGGTTGAGCATGTTTAAGAAATCCGTATTCCCACCGGTATTGAGCTGATAGGTGCGATCGATTTGCATGCCCCGATCATTAAAGAGTTTGGTCAGGACACGATGCACAATCGTGGCGCCCACCTGAGATTTAATGTCATCGCCAATGCAGGGGATGCGCTTTTGTTCAAAACGCTTGGCCCATTCCTGATTCGAGACAATAAAAACCGGCATACAGTTAATGAAGCTGATACCGGTTTTAAGGCAAACTTCGGCGTAATTTTCGGTCGCTTGCTGGGATCCCACAGGAAGATAATTGATCAAAATTTCAGCACCGGAATCTCGAAGCACCTTTTCCACGTTGGCGGGCTTTTTATTGGCGACGGCAAAGGTCCGGTCCGCAGGAAAATCCTTCATATGTTCCGATAAGCCGTCAAGCACGGGTCCCATTTCCACTTTGACTTTGCTTTTGGGAAGCGTGACATTGTAGATGGGGAGGACGCAATTTGGTTTTGCCATCACGGCGACGTCAAAACGTTCTCCGACTTTGCGCTTATCAATGTCAAAGGCGGCGACCACTTCAATATCTTCCGGAAGATAGCCTCCCAAGTCATAATTCATGAGTCCGAGATGCTCTTCTTGCTTATGGCCATTGGTTCCGCTTCGATAATATTCGATTCCCTGAACAAGCGAAGATGCGCAATTGCCTACGCCGGCAATCGCCACTCTAATTTTACTCATTTTGTTGAATCCTCCATAAAGACTGCTGGCCTTTCGGCCCGAAATTGTGTTATGGTATTGTGACGAAGAGCTAAAATTATAGCACCGTTCGTCATAAAATCAAGACGAAATTGAAATTCATAACCTTTTATATTAAAACAAGTTAGATTTGATGCGTCCGATAAAAAATAATAATTTAGGGGCGGGTATCTGAAATGCTTCGAACCCCCAAGGACGAAAATGAAGGAAGGTAACGGCATGGCCTCTCTCGAAGATTTTAAGAAACTGGATATCAAAATCGCGGAAATTGAAACCGTAACCCCTCATCCTAATGCAGACAAGCTTTATGTCTTAGGAATTCGTGTCGGCCAGATTCGGAAAACCCTTGTGGCCGGGATACGCCTTCATTACGGAGAAGCCGAACTTAAGGGCAAAAAGATTGTCGTGATTGACAATTTGGAACCTGCCATGATTCGAGGCGTTGAGTCTCAAGGGATGCTTTTAGCCGCCTCAGACGGTGAGCATTTGACCTTGGTGGTGCCCGAACGCCCCATTGCCGACGGGGCCAAGGTCAAATAAGCCAGTGCGACGTTTGATCCATACGAGTGTCATCCTGATCCCGCCCCGGGCGGGATCAGGATGACACTTTGAAGGGTCACTTGAATTTATCGAACAGAGTACTAGATTGAGAATTCGGGAAGTTCGAAATATTCCAGCAAATGCTGCCAGGCGGCGTAATGGATGAAAATCAAAAAGCTGGCCAGGGCAATCAAGCTGACATTACGGGTAAAACCCCGCTCATTGAGAAGTTGTTTGAAAAGAAAGCCGGTCAGGATGGAATAACCGATACACATGGGAAGTAGGAATACAAAATCGTTAATCCCTTCGCGATAAGGAATTTGGATAATATTTTCGACAATGACCCGGCGCAGCCCGTAGGCTAGATAAAGTACGGGCCCGGCCAGAAAAAGAAAAAGAGAAGGCACCCAGCCTCCTTGATAGCCAAAAAAAACTAAAATTCCAAACGGAACAAAATAGCGAATGAGATGATGAATTTTTTTTATTTTAACCATGGATTTTTATACTAAGCATGGGAGCAATTCTTGTCAAAGAAAACCTCTTATGCTACTATCGGCTCCACCGTAAGGAAATGTTCTATGATTGACATTGAGACCGTAACCATGACTGATTATCGGCCCTTTCGCGCGCATCATTACAATCCCTCCAAGATTAATCTAAGTCAGGTGATTGCTCCGCCTTATGACGTGATTTCAGTCCAAGAACAAGAGGATCTCTACGAGCAGTCTCCTTATAATGTTGTGCGTCTCATTTTGAATAAGGAGAAGCCCGATGATTCCGATCAAGACAACCGTTACACACGCGCCCGCAATTTTTTTTCCGATTGGTGCCACGAGCAGATCCTGCTACGCGAGGAAAAACCCTGTTTTTTTCTCTACCGCCAGATTTTCCGCCGTCCCGAGACGGGAGAAAAGCTCTCGCGCTTTTCGCTTTTAGGAATTTTAAAACTGGAACCCTTTGAGAAGGGAATTGTGGTGGCGCACGAACAGACGCTGGCCCGGCCTAAGGCCGACCGGCGCAGGCTGTTGGAGACGACCCAAACGAATTTTTCCCCGGTTTTTGGTCTTTATGAAGACGAGTCGGAAAAACTTCCCCCCCTTTTTTCGGAAATCCTCAAGGCCAAGCCTAATTTTTATGCGGTGGAAGGGGATACGGTTCATGAAGTGTGGAAAATCTCGGAGGATTCCTCCCTTCATGAAATTCAGGAATTTATTTCAGGGAAAAATATTTACATTGCGGACGGCCATCATCGGTATCAAACCGCACTGGATTATGCCCGGGAAATGCATCGCAAAGAAGGCGTCCCCGAAGCACGGCTTCAGCCTTATGATTTTGTGCTTATGGCGCTTGTACGGTTTGAAGATGAAGGGCTTGTCCTTCTTCCGACGCATCGGGCCGTGAAACCCTTTTCAGGATTTGATCCAAAAAAACTTCTGGAAAGTCTAAAACCGTTCTTCAAGGTCGAAGCGGTACCGGGTTCCTTTTTGCAAAAAGGAACCCGGTACCTTCAGGGTTTAACTTCTTTTGATTTGGTTCTGAAGGACGATGGCTATCACTTGACCCTCGAACATCCCGAAAAAGTAAAAGCACTGATGCCTCCCGGAAAACCGGAAATTTGGTATTCCTTGGATGTTAACTTGCTCGCTTATCTTATTTTTCATAAACTGATGGACCTTGCGCCCGAGGCATGGGAAACTCAACTTCGGTTTACGCATTCCGAGCAAGAAGTTTTGGAATGGGTGAAACGTGGAGAGGTCGCGGCTGCATTTTTGCTCCGAGCCCCGCAAGTAAAAATTTTAAAACAGATGGGTGAGGTCAAAGAACTCATGCCCCAAAAATCCACTTATTTTTATCCCAAACTGGCCAGCGGGCTTGTCTTTTACCATCACCAAGAATAACAAAACTTACCGGTTCCAGGTTGCCACTAACAACCTGGAACCGGTAGGCTGAAGGAGAATTATGGATATTAATCTTCCGAATGAAGGCTTACCAAAGCTTCCAAAATTTAGCAGCACCAATTGGCTTATCCTTTTTGTCATTGTGCTCAGTTTTTCCGCCGCCGGAAGCTTGTTTTATCAGGTTGGACCGGATGAAGTGGGGGTGGTGCAGCGATTTGGCAAATACGTGCGTACGGCTTCTCCCGGACTTCGCATGAAAATCCCCTTTTATATGGAAACCGTGCGCAATGTGAAAGTGACACACGTTTTTAAGGAAGAATTTGGATTTCGTACCGTGGCGCCCGGCGTCCGAACGGTTTATGCGGGCCGAGAAGGCTATCCCGGCCAAGGGACCATGCGCATGCAGCGCCAGTTTCAGGGTGGGGGCGATCCCTTTTTGGAAGAATCCCTCATGCTGACGGGGGATTTGAATATGGCGGTTGTGGAGTGGATTGTTCAATACACCGTCAATGACCCCGTGAAATATGCGTTCCGGGTGCGCAATCCCGGTGAGACCATTCGCAATATGTCTGAGGCCGTGATGCGGCTTGTAATCGGCGACCACACGATTAATGAAGTGCTCACCTCGGGTCGCGTGGAAATTCAGCAGGAAGCAGAGAAAAAACTTCAGGAGCTTTTAAACGAATACGAAGCTGGCATCGCGATACGCAATGTCATCCTACAAGATGTAACGCCGCCCAATGAAGTGAAACCTTCGTTCAATGAAGTTAATGAGGCCCGTCAGGAAAAAGAAAAAGTGATTAATCAGGCGTGGGAAGAATACAACCGCGTCATCCCCAAGGCCAAAGGCCAGGCCGATCAAGTCTTGCGCGAAGCGGAGGGCTATGCCCTTGAGCGAATCAATCGTGCGAAGGGGGACGCCGAACGTTTTAACGTCACCTTGCAGGCCTACAAAACCGCGCCGCTTGTCACCAAGCGCAGGCTCTACATTGAAATGATGGATAAAGTGCTACCTGCGGTGGAGGACAAGATTTTTATCGATGAGGCCCAAAAAGGGATTTTACCCTTCCTCAATTTAGAGCCTCATAAAGACGGAGGGAAAGAGTCATGAAACAGGGAATCGCGGGATTATTGATTGTTCTTCTTTCGCTTTCGGGTCTTACCCTCATCAACTGTGCCTACACGGTGGATGAAACCGAACAGGTCGTGATCACTCAATTTGGGGAACCTGTCACGCAGCCCATTTCCACGCCCGGCCTTCATTGGAAGGCACCGTGGTGGAAGGTCCATAAATTCGATAAGCGCATCTTAAACTGGGACGGCTATCCTTCCGAAGTGCCGACGCGCGACAAAAAATTTATCTGGGTCGATGTTACGGGCCGCTGGCGCATTGACGACCCGCTTCAGTTTTTGCAGACCATGCATAATGAACTCAATGCCCAAACCCGCCTGGATGACATTATGGACGGCGTAACGCGCAATTACATCACACGCTACAATCTCGTGGATATTGTCCGAACCTCTAACCGTATTTTAGAAGTCAAACCGGAAGACGCGGGGGATATTGCCGCCGAAACAGATTATGACAAAATTGAAATCGGCCGGGACGCCATCACCCGCGAAATTTTGGAGACGGCCAAAAAAATTCTTTCCGAATATGGCATTAAACTGATTGACCTTCGGATCAAGCGAATCAATTACATTGAAAACGTGCGCATCAAGGTTTTTGAGCGAATGATCTCGGAGCGCAAACGTGCGGCCGAACAACTGCGTTCCGAAGGCCAGGGCGTGCGCGCCGAAGTCGAAGGTCAAAAGGACAAAGAGCTCAAACGCATTCAATCCGAGGCCTACCGCGAGGTCCAAAAAATCCGTGGGCAAGCCGACGCCGAATCCACCCAGACTTACGGCCAAGCTTATTCCCAAGATCCGGAATTTTTCGCTTATATGTCGACCCTGGAAAAATATCCGGCCGCGATTCGAAATGGCCGACTCGTTTTGACCACGGAAAGCGATTTTCTAAAATACCTGAAGAAAGCCGAGTGAGTGTGATTGCGCACCTTCGAAAGTCCTTTTTCGCCTTGGGATTTATTTAAGGCCCTTTACGGAAATTCTGATTCCTCTTTTTTTCTGGATTCTGCGGGCTCGCCCGCCAAGGGGCCCGCTTACTCTTATTTAGGCGCCCACCCCTTTGCGGAACTCCGAATGGATCGGGACGGCCTTTTTTTAAAGGAGGGCCGCCGGCAAAGACAATACCCCGTTTCGAAACTGAGCGGGCTCCTTCGAAGTCTTTTAAAAAAGTACCGTCCAAAAAAAAGATCACGCCTTCCATTTTTTTCCGGAGGAGCGGTCGGATTTCTTGGCTATGAGATGGCCGCCTTCTTTGAAAAGAAGGTGCGGTTCAGAAAAAAACCCAAACCTCAAACACCCTTCCTTTATTTTGGTTTTTACCGGGACTTGATCGTTTACGATCATCGCAAAAAAAAGTATTTTGAACTCGGGTCAAGGCGCCGGCCTTTAATTACCGGGACCCTCGAGGTTAAAAATGAGCGCTTTCATGTCCACAGATTCCACGCGGAAATGAGCGAAGGGCAGTTTAAGGGAATGATCACCAAGGCCAAACGTTTCATTAAAGCCGGCGACATTTATCAATCGAATCTTTCCCAGCGATTCTCCTTTGAGTTCAGCGGTTCCCCCTTGGCTCTTTATGAACAGTCGCGCGAAATTAATCCCTCCCCGTTTGCCGCGTATTTGAGTTTGGGCGATTTGAAACTGATTTCCAATTCCCCCGAGAGGCTGGTCTCAAAAAGGAACCGGCTTTGTGAAACAAAACCCATCGCGGGAACGAAGCCTATCGGGGTCTCTCCCAAGGCCCTCAAATTGAATCCCAAAGAGCGTGCGGAACATATTATGCTCGTCGACCTGGAACGCAATGACTTAGGCCGGGTTTGCGATTACCATTCGATCCGCGTCAAGGAATTGATGAAAATTGAAAAATATTCGCATCTCATGCATCTTGTCTCAACCCTCACGGGAACACTTAAAAAAAATTGCGACGGCTGGGATCTTCTCAGAGCCGTATTCCCCGGCGGGACCATCACGGGATGTCCTAAAATACGCTGTATGGAAATTATTGATGAGCTGGAGCCCGTGGGCCGTGGGCTTTACACGGGCTCCCTGGGTTATTTCGGTTTTGACGGCGACTTGGATTTTAATATTGTGATTCGCACCCTGATTCTAAAAAGGAATAGGGGATGGCTACAGGTCGGTGCCGGGATTGTCCAGGATTCCGACCCACGGCTGGAGTATGAGGAGACCCTCCACAAAGGTGAGGCGCTTTGTGAAGCGCTCGTCCGGGCAAGCGTTGAAAAGGGATGACGACTAAAGTATTAAAAATTAAAAACAAGATGGCATTCAGGATATTTTCAGAAAATTCAATTGGAATTTTTGAGACCCTGCGTGCCTATCACGGAAAAATTTTCCGGCTCCAGACCCATCTTGAAAGATTGGAGGAAAGCGCAAAAACGGCCGGTGTTGCATTGCCCTTCAATCGGGTATTTTTGGGAAAAAAAATTCAAGCGGGTTTAAAAACGCATTCCCACGCCCTTTCGATTCGAGTAACCCTGTTCGGAGGCGAAATTCTTATTCATTACAACGTCCGGACGCTCCCCGCTTTGCTTTCTAAAAAGGGTGTTGATTTAAAAACCTCCCCGGTGCAAAGAAATCTTGCGAATGCAGTTCCTTCGCAGGTCAAAACCAGTGATTATCAAAATCCCCTTTTGGCGACCTTAGAACCCGGCGCCTTATTTGATTGGGTCTTATTGGATAAGAATGGATTTGTGACCGAGGTGAGGACGGGGAATATTTTTGTCGTTCAAAAAGAAAAGGGAAGGCATCGGGCGCCCCTCCTTGTGACACCGCCTTCCCATGGAATCTTAAATGGAGTGACGCGCCGGGTTGTGATAGAATGTGCCCGCGAAGCCGGAATGAAGGTCCAGGAAAGACCTCTCATGCGCCACGAGGTTTACAATGCGGCGGAAGCCTTTTTAACGAACACCTCTTGGGAAATTCTTCCCATCCGGTCACTCGACCAAAGAAAAATCGGTTTATGCTTACCCGGCAGGATAACAGTCCAACTTCAGCAACGTTACAAAAAAAAGGTGCAGCGGGAATGCCGTTAAGAACCATTCATCGGGCGTTAATTAGTGTTTCAGATAAAACGGGGATTCTCGACTTTGCCCGGCTTCTCCACGGGCTGGGAATTGAAATTCTTTCAACCGGAGGAACCCTCAAAACACTCAAGGCGGGGGGAATTCCTACCACGCCGGTCGAATCCTTCACGGGCTTTCCTGAAATACTGGAGGGGCGCGTTAAGACCCTTCACCCCAAAATTCACGGAGGACTTCTCTACCGACGCGATAGAAGCACTCATGTCCAAGAAGCAAAAAAGCATGGCATTCAGCCGATTGATCTTGTCATTGTCAATCTTTATCCCTTTAAACAAGTCGTGGAGGCCAGGCCCGCGGTGTCTCTGGAGGAGGCCATCGAAAATATCGATATCGGTGGGCCTTCCATGCTGCGTTCCGCGGCTAAGAATTTTGATGCGGTGACCGTGATTTGCGATCCCGCAGATTACGAAGAAATCGCGGGCGAGCTCAAAGAGCATAGCGGAAAAATTTCGGAAAAAAGCCGCAAACGGCTTGCCCTTAAGGTCTTTGAGAGAACCGCGGCCTACGATAAGGCCATTGCGGCTTATTTAAGAAGCGAGCCCAATTACGATCAAGGGTCGAAGTTAGCGCGTCCGATTCCGGGCGAAGAAGCGCTGCCGCTTCCGGATCAACTCTCATTTTCCCTCATAAAAGCCAACGATCTGCGTTACGGTGAAAATCCCCATCAGCGTTCCGCACTTTATTTTCCCCTATCGGCTGTCAAGCCCGCGTTTGAAACTTTGCATGGCAAAGAGCTTTCTTACAATAATTTTCTTGATATCGAAGCGGCTTCGGATGTGTTGCTCGAATTTCCAAAGCCTGCGGCCTGCGTCATCAAGCATTCCAATCCTTGCGGAATTGCCGAGGCTCCCTCCATTTCGGAGGCGCTCGACAAAGCCATTGAATGCGACTTGATGTCCGCGTTCGGAGGGATTGTGGGGGTGAATCAGCCTTGCGATCTTGAGACCGCAAAATTGGCTTTCGATCGGCTTTCCTTTTTTGAAGTTTTTGTGGCGCCCTCCTTTGAGCCTGCCGCCCTGCGTTTGTTAAAAACCCGAAAAAATCTCCGCTTAATTGCGTTTACCGACGGACTTGACGCTTCTCTTATGAAAAAGCCTTGGGACATAAAATTTTTGCGAACCGGGATTCTTTTACAAGACAAAAACCTGCCGTTGGGGAATTCCGGAAAGATGAAAAGTAAAATTCATTTTGTCACCAAAATCAAATTGGAAGAAAAAGAAATGGAGCCACTCCTTTTTGCCTGGCGATGCGTCAAACAGGTAAAGTCCAATGCCATTGTTTTGACACAAGGCTTTCAAACTGTCGGGATCGGCGCGGGCCAAATGTCCCGGGTGGATTCCGTGGACATCGCATGCCGCAAGGCGGGCTACCGTACCGACGGCGCCTTCCTTGCCAGTGACGCCTTCTTTCCCATGCCGGACTCCATTGAAATTGCGGCGGACCATAAAATCCGGGCGATTATTCAACCGGGAGGTTCCCTTCGGGATGCGGATGTGATTGCGGCCTGCGACCGCTTTGGGATTGCAATGGCCTTTACCGGCGAAAGACACTTTAGACATTAGTGAAACTTTTATGCTTTACGGATTTTACAGACCGCTTACCTCTTAACGCTTAACGCTGGTTCATGCAATACTCCGCTTCTCTTCGCTACCTCAATTCCTTTCTAAATCTTGAGCGGATCATCGCTTCTTCCAAAAATCGCCGCTGGAATCTTGATCGGATGCGGTTTCTTTTAACTTTATTCGGGCATCCCGAGAAAGCCTTTTATTCCGTAGTGATTGCCGGCACGAAAGGGAAGGGGTCGACGGGATTTTTTTTAGAATCAATGCTTAAAGAAAGCGGCCTGCGAACTGGATTTTATTCTTCGCCGCATCTGACCGATCCCCGGGAGCGCATCCGGCTTAACGGAAAAATAATTTCGAAATCGATATGGACGCACGGGCTTGGTGAAATACATTCAGTTTTAAATCCAAGCAAAATTCCAGGCTCGCTGGGGGCGTTTACCTATTTTGAAATTTTAACGCTTCTGGCCGTTCTTGTTTTTCGAAGAGAAAAAATTCGAATTGGCATTTTTGAAGTGGGAATGGGAGGGCGGCTCGATGCCACGCGGCTTGTGAATGCCGAACTCGCCGTCATCACACCGATTGCCTTGGATCATCAGGCGTTTTTGGGAAATACCGTTGCCAAAATTGCGCATGAAAAAGCCGCCGTCATTGGAAAGGGCGCAACGGTGGTGATGGCTCCCCAACCGCGCGAGGCGCTTTGGGAAATCAAGAAAAGGATTCAACAACAAAAAGCACGGGCCGTTAAATTTCAGCCCCTAGGGGCTGAAATGTCAGTGGGCCTCCTCGGAGATTTTCAGAGAATCAACGCGGCTGTTGCCTTAAGAGCCGCTCAAGCTCTGAAAGAAAAATTTCAGTTTCGTTTGACGGCTAAAAGTATCCTCAAGGGACTCCAGGCCAAAAATTGGCCTGGGCGAATGGAGCTTGTGGGCAGGGCCCCAGCCGTATTAATTGACGGCGCCCATAATCCGGTTTCGATCGAAGCGCTTGTGAGAAATTTAAAGCGGGTGTATTCTCAAAAGCCGCGGGTTGTGATTTTTGCCGTTTCCCGGGACAAGGATTCCAAACAAATGCTTCAAATTTTGAGCCGTTATTTTAAATCGATTGTTTTGACGCGATTCGAGGGTCCTCGTTCGCAGGATTTGTCCTTATTGTCGGCCCAGGCGACCCCCTATTTTTGGCAAATATTTCTCAGCCAAAACTCGCTTGAAGCATTGCGTCTTGCGAAGAAATTGATTCCGCCTCGGGGACTGATTGTAGCCACGGGGTCCTTTTATTTGGCGGGGGAAATAAGCCGTTTCCAGAAGGGTCGCAAAAATGGCTGAATTAAGGATGGAAGACACCATCGCAGCGCTTGCGACCCCTCCCGGGGAAGGGGCATTAGCCATTCTTCGATTAAGCGGGCCATCAACTTTTCAGATTTTGGAGCAAATTTTCCATCCTTCCAAGGGCGAAATTGCGGGTTTTCAAACACATTCCCTCCGTTTAGGAAATATTTGCGATCCCACGAGCGGTTTTCCCATTGATCACAGTGTCATTGGAATTTTTCGTGCGCCCCATTCTTACACCGGGGAAGATGTTGCAGAAATTTACTGCCACGGAGGGACGACCGTGACAAGGCGAATTCTGGAGGTGCTGCTGCGTTCGGGTGCAAGACATGCCGAGCCGGGAGAATTTACGCGTCGGGCCTTCCTGAATCACAAATTGGATTTGGTGCAGGCGGAGGCGGTTTTGGATTTGATCCGCTCGAAAAGTGACGGAGCCCTTCGTGTGGCATCACGTCAATTGGCGGGCGCGTTATCGGATAAATTTCATCAGCTCAAATCTTCCCTCATGAAACTGCTTGCCCATATCGAGGCCTATCTTGATTTTCCCGATGACGATATTGAAGTTTATTCCAGTGAGGATTTCAGGAGACAGTATCAAAGCCTTCAGGCGGAAATAAAGGCGCTTCGGGAAAGTTTTAGCCGCGGGGTCCTCTTAAGGGAGGGGGCTCTTGTGGCCATTACGGGAAAGCCCAATGTGGGGAAGTCTTCCTTATTTAATGCCCTGCTTAGCCGCGACAGGGCCCTTGTATCGACCTATGCCGGCACGACACGTGATGTATTGGAAGAGTCGCTGGAAATCGGGGGATGGAGGGTCCGCCTTATGGATACCGCAGGACTTTGCTCGGAGGCTGTCCATCCGCTCGATGCCCTGGGAATGAATAAAACTCGTTCGGTACTTGAGGGGGCAGATATTTTCTTTTATCTCATAGACGGCTCTTCTGCCCTTGAGGCGGCGGACCGCCGGATTTTTCAAGAAATCATATCCCTGGGAAAAACTGTCATGATTTTGGTGAATAAGGCGGATTTAGGGCTTCAGGCGGATCTTGCCTGGCTTCAATCTTTCAGCGGGGGTGCGGCGGGACTCTTGAGAATCTCAGCTAAAACCGGTGAGGGGATCGAAAAGCTCCACGGGCATTTGCTGAAAATCATTCAAGAGCACGTGGGAGTTTCAGAGGGAGAACAAATTACCAGGATACGTCATAAAGATGCCCTCCAAAAAGCGAGCGAGGCCCTTCATCGATCGCAGCGGGCCTTGGAGGAAAGAAAATCGCTAGAATTTGTCGCGTTGGACCT
Organism: Candidatus Omnitrophota bacterium; assembly: GCA_016196545.1. Taxonomy (GTDB): domain Bacteria; phylum Omnitrophota; class Omnitrophia; order Omnitrophales; family Aquincolibacteriaceae; genus JACPXM01. The sequence continues at coordinate 91,899 of JACPXM010000020.1, forward strand.
TAAGGCAGCCTTGGATGAAATGCGCGAGCTTGTGGGTGAAATTTATTCGGAAGATCTCCTGGATGTCATCTTTTCTGAATTCTGCATCGGGAAATAAAATAGGGCACACTGAAGTCATGACAAAAATTCCTTTCCACTATCAAATCGTAGCCGGCATCTTCGGCGGAGTTATTTTCGGATTCCTCTTTCCGGATTTTGTTTTTTTGGCCAAACCTTTTGGTGTCATTTTCCTCAAGCTCCTCAAACTCATGGTGGTTCCGCTTATCTTTGTTTCTCTGGTGGACGGGATCACCCGCGTGGGTTCTGCAGAAAAACTTTCGGTGCTCGGAATACGCACCACGGTTTTTTATCTGGCAACCAACGGCCTTGCCGTGATCACGAGCCTTATTTTAGTCAACCTTATTCGGCCGGGGGACGGTGTAAAAATATTTGGCGATAAATCCGAAGCGATTCAAACGGTAGGGGGAATGCCGGATCTTATTCCACAGAATTTTTTTCAAGCCCTCGCCAAAGGCGATACGCTTCAAATCATCTTTGTCGCGATATTATTCGGGGTGGGTCTGGTGGCGCTCAAGGAAAAGGGCAAAAGGCTTGCAGAATTATTCAGTGACCTTAACGAATGGATTTTAGTTCTTGTAGGATTCATGATGAAACTTGCACCTCTGGGTGTCTTCGGGCTCTTGGCGGGAATGGTGCAAGCCTTTGACTGGCAAGCAGTTATCGGCGTTGGAAAATTCGTCCTTACGTTGCTTTTAGGACTTTTGATTCACGGGGGAATAACCCTCCCGCTTTTTTTTAAAACGTTCTCAACGCGGCCGCTTAAGAAATTCATAAGCGATATGGAACCTGCGCTTTTCACATCCTTTTCTACGTCTTCTTCCGCGGCCACGCTTCCCGTGACGATGGATTGCATTGAAAAACGCGCGAAAATTTCAAAAGATATCGCAGGTTTTGTTTTGCCGGTAGGCGCTACGGTGAACATGGATGGAACCGCAATGTATGAAGCCACCGCTTGTCTTTTTATGGCCCAAGCCCTTGGCATCGATTTAAGTTTGGGTCAGCAGCTCCTTGTTTTTTTCACCGCAGCCCTTGCGGCGATTGGCGCTGCCGCCATTCCCAGCGCAGGACTTGTAACGCTTGCGATGGTTTTAACTGCGGTTCATCTTCCCCTGGAGGGGATTGGGTTTCTTCTTGCGATTGACCGTCCGCTGGACATGAGCCGGACCGTCGTCAATGTCTGGGGGGATATGGTGGCCTGTGCCGTGGTGGAAGGCTTGGAGAAGAAGGAAAAAAAGGATGCGTGAAAAATTTTTTAAAAAATTTATTTTTTTTGTTTGACAAGGAGTTCATTCAAGAATAAAATTCGTTCTCACTTGATGAAGAATTTGTTCTTTGAGTTTTTTTAGCGGTCGCTTTCAAAACGATTCACGCGCAACCACCGGTGAGATGTTCATATTACGGATTGGACTCATGCAAGGTCATTGCAACTCACGCGTCACGATTCAATAGAGGATAGTCTCGAAAACATTAGAGACTATCCTTTTTTTTCCTCAAACAAACCGGTAGCCAGAAAATCGTTTCAAGTCGATCTGCAGGAAAATCAAAAAGAGAGTTCGCAAATAAAAACTGTCTTTGGCCTGACAATAAAGACACTTTTAACCCAGAAAAAATAAAGGTAAAGGCTTAAAATTTAAGTGCCGATTTATCCTTTAGCAGTACAATATATAGCGGGTTAAGAGTCTATGACCTCTATATATGGTAAGGTTAAATTAAAGATTTAAAAAGATTAAAGCTTATTCGGAGGCCCCCATGGTTGAAAAAATGGCAGGACAATCAGACGTTCTATCAAAGCAACTGGAGGAAATAAAAGCGGGGGGTGGGATTTCCATTAAAAGGAAATTCACGCGTTCCGGAATCAATCCTTTAGAGGAGGTTGAGTACACTCAGAGAACTTCTGTCATTACCAACCCGGATGGCTCCGTGGTTTTTAAAATGGAAAACGTGGAAGTTCCCAAGGCCTGGAGCCAGCTTGCCACTGATATTATCGTTTCCAAATATTTTCGTAAGGCTGGCGTTCCTGGCACGGGCCATGAAACCAGTGCACGTCAGGTTGTTTACCGCATTGCCCATTCCATTCGGTTGGCGGGTGAAAATTTTGGCGGTTATTTCAAAAGCGCCGAAGATGCCCAAGCCTTTGAAGATGAACTCCTCCATCTTTTGATTCATCAAAAATGCGTTTTTAATTCTCCCGTCTGGTTTAATTGCGGCCTTCATCTCTATGGCATTGAAGGAAGCGGGGGCAATTGGCATTGGGACCCTCAAACCGGGACCCTTCAGCAATCGAAAGATTCTTACTCTCATCCGCAGTGCTCTGCCTGCTTCATTCAATCCGTGGGCGATGATTTGATGTCTATTTTCGATTTGGTCAAATCCGAGGCCCGTCTTTTTAAATACGGTTCCGGAACCGGGACCAATTTTTCAAAACTTCGCGGGCGCCAGGAAAAACTCTCAGGAGGAGGAACTTCCTCAGGGCTTATGTCTTTCCTTGAGGTTTTAGACCGGGGAGCGGGCGCCACCAAATCCGGAGGAACCACGCGCCGGGCTGCAAAAATGGTGTGTTTGGATATGGATCACCCCGAAATCGTAGACTTCATTAATTGGAAAATACGCGAAGAGAAAAAGGTGAAGGCCTTGATTGATGCCGGCTATCCTTCGGATTTTAACGGGGAGGCCTATAAAACCGTATCCGGCCAAAATTCCAATAATTCCGTCAGAATTTCTGATGAATTTATGAAGGCTTACTTAGAGGACGGAACTTGGAGCACGCGGATGCGTACGACGGGGGAAATCTGCGAAACCTTCCGGACCCAGGACCTTATGGATCAAATTGCCCAGGCGGCCTGGGGATGTGCGGATCCGGGGGTTCAGTTTGATTCCATCATTAATGATTGGCACACCTCGGCCAATACCGACCGCATCAATGCTTCAAACCCCTGTTCGGAATATATGTTTTTGGATGACACCGCTTGCAATCTGGCTTCGATCAATTTAATGAAGTATTTGAGGCCGGACGGCAGCTTCGATATTGAAGCCTACCGCCACACCATACGCATTTTTATCGCTGCAATGGAAATTATTGTGGATTTTGCCTCCTATCCCACCGAAAAAATTACCCAAAATAGTCATGACTACCGGCCGCTCGGTCTGGGTTACGCAAATCTCGGTACGCTTTTAATGGTCAATAGTATTCCCTATGATAGTCCCGAGGCCTTGGCCATGGCAGGAGCCCTCACGGCGATTATGACGGGCCATGCCTTTAAAACCTCTGCAGAAATCGCGGGCACAAAAGGGCCTTTTCCGGGATATCCGAAAAATCAAAGCTCCATGCTCCGTGTCATCGGAAAACACCGCGATGCCGCTTACAAAATCTCCGAAAAATATTGTCCGGCGGATTGTCTTGAGGCCGCACGCGAGGATTGGGATTTGGCCCTTGAAGCCGGAAGGCGATACGGCTATCGAAATGCCCAGGCTTCTGTGATTGCGCCCACGGGGACTATCGGATTACTCATGGATTGCGACACGACGGGCATTGAGCCGGATTTCGCGCTTGTGAAATTCAAAAAACTAGCGGGAGGCGGTTATTTCAAAATCGTGAATCAATCGGTTCCCGCAGCGCTTGAGAAACTCGGTTATTCTGAGACCGAAATTCGCGACATCATTGAATATATTTGCGGTACCTCCCGACTTGAGGGAACACCCTGGATCAATCACGAAACCCTGCGACAAAAGGGTCTCAGCGCTGAGGACCTCGTCAAGGTGGAGGCGCTTTTACCCGCGGCCTTTGATTTGTCTTTCCCCTTTACGAAATGGACGCTCGGGGAAGAAACGCTTAAACGGCTCGGCCTTAAACCCGAAATCTATAACAAACCAGGCTTTAATTTGCTTGAGGTGCTAGGATTTTCCAAAGCGGAAATTGAAGAAGCTAATAACATTATTTGCGGCATGATGACCATTGAAGGTGCCCCCCATCTAAAGTCCGAGCATTTGCCGGTTTTTGATTGTGCTAATAAATGCGGTCATTACGGAAAACGTTTTATTGAGCCCATGGCCCATATCCGCATGATGGCCGCAGCCCAGCCGTTTATTTCCGGGGCCATTTCAAAGACCGTAAATCTTCCGCATGAAATTTCTGTGGATGAAATCAAAAATATCTATGTGGAATCCTGGAAAATGGGCTTAAAGGCTGTGGCGCTTTACCGCGATGGATGCAAACTTTCACAGCCCCTCAACACGAAATCCAAGGACTCTGAAAAACCTGCGGCGTCTAACGAGGCAGGGACAAAGCACGCTTCCTCCGCACAGGTGTCGCCTCCGCCTCCGGCCCTCAGCCGCAAACGGCTTCCCAAAAAACGCCGCGGCATTACCGTCGAAGCGCGTGTCGGGGGCCAGAAAGTGTATCTTCGCACCGGCGAATACAACAATGCAACGCTGGGCGAGATTTTTATTGATATTCACAAGGAAGGCGCCGCATTCCGGTCCATTATGAACTGTTTCGCAATCGCGGTTTCCCTCGGCCTTCAATACGGTGTACCCCTTGAGGAATTCGTGAATGTATTTACCTTCACGCGTTTTGAGCCTCAAGGCGCGGTGGACCATCCCAATGTAAAATTTGCCAACTCCATTGTCGATTATATTTTCCGTGTCCTCGGCATGGAATATTTGGGACGCACGGATTTTGTGCAGGTACAGCCCGCCCCGGAAGAATTAGAAATTCATAAAAAGGCCTCTCCTTTACCCTCAAAGACGGAAGAAATCACTGCTGGCGGGGTCTCCATTGTGAATGAATCACCGGTCGTAAAAAAATCCCCGGACGATTCCGGCAACGGACACGGCAAAAACCGCCTTGCCATTGATATCGATACGCCTCAAGAAATGTATGCGGGTAAGGCGGACTCACTCGATGAACATCTTTCCCACATGATGGGCGATGCCCCTTTTTGCTCAAGCTGCGGCCATGTAACGGTCAGAAATGGCGCCTGCTACAAGTGCTTGAATTGCGGCAATAGCATGGGATGTTCGTAAGCCAAGCGATTTGCCGGTAGCTAAAAAACACCTTTCCTGAATAATCTTTTATTTCCTGCAAATTTCTTCTAACAATTTCTATCAATGAATGATGCTTCAATTGTATTTCATCCTCTCAAATGTTAACTTTTAACGATCTTTTATTCACTTTAAAAAAAGACATTTTCGAAATCCGCCAAAGGGGAAAAATCTTTGAGAAAAAAAATCAAAATAGGCTTCCTGATTCTCTGTTTAATGCTTTTTGGCATTCCGTCAAAAATCAATTATGCGGAGGATACTTCAAATAGCTCGGGTAATCAGGAAGTCCTAACGGAGGAAATACCGGACGACGACTTTATCGAGGAAATTGAACCCGAAGAAATCGAAGTGGAAGAAATCTTTCCGGAGGAAATCCTGCCGGAAGTTATTGTACCCCAAGAAATCGTACCCGAAGAAATTGAACCGGATGATGACTATTATGAAGAAGACGACTCCATCGAAGAGGAAATCGAAGAAATTTTAATTGAGGAAATAGTGCCAGAAATTACCCCTCCCCAAGAGATCGCGCCCGAAGAAATTGAACCGGATGATGACTTTCTAGATGACGATGATTTCCTAGGGGACGAAATCGAAGTGGAAGAAATCTTTTCGGAGGAAATCCTGCCGGAAGTTATTGTACCCGAAGGAATCGTACCCAATCCCGCAAAGACTTCGCCCTCTCTTGAGCCCATTTCTTTATCTCCCCTTCCCCCTCCTCCTACAAGCCCAACTCCGCCAGTCGCTCCCCCCCTCCCCATGAAAGAAACGGAAAAAGAAGAGACCAAGCCATCCTTAGACGACTTTAAAGAAAAATTAGAAGAGGCCTTTGTGAAGACCAGTGTCACAGCCTACGCCTCAGGGGGTCCTTGCCAGGGTGATTCCGACTGCTTGATCGATCAAATGATGGGAGTAGAAGAAAAGGGCGGGGCTAAGATTCATACGGGAAAGGGGTTTTGGATGTTTGTTGCCACAAATGACGGTTCTTCTCAAAAGAAGCCCGCTCATCAGGGTAAGTACATGAAGAATCATTCTAAGAATGATAAAGAGAAAAGAAACACTGAAGTGGCTTCGTATGCCGAGGTTCTATCCAAAACGGATACGCGGAATACAGAAAAAAAAGAAGATAAGGAAAATGAGGAAAGAGGGGATAAAGGGAAAGGAAATGATGAAGAAGAACGGGGAAATCGTGATGAAGCCACAGAATTGGTTGTCGATCAGGTTTTGGATAAACTCTTTTCGTTACCCGTTAATCCGGACCCCCTTATCCTTCCTGCGACAAGCGGAGAAACCCCTCTTCTAAAGGGGATGGAGACTCCTCCGGCTTTAAGGGGCCCCCAACCCCTGCCAAATCTAACGAATGTTTCAGCCATGAGGCCTCTCGTCATGCCCGATGATCATTTGACCAAGGCGATTAAAAAGGTCATGAGGGATGAACCCCTTGTGAATTTAACGCCGCAACTTACAAAGGTTAAAAGTCCGGAGCTCTTTGTCACGCCTTCCAAAGATGCCCTGGATTATTATGAGCAGCTTCAAAAACAAGGCATTATGCCTCAATATACTGTTACGGTTGTCGTTGTTTTTGAGGGCGGTGTTTCGACCCAGGCCGTGGGTTCCGATGGAAAAACATTGTCCGAGAGCTCTCCGACCACAGTTTTCGTAAAGCCGGGACAAATGGCTCAAGTCGTACCCATTGGCAAGGATACCGTTTCACTCAATAAAGGATATGCCTATTTGGCGCCTCCGGATTACACATCTTCCAAAATCTCGCCCCCCGTCATTTTGGGCCCCCCGGGATTGGGGCAACTTGTTTCACGGGCGATTACTTTTATTGAGGACGCAAAATCGCATGTCCGCCATTCCGGGGAAGAAATCCCTCTAACGTCTCCTCATACGCATGGCGCCCTTGTCTTGAAAGTGCAGGGAATGGATGCGACGGCTGTTTTTCCCGGGTCTTCTCTGGCTCAACCGATTACGACTGGAATGCCGCTGCCGGAAAAATCTTCCGTCCATACCGGAAAGGGGAGCAGGGTTGAGGCTGCGATATTTAGTCATGGGCAGTATATCGGCCGAATCAAGATTGATGAAATGACCCATGTTTTAATTGCAGCAATCGCAGAAGAGGATGCCGATCAGGATACCACAAAGCTGGTTAATGCACTGGGCAAGACTACCGTGGAATTCGAAAAATCCAAGAACAAATCAAAATTTGTCGTTGAAACCCCCACAGCATCCGCGGCCGTCCGCGGAACCGTATTTGACGTCATTGTCAGGGCGCAAGACTAGATTCAGCAAAATCCCACCCATTCAATCAAATACTCTTTCTAAATAATTTTAATAATCATAATCGCTTTATCTATAGCAACTTGTAACAATTAAAGCCCTTAAGATTGTATTTCCCCTCATGGGATGCTACTTTTTAACAGGCGTCCAAATATCAGAATCAAAAACATCTCGAAGGGACGCCGAGGAGGCAAGATAGAAGTGAGAAAACAATTCGCTATTGGCTTACTCGCTTTTGGATTGGGATGGATGTCATTTCTTGGGCCCTCCCTCTATCTTGAAGCATCCTCTGAAGAGCCTAACGTCCACGATGATATGGGCGAGAAAGGGGAGGATAAAATATCCGAGAAAGCCGAGAAAGAAGCCGAACGTGCCGCAGAACATGCCGCCAAAGAGGTTTTGGATAAAGTCCTTGAAAAAATTTCGGAGAAAGCCGCTGAAAGAGTGATTGATCTAGCGGTCATTTCTCCGGATACGAATTTATACCTTGGCCATGAGGCGGTGGAGCGAGCCTTAGGACAAATTCCGCATGAATTAAAAGGCCCGGATCTGGATTTTCTAGCGGCCTTAAAAACTTCCCCTCAAGTTTCGGAGATCGTGCCGGTGCCTGTGGAGCCGGCCCTGGCATTTATAGAGACAAATATTGTCAATTATACTGCGATTGAATTATGTCAAAGCTCAGATTGTCTTGTGGATCAATTGATGGGAGTGGATAGGGTGACGAACTCTCTTCCCGTGATGGGTTCTGAAACCTCTGAAATTCTCGCGACTGAAACTCATCCTGAGCCATCCAATATTTCGGGTCCTATGGATCATGCGATTCGCCAAATTATTAAAGATAAACCCACGCCTGTATCCGCTTCTTTAGATGCGGTCCAATATTACGAAACACTTCAGGAAAAAGGGGTGATGCCTCAATACACTCAGACCTCCATTGTGGTTTTCGAAGGATTGGTTTTGACCAATCCTGTGGATCGCTCCTCTCAGGTATCCGGGTCTGAAGAAAATCTCCAGACAGTTTCTGTAAGGCGGGGAGAAATGGCGCGCATTGTGCCAGTGGGCGAGAATGATAATCCAATTAATAAAAATTTAACTTCTTTTGCGGCTTCTGAAATCCTTAAGCGAAGTGAAGAAAAAATAGAGCCTCCCTCGCCGGATACGCATGGGGCTGTCATTTTAAATGTCCTAGGGGAAGATGCCACTGTGATTTTACCCGGAAACCCATCTGCCGAACCTCTCCAAAAAGGTATGGAGCTTCCGGAGAAGGCCTCCTTGCAGACGGGAGACGGCACTTCGGTGGAGGCCGCTTTTTTTAATCATGGAAAATATATGGGCCGCGTCCAATTGGACGAAAGTACCCACATCTTAATTGCAAGTCTTGCGGGCACGAGCCCCCAGCAGGACACCACAAAACTGGTCAGCGCCTTGGGTAAAACGACGATTGAATTCGAAAAATCAAAAAACGATTCCCAATTTGTGGTAGAAACTCCGACGGCATCTGCCTCGGTGCGAGGAACGGTCTTTCAAGTCAATGTGAGCGGGGAGGAATAGCTTCTTCATGTCTTTCCTAGCGAGTCTTCCCAAGGTTCCCGACCCGGTCAAAAAAATCCCCCCGCCGGGCTTCCTCAAACGGGAAGACAATCTCTTCACACGAAAAAGCCGGGACGTGATATCCCTTTTCCGCAACTTGCCGACGGCCTATCTTTATCAGTTACTCGGAAGCGTGCTCATTCTCATTTTTTATCTGGGTTTACTTAAAACCTCCTTTTTTGTCCGTTTCGAAAATGTGATTTATGATTCTTTTTTCCGTCTCCGGCCGTCTTTGGCTTCACACCCTTCGGTTGTTTATATCCAGATTGCCGAAGACAGCATTCAGGACATAGGTCGATGGCCCTGGCCGCGTCATTATCATGCGGTGATGACTCATATTTTGAGCGAATGGCAAGCGAAGGCCATTGTTTTTGACATGCTTTTTACCGAACCCAGCACGGAGTTTGATGACGGTGCGTTGGAAGAGGCGATGGCGACTTCCCAATCGCCGGTTTATCTTCCCGTCCTTTTGGAAAATCGCAAAGGAGAGGAAGTCTGGGTGCATTCGCTTCCCCGTTTTGAAAGCCACGCCAAGGGCGTGGGCCATGTGAACGGCGTGCCGGATTCGGATGGTGTGATCCGGAGAATCCATCCCTATTTGCAAAGCGAAAGTGAGATTTTTCCTCATTTGGCTCTGCGGCTGGCCTATGATTATGCCGGCCTCAAACTTCCCCCAGAAAAAAAGCTGCCTTTCCCGCGGGACAGCGAGGGAAATGTGATGGTCAACTATCCTGGAAAATGGGTCCAAACCTTTAATCATATTTCGTATCGGGACCTCCTCAAAAGTTTTCAATTGATACGCGAAGGCAAGCCGCCCATTATTTCACCGGAGGTGATCAAGGGGAAGATTTGCCTTATCGGTTTGACGGCAACGGGGCTGTGGGATATCAAAGCAAACCCCATCGAAGCGGTTTATCCCGCCATTGGTGTGAATGGCACCGTCATTCAGAATAGTTTGCAAAATCAATTTATTTCTCCGGCCAATTACGCGCTTAATGCGATTTGCCTGGCCGTGATTGGGATGGTGGCTATTTTCTGCTTTCATCCGTTTCGTAATTTTGTTTCTTTTTTGGCGGGGAGTGCCCTTGCGTTGGGCTGGGGGTTGACGGCCTACTTCTTTTTTGCCTGGCACGGCCGCTGGCTTTATGTTTTTCACCCCATTCTTTTAATTCTGACGTTATTTATTTTTACAGCCATTTATAATTACACCATCGGAAAAAGAGAACGGACTCACCTTTTCAAACTTGCGACGCGGGACGGTTTGACAGGACTTTTTGTGATTCGTTATTTCCGGGAAATCTTAAACAAGGCGGTTCAAGATTCCCACATTCAAAAACAGCCGCTCTCGCTTTTAATTCTCGATATTGATGATTTTAAAAAAATCAATGATACCTACGGCCACCTCGCGGGCGATAAAGTTCTAAAAGAAGTCTCTCATATCATTCACTCCTGCTCGCGATCAAAGCGCCCCTTTACCCAAACCGATTATGTAGCGCGCTACGGCGGCGAAGAATTTATGGTCATGCTGCGAGGAGCCGCGATTACCGAGTCAGCCTTTAAGATTGCAAACCGAATCCGCAAAAAAGTCGAGGATACCGCCATCAAATGGGAGCATCATTCGCTCCGTTTTACGGTGAGCATTGGCATTGCTTCATTGGGGCCGGAGGAGGCCCTCCCGGATCCCATGGTGTCGCGGGCGGATGAAGCGCTTTACCGGGCCAAACGTGAGGGAAAAAATCGCGTTTGCCTGGAACGTTTATCACTCCATCCTTTTCCCCATCCTTCTGTTGACCAAATCCCTCCTGCGGCATAAAATTTCAGACAAAAAGCAGAAGACATAAGACCAACTATTGTTTGTGTCACCTCCCTCCCCCCACCCGGTGTGTAAAAGCTTTTTCACACCGGGGGTGGGGTGTAAACTTCAAAAGACTAAAAGTTGAATTTTCTTCTTTAAGTCTGTAGTCTGTGGTCTTACGTCTTGAGAAAGAATGGCAGTGGAGGAGTGGCAGAGTGGTCGAATGCGGCGGTCTCGAAAACCGTTAGGGCCGTAAGGTCCTCGCAGGTTCGAATCCTGCCTCCTCCGTAACCTGGAAGGATCCCATTAAACTATGAGTTATCTTATTTTTGCGCGCAAATTCCGGCCGCAACATTTTGACGATGTCGTGGGTCAGGAACCGATTATGACCACGCTCAAAAATTCCATTGAGCAGGAACGCGTCTCGCAGAATTTCATTTTTTCGGGGCCCCGCGGTGTGGGCAAAACTACGACCGCGCGAATTTTGGCGAAGGCCCTCAATTGTGCCAAGGGGCCGACGGTGAGCCCTTGCGGAAAATGCACGGCCTGCATGGAAATCACCCAGGGGAATTCTCTGGATGTCTTGGAAATTGACGGGGCCTCCAATCGCGGGATTGATGAGATACGGAATCTGCGCGAGACCGTCAAATTTAAGCCGGTGTCCGGCCGTTTAAAAATTTACATTATCGATGAAGTTCATATGCTTACCCCCGAGGCCTTCAACGCGCTTTTAACGACCCTGGAAGAGCCGCCCCCCCATGTAAAATTCATTTTTGCGACCACTGAGCTTCACAAGGTCCCGGCGACCATCCTTTCCCGCTGCCAGCGTTTTTCTTTTAAAAGGATAAAGACTCAGGAAATCGCCAAAAAACTGGAGGAAATTGCCAAAAAGGAAAAAATTTCCTGTGAAAAGGCGGCGCTCTTTTTGATGGCCAAGGCCGGTGACGGATCACTTCGCGATGCCGAGGGGCTTCTGGATCAAATGGCGAGTTTCGCGGAAGAGAAAATCAAGGAAGAGGATGTGCTCGCCGCCTTAGGGCTTGCCGCAGAGTCTTTGTATTTTGAGGTGCTCACCGCCATTCGCGAAAAAGATGTGCAGAAACTTTTCGAAATTACAGACGGACTTTATGATCAAGGGCGCGATATGGCGCAATTTGCCGCCGGCCTTCTGGAGTTTTTTCGCAATCTCCTACTCTTCCAATGCGCTCAGAAGCCGGAAGCATTTATTGATATGAGCGAAGAGGCGCTTGGCGAGTTAAAGAAACATAAAAGCGATTTTACGCGCGGTGAGCTTTTATTGGCCACTACCTTTTTGAATCAATTACAAAATCAAATCCGGCGGGCCTTGACATCCCCTAAGATGCTGGTTGAAATTGTGCTTTTGAAGCTGGTGCATTTGGAGGGTTTGAGGTCCGTGGAGGAATTGATAGCTCCGCCTGGCCGAGGGGGCATCGGGCCTGGGAAAGAAAAAAATCTAAAGGATGCAGGCTTCCAACGGGAATCGGAACCTATTGGGATTTCTCAGGCCAGCCCGTCGGCTTCATCCAATTCAAATTCCAAGCCCCAGGCTCCAAACCCCGGGCAACAGTCTTCCGTCTCTTCCTCATGGCCTCAGATTATTGAATATGTCAAAACCAAACGGATGTCTACCGGCATTTTTCTTTCTGAAGCCGAACCCGTGGAAGCAGGCGCCGGAGTTGCGACGCTGGGTCTTCCCTCAGAATTCGCTTTCCATAAAGACATGCTTGAGAAGGAAGTGAATCGCCGATTGGTGGAAGAGGCCTTTGAGACTGTCTTGGGCCAGAAATGGCGAATTTCTTTTGTGGTGACTCAAACGGAGAGATCCGAAACTCCAGTTTCCGCTCCGGCCCCTGAAGAGGCCAAAGTTTCTGAAATTATTACCCAGGCCTTGAATATTTTTGAGGGCGCGAAAATTATTCGTAAGGAATCATGAAACGCTACGCGGATTGGATGCAGCAGCTGGTGGAGGCCCTGAGCCGTCTTCCGGGCATCGGGAAGCGTTCCGCCGAGCGCATCGTATTTTATCTTTTGAAATCCAAAAAAGACGAGGTCCTCGAACTTTCTTCACTGATTCGCTCAGTGAAGGAAAATGTTTTTTTCTGCGAGATTTGCCACAACTTTGCCGACAGCAAAATTTGCTACATTTGTTCCGATCCCGCCCGTGACCACGGACTTATCTGTGTGGTGGAAGATCCCAAGGACGTCATTTCCATCGAAAAGACAGGAAGCTTTGTCGGTATTTATCACGTGCTCTTGGGGGCCCTCTCGGCGCTTGAAGGTGTGGGGCCGGAAGATATTCGTATTCACGATTTGGTCCAACGCATAAAAAAAGACAGAGTTCGCGAGGTCATTTTGGCTACCAATCCCAATACCGAAGGAGAGACTACGGCCCTTTATCTTTCCAAATTATTGAGGCCCCTCAAGGTCAAGGTGTCCCGCATTGCCCGCGGCATTCCGGTCGGAAGCCACATTGAATATACCGACCAGGCTACGCTTTCCCGCGCTCTTGAGGACCGCCTGCCAGTGTGATGGCCCGCTCGAGATTGTACGACATGTCGCACAATATATGTGACATTGCGACCGGCAAAATAAAAGAAGCGGCTATTGCAAAATGGAAGCAGAACCCTTGTTTACCGTATAAATAATAGAAACAACCGTGATCAATTCAAATCATTTTTTAGCTTGTTATCGGTTTGTCTAAAACTGTTCGCACGTTACATTGACATTACAGAGCGAGTATGTTATTTTTTTTCCAATTTGAACCTTGTTTCTCTTTCCATCATCAAGAATCAGCCTAGGTTAAAGAGAAATTTTTTTGTGTCTTTATTTAAAGGTTTCACAAAGACCTTCATTCACCGATTCGTAGCCCTTTTGACGGCGGTTTTGTTCTCGTGCAATTCCCTTGTCTATTCCTCCGCCGTTTCCTTTCCTACAACTGAAAATTCAGCCCTTTTTCTTAAAACTCCTGATGTGCCTTCTTCTCTTGGGAGTGTCGATGCGCTTTATCTTCCCCCCACTCCTAGCTCATTCCAGCCTTTCATTTTAATTCAGGACGCCCATGCTCATCGCGAGGCCCAGGCGAACATTCACGGTCTATTGAATCACTTGGCCAAACAACAGGTTGTCCACGCAGTTACCGCAGAAGCCGCTTCAGGAAAAATAAATCCCCATATCTTCGATTTCTTTAAAGATTCTAAACTCAACCGCGCCGTGATTGATGGCCTGGCTGCCAAAGGCGAACTCACCGGCGCGGAACTTTTTGCTTTGACATCTTCCCATAAAATCCCGGTCTATGGCATTGAAGATGAAGATTTATATACCGCGAGTTTTCGGTTTTTTTATGACATCAAACAAAAACAAAAATCGAATGAAAGTATTCTTCAATCTTACCGCGGCGCGCTTTTTGATTTGGAAAAAAGGTTTTTCAACAAGGATTTAAACCACCTTGTTCAAAAAAAGCGAGATTGGGAAGAGCGAAGGGACGAAGATCTCGATTATTTCCACGTCTTGAAAAGTTTTTCTGAAAAATATCTCAGGCTTGATCTCTCGGACGTCCGTCATCAATTTGATTGGCCAAACTTGACGCGTTTGTTCAAAGTTGAGGAGCTGGAACAGGGAGTCCAAGGAGAAGAAACAAAAAAAGACATCGAGGTGCTCCTAAAAGAGATCGAAAAACGAGTGTACGCGCCCAAAATGAAGCGCTTTCTTTCCAAGGGATTGCGTCAGATCGAAGAGATTTCAAATCCGCGCAAATTTTTTGAAACCCTTTATGAAGAAAGCCGGCGCGCAGAAATCGTATGGGTCAATTATCCCCATTTTCTAAAATGGGCGGGGACGGTCATTCTCCGCTCCGAGATCCAGATTCAGGGAGTGGAAAAAGAAAGGGCCAAACTGGAAGCGCGTTTATTCCGAAGATTGTCCCGCCCTGAAAAAGAAAAAAAGATTTTGGCTTTGGGCCACGATCTGGATCTTTTAAAGAGATTTTTTTCACTCGAGCTCAGTCGAGAGGATTATCACCATTATTCTAAAATCAAAAAGCGATTGATGCCTAAAACCTTTCAGGTCCGCTTTCGTGAATTGAACCACAATTTGGAGCACCTTCCTCGGAAAACTTGGAAAGATGCAGCGCGCTTTTATCATTTAACCCTCGGGCGCGACCGCGCCTTAGTTGAAAATGCCTTGAAGATTTCTTCCTCATCTCATCAAGCCACGGTTCTTATCGCCGGCGGGTTTCACACGCCCGGTCTTGAAAAACAGCTTCGAGAAAAACAAATTCCCTATGCCGTCATTAGCCCGCGCATTCAAAATTTTGAAGACGACGGTTTTTATGAAAAGGTGATGTTGGGACAAAATACCCTCGGCGCCTGGCTTTTGACGCGGCTTGAAGCCTTACCTCCCGGCAACCTTCGAGCAAGACGCCAGGCCGTACTTTCAGAGGCCCTTTCGAAGGTCTCCCGATCCGAAATGAGAGAAGGAGTCCGTTCTTTTATCACAACCGGCTTGGCACCTCATGAAGAACTCGAGGTGCTTCGACAATTTCGAAAACAGATCGAACGAAACGATTTCCCGCTGCTGGTCATTTTTTCCGATCATCACGGGACCATTGAAAAATTAGACGCCTACATCCTCGATGCCATGCGCCGCGCCCTGCCGGACAAAGTGCCGGAATTTACATTGGATCGCCAAGAAGCCGACAAAAATCCGGAAAAGAAATTTTGGGATGTAAATGGATCTTTGGAAGAACAACTTTCATATCATGGGATAAGCCTGAATGACGACTTCGACGGAAAACTCTTTTTCGAAAATCTTGGGGATTTTATGGACCGGGGCCCAAAAGGCATTCGTGTTTTCGAACGATCGATGGAGCTGCGCGATGCCGGTCTTTCAGAAATCGTTCTCGGAAATCATGATATTTACATCATGTTAAATCTCATGGGATTTCATCTGCCATGGTATGAAGGTTATAACTTTTATGGCTATTCGGATGTCTATGACAATAAATACGGTAATATCCAAGAGCAGGTGAGGCACTTTCGGGAAACCCATCGCGAGACGCGTACCGCCGAGTGGTGGGCAGAGCGCCTGGCGGAATTTCGCGCTTTTCATGATCAACAGCAGAAAACATTGTGGAAGCCTTTGAACATTTTGGTCAATGGTTGGAACGAATCCCTGGAAGAGAAAATGCCTGGGAAAGGTCTTTTCGCCCAAGTTTCAGCGAGTCTCATTACTCCCAAACAAAAAGACCTTTGGAATAAATTCCGCGGCTGGAACCTTGTTGACGTGTATACGGGCGTCAGAGCCGTTGGGGTTGTTTCCGTCCAGTGGTGGGAAAACCTTCTGGAAGATTTTGAAGAGTCGTTTACAGAAATACAAAAGCATCCTGATTATCAAGAGAACCGTCCGGCCAACCAAGCGTGGACACAAGCTATTTCTATAATGAAAAATCAAATTATTCCCCGTTTAAAACAGGATCTTCAAGGGCATCTCGAACGAGGGGAGTGGTGGTGGCGAGCTTTTGAAGCCATCCATGCCCAAAATTACACCTCTGCTGAATGGTTAATCATGGATTGGCTCTTTCATCCCGGCTGGGGGCCTACGGTCTTGGCCGAACTCAATGAGAGAATTAAAGACGACTCCCTAAAAGTGACGCCCGCCAATTATTTGAAAAATTCTATCTTAAAAATGATCGGGCAAACTTATCGCAATGTCTTCAAACTTCATTTGCGGGATATTTATCAAAATCACGCCACGCATGCCTTTTTGCCGATCGACATGAAGACGGGCGAATTTTATTTTAAGTACCAAGGCGTTGAGTATCGCGCAAAGGGGGACTCCAATCATCCTTCGGTATGGCAGGGGTTAAATGTCTTGGCTCAGCACATTCGTGACCCTAAACGTTCGATGAAAGAAAATTATGAGGCCCTTATTTTAATCATGAGCTGGTATTCGGATAACAACCCCATTCTCAAACCGC
The DNA here is from genome assembly GCA_016196545.1 of Candidatus Omnitrophota bacterium. Classification (GTDB taxonomy): domain Bacteria; phylum Omnitrophota; class Omnitrophia; order Omnitrophales; family Aquincolibacteriaceae; genus JACPXM01. The sequence goes on from JACPXM010000020.1 coordinate 108,659, forward strand.
CGCGCGTTACTGAAGCGATCAATCAATTCGGTCCGGAGGATTTGGCGCAGGTGAATGGTTTTAATCGTTTATTTTTTGGACATATTCCTTTTCATGAATTCTATAAACTTGGCCAGGAAAAATTGGGAATCATTAGCGGCTATCAAACCGGTGGTCGGATTTTTGATACCGATCATGGTGCAGGCGTTAAATTCGGCGGACGCGGTGCCTTCGTTCGTGTTCAAGATGAAGTTGTCCTTCGCGGATTTGAGCATGAACGTGCCAATGGCATTAAAGATAATCCTTCTACTGTGCGGACAGTCGATGGGCCAAACGGACAAATTTCTGAGGAGGTATTATTTAGAAATCCGGGGATAAATCACGACGATTTTTTGCCGGAATTAAGGCGCAATCTTGAAACGCGCATCACAGAACTGGAACAGCCCGTGCGTTCAGAAGTTCGAGATGAAATCCCTGCTTATATTGTCGACTTTTTAGAAAAGGAGCTCGGAATATCAGTTCAGAATCTTTCTGCAGATCAGAAAACAACGCTTGAAAAACATGTTTCCTTCTTCTCGAGTTTGAATAACTTTCGATTTTATCCGCGTCGGGAGGTCTTTAAGCAACTTTTAGAATCTTCGAATTTTTCTATTCTGGATTCTTCTGAGAAATTCGCGACGGCAATGCTGGACAAGGGCATCTTCGATCGAGATCCGGATTCGGACATCAACGCCTATCTTCTTGGAAGCCTTCAAAAAATTTTTTCTTCCTTCCGGCCAAATAAAACTCTTTCAGAAAAAACTTTGGCGATTGGGGAAGACATGCTTAAGCATGATAGGAATTATGCCACTCAAATTTATACGGCTGAACTTTTGGGAAGTTTGGAGCCCACAGAAAAAATCATTGAAGCGCTTTTGCGCCTGGCTTCTCCCGGCATGAATAACGGCATCCGGGATAAGGCCTTCTTCAGCATGAAAGGCAATGGGAATCGAGTGGCACCCTATTTAATTAAGCGCATCGGGATGACGGCCGATCGCCGCTCGCGCGATTATTACGTCTCTTTACTTGAAAAGGTGACGGAACCCAGCTTTCAAACTCTCGTCTGGTTTCTGGCGGGGCATCAAGATACGGCAGAAAAACTAAATGCAATTATAGAAAGTGAACCGATTGGTTTTCAGCAATGGGTTTCCTCGGCCCTTTTTATGGTTCGAGGGACGCCGAGCATTAGGCAAACTATGGATGAGCGCATCCGTCATTTGGACCTGTTCAAGGCATTTTTGGGCCGGGAAACCTTTCTGAATCTCATTCGGTTTTGGGGTTTTTCAATGGTCTCTCACTGGGCTCAAATGAAGAATGACGAATCCCAAAAAGAACTTTTTCAAATTCTTGCCGGTCTTGAACGTAAAGACCCCGCTCAATCTTCGCTTGCAGAGCTGATTCATCTTGTTCGCGCTCATCCTGAAAAATTGCGCGCCTTGCTTCTTTTGATTACTTCCGGACATGGTTTTGATTCTGTCGGTGTTCGCGAATTGCTGGATTTAATTATTCAGAACCCCGCTCAGTCCACAGAATTAATGGCCTTTTTGATTACTTTGCTCAGGCTTCAGCCAGTGAGTTTTAAGGAAGAGGAATTCGTTCAGGAATGGATTTCTAAATTGCTGCATAGCCCTATTGAGCCCGTCTATTACCTTGCTCGCAAGCTGGCCATGAGCATTCCCCACCCCACGAATACCAATCCTGTGTTAGAGCAAAACATCCGGAAATTTTCAGCCGAGTTGGACGATGCCGGAAAGAATGAAAACAGACTTTTCCGTTACATTCGTCTCGAACTTCACCGCTCGCCTTCAACCGACGATCTGGATTTGGTGGCGACCATTCTCGACGTTTTGATCCGTCTACAACACCCCCATCGAGCCATGCGAATTAAAGAATCCGAGATTGACGATTATTTAGGTCATCTGGTTCGCGCGGAAGCAAAAAAAGAAGTTTATCAGGCCCTCGTTTCGCCACTTTCCCAAGGCGTTGGGCAAATTCTTAATCAGGAATTTTTGAAGGCATCGGAAAAGACGTCTTGGAGGGATTATTTCCTTGCACATGTTCCCGATTGGGAGGCGAGCCCAAGCGATGAAGCATCGCAGCCTTATTATTATGCCAAGCTCTTGATTCAGGTGCTTCAGGCCGTCCATGCTCGATATGCCTTGAATATTGAAAGGATCGCTCAAAATCTTCCTAGCGCCGTTCGTGAAAAAATCGAGCAAGGTGAAATCCTTCCTGCACTCATTGATTTAAATGAAACACGGGAAGCCAATAAAAGAATGCTTTTGGTTGCGTCTACGCTTGACCCCATAAAGGAATATTACATCAAGCGTCACCAGGCAACCGATGAATGGGGATTTTTGGCTTATGGTTTTTATGGAAATTATAAAGAAGAGAAATTTGACCTTTTTGAACAGGACAGGCTGATTCAGACCTACACGGAAATCCTTCAAGATCGATATCTGACAAAAGAGATTCCAAAAAAAATTGAGGAAATTAGAAAGTGGGCCGAGGCTCAGAAGACGAACGGCATTCCCGAGGAATCTCCATTGCGCTCAAAGGAGCAGGTGGATCAAGCGATCCGTATCCCGTTGCAAGAGATCCTGGAAGGCCTTTATTGGTTGGTTGATGAAATGGATACAGAAGGCTTGCTTAATCAAAAGCTCGTTTCTCTCAATCGAGTTTTGCGGACAGAAAATTTTGACCTTCAGCAGGTCACCAATATTCTGACGATGATGCAAGATGAAGCCACCCGACTTTATGATTTTTTTAATTTTAATTTTTCCACATTCCCGGAACATCTTGCCTTAAGTTTAGGGCGCGATCGCATCAATCCTCGTTTTTTAAAGCCTGGAGACGAGAAAAAAACAGACGAAGAATGGGCAAAGCGCGTCCGCGAAACCTTTCTCGGTGACCTTTGGGCCGATGAGCGGAAAATTTTTTACTTCAATTCGTATCTTAGTCAGCTTAGACAACTCCTGGTCGAAGGCTTATATCCTTGGAGATTTAAGTATATCCGGTTGGCCAAGGCGGCGTTGCCACTTGATCTGATTACCGAAGAAAACGTTGATCAGCAGGGCGTCTCTGCCGTGCGAACCGGCACGAAAGCCCACGAGCTTTTTTGGCTGCGCAAAAAAGGATTACCCATTCCGCCCCTGGTGGTTCTGCCCATCGACTTGCCTGACCGCGTTAAGATTGATCCCACCAATCCTATTTTTAGGCAAAAAGTTTTGGACGCTATTCTTCATTTGGAAAAGGCCTCGGGCAAAATATTCCCGTTTCATCTCTCTGCTTTAAATGAAGAAGAAGAAAAGAAAGTGCGAGAATTTCGCGCTGCAAACCAAATTGAACCTTCCGGGCCAATGCTGAATTTTTCAACGCGTAGCGGGTCTCTAGAATCGATGCCGGGCATGATGGATACGATTTTAGACCTGCCCTTTAATGATCAAATTGTTGAAGAGCTTGTCAGTAAAGATGAAGACTTGCATTTCGTTTTGGACACGTACCGGCGTTTTTTAGCCTCTTTTGGAGCGGCTCATTATGGCATGGATCGCCGCGCTTTTTCTGACATCATCGATGCCATGAAACAGGAAGTGACCAACCGCAAAGCAAAAAAATCAGAAATCACGATCGCGGAGTTTGAGGTTGAAGATTTACAAAAAGTTGTAAATAAATTTAAGCAATACATCAGTGTGAGACATGCTGATTTTTTAAAAATAGATCCTTTCTCGCAGGTGACGCATGCTGTCAAAGCCATTTATGATTCTTGGGAAAGTGAAGGGGCTAAAGAATTTCGAGAGAAATTTGGCCTTTCGCCACGCTGGAGAACGGGCGTTACGCTTCAAGCCATGGTATTCGGTAACGCAGGTTTGGATTCCGGAACAGGCGTTATTTTTTCTAGCGATCCTGAATCCGAAATCTACAGTCCTTATGGAACATGGAAATGGAATTCTCAAGGAGAGGATGTGGTGGGAGGGTTGGTAGGGATTTTTCAACCCCTTAACAAGCTTCATGGAGAAAATAGCATCGAAGTGGTTCATTCTGAATTTTTTGATGAAATTACGGACATTGCCCGAGCCATTCAAAGATTAGGAAAAGTTCCTCAGGATATAGAAATCACAAGAGAGCAGGGGAAAAATTGGGTTCTTCAAACCCGCGCTTTAGTCAATACGGGACACGGAATTAAGAAAACCATTCGACTTGATAAACTGCCGGAAGGAAGCGTTGCCAAGGTCGCCAGTCAAGGCGTCCCCGTGTCGCCTAACGCAGCGGTAGGAAGATTGCTGGATGCTCGAAATATGACAGGTCTAGAGCTCAGGTCTGAAGTGAATAAGTTAAGGAAATGGATGAATGATCATGGAGAGGAAACGTTGGACATTATCCTTGCCTTTGACTACGTCACCGATCAAGACGCGGCAGAGAAATTATATCTAGAAAATGTCAAAGGCCTCATTAACTCGAAAGTGGGAATCAGCACTCATGCCAGTTTGGTTGCAGGGCGCCTGGGGCTCGCGTATGTGAGCCAGGTCGACATTGTTTTTGCTTCCGAGGATAAGGATGCGACGTTAGGGGGTAAGAAAATCGATTTTGGTATAAATAGTCCTATTATTAGCATCGATGGGTATTCGCCGTCAAAGAGTGAGACAAGCGGTCAGGTCCTATGGGGAGAACTGCCTTTTGATTATGCTGTGACCACTCCTTTGCCAGCAAATGGCAATGGAAACGGCCGCTCGGAGGTTCGCCCCCTTTCATTCCCGGCGCGGGTGGCGATTAGTCTTGGGGCATACCGGATTAATAAAAAGGGAATAGTTTCGGATATTCTGGAATCCAATTTTGATGATTCTCTGGAAGTGGCAGTGAATACAGTGCACAATCGAATTTTCGATGCCTATTTGCGAGGTCTCATCGGCAATCCGAATATCTCTTTGACCGACCTTTACGGTGTTGAAAGTGTGGAACGTTTTTTCTCCTCTCTTCATAATCCTTTTCACGGCCGGTTCCCGGCGTCCTCTTTGAACTTGAAAGAAGAAAACGGTCAGGCCGTCCTGGAAATTAATGGTCATGAAATCAGAATTCATGAACAGGTTCCCGAGTCCGCGACGTTGCGGCGATTTCAAACCGAAGTTCTAATCGATCTAAGTAATATGAATCTTACCGACGAGAACCCTGGCTTTCGGGCAGCGCGACTCAGAGAACTCCAAAAAGAGGCCGAGCTTAAACACGTCATTGATTTTCGAGGTGATGAAGACCCTACAGAGGATCCCGATGCTTCTTATCATGCCTTGGTTTCTCCTTTGACGCTTGCCTCAGCCCACATTCTTCGTGTCGTGGAAAAGAAGTTTAATGGCGATTTCGATTTTGTCAGCGGTTTACTCGGCGCTCGGCCGATCACCGGCGATTCGGGAAAAATCAATTTTCGCAAATCAAGCCTGCTCGAATATGACATCGCTAAGGGAGCTGGAAGTGCCCTGTTGTCCCTCATTCCAAAGCAGGATTCCCGTTTTAAAGCAGTGGCCAAAGAACTTAAAGCTATTAAGTCCGACAAACATCTGACGGATAAGGAAAAGGAGTCGAAAAGACAGAAGCTTATTTATCAAAGCGTGAACCAGCATTTTGAAAAAGCAGCGCAGGAAACTCCCGATATCCTGCGTTACGCCGACGAGGAGCATTTGAGCTCTCTGCTCGTGATTCGGGATTCTCAAGTTGTCGTTTTTGATAGTCAAGCCACGGACATCCGTGAAAACGGACAGGTGGAGCTCTATTTTCATTTTAGTGATGCGGGTTATGCAGCGGCGCTCAATCGTTTGATTAAAGAAAACCAGACCCAAGAGCAGCAAGAAAAATTTTCTGGAGGCACGATCCCCGCGAATACTACAACGAGAATTGCTAAACAAGTGAAGGAAGGAGACGAGATTCGCTTTGCCATTATTGGAGCGCGCGGTCGAATCGGCAAACAGCTTCACCAATTACTGACCAGTGATCCGAATTATGTGCCCGTCTTCTATCTGGGAGTTCAAGACCTTGACACTTTTTTACTGCAATTTCGTGAAGACCTTTCGCAAGGACCTATGCATACCGTTCGAGGCGATGAGATTTATGAACTTGAAAAAGGGACCGGGGAAAATAAAGACAAGCTCCGCTTGCGAAACAAGAAAACAGGGGAATATTTGGCCGATTCTTACGGCAAGACGATTTTAATCTCTTATTACCATATCCAACAAAGGAAGGATGAAGTCGGCGATGCCTTTGAAAGGCGCATTCGTGAAACATTGGGAGATAAGAAGATTGACCAAGTCGAGGTGATTTTTAATGCTTCAGGTTTTGCGCTCGATAAAAATGACAACTATTATAATGCGTTCAAAGATGGTAAAAACTTAAAACTTGTTCACTTCACTTCGCCGGCTAAAGGGGAGGTGGATGTTACGATTGTGCGTGGAGTCAACGAAGATAAACTGGTTCATTTAGTTGAATCCGAACCTTCTAAAACACTTTTTTGTTCCGATGCGTCGTGCACAACCACCGCGCTTGGCCGTGCCTTAATCGAATTGGACCGATTTCTCCAGACCTCTGAACAACAAGTCGAGTATATTCGCTTTGTCACTCACCATAGCATGACGCCGAGTCAAGGTGAACTCTATGGAGCTCCTTCGGCGGGGAAATCTTTGCGCACTGCCAATGATCCGAAAATGGCTGCTGTGTTAGAAAGTACGGGAGCCAATAAAGTACTTGCTGAAGTTTGGCCCAGCTTCAAAGGAAGCCTCGGGGGAGTTTCACACCGAGATGGAAATTATGGTGGGTCGATTGTCTTTGTCCACGCCTTGGTCCGGTCCAAGGCGGGTGTTTATCCCACAGCAGATTCCATTAACCGACATTTTGAGGCCTTGGCCAAAACCCCTGCGCTAAAAGGGATTTTGTCGTTTGATCCTCATGCCTCATCGACTGCTCAAATTGTAGGAAACCGAACAGCTTCGATTTTTCTTCCTCAATTTACTCGAATAGAAACAGGTGAGGAAGGAGCGGCGGTGACTATTGCCTTGGGGTATGACAATGAAGCCGGTTATGCTCAAGCTGTCGTTGACATCGATAAGCTTGCCGCTCTTGTTCGTCGAGGTGGTATTTCATCGGGAAGCCCCTCCGTCCAATCTGCTCCTCAACCTGTACCCCCCGCTTTTCTTGAGCCGGTTCGCTCCTTGGCTCTTCGGCTTCAGGCCTATGAGCACCAGCTCGACTCGGATGCCTCTTCGATTGCATTCATTCAGGTTTTGGAAAAAAAGGCCTCGAGTTTCGGAAATTATAGTGAACCGCATCATTTGCTAGAGATTTTAGATCAAACCATTATCCATTTAAGCCGTGCCTGGGAAGCCACTGAAAATAAAATCCAGAGCACGATCCTCGACGATTTGTTAGATACTTATTCTGAACTCGAACGTCTTGCGAATGGCAAGACCCGTTCCGAAACGCGCTCGCAGGAACGAAAGATCGAAAAATGGGAAAAAAAATTGCAAGGGTTCCGCTCCAAGCTTCGGGAATCGGACATGGTCGTTGCGGAACTTGCGGCATTTAGGTTTGTGTCTCCGGAATTGATCAGGTTCCGCGATTTCTTTGAAGAGCAACTGCTAAAGGTACCGGGTCCCCCTACTTCGGGGACCCGGTACCGACTGCTTTTGACCGAGGCGACATCTTCCCAAACACCCCGCATTGTCGTTATCATGAACATCAATGGCCGGTTTCCTCAGTTGAATACTGAGGATTTCAAGGCTATGGAACTTGCAGAAGGCAGCCGCGTGGTTGTATTGGATTCCACCATGAGTCAATCCTCAGCATGGGACGGGTACTCTAAACTCGCCTTTGCGGAGAGCTTCCGCATCGCCACTGCGATTCCCAATCTTGCTGAACTCAAACGAATTCTAAGTCGATTTCCAGGGCATGTCCCTGTCCTTCTTTTTCCATCCGGCTTTTCGGAAGCCGTGGCGGATCAATATAAAAGTGCATCGGCGGAAACCGGATTTGCGGGTATTGTGCCGAATGGCATCAATGCCCGCCGTGCCTTTTCCTATTTGGTAGGACATCATCTTCCGGCCAGTGTCATTCGCGAAGTGCCAGATCAATTTTTAGGAATGCGGAATAACGCAAAAGGTCTTTCTCCTATTTGGGTCCCGTTTGGGTTGGAACGCGCCTTCACGGGCTGGATGGCTCAATTTTTAAATTCTCGTCTTGCCGAAACCTCTGCCTAATTTGTATAAGACTCCTAGTGCAAAGCGCTTTCGCTTTTCTTCCCCTCTTAGCACCTGCTCATCTCGTGACTGCGTTCCAGGCCACAAGCCGCGCCGCGTAAACCCCTGCCGGTTCCAGGTTGCCGGCGGTAACCTGGAACCGTTTGCTTCGTTTGCTTTTCTTCTTCTGATTCGATAAGATTATCCCAATGCCGAAGCGCCGCATTTTGATTTTGGAGAAGAAAGCAAGCCGGTGGCCAAAATTCCTTGAGGAATTTTTTGAGGACACACCCTCGGAATTAAAAGTCACGGAGGACGCCGCCCTCGCCGGAGAAATTTTAGACCGTCTTCATCCCGACCTTGTGTTTTTTAATCACGCGCTCGTTTCCCCGGCATTTTTACAGAAGGTCCGGGTCCATCGACAGACGCGATCCGAGCTTCGTTTTACGGCGATTGGGGCTGTAAAAAATGCGAACCCCTCTTCTTTGGAAGCCGATATGGCCTTTGAAGAGCCGCCCGCGTTTTTGGAATTTCAAAAACGGATGATCCGTGAACTTCCCATGCCGGAGAAATTGTATTTGCTTGTCGTCGATGACGACCCGGAAATCGGAGCCATGATCCGTGATTTTCTCGAGGGGAGGACGCATCCGGCCTTTGAGATTGCCACTGCGGAAAACGGAAAAAAAGGCCTGGAATCCATTTTACGGCGAAAACCCGATGTGCTGGTCATGGATGTGAAAATGCCGGAAATGGACGGCCGTGAACTTTACCGGAGAATCCGCGGCCAGCAACTCATGCTTCCCACCATTATTTTTTTCGATCCGATTTCCGGCGCGGAAATGGCGGAAATCCGAAAATATGGAAGACCGGCCGTGGTGGACAAAAGTTCCCGCCACGCCTCGCTTCCGGACCTTACGGCCCTCATCTTAAAAATGGCCTATTTTGGATGAAAGAGGACAGAGGACTGAGTCAATCGATCTCTTGGATTCACCTTTTCTGTCTTCTGTTTTCTGTCGTCTGCCCTCTATTCTTTAACGGCTGCGCATTTCTTATTCGCCGTCCCTCGTATTCGGTGAAAGCCCCGGCTGGCGCCGAGTCTCCTTTTCGCGGGGTTTATCACATTCACAGCGAATTTTCCTCGGATTCCAAGGCCTCTCTGAGGCAAGTTCTTAAAACGGGTGAAAAATCGAAACTCGATTTTGTGCTCCTCACCGATCACAACAACATGCGTGCCAAAGAGGCCTACGAATTGATGAAGTGGCCGGCGGAGGGAGGCCGACCGAAGCAGCCCCTTTTGATCACGGGCATTGAAATCTCCGCGCCGGACGGCCACATGACGGCCTTCGGCATTTCGGAGCCCCCACCGAAAGGTATGAACTCTCAAGATTTGATTGACTGGATTCATCAAAAGGGAGGATATTTGGTGTTGGCGCATCCAATTTGTCAAAGACGGCCGTGGACGAATTGGGAAATTCAGGGCTTTGACGGGCTTGAGGTTTATAATTTCGCGCATACATTTTATCCGGAAAATAAATTGACGCTCACGCTTAAGGCGATGCTCTTCACGCCCAAAATGTTTCTCAAGCATTATCAGAAAATTAATCCCTCCTGGCGCCAGAAATGGGACGAGCTTCTTATGACCGAGAAGGTATCGGCCTTTGCGGCCAATGACGCCCACCTTCACTGGAAATGGCTGGGGATTGCTCCGGAAAGTTACATCCTTCAATTTCAGTCGGTGAATCATTATGTCTTCTCAGAGGTCTTTGAGGAACGGGCCCTGCTTGAGGCGCTTGGCGAAGGGAGAAGTTTTTTTGCCTTTGAAACGCGCGGCGAGGCCCGTGATTTTCAGTTCAGGGCAGAGGCAGGGGGAAAGGAATTTTCGATGGGAGAAGAGGTGCCTGGCTCCCGTGGAGAACCGGCCACCGTCAGGTTTTTGGTTTCCGTGCCTCAAGACGGGGAGCTTCGGCTCCTTCATCGAGGAGAAATCATTGCGCAAGCCGAGGGACGCGCACTGACACATTCCGTAGAAAAACCGGGTGCCTACCGCGTGGAAGTGTATAAAAAAGACAAACCCTGGATTATCTCCAATCCGATTTATGTGGAATAAAAGTCACAAGGCGACAAAGTCACAAGTCACAAGAGAACAAGTAAAAAGGATTTTAACTTGTGTCCTTGGGACCTTATGCGCCGGCGCTCTTTTTTTCTCTGGTTGCGCTGCCTACCACCCCCTGGTTTCCAAAATGCCCGCCCCGCTTCCGGAATTTTATCGGCACTATTATGATTATCCCACCTCGGATTTTACGAGCACCTTGATTCAAACGCAGGACGGCGGAAGTTATGTGATCAAGACCTATGAATTTCCTTTCAGTCTTCCTCAAGATATTGCGCTGGAAAGTCCGGAGGCCTTTAAACGGAATACCGAGGAGCTCGCGAAAACCGATCAAAAAACCGCGAAAGATCAAAAGTTAAGGTACTTGAACCGTGTGGACCTTTATGTTCCTAAAAAAATCAAATCCGGGGAAAAACGTCCCGCCATTCTTGTCTCCCCGATTTTAGGGGGGAACATGGTGGTGGATCGGTTTTGCAATTATTATGCGGGACGCGGCTACGTGGCCGCACTGGTTCACCGTAAGCGCTTACTTTGGGACGACGGGCGCGAAGATATTCAACAAATGGAAGATTACATGCGTAGCTCTATTATTCGTTTGCGTCAAGCCGTTGATTGGCTTGAAAAACAGCCTGAAGTGGATTCCGAACGGCTCGGGGCCTTTGGAATCAGTTACGGTGCGATTCTTCATTCGGTGTTAGCGGCGGTAGAGCCGCGTATTCAATATCATGTACTGGCCATGCCGGCGGCCCCGCTGCCGGAAGTTATGATGCATTGTCCGGATTCGGCTTGCGTCAAAATCATGAAACATGTAAAGGAAAAATACGGATGGTCGGACGCGAAAATTTTTCTGGATTTAAAGCGCGTTCTCAAAACCGATCCTATTCGTTTAGCGGGCGCCATTAAGCGCGATCGCGTGGAAATTTATATCGCGCTCTTTGACCGGGTGGTGGGCGCCGGCCGGTCTTGGAAACTTTGGCATGACATGGGCAAACCCAGACTCAGGCTTTTACCCTTTGGTCATTATGGCGGTATTTTCGTATTTCCTTATTTACAAACGCAGTCATTCTCAGCCCTCAAAAAGCACCTCCAAAACTAACAAAACCTACCGGTTCCAGGTTGCCGATGGCAACCTGGAACCGGTAGGTTTTGTTAGAATTCGTTCCAATTGAATTTGATATAACGGCTTTCCGCGGCCTTTTGATTCCCTTCGGCGTTGGCCACCCAGAAATCTGGGAAGGCGTAAATCACACTTTGAATATTGGAGGAGGGTGCGATTTCGCGGGCAATCGTCTTTGCAATCTCGGGATTTAATTTTCCGTAATGGTCCTCAACCAGCCGTCCCTGCTTTAAATAGCGGATTTCATAGGCGCTTCCCGCTGGAATTTCAAGGCCCTTTTTTTTGGGATTTCCTTTAGAGGCCCATTGCAAGTCCCGAATCCCAGGATCCAGCGCCGTATCGCCGCGGAAAACTGCATTTTCCAGGACGAGGGCGTAGGGCGCCATTTTTTCTCTTTCGTCGGAATCCGAAAACCAAGCGAGATGATTTTTTGTGGTCTCAATGGAGATGGCTTTTTTTCTAAGGGCGTCCGCGATGACGTAATGATAGCCTCGCGTGCGGTCAATATTTTTTAAAAGTTGGAGGCCTTCTTCAATATCCCCCGCCGTTTCTAAAATCCGTTTAAGCGCAAAGGGCATGGGAACGCCTGACATGGTTTCATCCGCGGAAGTCGCGCCAATTTGCCCGACAGAAATTCCCTTTTCATTGATTCCCGAGAGCACGCCGGAAAATCCATAATAGCCAATATTGACATAAGCCTTCCTTCCCGGAATATGGATAAATTTCACTGCAGCATGCTCATGAATTCCCATTTTGCGATTCCAGTCGAGATTTCGAATCGCGATGAGACTCCCGTCCTCGGTGGCGGCGCCCCAATAGGCACCGTTGGAGCAAAATGTGGGATAAAGTTCCGGCAGGGCATGAATGCGTTTGATTTTTCCGAAGGAGATTCCCGCCCCATCCGCGATTCCCTTCATGTGAAGGTATTCATCGTAAGCGATAAAGGGCTCCATTTTTTTCCAGGCGCGTCCTGAAATCCAACGAATGATGAGGCGGTTCATGAAAGGAAGATAACGCAGCTCCTTACGAAAATAGCGGAAAATATCATCCACCCCTTGTTTGATTTGAGGCCCCAAAAGACGGCCTTCTTCAAAACCCACGTGATAAGGATCTCCCCTGAGTTTTAAAACCGGGAGGCCTTCGCGAGAGAGCAATTCTCCAGCCGGCTGGATAAAGACCTTTTCTTCAGGCGCCACTAACTTTTCTAAAATCCGATCAAAGGTCCTTTGTACAAAATAGTCCATTTGAGGCCCAAAAAAACTAACAGTGGATTCGTAATGATCCCGATTTTTCCAGTGCCGCCGGGGGACCACATAACCGATATAATCGTTGGCAAAACCAATCACAAAAGGTTGAAAAAATTTAGCGCGCATCCGATTCTCGATTTCGAGGCCCGTTTCGGAGTGGAGTTCGCCGGGAAAGGCAAGAAAGAGAAAAGGACCGAGCCTGATTTCTTGAAAATAAGATTTTCTCGGAAAAAATCGATTGCCCAGGAGGGAGGGGATACGCAAGAATCCCGCGCGGATTTTGGTTCGAGGGAGTTTAACCTTTTCTATTTGTCCCCGCCAGGGGCCGCTCAAGGAAATCCCTGAAAATTTCATGAATTCAATTTCTTGGGAAAGCCGGAAACCGTAGGCGTCCATTTTTTCAAATCGATTTTCGAATCCCTCAAAATGGGGACGAAGGTCGGCTGCGGCCCCGTTGGCGAATAGGGCCACGGCCCCTGGAAATTTTTTCTCAAGCTTTCCGCTCAAGGCGCCCGGAAAGTCAGCGGAAAATTCCATGTTCGATGCCGGAAGCAGGGTGGGGTGGGCGGCCATCATCACAAGAAATCCCACAGGAGTGTCCCCCGCAGCTTGGAAGCGCAGTACGCGCATCTTGTCCGGGATATCCAAACGGGCGTCCATTCGGTTTTCAACCAGATCCCGGATATCCGATTCGCCGTATTGAGCGCTGACGGGGATTTTTTCATCGAGTGCATCAAGCGCAGCCCGCGCCATGCTGTTGGAAACAAATTCGAAAACTTCTTTGCGAGCTTTCCCCATAATAAAACGTTCCCAAAACCGGCCTCCAAGGGCGCCGGCGCCGGAGTGGGTGTGGGTCGCAAAAAGCACAAGCCCTTCCTCCCGAAATGATTTTTTGGTGCGGATTTTTTTAAGGACGGCCTTTCTCAGTTTTTCGTCAATGAGAACAAGATCCGCAGAAACAAAGACAAATTGCTTTTCCCCTTTTGAAAGGGCAAGTGCCCGTGCAAAGAGGGGATCATGAATTCCGGTGGAGGGCCTGCCCTTGCGTTTTCCGAATCCTGCCAGCGGTGTTCCCACCGCGGGCGTAATTTCCGCCTTTGCCGTTCCCACATAAAGCGACTCGCTTCCGCTTTCCGCCCAAATTGGTTTCGAGAAAGATAGAATGCCGATTAAAAAAATCACTAAAGCGCTAATCCCACTCGCTCCTGCGCTCCGGATGCGGAAAGGTCTAAGGGCAATTCGGCGGGGGCCCCACCTGATTCCCGCCCTTTGTATCGACGGGCTCAGGTTTTCCCCTCGCCGATATTGCCCAAGACTTTCACGCATCCTGCGCGAAGTCACTCGTTGAGGATTAGCGCTTTTTTTGACTAGCGTTTTTGATTCAAGAACCGGAGGTTTTCTTGCGTTGTCTGAAGGCAGCTCGGAGTCGCTGATTTCTATGGCAATGAAATCAGCGGAGGCTCCGCGCAGCGAAGGCCACTCAAACCGATGTTTAATTTGTGGCCTGAGCGGTGCCGCAAGACAATACAAGAAAACCTCTCTGTCATTTATCTGATGATTAAAATGCTCTTTGTGCATGAGGGAGCCTCTTGTAAGATTGTAGCCGATGAAACGCGCCAGGGAAATTGTAATTTCGGTATTTGTCATGGGCTGGTTCGCTCTTTTCCATTATGAGGCGCTCCGGCCACTTTATCTCACGCATTGGCTCAAACGCGATTTGCCCAAAACCCCTCTCTTTTTTCCCTCCAACGGTTGGACCATGTATTACAGTATTGGCAATTTTTGGATGACGGCCGAGGTGTATGGGCAAAAGGAGGAAGGGGGAAAGCCCGAACGAATTCCTGCAGAAAAAATTTTTAAACTCGCCTTTTTAAAGGCAGATTTCTTCCGGCGTAACACAATCGGAAAGATCCTTGAGCCTGAAGCCCAAAAGTCCTTTTGTGAATATCTGAAACGGCAGCTTCCGGAATACCAATCCTTTGCGGTCATGAAATCCGGCTATACTCAGCTTGTTCCTGAGCGCAGTGAAAAGCAATATTTTCCACCCTCCTTTATATGTTCAAGATAACAAAAAATCGAAACCCAAAAGGTACCCGGTTCCCGCAATTAGGGAACCCGGTACCGGTAGGCTTTGATCTGACGCCTTTCCGCGTCGCGATTGCCTTTTGTTTCGCGTTTCATATGCTCCCCTCCTTTTTATTTTTTAAAGAGAACTATCTTGCAGGCTCCTTCCGGTTTCAGGAACATGATTTTTTCCCGGGTTGGCTTCTTGCCCTTGCGGATCAGAGCCCAGACCTGCTTCTTATAAGCCTTTTGATGTTGATGATGATATTTTGGTTTGGATTTTTGATGGGATTCAAAACCCAAATCAGCGCTTTCGCTTTGACGCTTTGTGCCTATTTTTTTTATGCGCGAAACGCGTTTTATCTGAAAACGCTGGCCTGGGACATGCTTTTGGTAACGCTTGTGCCGTTTTGTGGGTTTGCCTCACACCCCCTTTTGTTGAGGCGGCTTTTGAGGCTGCAATTTACCTTCATCTATATGTATGCAGCATTGAATAAAATCATTCCCGGAAATTGGATGCGGGAAAACCCTCTTCATTATCTCATGCACTATCCGGATCAAAGTGTGATGCGAGGGGAGGCCCTCAAGGGGCTTTTCAGCTTCCGGCCCGAATTATGTTATTTGCTTGGAATTCTAATCGTCAGCTTTGAATTCATACTTCCCGTGCTCTTATGGATTCCGCGCTGGTCTCGATGGGGAATCGCAGCCGGGATTTTGTTTCATTTGATGCTCTCGCTACTCTTTCATGTCCCGCTTCTTTTCCTTTTGCTTTTCGCCGCCTACGGCCTGCTTTTTGGTCTCTCGGTACCAAGTTGTCGGCGCTAATTCCCACCTCCTCCTTTTTGAAGTTGATTCTTAAGAAGGCATCCCCTATCATAAGGCCGTTTTAGCCTTCAGGGAGGTAATGATGCGATCTATCCTAGTTGCCATTTTCAGCACGCTGCTTCTATCTTCTTGCATCCCGTTCCGGTCTCAAGCTCCGGATTCCGAAGTCGATACTCAATTGGGAGTGGAGGCCGACGAAGAAGCTGTGAATGCCCAAGACGCGCTTAGTGATTTACGCGAGGAGAAACTCAAAGAGCAACAGAGATCTTTGGAGCGGCATATCACAGACACTGGTTACAATCCATCCGTGAATGAATAAAATATCTGAGGAAGCAGCCCCAAAATTTAAAAACGCCGGAGTTTTTTTATTTCTGGCTGTTTTGCTTTGTCTTTTCGCTTCCTCCTCTTTGGCGGAGGATCAAGACATCACTCTCGAAGAGCTCTCCAAAACCGAAGCTGCAAAACTTTATGTGACTAAGCAATATTTACAATCCCTTCAGGAATTCCAGAAACTCGAATCGCAATATCCAAAAAGTGTTGTGATCAAACGTTACATCGCCTCCCTCTATGACGCGCTCCGCCGCTGGGACGAGGCGGTTCAGAAACTCATTGAGGCACTTCGCATTGACCCCGACGATTTGATTAGCCGCCAGCTTCTTGGGGATATTTATGTGAAGCAGGCGGAGCTTGACAAGGCTCGTAAAGAATTTGAAACGCTCGTTTCTAAAGATAAAGAGGGTTCGTTTGGAAAATACGCGCAAAAAAAAATCGAGGAAATCAATCAGCTTACGTCGCTCCCTTCCGCAGACGCGGGCCGCAGGCTCGCGATACAGGATTTTATGAAATCCAAGCCCGCGCAGGATTTTGCCCACGGTAAATACGAGGAGGCGTTGAAGGGTTTTGAAGGGCTTTTGGCTCAATATCCCGACGATATTCTCGTTCGTCGCTTCCGCGCGATTGCGCTGCTCCGGTTGGGGAAAAAAGAGGAATCGCTTGGAGCCTTGCAGGATGCCTTAAAGCTCGCGCCCGAAAATGTGGCCCTTCATTTTTATTTGGGGCAGACCCATCTTGAAATGAAGAAAATGGAAGAGGCCCGAAAGGAATTCCAATGGGTGATTGCCCATGATGAAACCAGTTATAAAATCCGCGCTCAGCGGGCCATTTTTCAGACCTTGGGTCAGGCGGCCGGTCCAGCCAAGCGATTGGGTATCAATATCAGTCAAGGTATTGAATACGATACTAATGCCACCTATAAGGCCGAAGACCCGGCCTTTGCTACAGCGGGTGATCAAAATTCTTTCAAATTTTCCACCACCGTCACCGGAACGTATCGGCTCCATCAAAAGAGAAAATGGACTTTTACGGGGGACGGACTTTATGCCCAAACGCTCTATACTGATTTTCCGAATTTGCAAACCTATACCTTTGGAGGCGGCATTTCAGGGCTTTACACCCTAACCCTTTTTAAAAAACCGGCCTTTCTTAATATTCGAGAAGGGGTAACGGAAACACTTTTAAAAAACACGTTCTATGTTTTTTCAAACAGTCTGTCTGCAAGCTTCATTTATATTCCCCATAAGCGGTTGAGGAACACGCTGACTTATCGTTTCGGTTATTCCGAATATGATAACGATGGCCTGGCACCGGATTTTCAACGCCGCGACGGTTTTACCCAAGCGCTCAGTTTTTCCAATGCCCTGTATTTCAATGACAAAAGAAACTTTTATATGAATTTAAATTACGATTATGAAAGGGGGAGTACCGAGGGTGTTAATTACATCAAGGATGTGCACGGAATTAATACCGCTCTGCATTTCCCCCTCATTGAAAAAGTTGAAGGAGAATTGACCTTTAAATTCAAGGATTCCTATTATCCAAAATTTAGCCGCTCTACCACGTTAACGCCGGGCCGACGCGATGAACAATTCCTCTACACGGCACAACTTTCCCGCCCCCTGGGTAAATACTTGACGCTCAATCTCTATTACACTCGGGATATTACCAACGCCGAGCACAATCAGTATCAATACCGCAAACATCAATTCGGCAGTACTCTCACCTACAAGTACTAGCAAACCCTACTGGTTCCAGACTAAAGCCGGCAACCTGGAACCGGGATTTAGTTATAGCATTAACTAGCATATACTATCATTCCCTTGTAACCGCTAAATCCTTAGATATCCTTTAACTTAGGAATTCTAGGATCCCATTTTGGGACTTGAATTTAGCTATTCCATATTATTGGGCGTAAGGACAAGCAATTTGCTGTGTGCCCAAAACGTTGGAAAGGGAGAAGCTATGAAAACTTTATCTGCAAAGATTAAAAATGGTGCTCTGGCAATTTTTCTTACAGGCTTAATTTTTCCTTCGGGATTTTCTTATGCCCAAATCCAGTCGCTCAGTCCTGAGGCTAAGGCGCAGGCCTTGCTTCAGGCCGCAAGAGCGGAGCATGCCCAAAGCGGAATTGCTGATACCGAATCCTCAAAATCGGATACGCTGAGGGACCAAAGGGCGATCGTGATTCGCGTGGAAGGGGATGTCAAAATTCTTAAAGCAAATACCGAAGAATGGAAATCCGCAAAAAAAGAAATGATTCTTGAAACCGGAGATCAACTATTGACTGGTGAAAACAGTTTTATTGAATTTTCCTACGATGAATTTTTCCTCAACATTGCAAAAATCGACCAAAAGACAAAAGCCGAATTCCGTTCCATTGAACCCACGGATCTTTATATGGAAGACGGGACCATTTTTAGTGCGCTCGACGGCCTTGGCGGAAATAAATATTCCATTTCAACCCCCACGGCGGTTGCAGCCGTCCGAGGCACTCATTTGTATACAACCGCTGAAAATGGTGCCTTTGTGGATGTCGCCGTGGTTCCGGACAGCCGGGAATATCAAAGCTCCGTGGAAGTTATTTTCGAAGGACAAAACTTTGTGATTCAAGAAGGAGAACAACTTGCCTTCGGAGGGGATGCTCCCAAGATCGAGGCCGTGCGGCCTGAAATTGGTTCCTTTGCCATGACCACTATGAATCACGTGCAAGAAAATTATCAGGGCTTTCGCGAAGGCGGTTTTCAGTTAATGAAAGAAAATCGTCCCGAGGAAATGCCCGCCTTGACGGGCTCCGATGAAAGAAAGACAGTTTATGACGGCAATCCCCCGGGAGACAATGGACCCGGAAGCCCGATGGATTCTAACTTACAGGGAGGATCCGGAGGAGACTTTAGAAACATGGGAGCTCCGGATGCCTTTATCGATCAAGCTTTGTATTCTCCCGATCAGGATTTGGTTGCCCCGATGATGCTTCCTATGATGTATCACGATCCCGCGAATCCGTCCGAAACGTATACAGCAAATTTTGGGAATTTTTCAGCAACGACGGGGCCTCTTGCGGGCTACGACCCTACGTTGGCTCAGACTCCGGACTCGTATGCGAATATGCCGCATGATCCGTCGATGTACGCTGCCATGCCGGCTGGCGTGCCCATGCCTGGCTATGATCCGGCGATGACGGCAGGAGCCGCCACAAGTTATTATGATCCGGCAACCATGACAGGCGCTTACGCCACTTATGATCCGAATATGGCCTATGTGCCTCCACCGACGGACACGTACATGCCTCCACCGGATTCTTATATTCCGCCGCCGGATACTTATTACAGTTCGCAGGACACAGCTCAATATACCACTTATACCCCTCCGCCAGCGGGAGGAACATGCACGGATGAATATGGGCATTCTTATCCTTGTTAGAGACTGAGAAATAAAAATTGAAATAAGGAGAAAAAAATGAACTCAAAATCGAAAGCACTTTTAAGAATCCTAACCGCAGTTTTTATGATTTTCTTTATGGGAATTCCCGCGCCTCAACTTCGCGCGCAGGCAGAGTCTGTCCAGGGACAGCTTCCCGGATTATCAGCGAACGCCAAAGCGGCGGATCTCGGTCATAATGCCAAGAATCTTTCCGTTAAAAAAGATTCACTTACAGACCATCAAGCCGTGATTTTTGAAGTCAAAGGAGATGTTCGGCTTCTTAAAAACGGTGACGGCGAATGGAAAAAAGCCGAAAAGGGCCTGCTCCTGGAGGCTGGCGATCAAATCCTTACGGGAGAAAAAAGTTCACTGGAATTTGCCTACGATGAATTCTTTCTCAACATAGTTCGCATTGACGAAAAGACGAAGGCAGAATTCCGTTCCATTGAACCCACGGATCTTTATATGGAAGACGGGACCATTTTTAGCGCCTTAGATGGCCTCGGAGAAGCGGGTAAATATCAAATTTCAACTCCCACCGCTGTGGCTGCCGTACGCGGCACCGAGTTTATCGCGATGGACAATATTTTTGCGACCAACGATCAAGGCGATGCGGCTAATCACGCCGTGGATGTCAATGGCACGCTGGTGCCCGAAGGAATGATGTTGGGCCCTGGAGGTCTTGGGGAAATCACGCCTGAGATTCAAAATCTTATGGATCAGGGATTAGGAAATTTATCGGAAAATATCGATTCTAATTTACAACAACAGGGTCTTGAGGCATTAGGTTTTGAGGCTCCTGCGGAATCTCAAAATCAAAATTTAGAAGGCGACAAACCCGCAGAAGATCAAGCGCCTGAAGCTGAAGGTGATGACAATAAGAACTTCGGCGGCAATCCGCCTAATGATGGTTCTGGCGGTGGTCCGAATTCAGAAGGAGATCAAGCCTCGGGTCCTTTATCGCTTCATTCGGAGCAAGCGGCGGATACAAAAACGGAGGCCATGATTGATCACGCAGTGGATGCCTTAATACCGCCTGAAGATTTTCAAAGTCCGGAAGGTTCATCTTTACCCACGGCCTTTAATCAAAATGAAAATGCCGAGGAAGGCGAAGATTCTGAAAGTAATCAAGGACAGGGAGAAAATCAAAAATTTTTCGGTGATAAAGGGGCTCAGAAACTTGGCGCAGCTAATCTTCCATTGGGCAATGGGCCGGCGCCTACAGGACCCAACAATACCTTTATGCTCAATGGCCCGGCTTTTCAAGCCCCTGCTTTTGGAGAGAATGGACCTCAGCCTCCCATGGGACCGGGCCCAGTCGATCAGCCTCCCGCGGTTCATATGGATAGCCTTATGCAATTTTTTGCCGTAGGAGACGGATTTAATCACGATCCCCTGCAAGAAGGGGCCATGCCTCAAATGGAGCATTTTGATTTTGCAGGATTCTTTGATAATTTGGGTTTTGAGCCGGAAAAAGCGGAGCAGTTAGCCACGAACTTTACACAGGGATTTACCACCATGATGGAACACCCGGACTTTAACCCCACAGGGTTTATTGGAGGCGCAACCTACACTGAAATGGGTCCCATGCCTATGATGGGTCCTATGATGGGTGGCGAATTTGGTACTTTCCTAGGAGATGGTACCGGCCAATATACAGGCACCTTTGGGGATTATGAAGGAGGTGCCTTTGAAAATTATGTGGGCGGGGAGTATATCGATCCCGTTGCTTACCTTGAGGGTCTGAATTTGAATGAATTGGCCCAGGAATACCTTTATGGGGATGCGGCCTACATTTATGACGCTGCACTTTCCTATCAAAATCCCTATTATTTTTCTGTCCTGTATTATCTGGAACAGGATCTTACCGCCACGGAAAAAAACCAGCTCTTGACGCAGCAAGTCGCAGAAATTTTGCGCGGCGCCGCGGTTTTAGGCGAATTCGATGCGGACGTGGATGATGAAAGAATTAGCGGCGTTCGCTATTTTGCCGACCCGACCCATACCTTTGTCAATGCGACTTACGATAAAATTTTGGATGACCCCAATGCGACAAGCAATGGCGCTCCTCCGCTCCAGGTGTCAGGGCCAACATCGGAAGATAATTTCTTCATTTATGATGTTTGCGCCCACAATACTAACGATTCAGAAGGAAGTAATTGCTAAGAGAAATTATTGAGTTAAGTGGAAGAAGAACTTAATCAGAAACAGGAAATAAAATCGGAAGAGACTCATGAAGAAATTCATGAAGAGCCTGAGTCTCAGTCTGAAGCTGCAGCCCCTTTATCCAAACCTCTCAAAGAAGACCCAAAAAAAGTAGAATTCACCCCCGCATCCTTATTTAAAAAGCTTGCGGATATTTGTACCGACCGGCGCCGCATTTATGAAGTTCTTGTGGGGCTCTTCCTTCTCCTTGTGATGTCCGGTGTCGCCTCCCAGCGCTGGCTGGATCCTTTTGAAAATCTTTTTCTGGATTTACGCTTTCAAGTCCGCGGGGAGAAGCCCTTCCCGCAAGAAATTACTCTTGTGGGGATCGATGAACCCAGCCTCGATGTGTTCGGCCGCTGGCCCTGGCCGCGCGACCGTCACGCAGCGCTCATCAATATTCTGCGTCAGACCCCTTTCCGCCCGGCGGTGGTTGGCTTTGATATTTTATTTGAAAATAAGAATACTTCAGATCCCAAAGGGGATGATGCTCTCGTTTATCAGTCAGGCCAATTAAAAGAACAAATGATCATGGCCTATTTTTTTGAAAAGGGCTCGGCGCGAAGCTATGAAAAAGATGGGGAAAAGGAACTCTTGTTGGAACGTTTTGCCTTTCCTCCGTCTAAGGACGACCCTGAAAAGCTTGAATCCTACGATAAAGTTTCTCTTCCCTTTCTTGAGCTTTCCCGATCGAGCGGACTGGCCTTTGCCAACACCCCAACGGATAGCGACGGCCGCACGCGATATGCTCAGCTTCTGGGCCGATATGACGGAAAAATTTATCCTTCCATGGATTTACTGGCCATTCTCGCCTACCTTGAAGTGGATATTAAAGATGTGCAGATTGAAAGACGTGCCATTGTCATCGAGCAAAGCAAAGTAGGCCGCAAAGTCATCCCCGTGAATAAAAAGGGTGAACTTTTAATCAATTATTACGGTGAGTCCGATGACATTCCCTCCGTCTCCTTTGTTGGAATTTTGGAAGGCGCCAAGGCTTGGATGGGCGGCGGTAAGGCCCAGGATTTAAAAGCCTTAAAGGGAAAAATCGTCTTGGTGGGTATTACGGCGCTGGGAATGGGGATTGACCGGCGGGCCACGCCCTTTCATCAGTATGAGCCCGGCATTAGCCTTCACGCGCAAGTGCTGGCCAATATTTTGGAAAATGAGTATTTGCGGCGAGCCCCAGGATGGGCTTCTTATTTGGCCTTGATTGTGACGGGATTTTGCGTGATTCTCGCGACTATGTTCAAAAAAATAAATCGCTCCCTTCCCACGGTTTTGGCGCTTCAATTGCTCTATTTCCTTGTGGCGCAAATTTTTTTTAGCCACGGCGTTTGGATTGATGTGGCAGTGCAGGAAGTGACGATGCTCACCCTTTTTACGGGCATCAGTTCCTTTCGTTATTTTTTGGCTCTTGAGGAGCTCAAACGTACCCAGGAGCAGCTGATTCAGTCCACAAAAATGGCTTCCCTCGGACAACTTTCGGCTGGGATCGCCCATGAATTCCGCAATATTTTAAATGCCGTGAACCTTCACATTGAATATTGCAGCCTCCCGGGGACACCTCCTGAAAGGGTGATCAAATATTTGGGAACGGTGAAAGGGATTATGACCAACGCTAATTTGATTTTGAACGGGCTTCTCACCTTTGCCCGCAAAAGCGAATCGGTGAAGACTCCGGGACGTATGAAAAAAACAGTTGAAGATACGGTGCTTTTGGTGCAAAAGGCCATGCTTCAGCACACGATTGAATTAAAGACGGAACTTGAAGAAGTCCCCAAAATTGCATATGATTCAGGGCAGATTTCACAAGTCATTATGAATTTAATCAACAATGGCCGGGACGCATTTAAAGATAAGCCCGAAGGGCGCGAAATTACGCTTCGATTGAAATCCGTTCCAAATGGTATTCAGCTGGATATCGCCGATAACGGATGCGGCATCCCCCCTCAAGTCATGAAACGCCTTTTTGAACCCTTTGTGACCAGTAAGCCGGCGGGCAAGGGGACGGGCCTGGGTCTTTCGGTCTGTCACGGCATTATTCGTAATCACGGAGGCGATATCAAAGTCACCACCGCCCAGGGCAAAGGCACGACCTGGCACATCTTTTTACCCCAAACATGAAATTCAAAAGTCAAAAATTAAAAGTCAAAAGTACAAGGCAAAAGTCAAAATTTATTTTTAACTTTTTACTTTTGAGTTTTGATTTAGCGAGATGCGCATAATGGCGCGCGGAACGATACTCCTCATTGACGACGAAATCGACATACGCGGATTCCTCAAAGATTTTTTTGAGGACCGCGATTTTAATGTCGAAACGGCCTCGGACGGCGCGGAGGGCGTTGAAAAATTTAAGAAAGGAAAATTCGATTTGGTCGTAAGCGATATGCTCATGCCAAAATTGATCGGTTTGGAAGTTTTAAGGCAAATCCGTGCGGCAAAGCCGGATCAGCGTGTGATCATGATGACCGGTGTTAAAGAAGAATCCATGATGGCGAAGGCCAAAGAGCTTGGCTGTCATGACTATTTGACGAAACCCGTTCAATTGGCTCAACTCGTTGAAAAGATAACAGAGTGTTTTCCGGAATAGCCCTGCTCACCCGGTGTGAAAAGCATTTACACACCGGGTGTGTGGGTTAATATAAAAATTGCTTCGATAATGTATCTCTCTGAAGTAAAATACGGCACTTGAGGTACCTTTGAAGAGCTTTTTAAAAGTATTTTATAAATTCCTTTTTTTCTTCATTTTATTTCCTCATTTCCTTCCCGCTGAAATTGAAAAGGGCCTTTCTGACGAGGCGCTTTTGGATTTGATTCAAAGGCGAAGTTTCCGCTATTTTGAAATCGAAAAAAATCCCAAATCAGGACTTGTTTATGATCGCGCCCATAATTTTAAATCGGGCGCTCTTCGAGCTCCGGCAAGCATTGCGGCAACGGGATTTGCCTTAACGGCCTACGGGGTTGCGGTTCACCGAAATTGGATGGACCGCGCCAGCGCCCAGGAAATAACCCGGCGAACGCTTGAAACCTTTCTCACCCAAGTCGACCAGGAGCATGGATTTTTTTATCATTTTCTTGATCCCGTGACTGCGAAAAGGGTGAATCACTCTGAACTTTCCCCCATCGATACTGCTCTTTTTTTGGCAGGTGTTTTATTTGCCGCGGAATTTTATGAAGATCCTCCTATTCGCGATTTGGCCATGGAGATTTATGAAAGGGTGGATTGGCCCTGGATGCTTTCAGGCGGTGAAACATTTCGTTTGGCATGGTCCCCGGAGAATGGGTTTGATCGCAATCGCTGGGATCATTACAATGAATCCCTGATTCTTTATCTTCTCGCAATCGGTTCGCCCACGCATCCGATCCCCGCCTCAAGCTGGAAGGTTCTTCGGCGACCCGTCGGGAGTTACCGCAATTACCGTTTAATCCAGTCTCCGCCGCTTTTCACCCATCAATATTCGCATATTTGGATTGATTTCCATGGAAAAAATGACGGATTTGCAGATTATTTTCAAAACTCCGTGCAGGCTTCCCTTGCAAACCGCGCCTTTGCCATCGATCAAAGCGCTAATTTTCAAAGCTACGGTCCTAATTCCTGGGGGTTTACGGCCTCTGATGCCCCTTTTGGTTATAAGGCCTACGGGGCGCCTCCGGGTTGGGCGGAGCATGACGGCACGATAGCTCCAACCGGTTGTGGGAGTTCCATCGTCTTCACACCCAAAGAGTCGGTGGAATGCCTTAGGCATTTTTATGAAAATTTGGGGGACAGGCTTTGGGGAGAATACGGATTTTCCGATGCCTTCAATCTGGACCGGGACTGGTTTGCCCCGGAAGTGATTGGAATCGATCAAGGCGCGCTTTTATCGATGATTGAAAATCACCGCAGCGCTCTGATTTGGGAAACCATGACTCGAAATACCTTTCTTCAAAGCGCGATGAAAAAAGTGGGCTTTGTCGCCGGTCCTAAAGAACTCCCTTGGCCTGAGCCGCCTCACTATGAAGTTCCTTATATGCTGGGAGGTCCTGAGATTGACGGCTATTTGAAGGAATGGCCTTCGGCTTACCCTGTGATTATTCTCGATAAAAACCAAATCGAAGGAGGTGAGGTCAAAGACGATCAGGACCTGAAGGGGGAAATCCGCTTTGCCTGGGATGAAGAAGCGCTTTATTTTTCAGTGAAAGTGACGGATGATAGTCTGAATTTGAAGAAGACCGGAAAGAATATCTGGCAAGATGATTGCATTGAAATCTTTGTGGATCCCGCAGGGGACGGACTTTTTTGGTACGATGAAAGCGATTTTCAAATTGGATTTCGTCCCGAAGCAAATTCCGAAGAGGTCCTCGCCTGGTCATGGTTTCAAGGGGGAATGGATCCCGCGTCCAAGTCGCTCGTGAGGGCGCATGGGTTCACTTACGAAAACGGTTATATTCTGGAAGCTGCAATTCGCTGGAAAATGCTCGGCCTGAAGCCCGTCGCGGGATCCGAGTTCCGGCTTTCGGCGGCTCTTCACGACCTCGACAAAGACCGAAGCCAAGCCAAACTTCAATGGTTTTTCCGTAACGAGGAGGCCTGGAAACGGTTTGTGCTTGGGAAACTGCGTTTGAAAGGTGGCGAAGGCATTCACGGCCATGAAACTCAAAAGGAAGATTTAAAAATTTCTCAGGAGGATTTTTAATTTCGATGAAAAGAAAAAAAAGGCAAACCCTCTACGAAATTTTGACCGTGCATTCCACCACCGCCCGAAAAAAAGACCTTCACGCGGAAAAAATCGAAATCGGAAAACAGGTCCGCCTCCTGCGAAAAACAAAGAATCTTTCCGGAGTTGAGTTTTGTCGCAGGGCCGGGAATTTAAATCCAAAAACTTTGACGGCGGTTGAAAAAGGACGCATTAAGAACCCCTCGGTTCAAACCCTAAAATCCTTGGCCCATGGCTTGGATATGACGATCAGTGACCTCTTCCGGACGATTGAAGTAGAATTTGACCGAAACATTTATGCCAGTTCCCAGCGCGGATTTTATGAAATCAATTTTTACAGCGGAGTTAAAATGATTTCACTGACGCCGTTTATCCATGAATTTTTTTGCGGGAAGCTTATTTTAGGGGCCCGCAAACGCGTGGATCAAACCCTCTTAAAACACCCGCGCCCCTTTTTTATTTCTAATCTCATCGGACGTTTTGAAATCACGGTTGAAGATAAAAAAATCCCCCTGAAGGAGGGGGAAAATCTCTATTTTAATGGTGCGTTCCGGCATCTCTTTTATAACCCTCTTGAAAGGGAATCCACGCTTCTGGTGGTGACGGCACCTTCCTTTGTTTAGGATGTGGGTTATTTTAAGTCAGGTGAAGCTTAAGCCGATACTAAGATGATTCTCTAGATTTTAACCTATGAAAATTGTGATTCCACTTGTCCTGAGTTTGTTGGTAGGCGCGGCCGTGGGTGCCGAAGAGGCGAAGGTTTCGCCCGTGACCCTGGAGAAAGAAAACGTCAAGGGCCAAGTCAAGGTCCTGCGCGAAAAACGGTTTCATCAAATGCCCTATCTCGACCGAGACTATGTGCGCAAGACCCTCAGCGAAAAAAAAGTCAGGGCGCAAATAGCCTTTGGTTCGGAGGGCATCAAAAACCTTTCCGAAATTATCGATTATGCCCTCCGGATTCACACGCCGGCCCGCGCGGCTCACGAACGCATCGCATTGGCCCGGCGCCGAATTATCGCAGCGCTTCGGGGCCTTTTTCCGGAAGCGAATTTCGAAATGAATGAGCGCGAAGGCGTACTCTCGGATGATCAATACAACTCGTTTAATTACCGTTTTAGTTTTAAACAGCCTCTTTTTAGAGGGGGCATTTTGTGGAACACGCTTTTGCAGGAAAAGGCGGGACTTGAAGCAGCGGAAAAAGAATACGACGCTGCGTTGAGCGACCTTATTAGCGAACTTGCGGCTGCCTACTTTGAATTCAACCGTGCGAGCCAAATCTTGAAAGACCAGCAGGAATCGGTAGAAAAGGTCAAGCGGTTTTCCGACCTTTCCCGCCAAAAATTGGAAGCGGAAATTATTTCTGAAATTGAGAATCTCAACACCCAGTCGCTTGTGAGCCAGATGGAATATGACCTTGAAACTTCCAAACAGGAATTTGAACTCGCCCAGCTTGAATTATCCAAATTTTTGGATTTGATGGGCCATACGACCTTTTCGGTTGAAAGTCCTTATGCCTTAAAAGACCTCATCGCCAAATCGGAAGTTGAGGAAGAAGCCGGCTCTTATGATTTTGAAGGGGAAATCAAATTGCCAGCGTTGGTCGAGCTCGTGGACCTGGCCTATCAAAATCGCCCAGAATTAAGGGTGGAGGCCGCCAAACTTCAGTCGGCGCGGCTTGAGGAGCGTGTCAAGTGGGGGGCGATGCTCCCCCAGGCGGATATTACGCTTGAGTTTGGAAAATTGGGAGAAGCCTTTGATGTTTTTTCCATGGATCCCGGCCTGCGTACGGAATTCCGTTTGGCCCTTGAAATGAATTGGAATGCGGCCGGCAACAAAGTCGGTTATACTTTTGAAAACGATGAGCGCGCACCTTCGGTGACACAGTTCCTTTCAGGCAGTGGTTCTCAAGTGACCCGCAACACGTTGAAGGCCGGGCTTCTGGACGGATTAGGTGACTGGGTGTCCGCCAAAGAAGCGGAAGTGGAGCGTCTCGATCAGGTGATTGAGCTTGAAAAGGCCGAGAAGGAAGCCGTGCATGACGTCAAACAGGCCTATTTTGATTTCGAGAAATCCCGTATTCAGGTCAAATCGTCCGTTCAGCGGGTCGGCTATCGTAAGAGGCTTCTCGAACTTCAAGTGCACAAGCTTGAAAAAAATGAGATTCAAATTTCCGAATACGTCCAGGCCGAATTGGATTTGACCCAGGAAATTGCATCCCTTCACAAAGCCCTTGCAGAATACTACACGGCCAAGGCGAAATTGAATCATTCGGTGGGCATTCGTAATTTCTTAAAAATCGAGACCCTGGTTGATGGAAAATAATCCCATGATTCAGCCTCCCGACCCTCCCCAAAAAAATCCGATGGAAAAATTGACCATTATCCTTGCGAAGCTTTTGATTTTTTTCAAGGAACTAGGGGCCAAGGTGCTTCAAAAATATCCCATCGTGATGCAGAAAATCGAAAAATTTTCAGAGGAAAAAATTGAGCCCAAACTCCCGGCCAAGGCCAAGGATGTTGTGGCCAAGAACCGGCGTATCCTCATTTGGGCCGTTGCGCTCTTTATCTTATTTGTGCTTTTCCGCGGCTGCTTGGGTGGGGACAGGCCTTCCCTAAGTCTTGAAGATACCGTAAGCCGACAAACCGAAGCCAAGGATGCGCCCGTGGCGATTAAGGGATTTAAAGTAGGACGTTTTAATTATGAAGATTCCTTGCGTGAGCTTGGAACGATTAAAGGGGCGCTTGAATTTAAGCTGAGTTTTGAAATTCCCGGAGTTATCAGTTCCATCAATTACCGGGAAGGGGAGCGCTATGAAGAAGGGGCGCTTTTAGTCTCTCTTCGGCAGGATGATATCCTGCTGCGCTTGAAGCGCGCCCAGGCCGAGCATAATAAATTCGAAACCCAGGCCAAGATCAATGAAGAAAAAGTGAACGAGCATGAAAAACTTCTCGCCATGGGGGCCATTCCGAAGTCAACACTTGATAAAGTCAAACTGGAACATGATTCCTCCAAATATGAAGCCGAGGCTGCCAAACTGGAAATGAAAGCCAATGAGGCCATGCTTGAAAAATCGAATCTTTATGCCCCTTCGGCCGGAATGATTGGCGAGCTTTATGTCGAAGAGGGCGAGACTGTCACCCCGAATACGCTGCTGGGTTCGCATGTCATGACCGAATATGTCTATGCCGAATTTGGAGTCGTGGAGCGCGATGTTAATAAAATCGCCCTCGGCCAGAAGGCGCGCGTTTTTGTGGACGCCTATCAAGACAAGACCTTTGAAGGGGTGATAGAAAATGTTTCGCCCGTGGTTACGGGCACAAGCCGCACGGCGACAGTCAAGGTCAGGGTTGAAAACCCGGACCGGCTGCTTTTACCCGGCATGTTCGCCCGCGTGAGTATTCTCCTTTACAACAAGAAAAACGCCTTGGTGGTCCCCACCGACGCCCTTCAAGGCCCGCAAGGGGAACAATTTATCTATGCGATTGATTCTGAAAAAAATGTTGCAGTAAAGCGCCCTGTGACAGTCGGTTACACCCGTGAAGACTATTCCCAGATTGACGCTGGCTTAAGCGACGGGGAAGTGGTTGCAGTCTCCGGGATTGAACGTCTCGAAGATGGCAAGAAAATCCGGCTTCAGGAGATTGAAGAAGCTGAAATTTAATACTCTCCTCCCATGAGTTTACCCCAATTTGCGGTACGGCAAAAAGTTACAGTGGTCATGGGGACGCTCGCGCTTATTGGGATCGGACTCATTTCATTTGTCCGTCTTCCGCAAGAACTTTTTCCACCCATTGTTTTTCCTCAAGTTACGATTGTGACCGATTATGCCAACGCTGCCCCCGAAGAGATTGAGACCTTAATTACGCGGCCTCTCGAAGAGGCCGTTGGATCGGTAGCCGGCTTAAAACGCATTGAATCTTCCTCCCGCGAAGGGAGAAGCTCGGTCACGGTTTCCTTCAATTGGGGCCACGATATTGATTTTGCGGCACTGGCGGTTCGAGAAAAAATTGACCTTATTAAGGAAAAGCTTCCCAAAGAGGCCCAAGACCCCGTCGTTTTAAAATTCGATCCCCTTTCCCGTCCGATCCTCATTATTTCCGTATCGGGCTCCGAACTTGAGCCGGTGCAACTCAAACTTCTGGCAGAAAAAATGCTCAAAGATAATTTGGAAAAAGTCGAAGGTGTGGCCTCCGCGACGCTTTCCGGAGGTGCTACGCGGGAAATTCTTGTCAATATGGACCAAGGTCGCCTGAGCGCCAATCATCTTTCGCTTCTGGATGTCGTGAAATCCATCGAGGAAACGAATGTGAGTTATCCCGCAGGGAGTATCAAAAAGGGACTTTATGAATATTTGATTCGAACGGTGGGGGAATTCCGCAGTGTTAAAGACATTGAATACGCCGTAGCGGGTGTGGATGAGATGGAAAAGGTCCGCAGCGAGGATACCCGCTTTGTGGAGCAGGGCGGCGAGGGTCCCCGGGAGACCGTGGATGCGGGACGCGGCAAGGAACAGAAAAAAATGCTCGAAAAAAGGCTGGTCCTTTTAAAGGACATTTCTCAAGTGATTGACGGTGTGGCTGAGAAAACCAGCGTTTCACGCTTAAATGGAAAAGAAAACATTTCCATTTCGATTCAAAAACAGGCCAGTGCCAATACGATTCAAGTGGTCGATCACTTGAAAAAGTCCCTTGAATTTTTAAAGGAAGACCTACGCTCGCGTGGCCTTCACTTTGAAATAATTTACGACCATTCCCAGTTTATTCGCAAATCCCTTGAAAATTTAATGTCCGAGGCCCTCATGGGCGCCTTTCTTGTTTTTCTTGTGCTTTTTGCTTTTTTGCGTGCCCCGGGCCCTTCGCTTTTAGTGACGCTTTCGATCCCAGTGACCATCCTCGGGACTTTTTTCCTATTGGCCCTCAAGGGGATTACTTTAAATACCATGTCGATCAGCGGTCTTGTGCTCTCCCTCGGCATGATTGGAGATACCAGTATTGTGGTGCTGGAAAACATTTTTCGCCGCCGGCAAATGGGAGAAAACCCCGAGCAAGGCGCCATTCAGGGAACCCTCGAAGTCACCTGGCCTGTCATTTCTTCGAATTTGACCACCATCGCGGTTTGTTTTCCCGTCATCGCCTTTGTGCCGGGCATTGCGGGCCAAATTTTTAAAGACCTTTGCTGGGCCATTATTTTTTCACAGCTCATTTCAACCCTCCTTCCCTTAACGTTGATTGCCATGCTTTCGCTTTATTGCAAGGTCAAGGAAGGCGAATACAAGCCTATTGTCTTAACGGGGATTTTAGAAAGAAGACTCCTGGGAACAGGCGCTCCGGCACAAAAATTTGGTTTCGCCGTTCGGCTCTTGGTCATCGCCGCCGTGATTTGCTCCACCGCTTTTTTTATTTTTCCTGTTTTGGAGCGCGAGGTGCTTCCGAAAGTGGAACAGGGAAAATTTATCATTAAGGTGGATCTTCCCGAGGGCTCGCGGCTTGAAACGACGGATTCGGTTTGCAAAAAATTAGAGGAAGTGATGAAAAGTATGCCGGAAATTAAAGACGTCTCGGTGATTGTCGGCTCTGAAAAAGGCCGTGAGGGCGAGGTAAAAATCGAAGCGCTTCGGCCTTCTCAGGCGCTTCTCACCGTCATTTTAAAAAAGCAGAGGGGTTTTAAGTCCGCCCCTGTCGTTTATGACATCCGTGAAAAAATCCGGAATCTTCCGCTGGAAGGAGCCCAAATCGAATTTATTCTTCAGGAGAGCGAGTTTCAATTTGCGGGGGGAGGCAACAAGCCCGTTGAAATCGAAGTCAAACAATATGATTTAAAAAAAATGGGTTCGCTGGTGGCCACCCTTAAGCAGAAATTGAGCGAAATACCCGGTGTGATTGACATTCAGGATGATGCCGGAAAACCCATTCCCGAAACGAAGCTTCACATCGAAAAACGCCGTGCCGCCCTTTATGGGATTTCAGCCCTCGACATTTCCCTCACTGCGAAAGCCGCCATTGACGGCGTGGTCGCCACGCAATATCGGGAAACGGGCAGGGAATTTGATGTGCGCGTCCGGCTTTCAGAAAAGGACCGCAACAATATCCGGAATTTAAACAACCTTCTGATGTATTCCCAGGTCCTGGACGCCCTGATTCCTTTAAAAGAAGTCGCGACGATTGAAAGGGGAACGGGACCCAGCGAAATCAAGCGTGCGGATCAAGAGCGCATGGTGACGATTTCCGCCGACATCGCAAAAAATGCCGGTGAGAAGAAAATCCTGGATCAAGTACAACGCAAAATAAAAGAACTGGATTTGAAACCCGAGTTAGGTTTTCAGGTGGAGTTTTCGGGAAAGGCGCGGGAGGTGAGGGAAAATTTTTCAAAAATTATTTTTGCGTTCGCGCTTGCCGTGATTTTAAATTACATGATTATGGCCTCTCAATTCGAATCCTTTCTGCAGCCTTTTATCATCATGCTTACGGTGCCCCTTGCCCTTTTCGGCGTGGCGGTAGCACTCTTGATTTCCGGAACTTCTTTGAACGTCATCTCTTTTCTCGGAATTGTGCTTTTGGCCGGAACCGCAGTCAATAACGCGATTATCCTGATTGAATACATCAATCAGGCCCGTGAGAGGGGACTTGGGATTGAGGAGGCCGCGGTGGAGGCCGTCCGGGTGCGCACGAGGCCCATTCTCATGAGTTCGCTTACAACCGTTATTGGGCTTGCCCCGCTTGTTTTTGGCGGCGGCGAGGGCAAGGAGCTTCACGCTCCCATGGCTATTGCGATGATGGGGGGGACTTTATCGGCCACCTTTCTTACGCTTTTTGTCATCCCTTGTTTTTATATTGTTTTGATGCGGCTCGCGGAGCGGTTTTTTGGCGGCGAAGAAGAATGGGAAAAAGGGATGGAAGGAAAATAAGAAGCGATGGGACTTCCCAGCATTGCAATCAAAAGGCCGGTCTTAACCCTGATGATTTTTGGTGCCCTCATTTTGCTGGGCGTCATCTCTCTTTTGAGGCTTCCGGTCGAACTTTATCAGGGCCGCAATCAAAATATCATCAGTATTATTGTCCGTGCCCGCGGAGGACTTCCCCCCGTCGAAGTGGAAAAATACATTACCAAGCCCATTGAGGAAGCGGTCTCTACCGTTTCTCATTTAAAAAATCTTGTCTCTCATTCGCGCGAGGCGGAATCGCGTGTGACCATGGAATTTGAAATTGACACCCCTATGAGATTCGCGGCCCTCGAGGTCCGGGAAAAATTCGCACGGGTCAAACCCTTTTTGCCCAAGGAAATCGAAAAGCCGGTGATTGCCAATTATGATGATGCCCAGTCCGCGGTGCTTGTTTTTGCGTTGACCTCAGAGACTCTTTCGCCTGAGGAAATCCGCGATTTAGTGGATACCGATTTGAAGCCCATTCTTACGCGCATCGACGGCGTGGCAAGTCTGGAAGTTTACGGCGGACGCGAGCGGAAAATCCTTGTGGAAATGGACCGGGATAAAATGATGGCTTATAACATTTCCATTGAAAAGGTTATGGATATTTTGGGTCAAAGTAATATCAACCTTTTGGCCGGAAACGTCGGAACGGGGAAAATGGAACTTGCCATCCGTACCATGGGGGCCTTTGAGAGCGTGGAAGAAATTGGGGAGATCGGAATCCAGGCGACCCGGCAGGGATCGATCATTCCTTTAAAAGAAATCGCCACGGTGAAGGATTCTTATTTGGAACCCTCCGATTACGCCCGCCTTAATTTGGAACAGAATGTGACGGTGTATGTCAAAAAGGAGAGCACGGCCAAAACCATTCCCGTGGTTCGGCAGATTCGAAAAGTTTTGCGGGATTTTAAGATTGTGGAGCAGAAGACCGTGGATATCGTGATTGTGACCGACAAGGCGGAAATTATCGCAAGGGCAATTAACGACGTCAAAGGGGCTCTTTTTATCGGCATGCTCCTAACTGTCCTTTTAATTTACCTCTTTTTGAGGCAATGGATTCTTGCTTTAATCGTCCTCCTTTCCATTCCCGCTTCTGTGATCACGACCTTTATTTTCATGGATTTTCTGAATTTGAGTTTAAATGTGATGACCTTGAGCGGTTTGGCCCTCGCGATCGGCATCTTAGTGGACAGTGCCGTCGTGATTCTTGAAAATATTTTCCTCAAAAAGGAGCAGGGCATCGATGATGAAACCGCCATCCGGAAGGGCGCGGAAGAAATGTGGGCACCGCTTCTGGGCGGATTGTTAACCACCCTTGTGGTTTTTCTTCCCATCATTTTCATCGATAAAAAGATTCAAATGCTCTATGCGGGTTTTACCTTTACGGTTTGTATTTCCCTTATTTGTTCCTTCTTTGTCGCGCAAATGCTGATTCCCATGCTCATGATGCAATGGGCCAAAGGCCAAATCGATATGGAAAAGGCCGCAGGAAGCGAGCATTTCACCCATCGACTTGCCGAGGGTTATGGAAAGGGGATGTCTAAAATTCTCAATTTTCGTTATGCGGTGTGGATCGGGGCAACCCTTCTTTTTTTCTTTTCGGCTTGGAGAATATCCAAAACACCGATTGACTGGCCGTCAGCCTTGGAGGAAAACGAATTTTCGATTATTGTTTTTCCGTTGGCCGGGGCCAAACTTGAAGCCAATGATGACGTCGTTGCACGTGTAGAGCAGCTGTTAGGCAAAATTCCGGATGTGGAAATGTTTTCTTCAGCCATTCGAAAAGACGACGTGCGCATTTTCGTCAAATTAAAGCCCAAATCCAAACGTGCTTATTCCAAAGATGAGATTATGAAGCTTCTGGATGAGAAGGGAAATGAATCCATCAAACAAGTGCACGATCAATACAGTCTTATCATCGATGAAGGGACCAGCGGAAGCGAGGAAAAGAAGCTTGTGATTAATCTTTTTGGACATGAAAACAATGAACTTGAAAAACTGGCTCATGAAGTGGCCCAGCGTGTTTCTAAAATCCCCGGTTTTGCAAATCCTGTGATGACCGATTTAAGAAAGCGGCCGGAATATTCCCTTGCCGTGGACAAAAACCGCGCGGCCCTTTATGGGTTGAGTGTGCGTAAGATCGCCGACTCAGTTCACGCACAGGTGCGCGGCATGCGGCCGACGAAATTTCATGAACTTACCAAAGGCGAAGAAATTGAAACCATTACCCGGCTTCAGGCCATTTACCGTCAGAAAATTGAGGATTTGGAACAAGTCCGGGTGGCCGCGGACACGGGCCGTCAAATCCCTTTGGGGGAAATTGCAAATTTTTATCCTTCGCAAGGTCCGCAGACTATTGACCGCCGTGATAAATACCGTTTTGTTTTTGTTAAAGGCGATACGAAGCGTCCGTTGGAGGCCGTGGCCAAGGATGTCAAAGAGGCCTTGCGGGATTTGAAAATGCCCGAGGAATATTATTGGCGCTTTGGGGGTCATTATGAAGAATTGAGAGAAAGTAAATCGGAATTATCCCTCGCTCTCATGCTCACTTTTTTTCTTGTTTATATGATGATGGCCTGTCTTTTCCAAAGTTACGGGCAGCCTCTTTTGATTATGGTTTCCGTTCCTATGGCGAGTATCGGAGTTTGGTTTTTCCTCGCCGTCACGCGCAAACCTCTCAGCGAGCATGTCTTTATCGGGATGATTCTCCTCTCCGGGTATGTGGTGAACGCGGCCATTATTATGATGGACCGGATGAATCATTTAAAATCTCTGGGGCAAAAGGGTCGGCAAATTCTGATTCAAGCGGGCAAGGACCGGTTGCGCCCCATCTTGATGACGACCCTTTCCACATGCCTTGGATTTCTTCCCATGGCGCTCAATATCGGGCAATCCAGCGATTTATGGTCCCCGCTTGCCATTACCGTGATTGGGGGGCTTGTGAGTTCGACGATTTTAACCCTTTTTGTTCTGCCTTGTTTTATTCTCATCGCCGAAGAAATCGGCGAAAAATTGAAATCAGCCCTATGGAATGTTCTTCCAACCTTGAGGAGATTGTCATGACAGCATCGGATGCCAAACCTGGAACCCGAAGAGGGTATAAACGCAGCGCGCGAAATTTGATGATTCATAAACCCATGCAGCGGGAATTTATTTTTGTCATGATTCTGCTTTTAATGATTTCCATGTCGGCCGTGGCCTTTGTCGTGCATACGACCTTGCAGGAGGCGGCCACGGGGGGAGGATTTCGTTTTGGGAAAATTAGCCCCCAGGTCATTCTCTCGGAAGTCGGTAATGATTTAATCCTTCGAATCAGCCTTGTGCTAGGGATCGCTCTTTTTATTATGACCCTCTTTGGGCTATTCTTTCTGCATCGCGTTGCGGGACCCGTCTACCGGTTCCGCCAAATCATTTTGCGGCTTAACGAAGGAGAAATACCGGCTCCCGTGAAATTGCGTGAAGGCGATTTTTTTCAGGAAATCGCAGTGGAAATAAATACCCTTGTACGGACCTTTCAATTTGAGCACAACCGGCTTAAGGTGCTTAAAGAAAAAGTACAGGTCCTTGCCGCCCGGGGAGGAGACCCCCTGGCGAAGGAAATTCAGCAAATCCTTAACCAAACTATCGAATAAAATTCTGCCGATTCTATCCCAACCTCCTACACACCCGGTGTGTAAAACAAGGTACCAGGTTCTTTTTTGAAAAAAAGGAACCTGGTACCTTGGAAGGCTCAAATTTCATTGACTTTTTGGGTTTTCTTCTTATAATTGTTTCACCAAATTGATCAGGGATCGAAGTGGGCAGAAAAATCGCCCACTTCTTTTATTTTAACCCTAGGTAGGACAATCACTTACGATGATAAATCAAGAACTTCTTTCGTCTCTCGAATATATTGAAAAGGAGAAGGGCATTGCCAAAGAGGTGCTTTTAGAGGCCCTTCGCCAGGCCCTTCTTTCTGCCTGTAAAAAGACTTATCCGGGCAGGGAGGGCTTTGAGATACAGATTGATGCCAAGACCTGCGCGATTAAACTTCTGGAAAACGGTAAGGCGTTTCAGGATTCGGACTTTGGCCGCATTGCAGCCCAAACCGCCAAACAGGTCATCATTCAAAAAATCCGAGAGGCGGAACGGGAATCCATTCACGATGAATATCAAAAACGTTTGGGAGATATTGTCTCCGGTACCGTTCACCGTTTTGAGCCCAAGGCTTTGATTGTGGATCTTGGAAAAACGGAAGGAATTTTACCCGCGCGCGAACAATCGCCCCAAGACGAATACCGCCAGGGAGATTTGATCCGGGCGCTTGTGCTTGAAGTTAAAAAAACACCCCGTGGGCCCGAAATCATCCTTTCGCGTGCAAGCGCGGAACTCGTCAAAGTGCTCTTTAAACTTGAAGTTCCAGAAATCCATGACGGCATTGTGGAAATCAAAGCTGCGGCACGCGAGGCGGGATCCCGAACCAAGATCGCGGTGACCTCTCACGATGAAAAAATTGATTGCGTCGGTTCTTGTGTCGGCATCCGCGGGCAACGGGTGAAAAACATTGTCCGCGAACTGGGCGGGGAAAAAATAGACATCGTGCGCTTTTCCTCGGACATTGAAACGTATATCCGAAATTCGATGGCGCCTGCGGAGCTTTCCGAAATCCAATTAAATAAAAAAGAGCAGTCGGCCATCATCTTTGTGCAGGACGATCAATTATCGCTCGCCATCGGCAAAAAGGGGCAGAACGTAAGGCTTGCTTCCAAGTTGGTGGGCTGGCAGCTGGATGTTCGAAACGCCAGTCAGAAAATTCCCATTTCCTCCCTAGAGGGTGTGGGAGAAAAAACGGAATCCCTGCTGAAGGAAGCCGGCATCACGAGCGTCAAAGATATTTTAAAATCTACGGCTGAGGATTTAATGAAAATCGAAGGCGTTGGCCAGAAAACTGCCGAAAAGATCATTGCCTCGGCGCATCGCGCGATCCTGGAGAAGGACAAGAAAAGTTCGCAGGAAAAAACGGATAAATTTGAGCAGGCAAAAAAACAGCTGGAAGGAAAATCCGAAGAAGCGAATAAAGACGAAGAAGGATAACCCCTCATGCGTGTCCATGAACTTGCCAAAACATTGGGTCTTACCAGTAAGGATTTGATTTCTCAGCTTGAGAAATTGGGCGCCTCACCCAAAAATCATATGTCCGTCGTGAGCCAGGAAATCCAAGCAGCGCTGGAGAAGGTTAAGTCCCCGAAGCCAAAATCAGCAAAGTCTGAAGAAAGCGCCAAACCCGAACCCGTCAAAACGAAATTACAGGAAACAAAAATGCCCTCAGCCTCCGCTGTTTCCGTGGCAGAACCGCCCAAGGAAAAGAAGCTTGAACCCGCGCCCGGCGTCAAAACGCAATCCGTTTCTAAAGTTCCGCCGGTTTCTGCACCGGAAGTCAAGACCAAGCCCGCCATTGTTTTGGAATTTCCCATTACCGTGGGCAGCCTGTCCCCGGCACTCGGCCGAAGCATTCCTGAACTCATCAAAACACTTATGGGTATGGGGATCTTTGCCAATGTGAATCAACTTTTGAATGAGGAAATTGTTTTTGCACTTGCCGGAACCCTTGGTATCGAAATTCAAAAACGCGAAGACGTGGTCGCCAAGGTTCTCGAGGAAAAGGAAGATCCCAAACTTTTAAAGCCGCGCCCGCCTGTCGTTACCATGATGGGTCATGTGGATCACGGAAAGACTTCGCTTCTGGATGCCATACGAAAAACCAATGTGGCTGCCAAGGAAAAGGGATTTATCACGCAGCATATCGGGGCCTACGGCGTGGATATTCCCAACAAAGGCCATGTGACCTTTTTGGACACGCCGGGCCATGAGGCCTTCACCGCCATGCGCGCACGCGGTGCCAACGCCACCGATGTTGTGGTCTTGGTGATAGCTGCTGATGACGGGGTAATGCCTCAGACTATTGAAGCTTACAATCACGCGCGCGAAGCAGGGTGTCCCGTAGTGGTCGCCATGAACAAAAGTGATTTACCCAGTGCCAATCCCCAGCGCGTGATGACCGGACTTCAAAAACTGGGACTCATCCCGGAAGAATGGGGGGGCAAGACGATTTGTGTCAAAGTCTCCGCCAAGACAGGAGTGGGGATTGAACAGCTTCTTGAAATGCTTTTGCTGGAAGCGGAGGTCTTGGAATTAAAAGCCAATCCGAATCGGCTGGCCGCAGGCACTGTGATTGAAGGCCATATCTCCAAAGGTTCCGGGCCCGTCGCAACGGTGATTGTGCAGAAGGGGACGCTTCGAATCGGTGACATTATCGTCTCCGGCCAGTATATGGGCCGTGTCCGGGCGCTTCGTAATGATCGCGGTAAAATGATTCAGGAAGCCGGACCTTCTTATGCCGCGGAGGTTTCGGGCTTGGGAGGCGTTCCTGAGGCCGGAGAAACTTTTTTTGTGCTCGCCGATGAACGTGTGGCGCGAGCCATCACCGAAAAGAAAGTTTTGGAAATACGCGAACGGGAAATGACGTGCTCGCATAAGCACCTTGCTTTAGAAGACCTTTATCAGCGCATTACGGAAGGAAATTTCAAAGAACTTAAGATGATTATTAAAACCGATGTCCAGGGATCCGCAGAGGCACTTGCCCAGCAGCTGGAAAAAATGAGTACCGATAGTTGCCGTGTACGCGTAATTCACTCCGGCGTCGGAGGGATTAATGAATCCGACATTATGCTAGCCGTAGCCTCCGACGCCATTGTCATCGGGTTTCACGTGAAGGCCGACCCCAAGGCGCAAATGATCGGGGAAAAAGAAGGCGTCGACATGCGTTTTTATAACATTATTTATGAGGCGGTAGAAGATGTCCGCAAGGCCATGGAAGGGATTCTTGAACCCACCTATAAAGAAGTCATTGAAGGAAAGCTTCAAGTGCGCAAAATTTTCAAATCCTCCAAAGTTGGGACCATTGGCGGCGGTAACGTGCTGCAAGGGAAAATCCTGCGTTCCAACGCCGTGAGGTTGGTGCGTAACAATGTCGTCGTCTTTGAAGGCAAACTGGCCTCTTTGAAACGGTTTAAAGACGATGTGCGTGAGGTTGGACAAGGATATGAATGTGGTTTTTCATTCGAGGGATTTAATGATATCCAGGAAAATGACGTTCTAGAATCCTATCGTCTCGATAAAATCGCGGGGAAGTTATAACAGAGGAAAGAAGTCAGAGGCAGAAGTCTTCTGCCCCCTGTCTTTTGAGCTATCGTGCAAGGACGTCGAATCGACCGAGTCGGTCATCTCATTCAAATGGAGTTGGGGCGCATTCTCTTGATGCGCGGCAAAGACCCGCGCTTTGGGCTGATCACCGTGACCCATGTAAACGTCAGCCCAGATTTGAAGACGGCGCGGGTTTATTTTACGGCCTTGAGCGACAACCGCGAAAAAAAGGAAACCGCACAGGTTTTAAATCAAGCCTCCGGTTTTTTTCAACGCGAAATCGCTAATACCTTAAAACTCCGTTACACACCCAAACTGGAATTTGTTTTTGACGAATCCATTGATCGCGGTATCGAAATTGACCGCGTTTTGAGGAAGCTGGATGAAGAACGCCGAGAAAATTGAGGGGATTTTGCTTGTCGATAAACCCCAAGGTTGGACTTCCCACGATGTTTGCCATTTTGTCCGCAAACGGTTTCAAATTAAAAAGGTTGGCCACGCCGGAACGCTTGACCCGCTTGCAACCGGACTTTTGGTGCTGTTAATCGGCCAGGCCACGAAATCTTCCCAGCCGCTCAGCGCTTCCGACAAAACTTATCAAGGCGTGCTGGAGCTGGGCGTTGCCACGGATTCTCATGATCGTCAGGGCAAGGTGCTTCAAGAGGCCGCCTGGGAACATGTGACGCTTGAGGAGATTCGCGCCAAAGCGAAAAGCTTCACCGGATCGATTATTCAGGTCCCTCCGATGGTTTCGGCGCTTAAACGTCAAGGCCGGCGCCTTTATGAACTCTCGCGGCGCGGCATTACGGTTCCCCGGGAGGGCCGCCCGATTACGGTTTATGAATGGAGTTTTCAGAAAAAGGATGGAAAATTCGTGCATTTTTTCGCAAGCGTCTCCAAAGGAACTTATTTAAGAACACTGGTTCATGATTTGGGCGAATCGCTAGGTACGCTGGCGGCATTAGCCGAGCTAAGACGGCTTGCCTGCGGCAATTTTTCGCTTGAAGATGCTGTCACCGTAGACTCGCTTAAGGCCTTTTCGCTTGAAGAGCTCTCGAAGCACATCCTTCCGCTTTCCCGATTTTCATTCCATGCGGCTTCACCGACGGCCTGAAATTTCCCGTTCCGAGTCCGAAAGACCGCTTTTGCTGGGCTTGGGCAATTTTGACGGAGTCCATTTGGGGCATCAGGCACTTGTCAAACGGGTGATTGCTTCGGCACGAGGGCTGAAGGGGCTCCCCGCGCTATTTACCTTTCCCGAGCATCCCCAGAAAATTCTAAAACCTGGTTTTTTGCCTTCGCTTGTCACGGGGCTGGATCAAAAATTATTTCTCCTTGAACAGATGGGGATTACGGATGTGTTCCTCATCGCCTTCACGAAGGCATTCTCCGAAATTTCTGCGAAGGATTTCATACGCCAATGGCTCGTGGAAAAGCTCAACGTGCAAACGGTTTTTATGGGTGCCCGCGCCCGATTTGGTTATCAAAGGATGGGGGATGCAAAGTTCATGGAGGCCGAATCCCATCGGCTGGGATTTTCTTTCGAAAAAATTGAGCCCATTAGGATTAGGGGAAAAGAAGTTTCAAGTTCGCGCATTCGGGAATTTCTCAAAAAAGGAAAACTTCGGGCTGTGGAAGAATATTTAGGACGCAGTTACAGTGTTTTTGGTTCTGTGGTCAAAGGCAGCGGTCGAGGTCGTGATTTGGGTTTTCCGACGGCCAATCTGGATACCGGAGATTGTCTTTTGCCGCCCGAGGGCGTTTATCCGGTACGCGTGCGCGCCCTTAAGATAAAACGCAAAATGATTTCAGAGGGTTTGGAGGATTTTTCGGCAGAGCCTCAGGGGGCATGGAAGGAAGGCGTTTTAAATTTCGGCAAGCGGCCGACATTCGAAAAGGCAAAACGGTCTGTGGCAGAAGTCTTCCTCTTGAATTGGCAGGGAGATCTGTACGGACAAACTCTAGAAATTGTGTTTTATCCTCAAATCAGGGAGGAAAAAGCCTTTTTGAATCAAGAAACGCTTATAAGACAGATTGAGCAAGATATTGAACAGGCACGGGATTATTTTCGGATCGCTTAGATTCTTTTTCAAGCCGAGCGCTCTTACCTCCTACATACCCGGTGTGTAAATGCGTTTCACACCGGGTGTGGGGAGGTAGCCGGGAGAGTGACAATCGCATGAACTGGTAGGTAACCTTGGGAAAAGTTGTGCTTTACAAAGTGCGGGTGCTTCGAGTATACTGTCGCGACTTAAATGACGTAAATATGAAGAGGATAAGGAGTTAGAATAAAATCTATGGCCCTTGTGAAAGAAAAGAAGAGGAAAGTTATTTCGGATTTTAAAAGGGAAAAAACGGATACCGGTTCTGCCGAAGTCCAGGTGGCCCTTTTAACCACGCGCATCAACCAGCTTTCCGAACATTTTAAGAAAAATGTCAAAGACCATCACTCCCGCTACGGGTTGATTAAGATGGTGGGAAAGCGGAAAAGGCTTCTCAGCTATTTGGGTGACCGTGCGCCGGAGCGTTATAAGAGTTTAATTACTCGCCTTGATCTCAGAAAATAAATTCTGCCGAAAAACCTTCCCTTTCGCAGGACTCAAAGGAAAATAAAACTATGACAATGCAAACGGTAAAACGCAATATTGAAGGACAAGAGTATATTTTAGAAACCGGCCGCATGGCCAAGCAGGCCCACGGCGCGGTGACGCTGCAATGCGGCGGTACTGTGATTCTCGCGGCGGTGGTCTCAGACCGGGAAGCGGAAAGCGATCAGGATTTTTTCCCTCTCACCGTGGATTACCGAGAACGCACTTACGCGGCGGGGAAAATTCCCGGCGGTTATTTTAAACGTGAAGGCCGCCCCACCGAAAAAGAAATTCTCACCTCCCGTCTGATTGACCGTCCGATTCGCCCCATGTTTCCCGAAAATTTTCTTTGCGACACCCAAATCTCGGTTACTGTCCTTTCCGTGGACAGCGAAAATGCAACGGATATCCTTTCCATGAATGCTGCTTCGTCCGCTCTTTTAATTTCGGATATTCCCTTTGAGAACCCCCTCGGCGCGGTTCGCGTGGGGCTTTTGGACGGAAACTTTGTGCTGAATCCCTCTCTTGCTGACGTTGAGAAAAGCGATTTGGATCTTGTATTAGCGGGGTCCGAGGAAAAAATCGCGATGATTGAAGCTGGGGCGAATGAACTGACGGAAGAAAAAATACTTGAGGCCATACGTTTTGGGCATGAAGGCATCCGCCAAATGATCGCCCTTCAACGTGAACTTCAAAGAAAAGCGGGGAAAAAGAAGCGGAAGGTCGAATCCACGCCGCTTTCCGAGGAAGCGATGAAGAAGATGAAAGCGGCCGTCGAAGGACAGTTTGAAAAAGTATTTGAGCTCGATTCTAAGGAGGAAAGGGAAGAATTTGGCCGCGAGCTTTATAAAAAGGCAATCGAACAATTTGATAAGACCGCGGCGGATTACAATGAGCCCAAGCTAAAAATGTATTTTGACAAATTAGAAAAAGATGCGCTTCGAAAACTCATTTTGGAGTGGAAAAAAAGGCCTGACAAACGCGGTTTTCAGGACATCCGGCCCATAATCTGCGAAGTCAGCGTCCTGCCCCGCACGCACGGCTCTGCGCTCTTTACGCGCGGCCAGACTCAAAGCCTTTGCGTTACAACGCTCGGAACGGGGGATGACGAACAAATGATTGACGCCCTTGAAGGCGAGCGCACCAAGACTTTCATGTTGCATTACAATTTTCCCCATTTTAGCGTCGGTGAAACAGGCCCGAATCGCGGCCCCGGACGCCGGGAAATCGGCCACGGTGCACTTGCCGAACGTGCTCTCAAATCCGTCATGCCGACCGGCGAAGATTTTCCTTATACCGTGCGGCTTGTCTCCGACATTTTGGAATCCAACGGCTCCAGCTCCATGGCCTCGGTTTGCGGTGGGACGCTTGCCTTGATGGACGCCGGCGTGCCCCTCAAGGCCCCCGTAGCAGGTATCGCGCTCGGACTGTTAACCGCCGGGGATAAATGGCAGGTAATGACCGACATCGCAGGTATTGAAGATCATCATGGCGATATGGATTTTAAGGCTGCCGGGACCCGCAAAGGGCTCACGGCAATTCAAATGGACCTTAAAATTGACGGTGTTTCCGAAGCCATTTTAAAAGAGTCTTTTCATCAGGCAAAAGCGGCCCGGTTTAAAATTCTGGATTTGATCGCAAAGGCCATTGAGGCTCCCCGCGCGACTCTTTCCAATTATGCACCCCGCATTACAACCCTTAAGATTAATCCGGAAAAAATCGGCGAACTCATCGGCCCCGGTGGAAAAAATATACGCAAAATCGTGGAAGAAACCGGTGCCAAAATCGATATTGAAGATGACGGTCGCGTTTTCATTGCCTCGGTGGATGCCAAGGCCGCTGAGGCCGCCATTGCGCGGGTCCAGGCGGTAGCCGAAGAACCTGAATTGGGAAAAATTTATCAGGGCAAAGTCCGCAAGCTTATGGCTTTCGGAGCCTTCTGCGAAATTATTCCCGGTAAAGATGGACTGGTTCACGTCTCCGAAGTCGCGGATGGATTTGTGAAAAATGTCGCGGACTATTT
This sequence comes from Candidatus Omnitrophota bacterium, assembly GCA_016196545.1. Taxonomy (GTDB): domain Bacteria; phylum Omnitrophota; class Omnitrophia; order Omnitrophales; family Aquincolibacteriaceae; genus JACPXM01. Next base: position 153,626 of record JACPXM010000020.1, read on the forward strand.
GAAAGTCGGAGACATTGTTCCCGTTAAGGTTATGGCCATTGATCCGGAAACGGGAAAGGTGAGTTTAAGTATCAAAGAAGCAAAGCCAGGCGGCATGACTATGCTTCCTGCGGATGTGGAACGTGATGTCGTCTCCGAACCTTCAAGTCGGGGAAGGGATCGCGGCGGTTCCCGCTCACGCCGGTAGCCGTTCATGGAAATTGAACTTCATATCCAAACGCTTCCGGATTTTGAAGGCTTAACGCTTCCCGAATATCAAACCCACGGCTCAAGCGGCCTTGATCTTTTGGCCGCCTGCCAATCGCCCCTAACCCTTGCTCCCGGCCAAAGAACGCTTGTGCCCACCGGTATTTCCATTGCCCTTCCTCAGGGTTTCGAGGCCCAAATTCGCCCTCGGAGCGGGCTTGCGTTAAGGCACGGCATCACACTCCTCAATACCCCGGGGACCATCGATTCGGATTATCGGGGTGAAATCAAAGTGATTATCATCAATCTTGGAGAAGCCCCCTTTGAGATCACGCGCGGGATGCGTATCGCACAAATGGTGATTTCCGAAACGGTCAAGGCGCGCATCACTTTAGTCGATAACCTAAAGCCCACCCTCCGTGGTGCGGGGGGCTTCGGGCATACCGGAACACATTAGTTGGGTATAGGGTATATAAGGTATCGAGTATAGGCTGTGGGATAAGGCCGCTCCATTACACCCTATAACCTGAACCCGATACCTTACACCCTATAACTGAATTTATGCGCAAAGAGCGAATTAACGAAATTTGGGCTGTTTTTTTTCTCCTTGTTGGCCTTTACACACTGGCCAGCCTAGCATTTTTTAAATCCGAAGACCTTCCCTTTTACACCTCCCATCCGAATATTCCGGTTCAAAATTACACCGGCATTATTGGCGCTTACCTTTCCTTTGGAATGTTGATCACCTTCGGCGCAAGCGCCTATTTGATCCCCGTCCTTTTTCTTTTATGGTCCGTCTGTTTTTTTTCTCAAAAAGTTCCGGAAAAAAAATTATTTAAGATTCTTGGACTTGGGATTGCGCTGGCCTCCACTTCAACGCTTGTGGCCATCTCATTTACGGATGACGCGCGTTTCGAACGGGGAGGGGCCATCGGTTATCTCGCGGCCACCCATTTGGTGAAATATTTTGGCGTCATGGGAAGCTGTATTCTGGCCTTGTCTTGTCTTTTACTTTCTTTGCTTCTGGCCACCGATTTTTTGATTTATCCTCTCCTAAAATCCCTTTTGAAGAAAATAAAGGGAACGGGGGAGCTTTTTTCCGATGTTTTGGAAAAAATAAGGTGCGCGTTTTCGGTTTTAGCCGGATTCTTCATTAAGGATAAAATTGCTGTCAAAACTCAAAAGATTTCTGCCTTCAAGTCAAAATCCCCGGAAGCAGTACGGGCAGGTGCCCTTCGCGATCTTCCGATTAAAGTGAAACAATATCGTCCGGATCTTCCTGAAAATGATAAATTTCAGTCGGAAGCCCTGAAAAAGGAAGTGCTTGATTCGATTCCTAAAGAAGCAAAGGAAAAACTAAATGTAGGGGTGACCCTAGGGGTTGCGCGTGAATCCGGGCGGGCACAAGGCCCGCCCCTGCATCAACCCGAGGTTATTCGCGCGAAAGCTGAGGAAGAATCCGCCCATTTTGAAGGCGTCATCGGGTCTGCTGCAACCGGTTTGAATTATCAGTTTCCTCCCCTTGATTTATTAAGACGGCCGGATAAAAGCGTGTCCTTTAAAGGTGATAATCTCCAGGAGAATTCGAGAATTCTTGAGAGTACGCTTGCGGAATTCGGAATTGAAGTAAAGGTGATCGAAGTCGAGCAAGGCCCGGTGATTACCCGCTATGAACTTTTGCCCGCGCCCGGCGTGAAAGTAAATTCTATTGCGGCCCTCTCGGATGATATTGCCCTGGCGATGAAAGCAATGAGTGTCCGTTTGATTATTCCCATTCCCGGAAAATCCGCGGTGGGTGTAGAAGTTCCAAATTCCGTTTCCAGCGCGGTTAATCTCCGGGAGCTGGTCGACACATCTCTTTTTCGCTCCAAAAAATTTGCGCTGCCGCTTGCCCTGGGCAAAGACACCAGCGGAAAACCGCTTATTGCCGATTTGACCTCTATGCCCCACATTATTATTGCGGGCACCACGGGCAGCGGAAAAACAGTGTGTGTCAATTCCATTATTACGGGACTTCTTTACAACTGCTCACCCGAAGATTTAAAGCTTGTCATGGTGGACCCAAAGATGGTGGAACTTGCGGTTTACAATAAAATTCCGCATATGCTCTCTCCCGTAGTGACCGATGTGAAAAAAGCGGCGCATACGCTGAACTGGGTTGTTACGGAAATGGAAAACCGCTACAAGCTTCTTGCGACGGTGGGTGTTCGCAATATTCAGGCCTTTAATTCTCGACCGCTGGCGCCTGAAGATGCGGCTCAAATTGCAAATACAGTCTCTGAAAATGTGATTCCGATCAAGCTTCCTTATATTATTGTGATTATTGATGAACTCGCGGATCTCATGATGGTGGCTCAAGACAAAGTAGAAGGGGCCATCACGCGTCTCGCCCAGCTTTCCCGCGCCGTGGGAATTCATTTGATTCTGGCTACGCAGCGGCCCTCCGTGGACGTCATTACCGGAGTGATTAAAGCGAATTTTCCCGCGAGGATTTCATTCAAAGTGGCGGCTAAAGTGGATTCCCGTACGGTGCTGGATACTTCCGGGGCCGACAAACTCATCGGCAAAGGCGATATGCTCTTTTTGCAGCCCGGGGATTCCAAACCCACGCGCGGCCAGGCGGCTTTTGTCACGGATGCTGAAATCAACGCGGTGGTAAAATTTGTTTCCGAACAGGCAAGGCCGGAATATCACCCGGAGATTCAAAGCGCACAGGAAGGCAAAGGCGCTGGCGGGGTGCTGGAAAAAGATGAACTTTTTGATGAGGCTGTGGCTGTGGTTTTGGAAACAGGCCAGGCCTCGACTTCGAATCTGCAGCGACGACTCCGCTTGGGCTACACGCGCGCCGCGCGCATTATTGATCAAATGGAAGCCGCCGGAATTATCGGTCCTCAACAGGGCGCCAAGCCGCGCGACATTTTAATTGATCGCGCCTCCTCCGAAGAACCCCTTGCCAAAGCCGAGTAATTCTCTAAACCTCATCCGATTTGGAGAAAGTATTTCGGAGAAATGAAAAGCTTAAGCGTGGCACAGGGGCCCAAGCGTAATTCCTCATCTACTTTAAGGACGATAAGCCCCGCTTTTTTTAAATCGATATTTGCGATAGGCTTTCCGGAGATTAAAACCGAGGCCAAATTACTTAAATAGGGCTCGTGGCCCACGATTAGAATATTCTCTCGTTTTTGATATCGTGTTTTCAATTCCTTCATAAGCGCTCCCGCCGATCCTCCACAGGCTAAATGTTCGGAAAATTCCAGGGGCGATTTTTTGTACATTTCTGCGGCTATCTCTGCGGTTTGTTTGGCCCTGACAAAGGGACTTGAAAGGATGAGGTCGATTTTAAATTCTAAATCCCGCATTTTTTGGGCGACTTTTCGTACTTCCTTTTTGCCTTTCTCGGTCAGCGGGCGCTTGGAATCCTCGGGAAAATAGAGGGGGTTCTGATTTTCCGCAATCCCATGTCTCAAAAGAAATAACTTCATTTTTTTGTCTCGGAAATTAATTCCGGGGGAGATTGAATCATCACCTTTGGTTTTTGAGGCCGAATTTCTTTGGGCGGAATTTTTTTCAAAAGTTCATCTCTTTCCAAGGTCTTTTTGCAGAAAAATTCCTGAGCTCGAAATTTTTTCTCCGAACCTGTTGCATTTTTGACGTAGGTTCCATCGGGGTTGAGTCGCCATCCTTTTACATTATCTTTGAAATAGCATTTTAGGATTTCAATAAGCTCCTTGCGGATTTCCTTATCCTCCAAAGGCAACATAAGCTCGATACGCCGGTCGAAATTTCGGGGCATCCAGTCTGCGCTGGACAAATAGAGTTCCGAGTCACCGCCGTTTTCAAAATAAAACAAGCGTCCATGCTCTAAAAACATATCGACAACGCTGATGACTTCAATGTTCTCACTGAGGCCGGGAACCCCCGGACGCAAACAGCAGACGCCGCGTACATTGAGTTTGATTTGAACTCCCGCCTTTGAAGCCTCATAAAGGGCTTTGATGATCTCAGGATCTACTAAGGAATTGATTTTACCCATAATCAATCCCGGATGCTGTTTTGAACTTCTCATAATTTCACGCAAAATAAGTCTTTCCAGGCGACGCCTTAAACCAAACGGGGCGACGTCGATTTTATTCCAAAAAGAAGGGCGGGAAAAACCCGTTACCATGTTAAAGAAAGCAGAGATATCAGCGGTCAGCTTTTCATCGCTCGAGAAAAGTCCTACATCGGAATAAAGGAGGGCCGTTTTTTCATTGTAATTTCCGGTGGAAAGATGAACGTAACGCTTGATTCCCTCCGGTTCCCGGCGCACGACGAGGCAAGCCTTGGCGTGGGTTTTAAATCCCGCGGCTCCATAAAGAACGCTGGCGCCGGCATCTTCCAGGCGTTGGGCCCACTTGATATTTTTTTCCTCATCGAATCGGGCCTTGAGTTCCACTAAAACAGTGACCTGTTTGCCTGCCCCTGTGGCCGTTTCTAGAGATTGAATGAGTCGTGAATCCGCGCCTGCCCGGTAAAGTGTTTGCTTGATGGCGAGGACATCGGGATCAAGCGCGGCCTCCGCAAGGAAATGATTTACAGGCTCAAAAGAATCGTAAGGATGAAAAAGATAAATATCTTTTTCCTTTAAAAGTAGCCAAAGGTCATCGGCCATCTCAAATTCAGGTTTGGACCGAGGAATCCAGGCCGGTCGTTTTAATTCCTCAAAAAGGAGGAGGGATTGAAAGGAAAGTTGAGCTATCGATTTTAAATCCAGCCAGGACTGCGTTCTAAAAGTCTCGCGATTTCCAACTCCAAGTTTGCGCTGAATATAAATAAGAAGGGGCTCAGAAATAACGGCTTCCAGTCGAACCACGGTATTTTTTCGCCGCTCCCTGAGCGCCTCCGCCATGACTTTGGCAAAATCTTCGTCTTTTTCCTCATCCAACGTCATTTCTGCGGCCCGTGTGAGCCGAATCCAGCCGATATCGATAATGTTAAAACCCTCAAACAAGTCTTTCGAAAAAAGGGAAATCAAATCTTCTAAAAGGATGAATTTAACTTCCTTTTCAGAAGGCAGAAAGATTAAACGGGGGAAATTCTTGGGCATTTCAACGACGGCGTAGTGAGTCTTTTCGGGGTCCTGAATCTCCTGAAGGTGGAGTAAGGTATAAAGGCTAAGATTTCCGAGTGCCGGGATTTCCTTATTTTCATGAATGGCAATGGGTGTCAGGATTGGAAATATTTCTTTTTGAAAAAGGTTTTTGACATATTCAAGGTGTTGGGGTAGGAGCGAGGGCGGTCTGACGCGGGTGATTCCAGCCGATTCCATTTGCGGGACTAAGCGTTCAAGAAAGTGTTTATTTTGCTCATGCATGAGGGAAAAGGCTGCCTCATAAATTTTTTCTGCGAGAGGGGAATTTTCCATCACAAGACTTGCAATGCGGACCATAAAAAACTCGTCGAAATTGGAGCTGACAATCCCGAGAAATTTTAACCTCTCAAGCAGGAGGTTAGATTCGTCTGTGGCTTCCGCGAAAACGCGCCGGTTGAATTCAATCCATGAAGATTCGCGGGAAAGGAACGGTTCCATAAATTCGAGTGAAAGAAATTATCCCTTCGGTTTTCCTTGTTTTAGAACAATCGAAGCGCCGAAGACCTCTTGAAACATCATCCCCTTTTTCGACAAAACATCGCGCTCCAGAGATATATCTCCAACATCATCGGTAACCCAAAGAGCGATGCCCTGAGAGGTGCGTTCAAAGGTAAAATTTCTTATTTTCTGCTGATGACTTTTATCCAAGGAATCTGCCACCCTCAAGATGGCCGCAAGTTTGGAAACAATGGACCGGTCCTGGCGGGGCAGGGACATATAAGCCGTATGAGAAGCCTGAGGGGTACTGCGGCGGTGGTATCGGATGACATTCGAGACAATGTTCTTATCACTTTTACGAAGCCCGAAGAGCTCCGCGGCGTCCACAAGATAACTGGAATGTTTGTGATGGCTGGTTGGAGAAATGTACATTCCAATGTCATGCAGATAGGCGGCGACTTCCAGCAAGAGCCGCTCTTTGGAACCCAGTCCGTGGTCTTCCTTTAAAAGATCGAAAAGTTTAACGGCGAGGGAGGCTGTGATGGCGGCGTGGGGCTCGTCGTAATTATATTTTTTTGCCAGTCTTTTGGCAGAACTGATGACTTGCTTGGAAACATCGGTGCGTTTATAGCCTGAAAGCATTTGGGCGAGTTCAATCAGAATTCCGTCACGGATGCTGACCATGGGGACAATAATTTTATCGGCAGCGGTTTCACCCAGAAAATAAGCATAGAAAAGAAGGGCGGGATAAAATGCCTCTGCTTCGGAATAGACCAGGGCATACTTTTCGGCAATTTCCTCGGTCGACATTTTCGCAAGTTGGCCGATGAAATTCAGATATCTTTTTTGGTCGAACTCAATGTAACCGCTTTCAATCGTTTCGAGCAGCTGGCGGGCGACAAAACGCATGTCAGCTCCCAGGGCGATAAATGTATCGATATCCCCGAGGCTGCACTCGCGTGCCGTGTTTTGGGCAATTTCATGAATATTGCGCTTGAGATGCTTTTGTATGGCTGAGGAATCCATTTTGGAGGAACCGGAATGCTCTGGAAGCCGAATCGAACCAATGGAGAGGGTACGGGTAAGCTCCACCTCCCCTTTTTTCATGATAATGATTTCCGTGCTGCCCGAGCCCACCTCCACAATCAAACAGTTTTTCTTTGTAAAATCAAAAGATTCGCCCAAACCATGTTCCACGGCGATTAATTCCAGCCGGTTTTCCTCTGCTCCCTCCAAGACTTCGACATCGAGATTCGTGCGGACAAAAACCTGATCAATAAAATTTTCACGGTTTGCAGCGTCCCGCACCGCACTTGTGGCGATGGCATGAATTTTATGAATGGAGTAGCCGTCAATCAGGGAGCGATAATTTTTTAAAACTTCAATACTTTCACGAATCGTCGTGGCGCTGATACGGCCCGTGGTAAAGACGTCTTTACCGAGAGGGACCGGTTTTTGAAGGTTTTCGATATAGCGGATTTCCGATTTGGGGCCTATTTCTGCAATCATCATTCGAAGGGCGCTTGAGCCGATGTCGATCACCGCTGCCATTTGCTTTTGAGGGGTTAGAGTTTCCATAAATTACACTTCATCCCATGCCAGTTTTGCGGCACCCATGAGCACTGCAAAGTCTTGTAATTTTGCTGCAACCACCTTAACCTCCCGCGCAAGGGGAGTCATGGCATATTTTTTCATCGCAGCCTCCGCTTTTGGAAGGATATATTTTTCCATGGCTTCGAGGACGCCTCCTCCGAGAACGATTAATTCAGGATTCAAAAGATTGACTGTATGGGCCATGGCCAGACCCAAGAGCTCGGATTTTTGATGAACCATTTCCAGGAGCGCGTGATCCCCAGAAGCAATGCTTTTCGCCATGGCATTGCTTTTGATTTTGCTAATGTCCGTTCCCACAAGCTGCATCAGTTTCGGAGCTTTTTGTTTGTAAGCCAATACCGCGGCTTCTGAGGCCAGTGCCAGCCGGCTTGCGATCGCTTCAAGGCAGCCTCGCTTTCCGCAACCACAGAGTGACCCGTGAACATCTAAAATCAAATGCCCAATTTCACCCGCGGCTCCGGACGCACCTCGGTAAAGCTTGTGATCCAAAATAAGCCCCCCGCCAATTCCTGTTCCAAGAAATATTCCAACGACGGAGGAATACCCTTTTGCGGCTCCGAATTGATGCTCGCCGTATAATCCTGCATTGACATCATTTTCAAGAACCGCCGGGCGATCAAAATGGCTTTCGATTTTTTTGCTGAGTGGGAAATGATTTAAAAAAGCCAGATTCGGAGAAGAAACGACAACCCGTCTTTTCTCATCCATGACCCCGGGGCATCCAATGCCTATTCCTTGAATTTCGGAGGATTTGACTTTCTCCTCGCTTAAGATTTCTTCTAAGGCATCAAAAATTGTCTTCAGAAAATATTTTTCCCCTTTTGAGGCTTCGGTTTTTATTTTTTCATAGGAAATTACTCGGAATTTCTTATTGAGAAGGCCGACCATGATTTTGGTTCCGCCCAGATCAATTCCGACAACATATTTTTTCTTCTTTCTCACAACTTACTCCTATTAAAGGGGTTAGAGACAGTTCTATGCCTCAAGGTGATGTGGTGCTTCCGCAGATGCTTTCGTGGAGGTGATTTAGAATAATCCTACCCGTTAGCTCTGTCAAGCATGTTTCAAGGTCCAGTAAACCCCCGTCACCGCTGCCTCCCACCCACACAACCCGGTGTGTAAACGCTTTTCACACCGCGTGTGGGAGGTGGTAGGAGTGGAAAAGTTACCGGTTCCAGGTTGCGGCCAACAACCTGGAACCGGTATAATCCTCCTATGAAAATTACTCCTACTGAAAAATTCTCAAAGGGGAAGCTGCTTAAGTTTAGTTTCTCACGCAAGTTTGAAAAGAGAATTCACGGGGAGCGTTTGCTGCGAAAAAAAAAGTATTTCCGAATGGCTACTTCCGGGCTCTTCGCTAAATTTTCTTGTTTGGTTTTGTTTACTTTTACCGCTCTATTTCCTGTCTACGGCGACACGGCCAAGATTCCCGATTATGAGGTCTCCCTTGAAGTGACCCCTCTCAAGATTGTCCCGATTGAGGAGGGTTCCCTAGCGGACGCCATTCAGGGAGGGCCGGAGGACTTTGCGAAAATAAAGAAAATCATTCATTTCAAGATTCATAAAGTGCTAAAGGGAACGCTCAAACCCTTCGTGATCGAACCTCCTTCCAAAATCAATCAAATGAAAGATGCCGCAGGCAAAAAGGAATTTCACCGAATTTTAACTTCTGATTATGATTCAACACCCACCGAGATTGAGCGGCAGAGATTTCGCGTGGCCGTCGAGGACCCCCAAGTTTCTTTGGGACTGAATCCTTATGATTTTTCAGAAGAGGAACGCTACCGGCTCTACTTGAAGCGTCGTCAAAAAGGTGAGGAATCCTTTTTTCTTGTGTACTGCGAAAAGCTTGTTTCGAGTGATACGTGAAAGAACGCTGTTAGGATTCGCTATGATGGCGGACTTCTTTGCCGAGCTTGAGGTAGATGATATTTTCTGCAATATTGTTGGTAAGGTCCGCAATCCGTTCCAGATTATGCGCGACCATAATGAGATTCATACAAACTCGCACATATTCAGGTTTTTTCTCCATAAGCTCTTCAAAATCAAAGAAAAGGGAATCGTTTAAGGAATCGATTTCATCATCGCGTTCTAAAAGGGCCTGCGCGGTTTGGGGATCTTCCGAAGAAAAGGATTGCAGGGCATCGGAAAACATTTTTGCCGTAAGCGTTGCCATCGCAGGCAGATCGCTCTTACTTTCAAGCGGAGGCTCTTCCATAATCAACAATACTCTCTCGGCAATATTGACGCAGTGGTCTCCGATTCTTTCAAGGTCCGTATTGATTTTAAGAAGCGAAGTGATCAGCCTTAAATCTTGAGCGACAGGCTGGCCCAGCGCTGAAAGGTTGTGTCCCTTTCGATCGATTTCGATTTCCATTTGATTAAGGATTGCATCTTCATCGACAACCGCTTGCGCGAGATTCGCATTGCGGTCAAAAAGCGAAGCCAGTGATTTTTGCAAGGCCGTTTGTACCTGCTGGCCCATTTGATAAGCCGATTGTTTGAGCTCTTTGAGTTCGGTATGGAAGTGACGTTCCACAGGTACCTTTCTTATCCTCGGGGGTTAAGGTTACCCAAATCTTCCGGTAATATAATCTTCGGTTTCTTTTTTGTCCGGCGCCGTGAATATTTTTTTGGTCTCCCCGTATTCCACGAGTGAGCCCATATAAAAATAGGCTGTCCAATCACTCACCCGGGCGGCCTGCTGCATGTTGTGGGTGACAATCACAATGGTGTAATCCCGCTTTAAGACATGAATGAGCTCTTCGATTTTAGCGGTAGAAATTGGGTCGAGGGCGGAGGCAGGTTCATCCATCAGTACAATTTCGGGATTCACAGCAAGCGCTCGGGCGATGCAAAGCCGCTGCTGCTGGCCACCCGACAAGGCCATTGCGGATTCATGCAACCGGTCTTTGACTTCCTCCCATAGCGCGGATTTGATCAGGCTTTCTTCCACCCGTTCCTGCAGGTTATTGGAATCCTTGATCCCGTGAACCCGGAGCCCATAGGCGACATTATCAAAGATGCTTTTGGGGAAGGGGTTTGATTTTTGAAATACCATGCCCACGAGCCGGCGCAAGGCTACGACATTAATATTTGGCGCAAAAATGTTGACGCCATCAATCATGACCGTACCCTCAGCCCGGGCTCCCGAAATCGTATCATTCATGCGATTAAGGGTTCTCAAAAATGTCGATTTTCCGCATCCCGAAGGACCGATTAAAGCGGTCACCCTTTGAGGCTTAATTTGAATTTCAATCTGCTTTAAAGCCTGGGTGGTATGGTAATACACATTCAAATTCTGGACATTGATTTTAGGAAGCAAATCCGTCTGATGGGTCACAAGAGGCTCTTTCTCTTTGACAATTTTTTTCAGAGAAGGGCTCACCCTCTCTTCAAGCATTTCAACATTGTTTTGCTCGTCCATAAGTATCCTCACTTGGGTCATGAAATCAATATTTATTTGATGAATTCGTCTTGCCAGAAGGAAAGGGAGGCCATCCCTCCGGCAAGGTCTCCCGAACCTTCATGGGAGAGGTATTGACAGGTGTCCTGATCAAATCGACACCTGTCCAAGCTTCTTTCGAAAGTAAATCCTGAAGACAATGGCAGTAAGATTGAGCAAAAAGGTCAAAGTAATCAAAACAAGGGTTGTTGCATATTGAATGGGTAAGGTTTTGGCAGCATCTGTCGATTGGGTTGCCATAATAAAAATGTGATAAGAAAGCTCCATGAACTGGTCCAACGGATTGATCATGGGAATTACGCCAAATAGATTTACGACCGGAAGCCTGGGCAGGAAATAAGCGCATCCGGTAAAAAGAATTGGGGCCGTTTCCCCGGCGCCACGGCTAATGGCAAGAATGGCTCCCGTCAAAATCCCTCCACGGGCCTGCGGAAGTACCACATCGCGTATGGTTTGCCATTTCGTAGCGCCGAGGGCAAGGGAGGCCGCCCTGTGGCTTTGGGGGACTGCGTTTAAAGCTTCTTCGGTTGAAACAATAATCACAGGAAGCACTAAAACAGCGAGCGTCGCAGCGGCCCAGAGCATGCAGGGCTGGCCAAAAAGAAGCCCGGATTTAAGGACGCCGTCGATATTGCGGCCCATGAAGAGAATAAAAAATCCAACACCGAACAATCCAAAAATAATAGACGGTACGCCCGCCAAATTATTGACAGCTGCGCGAATGATGCGGAAAAAAGGGCCCTGACCGGCGTATTCCGTTAGATAAATGGCAGCGGCTACGCCCAGGGGGAGGGCCATTAAAATCATTAAAATTGTAATGGAGAGGGTTCCGAAAATGCAGGGGAAAATACCGCCATGAGTCATGCCGTCAACGGGCGGCTGAGTTAAAAATTCCCAGCTCAGGGTAGGGAAGCCGAGCTGGAATATTTTTGTCATAATGTAAAGAAGCGAAAAAAAGGGAATCAGAATAAAAAGCCGGACAAGGACTTCGAGACAAGCCTCCAGAAGGTTAAAGGGTTTCACGCTGAGATTTTGAAGGGGATAAGACACAGACGAGGAGGGGGTCATTCTTACATTCTCAGCTTCCTGCGCATGCCGCTTAGGATGATTTCAGAGAAAATATTTAAAATAAAAGTAAAAGCAAAAAGAACCGATCCAACAACAAAGAGGGCGTAATAATGCTCGCTCCCTTGGGCAACCGCACCCAGTTCCGCCGCAATGTTGGCCGTCATGGTGCGGACACTTGAAAAGATATTGAGGGTAATGAGAGCGGCATTGCCAGTGGCCATGACGACAATCATGGTTTCCCCCAAGGCGCGGCCAAATCCCAGAATCACGGCTGCCGAAATTCCTGAAATCGCGGCCGGAAGCACTGTTCCGAAAATAGTTTGCCATTTGGTGGCCCCCAGCGCGTAAGAAGCATCGCGGAGCTCTTTGGGCACAGCGCGAAGGGCATCTTCGGAAATCGTAATAATGATTGGCAGGACGCAAAGCGCAGTTCCCAGAGAGCCGACAAAGGCATTGAGCCGGAATTTGGTGCCGAGAAGGTTCTGGACCACCGTTGCGACCACGGCCAGCATAAAAAATCCTAAGACTACGGACGGAATTCCCGCAAGAAGCTCCAGCGTGGGTTTGAGGGTTTCCCTTGTTTTATTAGATGCAATTTCCGAAAGATAAATCGCGCAGCCAATTCCAATGACCGCAGAAATAAGGGTGGCGGGAAAGGCCACAAGGAAACTTCCGCAAATTAAAGGAACCAGGGAATATTTGGGAATTTTCGAGACGGCCTGCCACATCATGTTGAAGATATTTTTTGATGCCCATTCGTCATAAACCCATTTTCCGATGAGGTCAAAAGGGGATGCGGTTTGAAAAAAGAAAACTGCTTCCTTGAAAAGGAAAATAAAAATAAGGCCAATTAAAACGACGGAAGAAATTCCCGCGAGCAAAAGAATCTTTTCAATCGCTCTCTCGGAGAGTCGTATATTTTTTTGTGTAAGGGACTGTTTTGTGGGCATAAACCCCAAAAATCTAAGCGTATCAGTCTCCTTTTTTGAAAAAAAGAGACTGATACTTTTAGATTGGTTCGTTTTATTTTACAGGGACATAACCGACTTCTTCGACAACTTTCTGGCCTTCCTCTGAGAGAATCCAATCAATGTAGCCTTTGATTTCTCCCGTAGGTTTAAAGCTCGTATACATATAGAGGTAGCGGGCAATCGGATAGCGGCCTGTCCAAGCGGCTTCATAATCCAGAGTGCCGTCGGCTTTTACGGGATTGAACGCTTCTGAACTTTCATCCTTCTTGACGGAAATAATTTTCAAGTTTGGCTGATTCAGAAAATAAGCGGCGCCCCCATAGCCAATTCCCGCCGCGTCTTTGCTGACGGCATTAGCCACCGCACTTGTGCCCGGCATGGTTTGACAATCCGCCGCATAATCGGCATCATTTAAAACGTGTTCTTTAAAGAACACATAGGTTCCGCTATTAGATTCGCGGCAGTAGCGAAGAATCGGTCCAGGATTGCCGCCGATTTCGCTCCAATCGTTAATTTTGCCCATGTAAATTCCGGCAATTTGCTTCATGGAAAGCTCACTCAAGGGATTATCTTTATGCACGACAACGGCAAGGGAGTCCATGGCCGCCTTGATTTCTTCGGGATAATACCCTGCTTGTTTTGCTTTGTCGATTTCTTTGTCTTTGATGGGACGGCTGGCATTGGCGATATCAGTGGTGCCGTTAATTAACGCTGCGATTCCAGTACCCGAACCGCCGCCTGTCACTTGAATTGTCACTTCCGGATTGGATTGCATGTAACGCTCCGCCCACCTTTGGCCTAGAATCACAATGGTGTCGGAACCTTTGACGGTGATATTTTTTGCAGCAAAAGCGGAAGGGGATAGCGTCAAGATTGTTGCCGCTAACCCTAAGATCATCTTCTTGATTTTCATGGTCATCTCCTTAAGTTAGTCTTTAAAACTTCCAGCCTAAATCGAGCTGAAATCGGCGTTGCTCCTCATCCATGGAACGGGGTGCAGGCCCTGTTCCGGTATTGAGATTGTTGACGAAAAAGGCTGCGCTATTAAGCGTCAGATTGTCAGTCAAGGCGTAGCCCACCTTGATCACACTGCCGCGATTGGCAGCATGAGCGTTCGTTCCAAAATCGCTGTCATTGAAAGCGCCAACCACAGAATTGGCAGCAATGCGCTTATAGGCGTAACTGAGTTCCCAATCGCCCTTCTTTTGGATTCCACCAACTTTGGTTCCAAAAGACCAAGCGGCATCCTCTTCGGTCCCGATACCGCGAAGCGTATTGGATTGATTGTCATTGTCGGCATTGAGTGCCCAATCAAAGAAAAATCGGGTGGGAAGTCCCATCGGGTAAACGGCAACTTCATTGTAAAGCTCAATGACCTCAAAGTCGCCTGCGTCCAAATCAATGGCGGGACCGATGACATTGGAATTACCCCGGGCAAGACTGGCGCCGTTTAAAAGGAAATTGCTGGATTCCGCAAAATTACGGTAGCTGTACCATGAAAATGCGGAATGAAAATCAACGGGTCTTTCAAAGAGGGGGGTGTAAACAACGGGATTAATTCCTATTTGGTGCGCGAAAAGTTCTGCATCTCCGTGAGGTGCGCCGTCCTCATCCAACACAAATTGTCCGAGGGTGAGATAACCCGTCATATCCAAATTGGAACCATCGATCAAATTTAAATCGAATTTTTCCGAAAGACCTTCGGGTTTGACATCCCGGTCCCAAACCAAGTCTGAGGATCCCTTTTCGAAAGGGTTATCCATTTTTCCACCCTTCAGGGTGAGTTTATCGATAATCCCTTTTGCGGCCCATTTCGGGGTGTATTGGGCAAAGGCCTTTTCGATAAAAATATCTTTGAAATTGAAATTGTTATCAAAGGTTGTGTTGGTCGAGGTAGGATCCACATTGCCGCCGAAACTCGTGTTGTTATAAGCACGTTCTCCTGAGGCCATGGAGAATCCGATCTTCATTTCTTTGCCCATTCCTTTTTCAAAACCATAACGGAGCCGGTAGCGGAAACGGTTTCGGTCGGCGGTATCCGCGGGATTTCCCGTGTGATTATCGAAAGCCTCATAGCGCAATCTCAAATCCCCTTTAAAACTCAAATTTTTAAGCCATTTATTCGCACCGCCCAAGGCGCCGCCCAACCGTTCATTAAATTCAAAATCCGTCATTGGGGCTGCGGCACCTTCTGTGGAAGTGGGAGTGAGCTGAGGGGATGAGTTTGTTTGAAGCAGCTCAATTTTGTCATTTTGCATGTCAATGGTGCGCTGCATGGATTGCATTTGTTTTTGAAGGCCCTGAACCAACGATCTCATTTCCGCCATCGGGTCGACGTCGGCCTGTACCCTCGAGGAAGTCCAGAAAGCAGTTAGTACTACTACCATTGCGAGTTTTGTGGCTTTCATCATTAAGTCTCCCTTGATTTTTTAGGGTTTTTTATGGGTTGTATCGTAAACACGATTAAGGATGATAGGAATCATGTGTCAATAGTATTTGAGGTATTTGTAAAGTCTGTGTAAAGAAAAGTCTGATAATCCGCCTTGATTTTTCGAAGACGGTTCAGGTTTCGGATAAGTTGGCGACTTGTACGCTCATAATGGAAAAAATCGGGGGAGTCAAGACAGGGGGTTTTCTCCAAGGACAAGATGAGTTCGTCAATGATTTGCCGCTGGCGTCTTAGGCCGGAAATCATCAGTTTGCGTTCGAACATAACCCCTCCTTCAAGGTGTCCTCCTGAGTCCCGCCAAGGCGGGACGAAGGATCTTAAATCTTTCTTTATCCTGCTACGAGCGGGACTTCTCAGGACGACAGCAAAGAACAAAAAAAGTGAAGAACTCAAGATCTAAAAGAGACCACAATTATTAAAGATAAGGCATCAATGTTAACAATCCATGAGGAAGATGTAAAAAAGAAGTAAAAGTGGAGGTGCCCAGCGGGTGTTCTCTAGGCTTGTAGGGTGAAGGTAAAAGTGGAGCCTTTGCCAAGCTCGCTTTGGCAGGAAAGGGCTCCTCCATGGGCCTCGATGATGTGCTTGGCAATAGAGAGGCCAAGTCCGGTTCCTCCAGCCTCACGGGAGCGGGCCTTGTCGACGCAAAAAAAGCGCTCAAAGATTCGTCCAATGTCATTTTCCGGGATACCAATGCCGGTATCTTGAATGCAAACTTTTATTTTCCCCGCAACATTCTCGGCATACAGGATAATTTTTCCGCCTTCTTGATTAAATTTCACCGCGTTATCAATCAAATTGACAAGCAGCTGTTTGATTTTATCCGGATCCGCAGAAAGAGGAGGGAGACGGGAGGGGATTTTATTTTCAACGCGGATTTTCTTTTGCAAAATTTGCAACTCAAAAAGTTTAAGCACTTGCTGAACCAACTCCGCGAGTTGTAACGGGACTGGCTTCAAAAGAAGCTCGTGCGATTCGATTTTGGAGAGATCGAGAAGATCGACCACAAGGCGGCTGAGACGTTTGGAGTCCTCCTCCATAATTTTTAAAAAGCTCTCGCTTTTTTCCGTGTCCTTCAAAGTCCCCCCTAAAAGGGTTTCGATAAACCCCTGAATGGAGGTGAGGGGTGTTTTGAGTTCATGAGAAACATTGGCCACGAATTCGCGCCGGTGGCTTTCAAGCCTGCGGATTCGCGTGACGTCCTGAAAGACCAGAATGGCGCAAACATCCCCTTGGCTTTTTTGCGTGCCGATGACGGTGACGTCAAAAAACTGAAGTTCAGGAAGCGTCCGGCTGATTTCTCTTTTGATCAGGGATTGATTCTCCATGACGTCATCGGCCATTTTTTCCACCGTTGAATTTTGGACAATTTGTAAGAGGCTTTTCCCGAGAGAGGAGCCCGTGGAACGATGGAACATTTTTTCTGCGCTGGGATTAATGGCGATCACATTTTTATGGGTGTCCACCGCGATGAGGCCTTCGGACATGTGATTGAGCATGGAGGCGAATTTGGTTCGTTCTTTTTCCGAATGCTCAAGTTGATCGGTAAGTTCCTTAAGGGATCGGGAGAAACGGCGCTTTTGCCTCTCAAAAATTTTGCGGGCATTCCGGAAATAATAAAGCCCGCCAAAAAATCCAATCAGCCCAAGGATCAGAGGAAAACTGCTGATAAAGAGGTTGCGATAATCAGGATTCGTCATCGAAACGGTAGCCCACATTCTTAACGGTCACAATGCGAGGGGACTCGGATCTTATTTTTTTTCGAAGCTGCCCGATATGCATATCCACGGTCCGGGTCTCGATATTGAGGGAAGGTTCATAACCCCAGATTTTATCCAGCAAAACCTCGCGAGTCAGCACGCGGCCGCGCGCTTCCATTAAGATTTGAAGCAAGTCAAATTCCTTGGACGTCAATTCACAAGTTTTCCCCTTGACGGTGACGATATGTTTTCCGGTGTCCACTTCCAGATCGCCCGCCTTTAAAGTTTTTTCCTTTGGTTTTTCCTGAGAACGCCGGAGCACGGCCTTGACACGCGCCAAAAGCTCACGCGGGCTGAAAGGCTTGGTGATGTAATCGTCGGCGCCGAGCTCAAGGCCTACGATTTTATCCGCTTCTTCGCTTTTGGCCGTCAACATCACAACGGGAATGGCGGCCGTCATATCGTTCGCTTTAAGGGTTTTACAGACGTCCAGTCCGTTCATTTCCGGAAGCATAAGGTCTAAGATGATAAGAGACGGTTTGCGGCGGATAGCTTCTTCAGCGCCGGTATTTCCCCGTGTGGAGACGAAGACCTTGTAGCCTTCCTGCTCAAGGTTGTAGCGGACCAGTTCGATGATATTTTTTTCATCCTCGATAAGAAGAATACTAGCTTTCACGGTGCTTAGTTTAGCATTGGCTCTATGTTAGAATCCACACCAAAAGGGACTTGCCCCTCGACACACCCGGTGTGCAGTACTACACACGGGGTGTGTCGAGGGGGGTAAAGGGTGATGCAAAAATATTATGATTGAGGTCGAATTCAAATGGACGGTTAAATCTCAGAGAGACTTTGAGCGGTTTTTACACGCTGCCCGTGCATTGGGCGCAAGCATCGGCAAAAGGCAAGGGCTTCAGATCCGGGATCTTTACTGGGACACCCCGGACGATTTTTTTTCCTCCCAAGGAATTAAAAGCCGCCTTCGCCGAATCGGTCGTCAATGGGAATGGACTTTAAAGAGCCGCTCTTTATTGAAAGCGGGATTGGCACGGAGGCAGGAGGAGAATATTGCGCTTCCGAAGTTTAAAACGGAAGCGGCGGCGCTTCGATATTTAGGGGTTGGGTTTAAAAAACTCTTTCGCGTTCGGAATTCGCGGACCCTTCATCCTTTGAATTTCCCGACGAAATTCTCCGCCGAGGCGAGTTTTGACGACGTGATCTTAAGCCGCGGAAGAAAGCACGCTAAAATGCGGGAAATCGAGCTCGAATTTAAAAAGGGAAGCCCCAAGGCTTTCCAATCTTTTTGCAAACGTGTCACGACGGGAGGAAGGCTTAGAATTTCACGGGCCCGGTTCAGCGCATCATCGATATTTCCAAAGACATTGTCCTCGCCTAAGAGATCCAAAAATCCGGATCGTTCCAGCGTGAAAAGCGGCTGGGAATGCACATCTGCAAGCAAGAAGGCAATCCCCCTTTTTTTGGAGCTTTTCCACTCCTCTTTAAGGGCCTGAAGTCCTGTCGCATCCATGCTCGGAACATCGCGCATGCGGATAATGCGCACCTTCGGTAATTTCCCCACCGTGTTCATCGCTTCTAAAAATTTGTAGGAAGCGCCGAAGAAAAAGGGCCCGTTAATTTCGTAAACCTCCACGCCCTCGGGCACCGTGCGTTTCGAAATTGCATTGGGGTCTTCCTTTTCTTCATCATCGGTCAATTCGCGGGTAATGATACCGACATTTGTGACGACGGCCATGCGGCGAATGAAAAGGAACACCGAAAGCACAATGCCCGTTTCAATGGCCAGGGTTAAATCAAAAAGGACGGTCAGAAAAAAAGTGATGACCAGCACGGCCACGTCACTCTTTGGGCTTCGGAGCAAAGCCCGGAAGGTATGCCATTCGCTCATGTGATAGGCTACGGAAACAAGAATTCCGGCAAGACAAGCGAGAGGGATATAAGCTGCCCACTTGCCAAAAAGAAACATGATCATCATTAGCACACAAGCGTGAATGATGCCGGCCATAGGAGTCTTGCCTCCGGATTGAACATTGGTCGTCGTACGTGCAATGGCGCCTGTTGCGGGCATCCCCCCGAAAAGTGACGAACCGATATTCGCAAGACCCTGGGCGACAAGCTCCATGTTGGGCCTGTGGCGTCCGCCGATCATCCCATCAGACACCACGGCAGAAAGAAGGGATTCAATTCCCGCAAGCAAGGCAATGGTAACGGCCGAGGGGAAAATGATTCTGACCATTTCAAGGTCAAATACGGGGAGTTGGGGAAAGGGAAGGGTGTGGGGGATTTCCCCAAAACGGCTTCCAATGGTTTCAACCGGCCAATGAAAAACCTTCACGAGAACACTTGAAATAATAATCGCGATTAAAGACCCCGGGATCGGGCTTTTGATGCGACGAAAGAAAACAATCAGAATCAGAGTGCCAAGGCTAAGGATTGAGGCATAAAAATTAACGGAGTATAAATGATCCTTGTAAGCCGCCCATTTCCCAATAAAATCTGCCGGCACCGAAGGCATAGAAAGACCAAAGAAGTCTTTGATTTGGGAAGAAAAAATGATCACGGCGATGCCGCTTGTGAAGCCCACAATCACTGGATACGGAATGAATTTCACCGCCGCGCCAAAACCGCAAAGTCCCATGATTAAAAGGAGAATGCCCCCCAAAAATGTGGCCAGAAGGAGACCCTCGAGGCCATATTGCTGCACAATGTGATAAACAATGACGACAAAGGCGCCGGTGGGCCCGCCGATTTGAACGCGGCTCCCGCCCAACGCTGAAATTAAAAATCCGGCGATGATCGCGGTAAATAGTCCTTTTTCCGGAGAAACTCCTGAGGCTATGGCAAAGGCTATGGCAAGGGGTAGGGCCACAATGCCGACCACAATGCCTGCCACGGAATCAGAACGAAATTGTGTCCAGGAATATTCCCGGAGCGTTGTTAGTATTTTAGGTTTTAGCATGGGATCAAAAAGATTATAAAGGGCATATTATAGAGAGGGCAGGAAAAAAGGGTACTTATTTATCACCCAAAGGTACCAGGTTCCTTTTTGCAAAAAAGAACCTGGTACCTTTGGGGCTTAGGGAAAAAACCCAAAACCCCTTAGCCAATCATAAGTTCCCGTAACAAACTGGATGAGATAAGTCCTCACGGCAAAGATAAACACAAGGCAGGTAAGGACTTGGAACCTTTTTCTGAACATGAATTTCCCTTTCTTCATTGAAGAAGCTGCTCTAAATAACGGCAGAAACAGGGAATTTTTAAGCACAAAAATTCTATTGGCTGCACACCCGGTGTGGAGCACACCGGGTGTGTGGGTGGTTTGGGTAGAAAGCGTTAAGACTTACGCGATGGCTTCTCCTGCCACATTGCTTGTCACGGGAGTGACAAGGACCGTGAAAGGAAAGAAGATAAACCACCAAGCCCGGCGGCTTGACTGCACAATACGGACTTTGGAGGCGTTCTGCTCTCTAGCGGCCGCGGTGAAGTCTGCCACAGTTTTCTCAAGACTCGCGTCTCCGGCAAGAGGTTTTTTACCCATCAGGAAGTGAAGACCGACATTGGAGGTGCTTAAGTGTCCGAGGACTTGCCCATCAGGGGATCCCATGCCGTTTAAATCCTTGGCTACAGTTGTTCTGGAGCATCCTGCCAGAAACGGAAGCGAAAGTACCAGGGTTAAAATCGCTAAAAAGCGAAATTTTCTCATAGGAATTCTCCTTTGGTTAAAGTCTCAAAATAACCTAGAGACGGATTCTTGATCTCAGTTTTTTAAGCCAAATCAAAGAGCAATAATTCCGCTTCCTCTTTGGATCGAAAAACGATTTCAGATAATTTGCTGACGGCCAGTCCGTCTCCTTGCTCCAGAGGGTGCCCCGAAACATCGAGCCGGCCTTGGGCCACTTGAATCCAGGCGTGGCGGTCTTTGGAGAGCGGATAGCTGATTTCTTGATCTTCCTGAATCCGCAACCCGAAAATTGAGGCGTCTTGATGAATTTTAACGGGGCCCTCTTTGCCTTCCGGGGAAACCAGTAATTTCCATTTTCCCTTCATCTCTTTGGGATTGATTTTGATTTGTTCATACCCAGGGGCAATGTTCCTTTGCTCGGGCAAAATCCAAATTTGGAGAAGATGCATCTCCTCTTTTTTGGAAGCGTTGAATTCGCTATGGGTGATTCCCGTGCCCGCACTCATGCGCTGAATTTCTCCCCGCCGAATGACAAAACGATTCCCAAGGCTATCTTCGTGTTGAAGCGCGCCGGATAAAATATACGTGATAATTTCCATGTCGCGATGGGAATGAGGCTGAAACCCTTTGGAGGGTTTGACGCGGTCTTCATTAATGACGCGCAAGGCACGAAATCCCTCGTATTTGGGGTCCTGATAATCCCCAAAAGAAAAGGTGTGATAGGTGTCCAGCCACCCGAAATCAAAATGGCCGCGCTCGAGGCTTTTTCGAACTTTCATCATAGAATTAACCTAGCACAAACTTTTCCAAAGTCATCTAGAATTTTTGTGATAAAATGCGCTCGTATCTAACCTTTTAAAGGAGGGATACCGTGAAACCAAGAAATTTTCTTTATCTTTTCCTGTTGTTTTTAACCTTATCTTTTCCCTTTTCGGGCTGCGCGATTTTCCTCTTGGGTGCCGGTGCCGCGGGGGGCTATGCCATCACCGATGATGAGGTGGAAGGTCATACGGATGTTCCCCTGAAAAAAGCCTGGAAGGCCGCGGAGGCGGTGATCGAACAAGAAGGCGCGATTATTCTGCGTGATGAAACCGCGGGGAAAATCGAGGGCCTCGTGGAAGGTTCAGAAATTAAAGTCGGCCTTGAGCAGGTCACTTCGAAGACCGTGCGGGTTCGAGTGAAAGCCCGCAAAACCAAAGGCCTTTTCCCCGATATCAAACGCGCCCAGGATCTCTACGGAAAAATCATCAAAAAAATCAATGCTTAGCCTTCTTGTATGTAGATCTCGATTAGGAAGGGTGATTTTTCCAGGACTTCGGGCGGCTGGCCGGAGGCGATGACGGCGCTGCGCAGCTTCATAAGTTTTAAAAGCTCGAGATACTCCTCTTGCAAGACTTCAAGAACCCACAGTTCGGGAGAGTCAAAGCGGAAACGCCACCCCTTTTTCAGCAATTCTTCATGAAGGAGATAGCTATCTTTCCGCAGAAAATTCACATGCCAGTGAAGGGCCTCAGGCGGTTTCTTGGGGGTGTATTCCCGTTTAAGGAGGAGGGAAAGCTCCACGGGATTTTTGGAGACCGGAATTTTTTCCAGGCGAATTGGCACTTTGTTTTTCTCAAAAAGGGATTTTGCTTCCAATTCCCTAAAAAAATCATCAAAAACTTTCTGTTTCATCTCAAGGATGAGAAAATCGAGAGTCTGATATTTAACGGCAATCCCCTCGTCCCGTATTTTGGTACGCAAGGCTTTTTCCTCTTCCGGATTTTCAAGTTCTAAATGCCAATGGAAAGGCCGCAGGCTCAGCACCTTCGGCCGGTCGGCGTTCTGCGAGGCAGACTCCTCAACGGATCCCAGTTTTTCCGTGACTTTGGCAAGGCGCTTATCAATTAATTCCAGCTGAAGCAGGGCGAGTTTTTTATCGTCCGCGAGCCCTTCTTTTTTTTTGGCCATTTTGACGGAAGCAAGCTGCGGCCAACCCAAATAAACGGCCCATCCCGCCAATACAAAAAAAGTCGCCAGGGAAAGGAGGCGCTGCCATGGGATTTGAACTTTTTCTCCCATCCCTTTCTTTTGGAATATTTTCAGCACTTCTTGGGCAAAATCTTCGGGTAGCTCCGCTTCCCCCAATCGTTTTAAATCCGTGGTGAAGCTTCCAAGGCGAAGGGCATGCTGCTGGCAAGGAGAGCATCCGGCAAGATGTTTTCGGATTTCCTCATGGAGGGATTCGGAAAGAATGTCCTCTAAAAAGTCGTGAAGCC
The DNA here is from genome assembly GCA_016196545.1 of Candidatus Omnitrophota bacterium. Classification (GTDB taxonomy): domain Bacteria; phylum Omnitrophota; class Omnitrophia; order Omnitrophales; family Aquincolibacteriaceae; genus JACPXM01. Next base: position 176,604 of record JACPXM010000020.1, read on the forward strand.
TTTTTTGAACCTCGCCGCAACTCATCCCGCACTCTCTTTTCCGGAAGAAAGGATTTCCTGGAGGTATTTACGGAAAAGAAGCCGCGCTTCTTTCAATCGATTTTGAATTTGCGATTTGGGAACGTCCAGAATATCTGCGATTTCTTCATGGGACAAAAGGCATTGGTCTCTCAAAAGGAGGAGGATTTTTTGATTCCACGATAGATGAGCGAGGGCGCGAAAAATAAAACGGAGTTTGGAATCCAAAAAATTAGGGGCCTCGGACGTCTCGCGAATTTCCTTTTTCCGGATTTTTTTTTGGATTTTTGCGATGAGCGCCCGCGTCAAACTGATTTCCAAGGGTTCCTTGAGGTCAAAGGGCTCGCTGGATTCAAGCATTTCAGCGAAAACTTCCGGGACAAGATCGGAAAACCCCCCCGCTTTTTTATCACAGAGGCTTTGGAGAAGGCCGTAAAGCGGGCGGGCGTAGCGGCGGCCCCATTCCTGAATGGCCTCGGGGTCGTGTTTCAGACAGCGCGCAAAAAGAAGTTCTTCTTCAGAACTGACTCGCGGCGCGCGGTTTTTCATTAGGCAGCGATCAAAAGGCGGGTGGTAACGACCAGTTCCAAGTATTGCAGATCAAAGGGTTTTAAAACGTAGGCATAGGCGCCAAGCCGCGTGGCCTCTTTGGTGATTTCCTCGTCCTGAATCGCCGTGGCCATCACAACTCCGATTTCAGGATTCATCGCATGAATTTTTTTCAGGGTCAAAATACCGTCCATGCCGGGCATCGCGATGTCGAGGAGCACGACATTCGGATGCTTGGTCTTGACCATAAAAAGCGCCTCCTCGCCGTCCTTGGCCGTGGAAACCGTAAAGCCCTTTTGCTTGAAAAATCCCTCTAAGAGTTGTCGGATGACCTCCTCGTCATCGACGACCAGGATCTTTTTCCGGGATTCCTCGTTCCTTTCGCCAAAGATTCGGTGTTTGGCGGAAAGGATTTTTTCAATTTTCCGGCGTAATTCGGGAGTTTCAATGTCTTTACGAATGACTTCAATGGCGCCGGCTTCATAGGCGTCTTTTTCGATTTCCTGAGTCAGATGAGAAGAAAGAAGCACGACAGGAATTCGCTTTCCCGCGGCCTTCAGCTCTTTGAGTAAGGTGATGCCGTCGGCTCCCGGCATGCGGATATCCATCAGTACCAGATCCGGGTTCAGGGATTCTATGTTTTTTAAGGCCTGGTCACCGCGCGGAAAGGTAACTACGTCGTGGCCGTCTTTGGTGAAGACCTGGTAGAGGATTTCGCGTATCGAGGTGTCATCATCCACGACCACAAGCTTGCTCATACCCGCTAGTTTGTCTTTTTCGGCATCGCGCCGATTTCCTTATCCACAAGGAAAAGGCCGCGGCCTTCAAGACCTGTGATTTTGATGAGATCCAGGATGCGAGTAAATTGAAGCTCTTCTTCATGCTGTTCGGCGACATACCATTGCAGGAAGTTGAAGGTGGAATAGTCGCTTTCCGAAAGACAAATGTCCACGAGGCGGTTGATTTGGGCGCTTACGAGCCGCTCATTTTTTAAAACCAGTTTAAAAACATCCAACAAGGATTTAAAGGTTTCCGGCGATTCTTTAAAGGCCGTGACTCGCGCGTGAGCCCCGGCATCATTGACGTAATGAAAGAGTTTCATCATGTGGGTGCGTTCTTGATCTGCGTGGCTATAAAGAAATCCGGCGCAACCATGCAGGCCGTTTTTGTCGCACCACGAGGCCATGGAAAGGTAATAATGCGAGGCATAATTTTCGGAAGCGATTTGGTCATTCAAAGCTTTTTCAATTTTTTTTGAGAGCATTTCACCCTCCCTTATTTAAAAATAGCCGGCCGGCGTGCGTTTTAAATCCCAAGCCATACCGAAACGGGACAAGGTATAAATGAACCACTTTGTGGGGTCCCAGTGATACCACTTGATTCCGTTCCGGTAATCGTTTGGAAAGCGGTGGTGAAAGCTGTGATAGCCTTCGCCGTTGGTCATCAGCGCGCCCAACCAGTGGTCCCGCGCCGATTCCTTTTCATTGTAGCTGTTATCCCCAATCATGTGAGCATAAGAATTGATTAAAAAAGCCGCATTCATCACAAGAAACATTCTGAGGCAAACCGCCATCAAAAAAGCGCCCAGGGGACGGCCGATGCCATAACCGATGGCCAAAGGCAAAAGAATGCCGGCTGTGAGCGCCCAAAAATCGTAATACTTGTGCTGATGCATGACGAGTTTATTTTGAAGCAAATCCTTTACATTATTCTGATTGACGCAGTGTTTGTAAAAAAGGATCCATCCGATATGGCAATACCAGAAGCCGCGTTTAGAATTGTGAGGGTCGAGTTCGGTATCCGTAAATTGATGATGCTGGCGATGCTGAGAAGCCCATTTCAGCGCGGATTCTTCATAGGTTGCGGCTCCAAAGAAAAGCAGCAAAAAACGGACGAAATCATTGGTTTTGTAAGTGGCATGGGCGAAGAGGCGATGATATCCAACGGTAATGGACATGCCGGTGGCAAAAAAGTAAAAAAGGAAAAGCAAAAGCTCGGCCTTCGAAAGGCCGTTTTGATAAATGTAAACGGGGGTTTCGAAGACGCCGCAGACGATGAGCACAGCGAACAAAATAACCCCGGCCCATTTCGTCTTTCGTTTGGGCAAACCGTACTCGGGCATGGGAACTTCCTTTTTCATCGAATTTTTTATAATCATCCTTGGGTGAGGATGGCCCTGAATACAACAGCGAAACTATTATACACGAAGTCCATTCAGAAAAATTTAATTTATATTTTATTTTGCTCGGGAAAGGAAGTCAGGGCGTGATGAACTGGCCGTCAACTAAATGAATTTGGCGCCGGGCGCGCCGGGAAAATCCCGGGTCATGGGTGACCAGAATTAGAGTCGTTTTCTGTTTTTCATTGGCCTTTTCAAGGAGATTCAATACGATTTCGCTATTTTCGGAATCCAGCGAACCCGTGGGCTCATCGGCAAATAAGTAACGCGGTTCCATCACAAGGGCCCGGGCAATAGCAACGCGCTGTTGTTCGCCTCCCGAAAGATGACGGGGCAGGCGGTGGATTTTATCTTTCAAACCAAATTGCTCAAAGAGGGTCGTCGCGATTTCTCTTCGCTTCGAGATTCCACCAGATTTTCTTGCCGGAAGCAGCACATTTTCCATGGCTGTTAATTCCGCGACGAGATAATGAAATTGAAAAACGAATCCCGCTTTTTTGTTCCGGAAAAGACTTAAGGCTTCAGCGCTCATCTGGTTGACATCCTGGCCGTCGATTTCAACCTTCCCTTCTAAGGTATGATCCAGACTGCTTAAAAGATAGAGCAACGTGCTCTTTCCCGAGCCGGAGCGCCCGGTTACGGACACATAATCCCCATCTTGGATTTCAAGGGAGATATTTTTAAGGATAGGGGTGGGGGGATCTCCGAGCGTCTTCGTGAGGTTAAGGGTCCGAATACCCACCGGTTACTCCGAGCTCGAGCGGATAATCTCGATGGGTGTGAGCTTTCCGGCCGTGGCCGCTGGCAAAATACTTGCCAGGGATGCCGAGGAAAGTGCGAGGAAGGCAGACTGCAGATAAATCGGGAATTCCCTCGAAACAATCAAATGATCGACGCCAATTCCAAGGGGTCCGGCGCCAATACGAATGGTTTCTAGAAAAAAAGAGAAGGCATATCCGAAGAGGAGCCCTAAGGTTGTTCCGGCTATTCCCAAAGCTAAACCTTGTGCGAAAAAAATCAGTACGATATCCCTCGTGGTATAACCCATGGAACGCAAAATCGCGATATCTTTTCTTTTTTGAATCACCGTAATATTGAGCACATTATAAATGCCGAAACCCGCTACAATCATAATCGAACCAATGGATAAAAATCGCACCGCATCCTGAATCCGGAAAACCGAATAAATATTGGCATTTTTTTGATCCCAGCTTTCAATTTTTTCCTCACTTAAAAGCGACCAGCTTTTCGCAACCGCCGAGGAACTTTTGTAATCCACCAGCCGTACGGCAATTTCATCAATTTCGTTAGGGGTTTGATTCACGGCTTGCACGTCCTCCAAAGATCCGTAGGCCTGTTCATCGAAAATCTGATTTCCGGTGGAAAAAATAGCGACTACTTTGAAGGGGACGGGCTTTTGCTCGGCCACCGAAACTAAGACATTTTGCGACAGCGTCACGCCGAGTTTTTTGCGCAGACGTTCCCCAATTGCGATTTGATTGCCCCCGAGGGCAAGGGCGTCAAATTTTCCTTCCGTCACATAATCGCCAAGCGTTGTAACTTGTGTCTGGCTTTTCGGATCGCAGCCAATCAGCGTGGCTGTCGCTGTGGCTTTCCCTTTACTGAAGAGAACGGCGGTGCTCAGGCGGGGAGTATAAGCTACCACCCGCGGGTCCTTTTCAAGGCGTTCATACCAGGCTTGCGGATTTTCAACGAGGTCACTGTCTTTTTTCCCAGAGGGCGGCACATTCCAGAATACACGGCCGGTCAGCATTCCATAAAATGAAGCATCGAGAGAATGTTCCGTTAAAAACTCTTCACGGGCCTGAATGTGGACGTGGGCATCATTATTAATGAGCTGATAAACCAGATAATATCGGAATCCCAGCATAATGCCGGAGAGAAGGACGAAGGCCGCGGAGCCAAAAAAAAATCCCAGGAGCATCAGCACCGTTTGCCGGCGGCGGGCGAGCAAATAACGAAAGGCGAGTTCGATCATGGTCTTTTTTTGGCGGGAAGCACCAAACGATCACCGGGTTTCACGTCCCCGGCAATCACTTCGGCAAAGGTGCCGTCCACAAGTCCGATTTTAACGGCCGTGGAGAAGGGCTTTTTATTTTCGCGTTTGACGATAACGGTCCCTTCTCCGAGGGCGGCTACGGGAATCAATAACGTGTCCTTACGCTCACGGATGCTAATGGCCACATCGGCCGTCATCCCGGGTAAAATTTGGGGAGGAAGTTCCTTGACTTCAATACGGGCAATAAAATGACTGTCACTCGAATAAACCGATTCCACATTTCCCTCGAAGGACTTCTCGCGAAGATTCTCGAAACTGAGCCGCGCGTTTTGTCCCCGGCGCACTTTGATCGCAGCACGCTGCTCGAGGGAAACCGTCACGTATCGGTCTTGCAGATCCACCAATTCTAAAATCACACTTTGCATAAAAACATTTTCGCCGACTTTAACGGGTAACGAGGTTACGGTGCCGGAAAATGGGGCGGAGATAATAACCCCGCGTTCGAGTTCCAAAAGCTTCCGACCCTGTTCAACCTTGTCGCCTTCTTTTACAAATAAATTTTGAATACTGGTAACAATGCCGGGTTTAAACTGAAAACTTCGATTGGCCATGACAATACCGATGCCATAAACGCTTTCCATAATCGTGTCTTTGCGCAGGGGGTCTGAGAGATTTTTGGGAGAGTTAAAGCCGGTGGGCGCGAGTCTTCCCAAAAAGAGGAAAAGACAGAGTCCGGTGATGGCGAATGCAAGAACCCTATTTCTTTTTAAGAACGAAGTCAAGGGCATAGGTTTTGTCTCTCCCTTCCTCGGTTGAAAATTGAAGAAATATGATATCAAAATAGCCAATATTGGGTAGAATATATTTCAACTCAAAGGAGGGACTTGTGAAACTGCTTTCTCAATTCAGTGATCCGGCCTACGCGTTATTGCGTATCGTAGCGGGATTTATGTTTTCCTTTCACGGTGCCCAGAAAATTTTTGGAATCCTAAGCGATTACCAAGCCCCCGTAGGGTCCCAAATGTGGTTTGGCGGGTTGATCGAACTAATAGGCGGTACGTTCTCCTGGTGGGACTTAAGACGCGCTGGGCGGCCTTTCTTTCAAGCGGGACCATGGCCGTAGCCTATTTCCAGTTCCATTGGAAATTTCAATTTGGCCCGCAATTTTTTCCGGCCATAAATCAGGGGGAGCTCGCGGCGCTTTACTCCTTTGTTTTCCTCCTCATTGCCTGCCGCGGCGGTGTCCTTTGGTGCGTGGATAAAAAATAATGGACGCGCTCCTACCGATCACTTGCGCGGCCGATGTTCCCGGGAAATATCGAGGAACTCCCCTAAGTCTTTTGGTGGAGTATCAGAACCATCTCCGGGCCCATGATGCTTATACTTCTGCGCAAATCCTGGTAGGTATGTGCATGGACAATCGTAAGGCGCTCGATGTGCCGGAAAATTTTGCCTATATTCTTCGCACGGGCGGGGCCAATATGCGGGCAAGCGGATTTAAAATTTCTTACGCCATTTCCGTTGGGGGCGTGCGACATATCGCCATCGTGGGACACAATCACTGCGGTATGGTGAACTTAATGCAGCGCAAAGAAGCCTTCATCCTAGGGCTCGTTGAAGGCGCGGGCTGGAACCGGGAAAAAGCCGAAAATCATTTCCTGAATTTAGTTCCTATGTTTGAAATCGGAAACGAAATCGATTTTGTCTTAAGCGAGGTCCGCCGCCTGCGCGCTGAATACCCCAAAATCACTATTGCCCCGCTTCTTTACAAGATCGAAGACAACAATCTTTGTTTCATTAATGACTAAGAGGTTAAACCGCTGTTTTTTCAATAAAATTTTTCAAAGAGGTTCCAAGAATTTCATTCCACCCTTGAACAAAGTTTTCTTTGGCCAGAAATGAAATTGGACCGGGGGAGGGGTTAAATCTTTCTTAAATGATCCAAATTCACGGGGGGGAGATAATCTCCAATCGGCTCCCGTTTCCAGACAGCGCCTGTTCTTTTCCGTTCCTCAGGGGAAGTGAAATGATAAAGCCAAACTTTGGCACGCAGAAAGCGGGGAGGGTGCTCTAAAAAGGGATTGTTCCGTAAAAGCGCATGAATCTTGGGATCTCCTTCCAGCAATTTTTGGACAAATCTTAAAAACCAAAGCGGATAGCCGTGGGTCAAGACTTCGTGATCCGTCACTCGCATGGAAAAAGGCAGAAACCACATGAGCCAGTCAAGGCGCAAATGATACGGCGCGTATTGCGGCGGGTTGTGCAAGATATTGCCTGGCTTGCCTTTAAATTCATACTCACGCCATAAGGCGCCGGGCTGAAGGTCTGGACTTTCGGTTCCCTCCACCACGATTTCATAGCGCTCTTGGGTGACAGATCCAAAGGCGCCGTAAGAGCCCACCAAATGAAAACGGTTGTAATTAAAATTCATAAGCTGGCGCTTGGCAAAAAAGTTAAGCGCCGGCGGAATGCTGAGCAGAAGGGTGGCGAAGGCGAGTCCGTATAAAATACCCTTGAAAATCATGGGCCTTGGGGGTGCTTGAGGGATTGGTCGTGGAAAGAAAGGGCGAAACACGCTGTCGCTGAAGGCGCTAAAAGCAAGGGCAACGGTGAGCCAATTCAGCCAGGAATAATTGCCGCTTGCGATGAGCATGAGTTGATGGAAAATAATCAAGCTTGCGCAGACCGCGGCAATTAAGGAAGGTGCAAATAATCCAAAGGGTGCGATCAATTGCACAAATTGACTGAAGCCGACTCCGAAACGGTGCACCGAAGGCGGCAGATGATGAAAATACCAGCTCAAGGGATTTGGCATAGGCTGGGTTTCGTGATGATAATAAAGGCAGGTGAAATCCCGCCAGCATTCATCACCGCGCAGCTTGATCAACCCGGCTCCTAATTCCACGCGGAAAAGCATCCATCGCAAAATAAGAATGGGAATGAGGGAAGGGGCAAGCCTCGGCCCGAGAAAGGCGGCAAAAAATCCGGCTTCCAGCAGCATCGATTCCCAGCCAAAACTGTAGAAGGTTTGGCCCACATTCACAATCGAAAGATAAAAGGCCCAAAGGATTAGCCACAAGCCCGTGGTGCACCACCAAGGGCCGCGATCTAAAAGCCCCAGGAGCAGACCGGCCGAAATTCCCATACCGGTTAGACAAATCCCTTGCAGCAAGCGGTCGGAATAGGTGAGATAAAAAAGACTAGGCGCCTCATGAAAGGGCACTTGCTGGATAAATTGCGGGATGGGGAGCAAGCCATTTTGCCCCAGCAGTTCCGGGAATTGTTTGAGCGCTACAAGAAAGGCCACGAAATAAAGGGCCGCCAGCATGCGCAGAAAAATTAACCTCGAAAGATTAAAACTCCCCAGCATTTCCACGGAGGTATTTTACTTCATCAAGCCCCGAAACCGCCATCGATAGTATTCTTCGAGGTGATTATTTGACTTCAGTGGGGTAAATCCTCTAAACTGAGAAACTAATCATCGGCGGCCTCGACAAGGGCAGAGGTTACCACCAGATTAACCTTGGATGTTTTTCTCAGATTATCTTGGATTTTTTCCGATGCCTGCTTCAAGGTTGTTTTCAAAACGAATGCCAATTCTCCGACAAGGCCTTTGGCCGAATACTTCAGAACCTGACGTTTTCTTTGATCTTTTGAGACGGCACCCTCCAGCGAAAAGGATAAGATGTTTTGCGCCAAGGTCCAGGCGGGATGGGTTTGGGCCGCACGGCTGGCTCCGGTCTTGAAATAATCTAAAATTTCGTTGGCTTCCTTAATTGAAATAAGCGTATGGAATCCCGAAGCTTCAAGATCGTGTGTCCCAATAATGAAGCGTATCCTCATCTGATTCCCTATATTAGGGACGAGTGAATAGCACAGGACTTTTTCGCCGGAATGATTCTGTTGAATCATCCTGTCGATGCGGCACAAACCATGAACGGCATGATAAAGCAAACCCTTTTTAAGGATTTCTTTCCTTCTCATGAGATTTCCGGTCTTGGGCTCAGGCAACACGGGTTCCTTCCGCCTGCGTTGGCAGAATTCCCTGATCCAGCACCGCCGTGTTTTCTTTTTTGTGGAGGCGTTTATTCCGTTTTTCCTCTTGTTTTTTCTTTCGCATCTCTTCTTTTTTCCTCTTGTTTTGTCGAAAATTTTGTCTCATGAACGTCCTTTCTATTTTTGATGCCGTAAGGTCGTGAAAATAAAGAATGTTAGTCCTGACGATTCCCCGGACCGGAATTTGCTTGCGAAGCTAGAAGCGGCATTCTCGAAAAGGTAAAAAAAGAATGGATTCTTTGAGAAAGCTCGAGAGTCAGTATACACTGTGGGGTCTTTTTCCACAATTAATACTTAATTGACTTCATCTGTGTCACGGGGAATAATCAATTTGTATAAGGAACTTGGAATCAAGAGTGTTGGATCGCAAGTCTTGCTAAAAGATAAGAGATGGTGGATTCGGCCCCCTGGTTGAGATTGATTTGGCCTTCTCCCAGGCCGTCATAACATCCGCCCGTGGCCCTGTCGTAAACGACTTGCTTCAGGCTGTTGTCGCCCAAAAACCAGTTAAAGGCTTGGTGCATGAGTTTGCGATAAGTTTCTTTCCCCGTGACGGTCGCGGCCGTGGCGAGCGCGCAAGCCATGGCGGAAGTGTCCTCGGGCTGCTGGTCAAAATAACGGCGTTCCCCGGATTTTTGATGCCAGCCATCCTGACCGATGGGCACGTAGATTCCTTTCAAAAAAGTCTGACCAATTAAAAAATCTAAAGTCCTTATGCCGGTCTCAAGATATTCGCTTTTACCGGTTTCTGCGTGCCCCAAAAGAAGCGCTTCAGGAAAAATCGCGTTTGAATAAGTCAAATAAGTTTCAAACCACTGCCACTCTTCGGTAGCAACCCCCCGGTAAAGTGACATTAGGCGGTCACAGTGACGGACCAAGATTTCTTGAAAGTCTTTCCGGTTTTTAAAAAGGCAAAGTCCCTTGATATAAAATGCGGTTGCCCGGGGTGATTCCACCATCTGGGAGGCGGCCATGCTTTTCTTTAAGAGAGAGAAGGCCTTCTGCTTGATGTTTTCCGGCAGGGAATTTGTCGTGGCCGCCGCTGCCAGGGCCCAAAATGTCCGGCTGTTCGCGTCTTCAAGGTTTTCCTTTTGGTTAAATTCAACATCGATAGTCCTGTCGGGCTTCACATAATTATAAAAAAGGCCATCTTTCGACAGAACAAATCCGATGAAATTCAAATAAATTTCGATGCGTTTGAGCAGGTCCCCCTTTTTTTTATCAGGAAAAAGGGTCTTAAACGCCTTGCCAATCCCCTCGTAGTAAGAACAAGCCGCGATCAGCGCACGCGCATTGTCATCCACGGTATAACCTGAGGAAATATCCGGCAAAGAAAGCTGGGCAAACTGGACGATCCCGAAATCATCGGTCAGACGGAACAGGTGGCTTAAATTAACACGCGGAATTTTTTTATACTTGCTGACTTCGGCGATCTCTTCGGAATATTTCGAAAATAATTTTGAATACTCGAGGGCAATATTGTCCCAGGTCATGTTGCGTGTCCTGAAATAAGCATTTTCCCCCAGCTGCTCCCTGTGAAGGGGGTCTTTCAAAAGATCGAGAAGGGCCTCGGTGTAGGAAGCGGGATCCTTGAAATTGACCAGGATCCCGGACTGCCGGGTGATAATCTCCCTCGCCTGGGCGAAAGGAGTGGAAATGACAGGCCTTCCGGACCCCAGTGCATAGGAGAGTGTTCCTGAAACCGCTTGATTCGGGTCCAGAGAAGTTGAGATATAAATATCCGCAGCCCTCAAAAACTGAAGCAGTTTATCAAGCGAAACATATTCATTATAAAAGCTTACATGGGAAGAAAGTTTGAGCTCGCGGACCTTTTCAATGAGGGAGTTCCGATAGCTTTCGCCCTCATTTTGCAGGACGTTTGGATGGGTCACACCCAAAACAATATACATGAGATTGGGGCAGGCTTTCACCGCTTGAGGCAGTGACTCAATCACATACTCAATTCCCTTGCCCCGGCTGAGAAGCCCGAAGGTCAAAAGGATTGTTTTTTTTGAAAAACCCAAAACAGATTTGGACTTTGCGCTGGTGCTATAAGGGATTGAATGAATGCCATGCAGGATGACAGAAACTTTTTTTTCATCGATCCCGTAATCCTGGATAAGAATTTCTTTTGAGCGATGGGTCATGGCAACTAAACCGCTTGTTTTTTCGGCTATCAAACGCACGACGTTATAGAGTTCAGGGTTGGGAGAGGGAAGGACGCTGTGAAAGGTAACCACCGACGGCTTTTTAAGCGCGTCTAAAAAGAGAAGGACGTAGGAGCCGTATTTCCCTCCAAAAAGGCCAAACTCATGCTGAATATTGACAAGTTTGATGTCAGCTGTTTTGTTTATTTTTTCAGCCGTGCGGATGAAATCCTGTTCGGAATAGGGATCAAGCTGAAAAATCACCTGGCGGGGATAACTGTAGCGCGACACCGCGTCGGTGTTCATTGCGGCGATGCGGGAATCAACGACGGTTTCTAAGAGATTGTCGAGGGCGCCCGTAAGGTCTGCGGTAAAAGTCGCGATGCCGCATTCCCGGGGCGGGAAGCTGGAGACATAAGCAATCTTCAGGGTCGCTTTCAAAGGCACGGCTTCTTAACTTTTTTCAACTCCTTCAAGAGTTTCTTGAGGCTGAGGGATTTTGCCGCGATCCTTTTGTCGGCCGCGCCGTAGTAGATAAAGAGCCGGTCGTTTTTCAGCACGGTGCCCGTGGGGAAGACCACGTTGTTGACGTCTCCCTGTTTTTCCCACGGTTCGGTGGGAGAAAACAAAGGGGTTTTTAAACGGCCAATCACTTGGGTCGGGCGTTTGAGGTCGATAAGCGCGGCGCCGGCGTGATAAATTTTCCCTTGAAGGGCGTCTTCAACGCCGTGATAGATCAAAAGCCAGCCGTCTTCGGTTTCAATGGGAGGGCATCCGCCCCCGACATTCCGGCTTTCAAAGCCGCATTCAGGGTCAATCACCAGATGTTCGCCCAAGTTCTGCAGGTGTCTTTTCCAAAAATCTTTCCGCGTGAGGTCTTTGAAATCATCAAAGAAGATGATCTGGATTCCGGGAAGGACCCGGTGAATCAGCGCGAATTGGCCATTAATTTTCTTTGGAAAGAGAAAGGCGTCTTTTTCCCAGAGCAGGATGTCTTCGCCCTGCCGGTCCCGGATGTAGGCGTCGAAAAGGAAATATTTTTCTCTCATTTTGATTTTGGAATGCCCAAAGAGGCGGGCGGCTTCGCGGTAAGAAATGCGGGGGGAGATTACGTCCTGTTTTGTGAAATGGACAAGGTCGGTGCTGGTCGCATAAGCGAACAGCGCGTTCTTTCCGTCATAAACCGTATAAAGAAGGTAATAGATGCCGTCTAAAAAAGTAATTCGCGGGTCTTCGACGCCCATTTTTTCATAATCCTGCTCCGGAAAAAGAATGGGTTTTTCGGAACGGTTGACGGCCTTGTTTGCCTCGAGCTGGCAGTAGCCGATGGAGGAGACCATGTCCGGGCTGCGCACGGCCCGGTAAAACATATGGACGGTGCCGCCGGATTCGATGCAGGCGGGGTTTAAAACGGCCTGATTATCAAATCCCTTTTCGGAGCTTTCAAGGATGATGCCTTCGCTTTTGATTTTGATCATGAGACTCCAGTGCTGGTTTCAAGAAAAAAAGGCGTTGGGGGATTATACACCAGCAACGCCTTGATGGGAGGGTAGAGATAATGGCTCCTCCGCGTGCCCTAATTTTGATTAGGGATTTTGGGAGATCAGGACTCGCGGGGGAAAACCTAAATAAAAATGCCGAAGACCTTAAGGCCTCCGGCATTTTTTATGAGTCTCCCCGAGGACGACGCCTATCAAACTTTTCTCGAGGATGAATTTGCCTTCGAAATCGCCCTGGCGTCTAAGGGCCACAAGCGGCTGGCTTTACCAGCTCTCTCCAACTAAGAAAGCAGAAAAAAACCGCCCTAGCGCCTAAGCTGGCAGAGCCAGCTACCTGCAAACTAGTTGCAGTATTCAGTCGCTAGTGGCGGTCGAAAATAAGTATACCCTATCGAGGTTCCCAGTACCAAACATTAAATTTTTGACTTCTTATTTTACTTGGAATTTCTAACTTCTTAGCTTGTATATACTTACAAAGCTCAACTTTGCTCTCACTCGTATTGAAGCCTTCTTTTTCATAGCCAATAGCGCCAATAAATATATCGGCCATTTGGAGCGTATCATAAAGTTTGGCTTCTCTCGGCTCTATATTTGAGGAGATATTGTCAAATGTTGTGGCCTGAGATTTTGAAATCGTATCCTTCCAGGATTCTTCAAGCCGCTTTTTGAAGCGCAATTCCGTCTTGAAATTGCACGCCCTCCAGCAGCTGTGAAATCTTTCTGTAGCCCCGCAATTTCTTCCATCGCTTCTCGGCGGATTCCGCGAGCTTGAAAACCATCGTCAGCGTCGCGATCCGGGATCCGCAGCCTTTCGTTTTTTTAGTCCGCAAGCGCACGGTGGAAAAAGTAGATTCAATGACGTTGGTGCTGCGAATATGCTGCCATTGCTCCGCCGGAAAATCGTAAAAACTGAGCAGTTCCTGCCGATGCAGTCTCAGAGAATCAACCGCCTTGGGATATTTCAGGTCAAACTCTTCGATGAAAACATCGAATGCAACATTGGCATCCATTTTCGCCGGCGCGAGATAAATGTCATGGATCATTTTCTTGGCCTTGCCCTGCAAGGAGCTGGGCATTTTATCTAAAACGTTGACGGTCTTATGCACCCAACAGATTTGCGTTTTGGTCTTTGGAAATTCTTCGGCAATCGCCGCCCAGAATCCCAAAGCGCCGTCTCCAATCGCAAGCTCGGGACCCTCGAGCAAGCCCCGGCGTTTCAATTCCCGAATGATCGATGCCCAGCTTTCTTTCGACTCCCTAAAACCGTCGACCACAGCGATCAGCTCTTTGGTGCCATCGGCCTTGGCCCCAATAATGACAAGGATGCACTGGCGATCATCGTCCAGCCGCACGTTGAAATAAATCCCATCCACCCACCAGTACACATATCGGCTCTTGGATAAATCCCGGCTCATCCACTTCTCATAGTCCTGCTGCCAAATCTGTTTCATGCGGACAATATTCTCCGCAGAAAACCCAACAACATCCTTGCCTAAAATCTTTTCCAGCGCTTGCGTGAAATCCCCGGTCGAAATCCCTTTGAGATAAAGTACCGGCACCAGCTCTTCGATATTCTTGCTCCTGCGCAAATAAGGCGGCACCAGGCTCGACTTAAACCGGCTCTCTCCGGCGGCTTTCAAAATGCGATCATCGACTCTTGGCGTCCGTACTTTCAGCGGACCGGCTCCCGTTACAATCGTCCGGGCTTCGCTCAAGCCATTTCGCACCACCTGCCGCCGGCCTTCTTTGTCCTGCCGCTCTGCGTGGCTCCGGCAGAATTCTTCAACCTCAAGATTCAGCGCTGTTTCCAGCATCTTCTGTGCTCCTTTGCGCACGACTTCATCAAGAACTGATTCGAAAACATTTTCTTCTGGATTTTCAACGACTTCGAGTCTATTCTTTTTCACGGCGTATCCTTTCATGGTTGGTGGTCAGGCAGACCACGGCGTTGCTTCTTTTTCTTGCCTGAAAGGATACGCTTTTTTTATCTTATCTCAACTCCCAGACCACAACTTTCGATCATACCTCTTCGACAATATGCGAGTGGTGGTCCTAGGTGGACAAATTGTATCATCCACAAGACGTGAGTACGGATTACTTGGTTTAGCCGGAGAAAATCAAGGGAAGATCACATGGGGGCTTTTGGATACGGATGATCCGACGCAGATGTTGGTTGGGATAGATATCACACAGGGATTCACGGATGGTCAGAGCCAGATTGATTTCAGCCTGCAGCTTGATGACACACAAAAGAGTTTGTTGAATAGTTACGATTTCGATTATCCGTTTGCAGCCGAAGCATTTGCTGCAGATATTGAGCAGAACCCACAACAACATACTACGAGCGGTGAAAATCTGATAAATTTGCTTAATAGAGATGCGGGTGTTGTTTATGAGCGGCTTACAGAAGCAGAAAAATCATTTGTTAAGAATCCACTTAATTTGCCTTTGATTCAGAAATTTAGAGATGACGCAGTCTTGGCAGCTAATATTGCTGCGGACATATATAAATTTGGTGACCCCCAGGCTCTTCACAATGGCAGGGGTGATGCATTCCGGCATGCGCTTTGGAGTGCCTTGATGGCAAAAAGTGGTGGTGCAACTAAAGCGCTGGAATACTCCAATGCTCATGAAGAAGATCCATTGCAGCCGCTCGCCGAACGGGAAATGGATTTGCATAATAATACGGTCGGTATTAGCATAGTGCAGGAAAATCCAAATGCCGATTTGGCCGAATTAACTTCAATAATCTTGGAAAAGATTGACGATGGTGAATTGGAGTGGCTAAACGGTGATTAGAATGAATCTTATTGAATCGAGGCCTCTTATGAAATGGGTAAAAATATTGGGAGTATTTATCGGCGTGAGTTTATTGCATTATTTTACTGTAGTACAATTATCACTGAGGCAGACAAGTAAAGTTATGGGAGCGTGGGAAAACCCGTTACCGAATGGGGGTAAAATTGGTGGAAGCACGAGCGACCAGATATTTGAGTCAGTTATAAAAATTCTCCTTTCCCCCGGTGAGTTAATTTCCAAGCTGGGTATGCCTCAATCGTTGTCAGGAATTATATCAATAGTAACCTACGGCATGCTTGGAGTACTGATTTATTTATTATGTACAAGGAAATTCCGCATGCCATCTTCTTGAAGATCTCAGACCGTTTGAAAAATCATCCGCTGTTTTAGCTTCTCTAACGGTTCCTTGTAATTCCAGTTTCCCTCAAGTAACCTTTTTATTAACAAAGGGTTACGGCTGTTCTTGTGCCCAGCCGTGATGGGAGAACTGCGTGGATACAGCGATCAAAAATTCCAAAGCCATGGTGGCCGGCTATGCCGAATGGCTGGAGGGGCGTTATGCTCGGGCCACGGCCCGGAGTTACCAGCTCTATGTCCGGAATTTCTTCAAGTATTTGAAATATTGGCACCGGAAAATCAAAGACATAAAAGAGGTCACCCCGGAAATTATCGCGAAATATGTGACCTTTATTCAGGCAAGCTCAAAGAAAAACGGAATAGTTGCAAGCCGGCTGCGTTTTTTCGCAGTCAAAAATTTTCTCGAATGGCTTGGAACGAACGATTTCATTGATACCAATCCCCTGGAGAAGGTCAAAGCACCGAAACGGGATTGTGGCGGGTACAAGGGGGATATCCTCGTCGAGAAGGAAATTTGGGCCCTGCTTGATGCGCCGGCAAAGAAAGAAAAAATCTCCGCCCGGGACAAGGCGATCCTCGAATTGCTTTTCTGGACCGCCATGACAAGCCATGAGCTGGTCAATCTCAAAGTCGAGGATGTTGATTTGGGGGAATTCTGCGTTTACGTGAAACGAAAGGGAGGAAAAATCAAAGGGCGGCCGATGGAGAGAGCTTATCGGCCAATGTGGCGGTACGGGCTTTACCGGGGCGACTTTATAAATTCGGACAAGCTGCCATGGTTTTTTTTGAGCCGGAAGGGCATGAAGATGGATGAGGCAACCATTACAAGGTTGATTCAAAAATACGCGAAGAAGGTGGGGATCAATGAGCATGTAACGGTCCGTATGATCAGGAATTCCAGGGCTATCCATGTGGGTCTATACGGTGCTTCCGAGGAATATGTTCAAGAATTCGTGAAACAGAGAAATCGGAAAAATGGGAAGTTCCGAAGACACCGCTGATTGTTATTCCTTGTAATAATAATGATGCAGACCGCCCAGGATAGGGGATGATCGGATTCTCCCTTCACTTTTTTGAGGCGGGGATTCATCCGGCGGCATGAAGCCGAGATTCATATGCGGTCGCTTGGTGTTGTAGTAGTTCGCATATTCGTTCACGAGATATTCCAGATGCTTCATGCCGAAGATCACGAAATGATTCACACATTCTTTCCTGATCTTCCCAACCCAGGTTTCGGCGAAGGCGTTTAGATTCGGGGAGTGTTTCGGTGTTTTGAAGACCCTGAAGCCTTGTTCTTTGAAATACTTGTCAAATTCTTTTGAGAATTTGCAGTCGAGGTCGCGGATCAGGATCTGCTTTCCGCCTTGGGTGAAGCGGTCGTCTTCAAAGACTTTCTTGGATTGCTCCAGGGTCCATGCGCCTTTAGGATTTCTTGAAATTCCCGCAATCTTGATCCTGCGCGTGCGAATATTGATGTAGAAAAGCACCCAGGCAAGCCGCGGGCCTTGGAGCGTCCAGATCCATTGCCTGAAAAAATCGCAGGCAACGAGTGTGTCGTAATGCCGTTTGAGGCCATTGATCCAGGGCTCCTTGCGCTGATCCGCCGGAGGGATGCCGTTTTCTTTGAGGATATTGGCAATCGTTGAGCGGCTGAAATACGTTATCTTCAATCTTCGGAGTTCGCCCAGGATGCGTGTGATGCCCCAGGCGTTCTTCTTTGCCATTTCCACGACGAGCTTTCTGGTTTCAGGAGCCTTGCGCCTCGGCCCGCGCTTTTTATAGGGGAAGGTCCTAAAACCTTTTTTGGAGTTCCGAAGCCAGCCGAGGAATGTGTAGTAGCGGACAATGGAGATGATGTCTTTGAGATTGCTTCCAAGGGCCTTGCCGTACTTGATGAGTTCATAGCGTTCTTCCGGGGTAAGCCTGATGAGTTGTTTATCAACTCTTTTTCTCAGAAGTCTGTTTTCGCAACGCAAAAATTCGACTTGGCAGGCAAGCTGGTCTCCGAAGAGAGCGGCGAGAAAGGTGATGATATTGAGGCGCATGGCGAAGCCCTCCTTATGGGTATTAGGATACTGGAAATACAGCGAAAATTCGAGCCACCTTTTGTTCGACAAGGGGCCATTTATTGGGTATATTACAGCGTGTGAGTCCGACCATTTTTCGCTATAAGGGGTACCGTTTTTTCTTCTTTTCCCGGGAAGAAACCCGGACGCACGTCCATGTGATGAGCGCCGACGGGGAAGCGAAATTCTGGATCGAGCCGGTGGTTGCCTTGGCGGAAAACTACGGCCTGAAAGCCACGGAACTCAAGAAATTACATCAGGTGGTCGAGGAACATCAAAATGAAATCAAACAAGCGTGGAAAAAACACTTCGAAAGCTGAGATCCTGAATATCAGCCCGAACGGGGTCTGGCTGCTGGTGGAGGAGCGGGAGTATTTCCTGCCCTATGAGGAATTTCCATGGTTTGAGAAAGCCACAGTCGGGCAGGTCCGAGACGTCAAGCTTCTGCACGGACACCACCTGTATTGGAAGGCTCTGGACGTTGATCTGGAGCTAGATTCCTTGAAGGGGCTGTCTTCCTATCCCTTGAAATATGTCGCTTAAAGGTGGCGGAAGCAGATCCTGACAGCAGAAAGCATGTTCCCTTTGAAATGAAATGAGGGGAAAGGATTTGACAATTCACCCGGCGGGTGATAAAAAAGCGAAAGGTTCATGAAATTCCGGCCCCGCATACCGGACTGAACCTAAAGAGGCGTTGCCCCTGTAATTCCAAGGCAAAACAAGCCTGAAAATGGGGTGAGATTAAAATATTGGACACCTCTGGTAAAAGAAATTCCGCTATCCCGCATCAAACCCATCCCGCTTAAATAATCCCAGAAGACCGCTATCGGGCCTCAAACCGTAAGTCCTTATGCCTGCTGAAATTAAAAAGGATTACTGCACCTTTTTTGTGTGAAGATTTTTGAAGAAAGGGTCTTGCTGGTGTTATGCTCCCGAAAACTTTGAAAGGAGCAAAACGCCATGGCGAGTTTGTCGATTAAAAATTATGAGGATTTGAGAGAACAGTATAGCCGGAGACTGGAGGTGCGCGGTTATGCGCCCGGAACGATCCGGCTCTACCGGATTTATGTGAATCAATTCATGGGGTTTCTGAAACGCGAGCGGATGAAAAATTTGAGAAAAGTGGATATAAAAGTTTTAGACGGCTATCAGGATTATTTGTTTGGGAGAGAACGCAAGCTCAAACGTGCGAGCCAGCGAAATAATCTTCACGGCCTGAACAGCTTTTTTAAATGGATGAGACGCGAAAAGCTGATTAAGGATAATCCGGTCCAGGAAATGGAGTTTCCCAAAAAACCCAATCCGCTGCCGCGGGGGATTCTCACGGAAAAAGAAGTCTTTCGGATTTTGGGCAGTGTTGGCCATGAAACAAAATTCGACATTCGCAATAAAGCGCTCCTGGAGCTTCTCTATGCCACCGGAATGCGGAGCGGCGAGATCGTGAATCTCAGAATTTCCGATTTGAAGTTGGATTACAGCATGGTGCATATTACGAACGCAAAAAACCGGAGGGACCGCGTCATCCCAATGGGAAAGACGGCCGTGCGTGCCTTGAGAAAATATTTAAAGACCGCGAGAGCTCAATTTCTGGACAAAGGAAAACTGCCGTGGCTCTTTACCAATAACAAAGGGCGGAAGATGTGGGGCGGCCGGGTTGCGACCATGATCGTGAAAAAATACGCCAAGCAGGCGCGCATTGGTCCGAACGTCACCGCTTATACCCTCCGCCACAGCATGGGTACCCATTTGGTCCGAAGGGAAGCGCCGCTTCGCTACATCCAGGAACTTTTGGGGCATAAATACATCGTCTCTACCCAGATCTATACCCGCCTTGTGCCGGAGGATCTCCGGAGGTTTCACCGGAAATACCACCCGAGGGCGTGACCGTTTTTCAAAGGCATAAACATTGATGGTTAAACGGATAGATTTTTTGCCTCCCAGCATCTATAATTTCCCACAATCTTATGAAGACAAAAAGTATGGCTAAAATAATCGGTGCAAGTGAATCCGCCACGATCGAGTGGAAGCCGTCGCTTTCCCAGATTAATGAAATTATCGAGACTGTTGCTGCCTTTTCGAATGCGGAAGGCGGTCAGCTGTTCGTAGGTGTCTCAAAAGAGGGGATCGTGAAGGGTGTTTCCATTGGTAAAGATACGCTCGAAGGCCTTGCGAATCGCATCGCTCAACATACGGAACCGAAGATCCATCCCCGGATTACGGTCATGAGAGTCAGCAGCGGAGAGATCATCCAACTTCATGTGCAAGAATCCCGGGGAAAACCCGTTTTGGCTGATGGCCGGGCGTATGTGCGCGTAGGTCCTTCAACGAGGCGTATGGGGAAGGAGGAATTCGAAAGAGTGATTTTGGATAGACACAAAACAGAATTGAATTTCGATTCCCAGGTCTGCAAAGGCGCAAAGATCGCGGACATAAGCGGGGAACAGATCATTGCTTTTGTCAAGAAAGCCAAACAGGAAGGAAGGCTTGATCTTAATCCTAATGCTCCGGTGCTGGATATGTTGAAGCGATTGAAGCTGACAACCAAGGATAAGAAGATCACAAATGCGGCAGTCTTACTCTTTGGGAAAGACCCGCAGAAATTCTTTTTGCATTCCGAATTGAAAGCGGTCCGTTTTCGAGGGTATGATGTTAGCGGAGAGATGATCGATTTCAAAACAATCGGAACGGACGCGATTACATTGCTTGAGAAGGGAGAGAGTTTTATCTTTGACCACATTCCCATGAAGGCATGGATCGAGTCGGGAAAGCTCCAGAGGCAGGAGAAATGGCTTTATCCGCCAGAGGCAATAAGAGAGGCCCTGGCCAATGCGCTGGCGCACCGTGACTATAAAAGCACCGGAAAAGTGCAGGTCAGAATTTTTGACGACCGTATGGAGATCTGGAATCCTGGAAAATTGCCACCTGGATTGACGGTTGAAACGCTAAAAGGAGATCACGATTCAGTCCCGACCAATCCCTTAATTGCCGATGCTTTTTTCAGGATCAAGTATGCGGAAGGAGTCGGAACCGGAACCAATAGGATCGTCGAGATGTGTACAAAGTGGGGACTTCCAGAGCCGACATTTGAAGAAAAGGGAGGAAGTTTTGTCGTAACCTTCGGGCAATCAAAATTGACCGAAGATACTCTGGCGTCCATGGGGTTAAATGAGCGCCAAGCAAAAATTATTGGCTATTTAAAAGAACATCGTCAAATTAATAACCGACAATATTGCCGTCTAAATGATGTAAGCCGGGGAACGGCTCTCAAAGAGCTGAATGAATTGGTCATAAAGAAGATATTGAAAGCTGTTGGAGGCGGAAGATCGCTTAAGTACGAGCCGGCCGGCTAATGTTTTTGGTGTGCGATTCGTAGGCGAATAATGAGCGAATTGAGCGAATAATGAGCGATTAAGAATGGCGGCGTTTTGCTGGCAAAATACCTTAAGAAAGTATCTTAATTTTGCAGGAGATTACAGGAATGCAAAAGGTGAAATCAACAGGAATCCCGGAAGACGTGAGGAAGCAGGTCGATGAAACCGTCAGGCGTTTCAACGAAAGTTGGTTGAAAGACAGCGGCTGTTCTTATCAAGCGCGTTATGAAGGAAAGTATCTTTACCTCGACCGGAAAGAGCCCGTCGGAACAGCCTCAATCTGCCGGTTGAAATATACCGGAAAAATGGATGATTGGGAGTTCGCGATTTATAAATACCGTTCGGATCGTTACGATTCGGACGAATGGTTTTTCCCCGGTATGGATTGTGTGGACGGAACGATTGAAGGTGCAATGAACGCAGGATTAGAAGCCTATCCTGTCCATGGGAGTTCCAATTTATTTGCCAAGATGTTAAACGGATTCAAGCGGATCGCGTGGGTGGCAAATGAGCGCACCTGACGAAGGCGTGCCCTCCCTGGAGCAGTGGAGAGCATTATACGCACAAACCGCCCGATTCAAGAAGATCACTCCCTGGAAGTGGATGTGGGACTCGAATTTATTCGGTGTCAAAAACCCAGAAGATGGCGAGACTGGATACTGCTGTGTGTTGGGAGCAGGAAAAGAAGTTTTTGGCCTGGCTGTTTACTTGGGCCACGAGGGCCTCGAAGGCTACTGGAATGGAGTGAATCACCCGGAGCTTGCTCATGAAGAAGGCGCTGGTCATATTAAGAGATGTCTCCTTCTTACCTTCGATGATCGCGGGGATCTTGAAGGTACTGATCTTGAGGTTATCAAAAACCTCGGTTTTGAATTCAAAGGAGTCAGAGCCTGGCCCCAGTTCCGCAGCTACCGTCCTGGATATTGCCCCTGGCATTTGACCGCAAAAGAAACGCGTTTCCTAACGCTCGTCCTTGATCAGGCAAACGAGATCGTTCTGCGTTTTAAGGCAAATCCTTCGCTTTTCGATTCTCCCAAACCGCATCATTATTGGGTGAGGGTCCGGCAAGGCGGGGCGGAGCACGGGGAGTGGAGCGACACTTGGCAAAAGCCTGTTCCGATCACGAGAGTGGTTCAGATCAGCAAAAGTTTTGACTCTCGGCGCTTGGAGACAATTGCGGCCATGCCCCAAAAACAAATGGCCTGGGAGGTGGATTTTTTTTATACCCCAGCAGTTGTCCGGGAGAAAGGCAGGAGGCCGTATTTTCCCATGATGCTCTTATTCAGCGATCACGAATCCTATTTTATTTTCAACGGCCACTTCACCGAGCCCGGCCGCTATCTTGTTGAGCTTCACGAACAGTTGCTTCAGGCAATTGAAAAGGCAGAAATTCTCCCTGAAGAAATTCTTGTGAAAAAAGAAGAACTGCAGGCTTATTTGAAGCCCCTTTGCGAGCGGTTTGGCATCGGCGTGAGTTTGGTTGATGATCTCCCCGCCATTCGGGATGCGCGCGGCGGTATGCGTGAATTTCTCGCAGGTGGAAAAGGTCCTAAAGGCCGCCGGTAATCCCTCGTAGGAAGGTTATCGGCTATGAAATATAAAGAGAAAAAAATGGAAGGATTGCTGCATCATTGGAACGAGACATTTTCTTATGGCTTAAGCGTCCGGTGATTGCTGAGATGCGCGCGGTGCTCGAATGGGCGCACGAGCGTGCTTTGCGCAGGGACATCCGCTGCGACGGTCCGGATTGGCGGAAGAAATATCCGTCTGACAGGTCTTTCGAAGACATTTTGTCCCATATCAATCAGAAGGCCAAAGGATTTTTCAGGATCATTGTGCGAAAAGGCTGGTTAGGTTTTATGGTGAATAAAGAGGATTGCGATATTCTTGATATCGGCATTCATTGCGTGAGGATCAGAGACAAAAAATATTACCTCAATCTTTATTTAGAAGCGGCTCTTCTCAAAGCGTTAAAGCGGAGATTTGCTTTGACCGAAAAACTCTGCTCGTAATGGGAGAAATAATAGATGAATCCATCAACCCAATGCCATTTTTGCGGAAGTAAAGGCAAGCGGCCGTGTCCTGCCGTTGGAGGCATGATCTGTCCGCACTGCTGCGGTTCCAAAAGAGGGTCTGAGATTTTCTGCCCAAGTGACTGCTATTTTTATCCTTTTGGGCCTGCCCAATATGATTCCTTTCTTGCGATTGAGGCATCTTTTGACCGCAAATCTCTTGAATACATTGTCCGCTATTATGGAAAGGACAAATGGTACGAAACGCTGGACCGCATGGCCGTGAGCGAAAGTGATACGGAATCCGGCGGAATCATCGCCGCGGGAGCGGCAGCATATTATCTTCTCTTTCATGAAAAGAATGATTCTGGCAGAACGCTGGCGGAAGAATGGGAAAAGGAGAACTGCTCAGGTTTGAACAATGATGAGCGGATCATTCTTAAAGCCCGGAAGAATTCATCTGCCACGGTGATCGAAATCCAGAAGCTCCTGGATCATCAGACCATGGAATGTATTGATCTTTTCAATCAAAGTCGGTCGCCCTTTTCGGTGATTGACCGGAGAACAGCAGCGCAAATGCCGCGTTTTACCCGGATTCTCACATGGATTGATGACTATCCTTATTTCAGCCGGCTGGGAGCGGGCGGTATTGTCATCTCCGATATCCTGCGCCGCGAAGGAATGGAAATTATCGAAAAGATTGTAAAGCGAAGAGGAAAACCCGACGAGAAGACCGTCAAACGGTATCTTTCGGAAAATTTTGGAGAGGCAGCTCATATGCTTACGGAGCTTGCCTTCGAAAAAACAAAGGCCATGTTCCGATCGATGGATGTTCACGAGTGTATTGCAACTTACGACATAGTCCGGGAACCAGATAAAATCAAAGAGATCCTTGACACCTATCCCGAATTTCAGAGAGAGGAAGAATGCGAGCAGCACGGAACCGTTGAATATACATGGCTTCGTATCGGCCGTTCGAAAGCCATTGAGAAATCCATGTTCCCCTTGTTCCGTCACAAAGAAGACGAGGAAATGGTTGGGACGCTTGGGAAGATTCGTGTTTATTCAGACAGGCTTGAGGTAGAGGCCTTCTCCAAGCAAAAATACGAATTCGCCAAAAAGATGGCTGAGAAATATTTCGGATCGAAAATTTGCTTGAAACGCGAGTCCGTAGTGGACCTTGCCAAGCAAGTTGCGGAACGCGAAAGGGAAGATTTCGAGGAAGATGAAGACGAGGATTCAGAAGCAGAAATGCCCGAGTCCATTCCTCTTGAATTGCGCCAGACTGTTATGGCGCAATTCTTTCGCGAACATTATACGAAATTTCTCGACGATTCCGTTCCCGCTCTGAAGGGGATGTCACCCCGGGAAGCGGCTAAGGACCCGGCGATGCGCCCCGCTTTATTGGAACTCATGAAAGAACATATCCGCGGCATCGAAAATCAGAACAAAAAGCAGGGCCTTCAAATCAGCCTTGATTGGGTCCTTGAAGAACTGGGCCTGCTGGAGCTGAAGTCGCCCTGATTTCAAACCGTTTTTTTCAGCCTCGCTGATTTAACCTACCCCCAACAACAATCATTTCCATCCTTATCAAGAAAAAATCCCCATAGCGGGATTTCTCTATCTGGGCCGAAGAAGGTCAAAAGACCGCTATGGGGCTTCAAAACGCAAGTCCCGGTGACGGCTGACAGTGGCGCATTACAGCGCTCGTTAATGTCCCGGTCAGAGCGATGGTGGGTGCTGGCACAGGCAATGCCCTTAAACTCGACGGCTACAACGATGTCGTCGGAAAAATCTTCAGCGATACTGCGGGCGGACTGGTTTCGCTTGGCGCCAGCATCGGCCTTGATTCCATCGGCGCTCCGCCGATTCTGCAGTCCTTTGTCCCTACATTAATTAGCGGCCTCGTCTCCGGCCTCGGCGAGGGCGGCGGTGGGCCGGGAGGACCGGGCGATCCAACTCCCCAACAGCAAGGCGACAGCATTTTCAAAAAAATCACCGACAATGTCGCCAAATTTGGACGTGGTGTTGTCAACGCTGGCCAGCAAGTCATTTCCTTCGGCCAAAAAGTCATCGAAGGCATCGGCTCCGTCACCAAAGCCGGCTTCGCAAAGGCTGTGGATTTTTTTAACGGTGTCTTTGACCGTAAAACGCAGGAGACGCTTTATCAAGCGGGTAATGGAAGCATTGAGAATGCGATTCTCAACAGCCAGTTTGTACAGTTGGAAGATGGTACATTTAGAAGTTCCATCGAATTTGGCGGAGAAACCATTGCCTTGGATTGGAATGAACTCGAGAATAAATTTAGCTATGATGCAGGCAATGTGGCCGTTCGTGCTACAACGCTTGATAAAGTTGGAAATATGTTTGAAGGGGATATCGTGTTTGCAGGAGAGATTTACGATGGCATCAAATATACTCAAACATTCGGAATGAATCAAAACATAGAAATCGTTGATCTGGTAAATAATAAAAAAACGCAGTTTTTTTCAACACAAAATCGGCTCGAATTTGGTGGGGCAGGGTCATTTATATCTGGGGGATTAGAGTATAATGATAATATTTATGCAAAATATCAAGACGGAATTTTGCACGAAGCGAGTGTAAAACTGTTAGTACCAAATGATATTAGTCAATATCAATTTGCTCGTGATCTTCAATTAACAGGGGAAGATTTTAGCGACTTCTCAGTAAATCTGAGATTTAATAATGAAACAAAACAAAGCGAATTGACTTGGGGAAGCTATTTAGGGTCAATTAAAGACGAACTCGCGGCAAACCCAGTAAAACTTTATAATGTGATGTCTAAATTTGATAACCCGGATATTATTGCTGGGACAGCGAAAGCTTTTGCAGATGCTATTGACCTTCAAGATCAATATGACAAGAAGTTTGATAATTGGGCCGATCAATTCAATGATCCAATTAAAAATTCTTTAAAAGCGATTAAAGGTATTGCGGTATAGTGGCCCCGGAAAACTGGACCAATAACCGGGGCTGAATTAGAGGTATAATCGGCCCCTCCAGGAGGTCCGAAAATGCGTAAACGATTCTCGAACGAATTCAAGGCAAAGGTCGCTTTGG
>JACPXM010000021.1 GCA_016196545.1 Candidatus Omnitrophota bacterium
ATTTTCTTCGTGCGAATTCGAACGTTTTCGTTATAATATCCGCCTATGTCTGAACTCGATTCCAAAGAAAAATCCGTCGCCCGCCCCGCCCAGTTTTCCAAGGGGCTTGAGGGGGTCATTGCCAGCGAGACCCGCCTGAGCCTGGTGGACGGAGAAAACAGCCGGCTCATTTACCGCGGCATTCCCATTCACGAACTTGCCGACAACTCGACCTTTGAAGAAACCGTTTTTCTTTTATGGGACGGAAGACTTCCCGGCGGCGCGGAATTAAAGGCCTTTAAATCCAAACTTGCTTCTCAAAGAAAAATTACGCCGGCCATTCTCAAAGTCTTGAAGAGCTTGCCGGTAAAAGCTCACCCCATGGGGGTTTTGCGGACCATGGTTTCTATGCTCGGTCTTTTTGATAAAGATGCGGACCGCATTGATTTGGAAAATATGAAACGAAAAGCAATTCATCTTACAGCGATGTTTCCTACCGTGATTGCCGCGTTTTGCCGCCTGCGCCAAAAAAAATCGCCGATTGCTCCCAATCCAAGACTTTCTCATGCCGCCAATTTTCTTTATATGATGAACGGCAAAAGGCCCGAACCGGAAATGGAAAAAGCGCTTGATGCCTATTTGATTCTTTTGGCCGATCATGGGCTTAACGCTTCGACTTTCGCGGCGCGCGTGACAGTCTCGACACAATCCGACATGTATTCGGCCATCACGTCTGCGGTCGGCACTTTGAAAGGGGACCTGCACGGTTCCGCCAATCAAAGGGCCATGGAAATGATTCTTAAAATCGGGGAGCCTGAAAAGGCAGAAGGATACGTTCGGGACCTTTTGGCTCAGAAAAAGAAGGTGATGGGTTTTGGGCACCGGGTTTATAAAAAAGAGGACCCCCGCGCCACGGCTTTCCGAGCCATTGCCCAAAGGCTTTTGGAACGTACCGGCCAAAAGAAATGGATGGAGATTTCTAATCGCATCGAAAAGGTCATGCTGGAAGAAAAGAAAATTCCCTGCAATGTGGATTTTTTCTCCGCCTCGGTGCTTTATGTTTTGGGTTTTCCCGTGGATTTTTTTACCACGGTTTTTGCCGCCAGCCGGGTCGCCGGATGGACCGCCCACGTGATCGAACAATTAACCGATAATCGCTTGATTCGTCCCGCCGCTTCCTATATCGGAGAAAACGATCAGCACTATTTGCCGATTGAGAAAAGACAGTCTTGAATATTCACGAATACCAAGCCAAGGAAATCTTCCGGCGTTATCAAATTCCCGTTAATGCAGGGCGAATCGCGAAAACCGCGGAGGAGGCCTACAGCGCCGCCCGCGAACTTCTCCGGCCCGGTTCCCTGGTTGTCGTAAAGGCCCAAATTCATGCCGGTGCCCGCGGTAAGGGAGGCGGCGTGAAAGTGGTGAAATCGCCGGAAGAAGCAAAAGCGATTGCACAAAAATTGCTGGGAACAAGTCTCGTCACTCCTCAAACCGGTCCCGAAGGAAAACCCGTCGATAGCCTGCTTTTGGAAGCCACTACCGAAATCGCCCGGGAATTTTATGCGGCTATCGTTCTTGACCGGGGTGCGGCCAAACCCTGCCTGATTATCTCTGCCGCCGGCGGTATTGAGATCGAAGAGGTGGCTCATAAAGACCCTTCTAAAATCGTAAAAAAACACTTCTCGCTCGATAGTGGTTTGGACCATAAAGTTGCCCTTGAAGCCGCCAAGGTTTTGACTTCCGAATCTAAAATTCAGGAAGCCTTCGCCAAGATTTTCGCGGCCATGGCAAAAATTTTTCTGGATCTCGATGCCTCACTTTTGGAAATCAACCCTCTTGCCATCATGAAAACCGGAGAGGTGGTGGCCATTGATGCCAAAAT
>JACPXM010000024.1 GCA_016196545.1 Candidatus Omnitrophota bacterium
AAAATTTTGGATTTATTACAAAATGGGTTTCTCTGATGGGAGGCTATCAACATGCCAATCATGAAGCCAGACGTTCCATTTATCAATCGTTTTATGGTGTGGAGCCGGCTGGAGCAGAACTTTACCAACGCTTCAGCGAATTAGAAGATCGCGTTGTCCACAGTTCCTGGTATCATCGACCCGAAAACTGGCCGGAAAAATTAAAAGAAAAATTACACCGCGAGCGGGTCTTTTATTTGAATTTTAGGACCGAAGGGGAAAATCCATCCGACGGGAGAGATTATGAAGCCCTGCAAATCGTAAAATCCGAGCAGGCCAAAATAGAAAAATTGGGGACCTTCTATTATGGGGATGCCTCGCCCTTGTTTTTTAAATTCATAACATGGCTTGAAGATAAAGGGTTGCGCCCCAAAAAAGATTGGCGAATTGTCGTCTATAAGGCCACTTTGCCGGAAATTTCCCAGCCCTCACGATGAACCCTCTTCCTCAAAATAAGTTAAAGAAGACCCTTTTTATTTTTATTTCTGGATTACTATTTTTATTGCTTTTAGAAGGGATATTCCGGATCTACCATTGGACCCTTGATCGGAGTTATCCCGAAATGGATTCTCAATCCTTCTTTCAAAAGCCGCACCCGACTCGGGCGTGGGCCCCTAAGCGTAATGCCTCAGGATATTTCATCGATAGGGCACACCGAATTAAAACCCGGGTTTCAATCAGCTCCCAAGGATTGAGAGATTCGGAAATTCCTCTTGAAAGGGACCCCCGGAAGCTTCGCATCCTTCTTTTAGGCGGCAGCGCCGTCGCCGGCTTTGAGGTTGAAAAAAACCAATGCGTGGACACCGTCCTTGAAGCGTTGCTTTCAAAACATTTGGAGGCGGAAGTGATCAATGCCGGTGTGCCAGGATATGACCTCACGCAGAGCCATCTTTATTTAAAAGAAGAGGGTCATCTGTTCAAACCGGATCTTGTCATTTATTTCTCGGTTAGTCAGCGTGCAGCGGAGCCGGCGAAATCCAAAAACCTCTGGATTTCAAGGAACTTCTTTCTCCAGCGTGTTCATCAAACGTTCTACAAATATTCTTATATCTACCGAGGGACCTTCTCTTTTGCCCTTAAAAAATTAGATCGAGTGGTTTTAAAGGACCGGTCTTCAACTTTAGGACCGGATGAAAAGATAACCCGTTCCCTTTTCGAATCGATGGCTAAGCTAACCCGTGAATTCGGATCCGACTTCGCCCTTTTTGAGTTTTCGAATGGCTCACCCGTGTATTTGCCCGAGTCTTCGCTCCGTAAAATCGCAGCCGATCTAAAAATTGATCTTATCAAGACCCACGAAAAATTTTCGCAGGCCAAGGAAGGCACGTATTATTTCTCACCGGAAGGTTATTGGAATCCCACGGGACATTTGAAAGCCGCTGAAATCCTATTCAGTTATTTAACTCACGAGGGCTGGGAGTTAATGCGCGAGAAGGTTCAAAGATAGATTGAAATTTAATTTTGAGCACGAGCCAGAACGCCTCCCAAACGATTCGCCGCGATATTTTGGAATCCCCCGCTTTTCGGTCGGTAAACGTAATAGGGATTTCTTTGAGCTTGTAGCCTTGCTCGAGGGCCCTCATTTTCATTTCAATTTGGAAGCTATAACCATCGCAACGAATTGTATCCAAACCAATCGTTTCAAGGACCTTTCTGCGATAAGCAATAAAACCGCCTGTTAAATCATAAATGGGAACCCCCAGCACAAATTGAGAGTAGATATTGGCAAGACGGCTTAAAAAGACCCGGCGCCAGGGCCAATTCGCAAGCTTCCCTCCCGGAATCCAGCGTGAACCGATCACCAAATCATATTCCTTGAGGGCCTTCAAAAACTTTGGAATATAGCGAGGGCGATGAGAAAGATCCGCATCCATCTCGAAGATGTAAACGTAATCACGGGCAAGGGCCCATTGAAATCCCGCAATATAGGCCGTCCCTAAACCCAATTTTTTAGCCCGTCGGAGAAGATGAATGCGGGAAAACTTCTTTGAAAGCTGCTCGACTAAATCTCCCGTACCATCCGGAGAATTATCATCCACGACAAGCACTTCGATAAGTGCATTCATATTAAGGAGCCGGGCTGTAAGTCTCTCCACATTCTGCTTTTCATTATACGTAGGGATAACAATCAAAATTTTATTCATAGGTTGTCAAATCAAAAATTAAAGCATTCCCGGATTGATCGATATTCCGATAACGGCTCTCCACATAGCTGGAAAAATCTCTTCGCAAATAAAATTCTGCGGCGTCGGAAAGCACCAAATACTTTGCTCCCTGAGAGCGCAAATACTCAAGCCAAGCAATAAGTTTTCCATACCCTTTCGCCTGGAGGGATAAAAGGCGCTTTTGTTGTTCGATTTTCCTTTCTTCCATCATCAAATCAAAAGTCCAGCCCTTGCGATGGGAATAGTAAAGTAAATCGCAAGCGGAGCCATGAGAAGCGATAATTCTATCATGAGAGGAACTCAGGGTTTGTACCTTTTTTCCTAATCTTGGGATAGCCAAGGATTCGGTCGGGGAAGGATAAAGAATGGGTGCGACAATGGCCAAAGACAGATTAAGGGCAAAAAAAGAAAAAATAAAAAATTTAAGAAGGCCCCGTTTGGATTGAAGCAAATCCTCTAAAACCAATCCCGTCAAAACACTCGCCGCGGGGAGAGCGGATATCAAATAGAAGGGATGATCGGCCACCTTTTTGGGAACAATCAAGGCGGCTAAAACACTTCCTGCGAGCCACAGTATAAAAAAGGTTACCGTTGAAGTTTTGCGTTTTTTAAAAAAAAATAAAATCAAAAATAAAAAGAAGAGAGGATTCAAAAAATCAAAGAGAAGGATTTTGGCAAGCCTTAAAGTATAAGTAAGTGTACCCAACATGGTGTGGAATAATCTCCCTTCCCCCGTTTGATCCAGAAGACTGCTTTCCACATGGCCCCAATGATTTTGGCCATAAACCACGAGCGCAAGCCACAGGCAAAGAGGAATGAGGAAGGCCAGGGAAAAGGAACCGAGACTCATCCATCTTTTTTTGGGGGAGGGTTGTCCTGCTAAAAGATAAACAAAAGCCGGAAAAACCAGCAAAAAATGCAGCCGGCTCACGACACACAATCCAAAGAGGAGACCCCCCAAAGCAGATCGTTTCGAAATCTCTAAAAGGAAATAAGAAAGGGTAAGCGTACAAACTGCAAACGCCTCATTTTGAAAGCTCGTGCCGTAAATGAGCCCCATGGGAGAAAACAAGAAAACTGTGGCACTTAAAACCGCGATGCGCTCACCCCGGGTTCGCCTCAAAGTGTTCCATAAAAAATAAGCGGCTAAACTCATATAGAGGAGTGCTTGAAACCGGCCCCAAAAATCAAGACCCCATCCGGTGACGGAATTCCCAAGCCAAGCACTGAGGGATGCGAAAGGATAATACAGAAGATGCAAGCCCGCCCGTCCTTCCTGCAGGAGGAAGGTTTGCGGAAAAATCCATCCCGGAATTTCAGCAGGGGCTTCTCCAATCATCGAGGCCATCATGGCGTTCAGCGATTGATAACTTGCAAAATGTCCTGTGAAAGGTAACCCTAATACGGGAATTTTTAGAATGATTGAAAAAGCGATTAACAGCCAAAAGAGGAGAAAAGATTGATTTTTTGTCATTCAGCGGGCCTTGCGAAGAGATTCATTCTGTTTTGCAAGGAGAGGATTCGGGCAAGTGCAAAAGATCCTTGAAGGGCTAGCCTCACCGGCCAGGGGAAATGATATCGGTTTAAATCCGTTTCCGTCTTCCAATACTTTAAGGTGCGAAATTTTCCCCTTTGAAGCAGGCCTTCGAGCGAACCGATACTGAAGTACGACGTATGCTCAAGCATATACATTTTATGGAGAGGGCCTTGTATCACTCCAGCGCTCATTTTATAAAAACAATCCGCCAGGACAGACAGCAGATTAGGATAAAGCGGGCATCCGATGAAAAGAACGCCATCTTCTGAAAGCAGATTCTTTACTTTATCAATAAAAAGGGCGGGAATCCCAGGGTGCTCGATCAAATCCCAAAGCGCAATGCAGTCAAATTTTCGAGAAGGCTTAAACTCCAAAAATCCCGAACAATGAGCCTCAATTCCCTGTTGTTGAATATTGCGGATATTTTCAGGACTTGGGTCCACACCCACGGTTTCCCATCCTTGCAAACGAGCCAGTTTCAAAAAATTGGCGTTGCCGCATCCCACATCAAGGAGAGTCCTTCCACTTGTAAATTGTTCCATTCCTTTGAGAGCTCCGAGATATTCTTGATAGGTTTTGGATTTTGGGTCAAGCGTTTCATACTCGTAATAGAACTTGCAGGCTGGATTAATTCGCGTCAACGCCTCGGAAGATTGATAAATCCACATCATCGAGGTCGGATCCAGCTGAGGATCGATGAAGAGATGCCCGCACGAACATTCATAAACAGAGAAGTCCTTCAGAGGATAAAGCCGTTTGCGGCCTTCTTTATGGCCGCAGGCAGGACATTCTTCAGTCCTTATGAATTTGATTTCCATGATGTCCTCATCCGATCTCGTAGAGGGAGTATCGATACCGGTCGTCCCTCAAATTTTCGGAATCGATAGTGATTAACGGTCTAACTCGTGGATCCTGGCTAATCGATTGATCTAATAATTGAAGAACAGGGTCCTCTGAGGCTGACGACGAAGAAAGATTTTTAACTCTTAAAATATGCGTGAATCCCCGGTGTTTGATCTCAGAAATCAAGGCCTTCGGATTTGATTCTCCCCGATAAGGCTCACGAATCTTCAGCATGTTCCATCGGATAATCTCGGCATCAAAATAATACTGCCGTATTTCCTCCGCATTGAATATTTTTGAATTCGGTGGAAGGTGACGATTTGTCCACGAGGCGATGGGATAGGAACGTTCTACCTTGGTCAAATATTCGGAACTTGAACGCCTTTGAAGCAGCGAAAAAATCTCATACCGATAATGGTAAATTCCCAGTAAAAATAAAGAGAGGCTCAAGAAAAATGCGATCCCTAGCATTGCCCTTTTTACAGCACCCTTTCTTCGGGCATCATAAAAAGAGGAAATGCCCACCCCCGAAAGTACTCCCCAACTAACCAAAGCAGGCATAAAATACCTTGCGTTCTGCG
This sequence comes from Candidatus Omnitrophota bacterium, assembly GCA_016196545.1. GTDB lineage: Bacteria > Omnitrophota > Omnitrophia > Omnitrophales > Aquincolibacteriaceae > JACPXM01. The sequence continues at coordinate 5,166 of JACPXM010000024.1, forward strand.
CGAGGAAAAACCAGAAAATGGAATAGCCGATAAAAAAAAACCCCCAAAGAAAAACAAGTTTACTTTCCTTTCGGAATGCGGCGAATAGAAAAGGAAGCGTCCCTAAATAGTAAGGTCCGATCCAATGTCCCCGGTCAAAAAGCTCTGGTTTAAACGTCATCCACCCTAAAAGGAGCCCATAATTTAAGAACGATTTGGGAACTCCATATCCCATGTAAGCTCCAAGGTTGTGAATCCCGGAAGTTCCAAACCAATGGCCGAAATAGGGGTAAAAGGGATTGCCTTCAAGCAACCCATTCCTTAAAAACCAATACCCGCAGGCAAGGAAAAAACCTGAAAGAAATACAAGACCGCGGGAAGGTACGGACTTTAGATTCTTGTCCATGAATCCGGAAAAAATTAGAATCATTCCTAAAAAGGGCAGCGCCCACAGGCTGATCAACTTTATCGCTACAGCGATTCCTGCAAAGATGCCGGAAATAAAATGAAGTTTTAAACTTAAGGCTTGACGGTTGCTGCACAAAATAATTAATGCCAGAAACAGATAAAGCGAAGCGGCGATGTCGACATAGGTTGCTGACATTTGATTAAAAACGGTAGGCGTCAATAAAAGCATGAGGCCACTAAAGAGGGCCCAGGGGCGTTGAACGCCCCTAAAGTTCAAATAACTCATGAGGGCTAAACTCAGAAGCAGGGCGGTCATCCAATGGAATAATTTGGCCGCAAAAACACTTTTGAATAACAAAGCAGAAGCATAGAGATAGTTCCAAAACTGGGGCATGTAGGAATTGAGTTCCTCTTCAAGGGGCCTGAGGGAATGGCGACGAGCATAGAGTTTGGGTAGATGAAGCTGATAACACAGAGCGTCATTTGCGGTTTCAGGTAAAACATTTAAGACCAAAGTCAGGGCGCAAGAAACCAAAAAGAGAATCGCAAAACCTCTCTCAAAAGAGCTTGTATCACACACCAAAAATCGGAGAACCTCACTTCCCCATTCCCGCAAGTCACCCCAAGACTTCAAAGAGAAGAGAAACAATAAAAGGACCAATCCGCTAAGGACCCCGACTTGATAAAATCCCGTAAAACTCAGCAACATCATCACGAATCCATAAAGAGCAAACCCCAGCGCAAACGTAAAAATCCCTCTTAAAAGGATAGAGAAATCTTGAAAGCAGCTTTTAAATAGGTGGCCTAAGGCATAAATCCCTGGAAGAAGAAACCCCATATACAAGGCACCTGTCAACACCGAGAGAATCATTATTTTCGCGATAATCGAGTGAAAGGGTTGAAAGAAAATTCAATTTTATATTTTCCAGGTGCGGGAATGTGAACCGCTTGAAAGAGGCCGAAGGCATTTGTCAGCGCCGCCTCTTTCCCATTTAAGGTTACCTTCCAGCCGGGATAAACTAAATTTGTCAGCACAAAGATCCCAGACCCCCCGGCTTCAAGATTCCATGCCTCAGACTCCTCCTTTAAATCGGAAGCTGTAATCAAGGCTTCGGAATTGAAAGGCTCAACCTGAAATAGATCGGATGGAATCGCCCCTCTAAAAAAATGGGCCTTTGCCGGATTTAAGTTAACAAGTTTGTATAAGAAAATTGATTTGTCAGAACCCACGAGTTCTAAACGTGAATCGGATAAAGACTTTGCGGAAAGAATATGCGATACATTTAAAAATGCAAGTAGCGGTAAATTTTTTAGAACGTAGGATGCGTCAGGAATCGTGAATCCGTTGGAATCGTTCACGTTCCCCAAAGTTCCGATGGTTTGATAATAGCGAGAGGTCACCAGAGGGCTGTAAGCGCCGATATCTTCGATTCCATAAATCATATTTAAATTTGGAATGAGTGGAATATCGGGCTCATGACCACGGATGCCAAAAATGCGGCCTAGATTTCCCTGACTTTTTTCCTCAAGAAGCTTTGCAAGAATCGGTGAAGGTTTGTTCAAAATGGAATAACTTCCGAAGTCCTTACGAAGATCATAAAAGGAGTACAGATAAAGTTCAGAAAATAAAAAGGAGAGCGTGAGAAAAAGCCAGGTTTTCGATATTCGCTTAGCGCGAATCACGTGGAGGAGTAAGCTGAAAGAGATAATTAAAAAAAGGTATTGACAGAGATTCCAGCCCTGAAAAGGTGACAAAACCTCATTCATGGCATCCATATAATGATTCAATTTTTCCAGGTAGATTTCCATGTCGTGGGGATGTCCTGGTCTTCCAAAAATAACTTTTTCGACCAACATCCTTCCCCATTCAAAAACCTGCACCCTGTGATTTCTCAAATAGAAATAAAACCCCAGAGCCCCCAAAAATGAAAATCCGATAAAGTAGGCCGAGACTCGGGCGCAAAGCAGGACAGAATGCGGAAGCCTCCGCCTGGAAAGTAGAGAAAAGGCCTTTTCAAGTCCCAAACCGGCTAACAGGCTGTATGCAAAAAGGATGTAAATGATAAATTTGGAAGGCGTTCGAAAAGAATAAAAGCGGGTGATTTTGATAATCCCCCTATAGAATGGGCTCCATTCTCCAGCAGCCACAAGAATGCCCAAAATCAAAATAAGGGTCCATAGTTTGACGAGAGCCGTTTGCCTTAACGGCTTAAATGCAAACGGGAGCAAAGCAAAAAAAAGAGAAAAGACTCCGGCATAAAGGCTTATCCCTCTAAAAATCCCCTGCGTATAGGGAAGAAAAAAGGTCATCAAGGCTGTGGGAGGCATGGAACCCACATAGGCATAGGCTTCCAACGGGCTAGCCCGATTTGAAAGCATGGCCAAGTCATAAGTCATTTTGAGCTGCGGAAATGACAAAAGGAGAGCGAGTAACAAAATAAACAATACGCCGATTAAGAGGGGTAGAGTCAATTTAATACGTTCCTTCTTAGGTTCAGCACAAACAAGAAATCCCAAGCGCAAACCGATATAGAGCAAAAAATTCATAAGCGTAAAAAGGGCCACCTGTAAATATCCCGCCATGAGCATTTGCCAGACACACATTGCCGCATAAAATAAATATTGCTTTGATTTAAACTTCAAAAATTTTTCCCACACATAAAGCGTCAAGGGAAACCAACTCAGAGTCTTCAAGGAGGTTAAATTGTAATAGGCCCCTCCATAACCCGCTCCGAAGACAAATAGAAAGGCTGAAAAGAAAGCCCCTTTGGGGCTTAATCCCATCGATCGAGCATAGAGAAAAGTCCCCCACCCGCTCAGAAATAGATGAAAAATAAACAAATACGAATAAGCGAAGTGAAAGGGAAATAGGAAATAAAAAAGCAAATGCGGAAGATAGAATATTCCGATCTGCCCTTCCGCGGCGATGGGAAAACCACAATGAATCATCGACGTCCAAAAAGGAAGACGAAAATTTTTGAGAGCCTGAGCTAAATAATGGGCCCAGGGGTAGTGCTGCTCCAAATGATCTGCGATCAAGGGGCCCTTCAGAACAAGAAAGAGATCGGGATAAAACGAGAAAAGGAGAAATCCTAAAAGAAAGAGATACGGTCGATCGCGATGGGTTAAGAGCATGGTGCGCCTCGAATAAGGGACCTTTTAAATTTCATAAAGCTGAAGGATCGGTCCAGGTCTCTGGCGACTGAGCAGTTCATCCATCGTAAAGGGACCTCCAGTCATCGAGATGGCATCGAGGGCATATTCTATTTCAGGATTCCGATAGGGGGAAAAGGTTTGAATGCGTTTGGCATGAGAAGACAAAGGTTCAAAAAATGACGGCGGATTTCTGGTCTTTTGCAACGCTGCGATCAAAACATAGCGAATGCCCTTGGATTTTAAAGCCTCCCAATCATAGGCCACAGTCGGAGTGGCGTAGAGAAATCGAAGGCTATCGGGACCCTCCCCGGTCATAAAATAAAGCTCAAAGCGGGATTCTCCTTCCCGTGTCTGAGATAAAAGATAATTCAATTTCCTCAGTTTGGACTCATAGTGATGTCCGCTTTCTAGAATCGTGAGCTTCTTCTGTTCCAGTTGCTTCTCCGAAGGTAAAAGTCGAGGCATAAAGAAATCACTATCGAGTGCGATCACGGTTTCCTTGCTCAGATTCGCTTCAATCCAATTCTTTGCCAATGTCCGAGTATCTTGTTGGGACATGATTTGGTCATAAAGAACGGAACTCAAGAGCGGATAAAATATCGCCCCCAAAATCACAAAATAGATCGCAAAACGCTTGCCCCATTTAATCCTTTCGATTATCCATTCCGAGGCATCCGCAGCCAGAAGGCAAATAAAAGGAAGGAGGGGCAAAACATACCGGTCGTAGGGCTGGCCTTTGAAGGAAATAAGAAGATAATAGGCGACAATAAAAAAACTGACACTGACCCTTTTTTTATCCCACGGATGAAAGGATTTCAACAGGCCTAAAAGGGAGAGACAAAGGAGGGGGCTTCCCAATCCTCCCTTTAAGGAATAGAGAAAATGATGAAAGAGCCCTACGGGGCCATGGGATTTTGATTGCTGAATTATTTCTCGAAGAAAATGTCCGTAATCCAGCAACGCAAAGGGGTTGAGTAACAGAAAAACCACTGCTGCACAAAAGGCCGCCGCAAAGAAGTGGAGGAAAACTTGCCTGAAGGACCTCTTGCCTAGCAGAGATAAGAGATAGGGGAAAGCAATAAAAATTCCATTGTATTTGACCGCTCCCGCGAGACCCATCAAGGCACCTATTTTCAAACTTCGAATCCCTTGGGGATAAACCTCAAATTTTAAAATTTCATGAAAGGCCAAAATTAGGACGAATCCCAAGGGAATGTCCGCATAGAGATAATGGGAGTTTTTGACATGATTGAAAGCGACCGCAAAATAAAGGGCCCCTAACAGGGCCTTTTTCTTGCCCCAATGATATTGCATCATTCGATACAAAGCACCCACCGATAGAGTTCCAAGCAAGGCACCAAAGAGTAATCTTCCCGAAAAATAAAAAAGACTGGGGTCCGAATAAAACAAAGTTTCAAAATCCTGAGGGTTTTGCCAGGTTCCGATGAGCTTTCCGACAAAGAATAAAATTCCATAAACAAAAAAAAGCAAATAACTTACAAGAGGAGGAATTTTAAAAAAATGAGGGTTGAAATCTCCGGAACTATAGGCTAAGGCATGATTGACAAGGATAGGCTCATCGGCATGATAGAGAAAGGGAAGCCCGAATTGAATTCCCCAAAATCTCAGAAGAAAGGCCGCCAAAAGAATGGCCGCTAAAAGAAGGGGCGTTGTAGAACGAGTTTTAAACATCATTGCGATGAAGCCAGCGAATGCGAAGTAAATCCAGAAACATCCAAAGAGGATCCCAGACAATACTTAAGGTGCTTTGAGGAGAGTTTCGCCACACCACCGGCATTTCAAGCAGCCGATAACCTTTTTTTTGGGTAAGATAGACGATTTCCGCATCAAAGCTGAATCCCATGATTTTCTGAGCCCGAAAGAGGTCTTGAGCCGCCCTGCGAGAAAAACACTTAAACCCGCACTGTGAATCTTTAATGGAATTAAAAACTAAAAATTGAGCAATCCGATTATAAATTCGGCCCATTGTTTCCCGTAAAATATTTTGACGGATTTCAACCTTGGAGCGGTCTAAGGCACGGGAACCCAGGACCACCTCATAACCCGAACGCATATAGCCAATCATTCGATCCACCTCCTCAATGGGGGTGGACAGATCCGCATCGGAGAAGAGGAGGTATCTCGCCCGACCCCGGAGCATTCCGGTTTTAACGGCGGCGCCCTTTCCCTGATTTCGGGGGTGACGGATAATTTCCCCCGGAAAGGAGCCTAAACATTTTCTGGCCACCTCCGCCGTTTGATCCCTGCTCCCATCGTCAACCACAATAATTTCCGCATCCATTCGTCTCTGTTTAAAAAAATTGATCATCTTCAGCAATGAGTTTTCCAGTCGCAGGGCCTCATTGTAGGCGGGAACAATCACGGAAAGCTCGAGCTCTTTCATGATACTTTATTTCTCCATTCCCCAAGCATGGCCTTTAACGCCTGAAAAGCATTGGATTGAATCCGCCACCCGATCTTTTTCATTTTAAAAATCTCAAGCAAGGTTGTCGAGGGTTCGCTCCCCCTCCGTCTATCCGAGTGAACTCGAACCCGCATGGGAAGTTTAGTTTGCTTCATCAGGAACGTGGCATAATCCGAAAGAGGCCGGCATTTTCCGGACGCGATATTATAAATCTGGCCGGATTTTCCTTTTACAAATAAAAGCCAATACGCTTTTACGACATCCCGGACATCCAAAAAATCCCTGCCTAAAGTTAAATCCCCTACTTCGAGTACAGGCCCCCTCTTTCCCTGCTCGGCCATCGCAATTTGCCGGCACCAATCCGAAAACACAAAATCACTTCTTTGCCCAGTTCCAATATGATTGGTCGGTCGGGCAATAACCGCATCCAGCTTAAATCGAGCCGCAAAATTCAGTGTCGAAAGTTCCGCAAGCCCTTTGCTTGCTGCGTAAGGACTGTCCGGCATCATCAGCGAATTTTCCTGAAGCGGTTCCTTGAGATAAAAAGCCCGGCCATAAACTTGGCTGGTTGAGGCAAATACAAGTCGGCTTCTTAATTTCAGAGATCTCATGGATTCAAGAATATTTAATGTCCCAAGTGTGTTTATCGCAAAAGTTTCCTGCGAATGCTTCCAGGAAAAACGAGGTACACTTTGTGCCCCTAAATGAAAAATTCCTGAGGGCTTAAGCGTTTTGAGAAGATCGAAAACCTGCTGCCTATGTTGAAGGTTTAAGGAATGCCATTCTATTTCCGAATCCCTGCGAAGATGACGATAAAAGGTTCCATGAATTTCAAATCCCTTCGGCTTTAAAAACTTTATAAGATGGAAGCCACTGAATCCGCTGGCTCCGATAATAAGAATTTTTTCACGCAAATTAAGAGACTCTCAGTTGCCGGGAAACACGCTCGATGTCGGCTTCCACCATCAAACGGACAAGACCTTTAAAATTAACTTCCGGTTTCCATTTTAAAATGCGCCTGGCCTTGGCAGCATCCCCACAAAGGGTGTGGACTTCCGCGGGACGATAAAAGCGAGGGTCAATCTCTACATATTTTTTCCAAGAAAGTCCCGCACAAAGGAAGGCCTCTTTGACAAAATCTTCCACCGAGTGAGACTCCCCGGTGGCAACAATGAAATCTTCGGGTTTTTTCAGTTGAAGCATTTTCCACATGGCTTTGACATAATCCCCCGCAAAACCCCAATCCCTTTTCGCATGTAAATTCCCCAACGTCACGGAGTCCCATAACCCCAGCTTAATTCGAGCGACGGCGTCCGTAATTTTTCTCGTCACAAACTCAATACCCCGCCGTGGAGATTCATGATTAAAGAGAATTCCTGATACCGCAAAAAGTTTGTAGCCTTCCCGGTAATTGACCGTCATCCAATGTCCATAAAGCTTCGCAATTCCATAAGGGCTACGAGGGTAAAAAGGCGTGTTTAACGTCTGGGGCGAACGAGGCGCTAAACCGTACATTTCACTGGAGGAAGCCTGATAAAATCGTATCTTTGGATCAACCAACCGAACTGCTTCTAGCATGCGCGTTACACCCAGTGCCGTCACCTCCCCGGTCAGAACGGGTTCGGTAAAGGAAGTGGGAACAAAGGATTGAGACGCTAAATTGTAAACTTCCCGGGGTTTAATCGTTTTTAAGATTCGAATGAGGGAGAGCTGATCCAGCAAGTCCGCTTCCACCAAATGAATTCTAGGAATCAGATGCTCAATCCTTTCAAAGGGCTGCGTGCTGGATCGGCGCATGACCCCATAGACTTCATATCCTTGGGACAAGAGAAATTCGGCCAGATAAGATCCGTCTTGGCCCGTGATACCTGTTACAATCGCCTTACGTTTGTTTTTCATTTCGGCACCTTGCTTTTCTCGTCAATGGCCCCTTTGAAATACTCAAGGGTGTTTTTAAGGCCTACTTCAAGGGTTGTTTGCGGTTGCCACCCGAGCTTCTCTTTGGCCTTCCGGATGTCAGGTTGCCTCACTTTAGGATCATCCTGCGGTAAGGGTTTGTAATCAATTTTACTTTTACTTGCCGTCATCGCGATAATTTTCTGGGCAAGTTCGAGAATGGTCATCTCCTGGGGATTTCCGAGGTTCACCGGTTCATTGAGGCTTGAGAAGGCAAGTCTCATAATCCCCTCCACCAAATCATCAACATAACAAAAACTTCGGGTTTGCTTCCCATCTCCAAAGACGGGGATATTTTGTCCCCGTAGGGCGCTTGAGATAAATTCTGGAATAGCCCTGCCGTCATGAAGACGCATGCGGGGACCATAGGTATTAAAAATACGCACGATTTTTACATCCACTTGATGGACCCGGTAATAGGCCATACTCATCGCCTCGGCAAAACGCTTGGCCTCGTCGTAAACACCACGGGGGCCCACGGGGTTGACATTTCCCCAATAATCTTCAGGCTGCGGATGAATCAGAGGATCTCCATAGACCTCTGAAGTCGAAGCAAGCAAAAAAGTGGCTTTTTTAGCCTTCGCGAGGCCCAAAACATTATGGGTTCCGAGGGCCCCCACCTTCAGTGTTTGGATTGGAAAATTCAGATAATCCAACGGACTTGCGGGGGAAGCGAAATGCAAAACGTAATGAACAATTTCGGGATAGTAAAGCGGCTTTGAAATATCATGCTCGATTAAGTGAAAACGGGATTGGCTTTTCAAACGCTCAATATTTTTTTGATTGCCTGTTATGAGATTGTCCACGGCCACGACTTCGTACCCCTTTTCGAGGAAACGCTCGCATAAGTGAGAGCCGAGGAACCCGGAACCCCCCGTAATCAAAACACGTTTAAGACTCATAAATTCTCCTTAAGAAACCACGCCACAGTTTTTTCCAGCCCTTGATGAAAACGCGTCTGAACCTTAAAGCCCATTTTTTTCTCTGCCTTGGAGATATCCGCAAAAGTGCGCCGCACATCCCCGGCCCGTCGAGGTAGAAATTTAACAGATTTCGCCTTCCTTTTTAAGATTTTTTGCAACGCATACAAAATATCAAGAACGGAATACTCGTCATGACAAGCGATATTGAACGATTCTCCTGAAACCTTTTCCGAAGCAGCCGTCAAAGCCTTGAGATTTCCTTCCACCACGTTATCGACATAGGAAAAATCGCGGGATTGCTTACCGTCCCAATGAATCTGGAGGGGTTGGGACTTCAATAACCGGTCGATGAAGATAGGAATGACCGCAGAATACCGGGATTCCGGATTCTGCCGTGGTCCGAACACATTAAAATAACGCAAAGAAACCGTGCTCAACCCAAAAAGCCTCCAGAATAAACGGCAGTAATATTCCCCCATTAATTTCGATGCTGCATAGGGAGACTCCGGACAAACGGGGTCTCCTTCTGAAGAAGGATATTTTTTAGCAAATCCATAAACGGAAGAGGAAGAGGAAAAGATGAATCGCTTCACCTTGGCATCGCGGCTTGCCAAAAGCAGTTTTAAAGTTCCTGTCACATTGACATCATTGGTCTCAAGAGGGTTGTCCACGGATCGCAGCACGGCCCGATTGGCACCGATATGAAAGACATATTGAACGTCGCGAAGGGCCTTCCGGAGAGTGGCTTCATTGCGGAAATCCCCTTTCAAAAAATCTATTTTCCCCTTCCAAGAGGAAAGATTATTTGAAGATCCCGTACTCAAATTATCAAGGACTCTGACAGAATAGCCACGCCTTAATAAGCCCTCCACAATGTGAGAACCGATAAAACCAGCACCGCCCGTAACAAGACAATGCGAATGGCTTTTTTTCATCAGAGGCGTGCAATATGCGGGGCTTGAAAGGCTTTTAAAACGTTTCGCGTGTCAAAAATAAGCCGGGTATGCCTCACAATGTTTCGGTAATTAAAAGCGCTATGATCCGTCGTAATCATGACAAGATCTTGGCGGCGAAGCAAAGAGGGGGTCAAAGGCTGAGATTCTAAAACCATGGCATTGTGTTTGAGGGAGGGCACAAACGGATCATGGTATTGAACGAATGCCCCGAGACGCCTGAGGCCCTCAAGGATGTCCAAGGCGGGAGATTCCCGCGTATCCGCGACATCCTTTTTATAGGAGAGTCCCAGAAGAAGCACTTTGGAACGACTCATCGCCTTGCCTAAATGTCGATTTAAATGATAAACGGCCTGCGAAACCACATAGTCAGGCATTTCCGCATTCATGCGCCGAGCCAGTTCAATAAAATGCAAATCAGCGCCGTGAAGCCGCGCCTTCCAGGAAAGATAAATCGGGTCGACTCCAATGCAATGCCCTCCGATTCCAGGACCCGGATAAAAGGGCATAAAACCAAAGGGTTTGGTTTTGGCTGCATCGATGGCCTCCCAAATATTGATCTTTAAATGGCCCGCCGCTTTCGCCAATTCGTTGACAAGTCCGATATTTACGATACGAAAAGTATTCTCAAGGAGTTTTGCCATCTCTGCGGTTCGAGAAGAACTCACCTTAACAACCTGGCTGGTAATATTTGAATAGAGTGCGGCCGCCAAATCGCGGCATGCCGGCGTGATGCCACCCACAACCTTGGGAATGTTGCCGGTATGATATTTTTTATTGCCCGGATCAATTCTCTCCGGAGAAAAACACAAAAAGAAATTTTTTCCAACCTTGAGGCCTGACTTTTCAAGGCAGGGCAAAATCACCTCTTCGGTAGTCCCCGGGTAGGTCGTACTCTCAAGGATGACTAATTCCCCGCCGTGGAGCCGTTTGGCAATGGCGTTGGCCGCCGAAACAATGTAAGAAATATCGGGATCCTTGACACGGTTGAGCGGGGTGGGCACGCATACGATCACAACATCCATAGCTTCCAAAACATCGTAGTCAGAAACTGCTTTAAATTTGTGATGGGCAATGATCCGTTGGATGTCCCTTGATTTTAAGTCTGAAATATAAGATTGACCCTTCTCTAAAAGCGCGATTCTTTTGGAATCGATATCAATGCCAGTCACCGCATATCCCTGCCGGGCGAAGGCATGGGCTAGAGGTAACCCGACATAACCTAAACCGATCACAGCGATTTTGGCCTGTTTGGATTTTATTTTTGAAAAAAGAGATTTTTCGTCTTTGCTTTTTTTCACGGATTATCTTCCGATGCTAAAGTATTGAAAGCCGGATCGTTTCATCAAAACGGGATCAAAAATATTACGGCCATCAAAAACAATCGCATGCTTCATGATTTTTTTAATTCGCTTCATATCCAGGGTCTTAAACTCATCCCATTCCGTTAAAATAACGAGGGCGTCTGCATGCTTCGCCGCTTCATAGGGGTTTTTGACATAGCGAATATCCTTGAATTGTTTTTTAAAATGTCCCGAGGCCTTGGGATCATAGGCTTGAATTTTAACGCCCTCTTTTAAAAGCTCTCCGATAATGTCGAGGGAAGGCGCAAAACGGATGTCATCGGTATTCGGCTTAAATGAAAGTCCCAACACGCCAAGTGTCTTATCCCTCAAATTCCAAAGATGGTTTTCAATCTTTTTGACAAAGAAACGTTTTTGATCTTCATTGATGTCCAGCACTTCCCTTAAAAGGTTAAAGGGAATCCCCATTTTTTCAGAGATTCTTAAAAAAGCCATGAGGTCCTTCGGGAAACAAAAACCCCCAAAACCGATGCCCGGTCTTAAAAAACTTGCCCCAATTCTCGGATCAAGTCCCATGCCCTCGGTCACCATATCGATATTGGCCCCTGAGGCGTCACAGATTCTTGCGAGCGCATTCACAAAAGAAATTTTAGTCGCCAAGAAGGAGTTGGAGGCATGTTTGATCAATTCCGCACTTTTCAAATCGGTCACTACAATTTTGGCCATCAAAGGCTCATAGAGTTTTCTTAGAATCTTTTCCGCCTTCGGTGTGGAGACTCCAAGAATAATCCGGTCGGGATTTAGAAAATCGTGGATGGCCGAACCCTCGCGCAAAAACTCAGGATTGGAGGCTACGTCAAAAAGGGTCGTTTTAGCCTTCATTTCGCAAATCGTTTGATAAATGCGTTCTCCCGTTTGAACGGGAACGGTGCTTTTTTCGACAATTAATCGGTATTGTCTCAGTCGTGTGGCGATTTCCCGCGCTACATTTTCAACAAAGGATAAATCCGCCTCACCCCGATCTTTGGGCGGCGTATTGACACAAATAAAAAGGACTTCACATTTTTTGACCGCGTCATCAATATGGCTGGAAAAATGAATTTGTCCCTTTTGCAGGTTGGACCGTATCATTTCTTCAAGACCCGGCTCATAAATCGGTGAAATACCCTTTTTAAGGAGCGCGATTTTTTTGAGGTCATTGTCCACACATAAGACCTCATTGCCCAGATGGGCAAAGCACACCCCGGTCACCAACCCCACATACCCTGAACCAATAATTCCAATTTTCATATCAATCCTTAAAGCCTTAGGGCGTTCCCTTTTTAGCTAAGGGAGTCACTTCAAAATCAGATTGGAAATCCCCAAGCATCGAACTTGGATTGGCGCCCGCCACGTTTTCTCCGATTCTTGGTTCTCCAAAGGAAGCGCGACCCGGTCCCGCGCCGAGATGAATCTCAGGAAATGCCTTAAAGCGGAAATTGAAGAACAACTCCTTATTGTTGCTGCGGATTGCGGAATTGCGCACATTGTATCCAAAATCCAGAATGAAATCGTGCAAATCGCGCGTGGCCGATACCTGCCACTCTTCGAGCCCTAAATCATTTTCATTCCAGCGAACATATCCATGTAATTCCCACAAGCGATTGAGGCGATAGCGGGCATTGAAAACAAACTGCCCGTTGTCGGAAACATCGCCAATCCCTTTCACAAAACGGTGGCCGAAAAGCAGCCTTAAATTCTTAAATCGCGTCACCCAATCCTGGTTAAACACCCGAAAGGAATCACGGTCCATATCATAATCAAAGCGGGCTTCATAGATGAGCCAGTCATAGGGGCGCAGCACGAGATCCTGACTTAAAATTGAAAATTGACTTGAGGTCGAAGCGTCTTCAAACGTAATAAAGCGCGAGGCTTGAGAGCGCCCATCCGGATGAATTTCATAGCTAAGAAAGGTGTTTAGGCTTACAACATCGACGCGTTTCATCTGTCCTTGCATAACGCGTTTGGTTTGAAGCCGGTTTTCGATACCAAAGGTCACGATATCCGCATCATCAATGCGGTCGGTGGAATCAAAATGATCGATGGTTTCATCACTAACTGTAGAACGAACCGATCGGTACTGAATGCTGGGCTCAAAGACATGCCTTAACTCATTCATTTCAAATCCAAGCCGATGAAAATTGACCGGAAAAGTTTTATAGGCATGCGTTCTTAAATCGGCTCCCCCTCCTAACAGCGTTCGGAAACGATCCTCATCGGATTCTTTTTCGCGGCTATAATAAGTTCCCCCCAAATTTACAAAAGGACTAAATTTAATTCCCTTCCATTGCAAAGGGGCGATCCACTCATTCATCTGATGAATGCGCCAAACGTCCTCATTCAAAGGGATTCTTCCCAACACTTTGTGAAGATTGGCAAAACTGGTATCACTTTGATAATAAATCCCAGATTTGAAAAAGGGTTGATTCTTCCAACCGAACCGGACGTCCGGCACTCTTTCTACAAGAGATTCGAAGTTATTCACTCGTTTTTCAACATACGTCATAAGCCCGTAACGATCGGTATTATGGTTTAGTGTCACAAAGGATTGAGGCTCAATTTCCGCACGGCCTTCTTTTTCAAAAAAATCCTGCAGGAACTGCTCATCGGAAAATCGATTGTACCGAGAAATAATGTAATTATATTTATTATGCATGGTTTGATTCATCCACGTGAGACGTCCGCGTGTTCGGTCCTCACGTTCCCGGTAGGGATTATCGGAACCAAAGGTAGGTGCATTGTTATCCTGCGTGAGATAGCCCTTCGCAAATCCCTTAAAATATTTTCCATAGTCGTAAAAAACATCAGCACCGGATCCGAATCCGCGCTTGGAGCGCCAATCCACATGAACATTCCCCCCTATATTTCGATTGATGGAGAATCCCTTACTGCCTAAAAGATAAGCGCCGTGCTCTGAATTATAGCCGGCCTTCAGCGTAAAGGGCAAATTGCCCCTCTCATTAAGGGGGATAATCAGATAGGGCAGCCAGAAAACAGGTTTTCCCAAAACCACAATGGTAACGCTTTTCGCGATTAATTTATCCCCTTCATAAATAGTAACTTTTTTGGCTTTAAAGGAATAATGTGGATTTTCGAGATTGCAAGTTGTGACGGTTCCTTTTTTGACGATTTGAACGCCGTCTTTGAGTTGTTGATAGTCTTCACCGGAACTGAACCAAGGAATATGGTAGGTGCGTCCATTCGGAAAGCTTGCCGCATCGGTGGCAAAATTATAATGGACTTCTTCTCCTCGAGCGACAGCGTATTTATGGCGGAAAATGATAACGTGCCCGCGGGCATAGGCTTTTTTAGATTTTGTTTCAACTTCCGCGTAATCGGCCGCCAGTTCAATCTCCTGATAACGGAGAATGACATTCTCTCTGGCAATGATTTTCTGCTGGTCCCGAGTGTATTCAATCTGATCGGCAACCACTTGCACCTGACCCCCTTCACTTTGAAAGGGAGTGTCGTAAGGAAGGGCTCGCTGGGGAGGCTTGTCTTCGGAATCGGCAAAGCCACGAAAAGATACCGCCAAAAAGACAAACGTAACAAGGAGCCAGGACAGCGCTTTCATGGGCCGTGGAATCGTTTTTATAAGTCCTTATAAAAGATCACCCGATTTCGGCCCTCTTCTTTTGCCCGATAGAGGGCCTTGTCGGCAAATTGGATTAATTGCAATGCAAGTTCGGAAACGGGTATTCGAGCCAAATCATTGCCTCCATCTGTTGGAAACAACGCGCCACCGACGCTTACCGTGACTTTAGTTTTATCCGCAAGAATTTCAAAATGATGCCGCGCAATGCTGGAACGTATTCTTTCGGCAATTTCCATCGCCACTTCCGGCTTGGTTTCCGGAATGGCTACAATGAATTCCTCTCCGCCATACCGGGCAAGAATATCGACCTGTCGTAAACTTTCTCTTAAAAGAGATGCCACTTGACGAAGGGTGGCATCTCCTGTCAAGTGGCCGTGGTCGTCATTATATCGTTTGAAATGATCAATGTCTAACATTAATACTGCCAAGGGGAAGCGATAATTTATACTTCGTTTAAGTTCTTCTTCAAAACGCTCGAGGAAATGCCTTCGGACAAAAAGTCCGGTCAAGCCGTCACGAATGGAAAGTTCCTTAACCTCATCATAGAGCCGAATCTTCTTAATTTGTAACGCGAGGAATGAGGCTAGGACTTCGAATTTCGCCAAATCATCGGATTCGGCACCTTGAACCGTGAGGCCCGACTTTAAATCCTGTATTTGCGACAAGGGAAAAAACCAAGTTTTGTCCCCCTTGGCTATTTTCTTGCCTCCTTGGGGTTCGTCCAAAAAAATTCTTTCTTCCGCAGATAAGAGATTTAAATTACGCTCCGCAATCACACCCTGCAAGGAGATATTGAAAATAAGAACTGGTGATTCTTCCGATTTTGTCTTGACCATTAACTTCATTTGCTGAAAGGGCAGAACGGGCATCACTTTGCGAAAAAGTTGATCCGCCACGGCACCAAAACTTAGAACCTCACCAAAATCACGGGCCAGCTCGAAGAGATCAAGGAGGCTTGTTACCTGCTTTTCCAAATGGCGAAGGCTTTCAAGACGTGCTTGATGCTTTTGTTTTAAGAGGTCTAGTTGCTCCAGGACAAATCGCGCAGAGGCGGTTTCCATTCCAAGCAAGCCCGCCCAATAATTGCGATATCGCACAAGAACGAAAAAAAGGGCGAGCCCTAGAAGGATGAGCGTAAGAACCTCGCCCGTCAGTCGATAGAAAAAAACCCCGAAAAAAGCAGCCGACAGAAAAAAAAGGCCTACCCAGAAAAGGAAAAGGTCGCGTTTCCAATAAGGATAAAAAAGCGGGAAGATAAGCAGGGGAGAAAGACAAAAAGGGTAAAGCGCGGGACCTTTTCCGACAAGCCACAAGATCCCTGCGAAGAGAAGCAAAAAGACAAAGTTTAAGAGCCGGAAATACATACCTGATTTCTTCCTGAGCGTTTTGCGCGATAAAGGGCTTGGTCTGCAAACTTAATTAACTCTTCAAGGTCAAGGGAATCCTCGGGCATGCTGGCGATGCCCATAGAAACCGTCACTTGCACCTTGTCTCTGCGAACCGTAATCGGAGATTCCTCGGTTTGTTTACGAATTCTTTCCCCGATTTGCAATGCCTCTTTTTTATCAATTTCTGGCAGTAAAACAACAAACTCTTCGCCTCCATATCGAGCTGCAAGCGCACTTTTGTCTTTCAAGGAGGCAAGGATTTTTGCAAAATGAACCAGCACCATGTCCCCCATGGCATGTCCCATTTTGTCATTGATTCGCTTAAAATGATCAAGGTCGCACATTAAAACAGAAAGCGGCCGATGCGTCATAAGCGCCCTCTGATGTTCGTCCCTAAAACGCTCATAAAAATGGCTACGCACAAAGAGTGCGGTCAAGGAATCACGAATGGCAAGCTCTTTTGTTTTCTCATAAAGCTGTGCGTTAAAAAGAGCAGAGGAAGACAACACTGCAATCGTATCCAGGAGTCGCAAATCATCATTGGAAAATTGATCCGGCTGTATCGATTGAAGACGCAAGGTCCCGGCAGCCCTTCCACCATGAATCAGGGGGGCGATAATGAGGCTTCTCACGTCTTTGAGCTTGATGACTTCATGGGCATCGAATCGGAAATCCTGCTGGGCATCGGAGATGATCAATCGCCTTCTATTTTTTAGAGCCCATTGATCGTAGAGATCCCCCTCCTGCCTTTTTTTTGACTTGATTTCAGAATTCGCAGCGTATTGTGCAACCACGAGAGGAAATGAATTTTGATTTTCAGCAGGACTCAAAAAAGTCAAAATCGCGCCGTCCCCTTTTGCAATGAAGTGATAGGTCTTCTCAACCACAGCTTTTGAAATCTCTGAAACCAGAAGGGAGGTTGCAAGCTCTTCGGCAAGTCGCCTGAGATTGTAATAGGTCGAGTATTTTTCGAAGAGGATGCTGATCCCTTCTCCCTTCACTTTATAGGACAGCTCAAGGTCATTTTTTTCATTCACGGCTTTTTCCCGGTCCACGGCCAAAACCGCAATCTGTTCAAGGTATTCTTGATCCAGAAAATGCAAAAAAAGGAGCAAAAAAGCATACGCGACAATATGCCACAGATAGAACGCGGACGCCGTGAAGGAACAAATAAAAAGGATAATCAGACTTGTCAGCCCCACGGTTACAAGACCCCCGGGCAGACGAAATGCAAACCAACTCGCAAGAATTGAAAACATATAGCCGGTTAATCCCAGAGATATTTGGATGAGATAATATTCTGGAGTGAGGGATGATTTTAAATAAGAAAGGTGAAGAAAAATTTTCTGCGTCAGGAGAAAAAAAAGAACAGCCGCTGCACCAACACTGATTCGCTTAAGGGTAGCAGCCCCCATAAGCTCAGAAAATGGCAGCTTCCGTTTTGGGATCGAAGAAGTGAGCCTTGCTCATATCAAATACAATTTGAAGGTCCTGATTGACAGTGGCAGTGTCCTGATTGGTGACCCGGGCCACAAAATTATTGGTGCCCGCATTGAGGTAAAGGTAAATCTCTGAGCCCATGGGTTCTACCATATCCACCGTTGCCGTGATGGTAAATTCAGGGCGGGCGTCTTGAGCAAATATTTTGTCGTAAATATCTTCCGGACGAATGCCAAAAATGACATCCTGATTCTTATAGGGCGATATTTTTGAATGATGCTGGGGCAGAAGCCTTAATCGAATTCCTTTGTCCTGAAAGAAATAGTCTCCATTTTGTTTTGCGATTTTCCCATTCAAAAAATTCATCGGCGGCGAACCGATGAATCCCGCCACAAATTTATTGGCAGGGTTTTCATAAATATTGACGGGGTCGGAGGTCTGTTGAATGGTTCCCGACTTCATGACCACAATGCGATCTCCAAGCGTCAGCGCTTCCACTTGGTCATGCGTTACATAAATCATGGTACTTTGAAGGCGATTATGCAATCGCTGCAATTCCATGCGCATCTGAACCCTTAACTTCGCATCCAGATTGCTTAAAGGCTCGTCAAATAAAAAGACTTTGGGTTTTCGAACAATCGCCCTTCCCACGGCGACCCGCTGCCTTTCGCCGCCGGAAAGTTCCTTGGGTTTTCGTTTCAGCATATTGGAATGGATCAGCCCCAAAATTTCCGCAGCTTCATGAACGCGTCGTTCGATTTCTTTTTTGGGATAGCGCCGAAGCTTAAGGCCAAAGGCCAGATTTTCATAAACCGTCATATGAGGATACAGGGCGTAATTTTGGAACACCATGGCAATATCCCGGTTCTTAGCGGGAACATCATTAACGATGAGATTATCAATTAAGATCTCCCCTTCGCTGATTTCTTCAAGACCCGCGACCATTCGAAGCGTCGTTGATTTTCCACAGCCGGAAGGACCGACTAAAACGACGAATTCTTTATCGGAGACTTCAAGGTTGACATTGCGAACTGCATTCACATGGTTGGAGTAGAACTTGCTAAGATTTCGTAAAACAACGGTGGCCATAATTCCTTTCTGTATTTAATCGAGATAATCGAGCAGTAATTTCAGGGTAATTTTTAAATCGCGCCGGTCAATAACTTTATCGATAAGACCGTGTTCCAAAAGAAATTCAGAGGTTTGAAAATCAGGGGGAAGTTTCTGTCGGATGGTTTGCTCAATCACACGGGGACCCGCAAATCCGATGAGGGCCTGAGGTTCTGCGACGATGACATCGCCTAAGGAGGCGAAGCTTGCCATGACACCCCCCATCGTGGGATTTGTCAAAACGGAAATAAACGGGACTTTTGTCTTTTTTAAAAGCCCCAGCGCAGCCGAGGTTTTCGCCATTTGCATCAAGCTCAAAACCCCTTCATACATCCGCGCTCCTCCTCCGGATCCAGACACAATCACAAGGGGAATTTTCTCCTCAAGACAGTATTCAACAAGCCTCGTAATTTTTTCGCCCACCACCGAGCCCATCGATCCCATGATGAAACGCGAATCCGTCACGCCGAAAGCGATTTGTTTCCCCAGGAGTTTTCCTTCCCCGGTAAGGCAAGCTTCGCGCAAACTGGTCTTTCTTTGATCCTGCTTAAGTTTTTCCAGATAGGATTTGGCACCCTCAAATTGCAGCGGGTCCAAACTGCTCAAATCCTCGTCCCTCTCTTTAAACGTTTTCTCGTCGAGTAATTGGTCGACTCGTTCGGAAGCTCCCACGATAAAGTGATAGCGGCATTTTTCACAGACGGAGAGATTGCCTTTGAGGGATTTATTAAAAAGCACATGTTGGCAATTTGGACATTTCGTCCATAACCCTGCGGGGACGCTTTTTTTTCGAAGGCCTGATCGAACCGGCTCGGATTTGACTTCCTGTTTTGACAAGTCTGCTTTTTGTTCCATTAAGACCCTGCGAGTTAAGGGAATGGCTGACGTGAAATTGTAAAATTCTAAAGACATGAGCTAGGAATGTCAATTAAATTCTAACTAATTGCAGTATATAGCTTTACAACAATGAATGAAAATGCTATTGTTTGCGCATGGAAACACGGCTTACCCAGCAGCAATCCCAGAAGCTCGTTTTATCGCCTCAAATGAGGCAATACCTCCGTCTGCTTCAACTTCCTGTAGCAAATTTGGAGCAAGCCATCGACGAGGAAATGAGCCAAAATCCCCTTCTCGAAGAAAAAAGCACGCCGCAAGAAGAACTCCCCCAAGACGGCGAATCTCAAAGCAAGCCTGAAAAAACCGAGGAAGTTTCTCTGGGAGACTCTTATGATCGAATCGATGAAATTGACAATTATTATGACCCCTCTGAAAATCGTTTTGAAGATCGCTTAGCGGACCCCTCAGACCTTCAGAAAAAGAAGACGTTTCAAGATTCCCTTCTTACACGACCTCAGGCCTTGTCGGATTTCCTTTTGTGGCAAATTCGATTTCTTGATTTTTCGGAAGATCAAAAAAAAATCGCTGAGGAAATCATCGGAAATATTAATGAAGACGGCTACCTGTCCATTTCCTGCGAGGAGCTTTCAGAATCCCTTCATAAAACCAAAGAAAATGTCGAAGGCATCTTAAAGTCCATTCAAACTTTAGAACCTCCCGGCATTGCCGCCCGAAATTTACAAGAGGCTTTGCTCCTTCAATTAAAAAAATTGATTTCGCCCTCTCCCCTTGCGGAAAATATGGTCAAAGAGCATCTTTCCCTCCTTGAAAAACAAGCCTATGATCAACTCTCCAAGATTTATGCGGTGGATCTTGAAACGGTCAAAGAGGCCGTCCATCAGATTTCACGTCTGGATCCAAAGCCAGGCCGAAGTTTTTATTCCGAAGAACCGATTGCCATTAAACCCGATGCGAGCGTTTTTGAGTCCGATGAGGACGATGCAAAATGGGAAATTGAAATTCATGAGGAATCCTTGCCCAGGCTTCGTGTCAATCCTTATTATCGCCATTTGCTTCGTAAGAAAGGAACGGATGAAAAGACACGCGCCTTTATTCAAATCAAGCTTCAAAAAGCACAGGAGTTTTTGCAAGCCTTGCTTTTGCGTAAATCCACCTTACGAGAAATTACCCAAGAAATCGTGAAACATCAGGATGAATTTCTGCGAAAAGGTTTCGGATATTTAAAACCGCTTCGGCTGAAAGATATTTCGGGAGCCTTAAGTATTCACGAGTCTACCGTCAGCCGCGCCGTCCAAAATAAATATATTTCAACGCCGCAAGGCACGATCCCGTATAAAAGTTTTTTTTCAAATCGTTTGGATACGCTGGAAGGCGAAGAAGAAGTTTCGCAAAAAAGTATTACACATCGAATTCGACATATGATCGATTCCGAAAATCCTGCATCCCCCTTAAGTGATCAGGAGATTGCCGAAAAACTGCTTCAAGAAGGGGTGAAAATAGCCCGGAGGACCGTTGCGAAATACCGCGACATCCTTAAAATCCTTCCCTCCCATTTGAGGAAGCACAAATAATGTACGTATTGGCACACCGTTTACACTTTATACCGGAGACATAGGTTACACTTTTTTGCTTCATGATTACAGCGCCTTTTCTAACATAAGCCCAAAAGGATCTTCTCGAGGTGCAAACTTTCCGCTCTCTTCATCGAAATATCCGAGGTCGTAGTCTTTAAAAGAAACCTCCCAAATCCCGTCATCCACTAACCGAATCCCGATGGGTTGATTTGCCAAAGGCCGGCCAATGTGAATTTTTAAGTTGTGGAGGCAAATCCTGCCGCAATGGCTCACCAAAATCGTCTTGTCATAACCCGGGTAGGTAATATCGGGAAGTCCGATATAGTGTCTTTGTGATTTTTGATATAAATCTCCCGGACATTTCATCTCTAATGCTTGGTGAGGTCTTTCAAAATTGTATTCGTGCATGAATTGGTAAAACTTTTCCTGCTGTTGCAGAAAATTTGTTCCGGGAGGTTGCGTGGCCTCCCGTTTCAACGTTCGGTGCATTCTCTCATGCCGGCCGTTTTGCTGTGGACACCCTGGCTTGATTCTCTCAAGTTTAATCCCTAAGCGAATCCACCATACCGACAGCCGCGTTAGACCCCAAGCAGCGTTGCCGCAGGCAAAAGGAATTCCGTGGTCACTTCGAATGGCTCCAGGAAGTCCGTATTCCTTGAAGGTTTCCTCGAAAACTCTGAAAGCTGTCGCTTCTTGGGTGCTTGAAAGGGCCTCGCAATTAATAAGAAAGCGCGTGGCAAAATCGGAGATTGTAAGCGGATAACAATAAATACTACTCCCTAATTTAAATTCCCCCTTAAAGTCAACGCACCAAAGATCGTTGGCTTCTTCGGGATTTGAAAGATAGGTTGCGGTGGCTCGGTAAGGACTGCTCCTGCGCTTTCTTTTGACAAGATCATGTCTGTCCAACACCGCGTGCACCGTGCTGATGGCAGGTAGTTTGACTCCCGTATGGCGCTTAGCAATTAATTCACGGATCTTCGGAGCGCCCCAGTGAGGTCTTTCTTTTTTCGAACGGACGATAAACTGCTCGATCTCAAAGGGAATTTGGTTGGGATGTTTATGTGGAGCTCGAGACTGATCAAAAAGGGCCACCGAACCAAGCTTCTGATAACGTAACCAGATCTTATATCCGGTGACCCTTGAAATTCCAAATTCCCGGCACAAGGGCGCCATTTTTTCACCCGACAAAAGACGCCCAATAAATTTCATTCGCTCATCCATAACACATATTTCCTTCCACGGCATATCCGCCTCCTTTAAAAACGATATGCCGTAAAGTGTAAACTATGTGCTCAGAATGAACTGTAAACCATGTGCCCGGAATATACCTAAGTAAGCTGGCGCTCGGACTTGAACCGAGGACCTGCTGTTTACGAAACAGCTGCTCTACCAGCTGAGCTACGCCAGCAAACTTTAGATTGCCTGCTAAAGCTTCATTGCGGCAACGCTAATTTAATAAGCCCACTTATAAGAACCGCAGTCCCGCGCAACGGCGCGGGGTTACGCCAGCAAATTTGGTACGTCTAGAAACTCTTCCCCAGCAAGGAAAATTCATATATTACGGGATCTTTCGCTAGGAAGCAACGCTCCAAAATCCCAAAATCGTTTTCGCGTCAATGATTTTACCCTTGCGAATCATGCGGAAAACCTCGGTGAGACTAAATTCGGCAACCTCAATATCCTCGTCTTCATCGGGCTTGCCCACTGCAGGGGATAATTTCTCTGCCTTAAATAAATACATAATTTCACCGGATATTCCAGGAGTCGGATAAAACTTCATGACGGGAGTCAGTTTTCCGGGTCTCATGCCGATTTCCTCAATGAGCTCCCGCGTAGCAGCCTTTTGAATGCTTTCGCCCGGTTCAATCCCCCCTGCGGGAAATTCCCATATCCAGGATTTTGCTGCAAAACGAAACTGACGAATTAAGAGGACCCTTCCCTTCCGCGGAATCGGAATAATCACCACCGCACCGGGATGTTCCAAGATTTGACGCGAAAGAACATTACCTCCTGGCATCTTAATTTCGCAATCGACCAAATGAATAGGGCCTTTCGAGAATATCACTTTTCGTTTGAGGATCTTAAATTTTTCAGGCATAAACGCTCATTGGAAGAACACCGAGACTTTTTGAGTCTCCTTTAAAGCGCCCCTTTCTTTGGCAGAACCATTCGGAAAAGCAATCTCAAGCTGACCGGCGCTGCTCCAGAGGGCCTTGAGTCCCGCCTTACCCTTCCCATAAGTTTCGCAGAGGGGGCCAATATTTTTATGGTTGACGTAAACTTTTCCTTTTTTCCAAAACGATTCCGGGGCATCGCTCCGACGGATATTCGTGATCGCATTTCCGAAATGATCAAAATAAATAATTTCGCCGCGAATCGTCTTCGCCTCCTTGGTAAGTGCAGGGGAATGAACGCGGCGAAAGCTTTTCAGCGTTCTTCCCAATCGATTAAAAATTTTTTCCGAGTCGCGATTTGCTAAATGAGCTCCCACCGCAGAAAATATATCGCGCCCATGAAACGTTGAAGAAGGGGAGGACGTTAAAAAAAATCTTATATTCTCAATATGCCGAAGGGATAAAATCTTCTCATGCTGCAACGCCAGGCTCAGCAAACCGTTGTCCGGAGCTACAAAGTAATAGCGGGATGTTTTCACCGCAATGGCCTTGCGTGAGGTCCCAACCCCGGGATCGACGACGCAAACAAAAATGGATTTTTGAGGAAAATACGAATAACTGATTTCAAGGAGGCAAGCGGCTTGAAGAATATTCTGAGGGGCAATTTCATGACTTAGATCAATCACGGGTGTCCCAGGGGCAAGGCTTTCAATGACGCCTTTCAAAACACCCACATAATGGTCTTTAAGTCCGAAATCCGTTAAAAGAACAATGGGCCGTCTCATGCATTCGAAATTTCTGATTCAGGACGCCCTTCGGTTTCAAGCCAGCGGTCCGGCCTCTTGATTTTACGTTCATCAGGATCAAAAACATGAATACAGTTACGGCCAGCCCGTTTGGACTCAAGTAAGGCGGTATCCGCCCAGCGTATCAAATAATCCTGATCCACCGTTCCCGTAGAGTATTCGGTAATGACTCCCATGCTGATCGTCACATGAAAGGATTCTGTCGGAGAAAATTTGACAAGAAGATCGGGATTCACTTCAATACTTTTTCTAATTTTTTCGGCAAGACGAACGGCCCTCGGCAAATCAAGCCCCGGCAAAATGACGCAAAATTCGTCCCCCCCATATCGAAATATCGGAGATTTATCATCTAAATGTTCCTGCACCACCTCGGCCACTTTTTGCAGAATGTGATCCCCCATTTGGTGACCGGCTAAATCATTGATTTCTTTGAATTGATCAAAATCGTACATGATCAGCGAAAATACGTCCTTCGCCTTTTGGTCCTTATGCACTTCTTTGGAGAGCCATTGCATTAAATAAGTCCGGTTATAGACGCCGGTCAAAGGATCCACGATGGCAAGGTGCTCCATCCTTTGATAGGAACGCTTCAACCTTTTTTGATAATCCTCTAAAATCGTATTCACGGACTCCATTCTTTTTTTGAGCAAAAATTCTTGCAATCGATATTTTTCGTTGAGATGCGCCCCCACGGTCACAATGAGAAAAAAAAGCATCAAATAAACATTACTTTTTAAGAAGGTGCTATTGGTGACCGGCATTAGAAAATGAGCGCGTAAATCACATATTGATCCCGCGCGGCTTGTCCCCCGAGCAAAATAATGCCCAAATTATAGACGCCGATAAAGCACGCCAGCACAAAGGCAAACGCATAGATGTCCTTTCGGAATTGATGAACAAAGGTAAGTCCCAAATAAATAAGAAGCGTGACTTCCATCAGAGCCGTCAAGGTCATAACCCGCGACGGGTTTTGAAACGAAGAGGAGAAATAATCGATCATCGAAATCAGAGGAAAGAGAATAAGGAAGATGGAAAGGCAAATCCGAAAGCGAGAAACCGCGATCTGCTCCATTGAACCTTCAAACTGGGCAACGAGCTGAGAGGAACCGTCAGCGTCTCCTGCGTCCTGGCGCTCAATCATTTTGACAAAATCTTGCGTATTTTTCTTCATAAAGGGGACGGCCTGTTAAACGGCTAAAAACAAGCCAAACTTAACCCATCTCCTGAAAAGGCTCAACTTATGAAAGATTCTGCCGAATCAAGAATTTGATGAAACTCCTCAAAGGCATTTGCATTCTCTGCTTAACCTTCACAGCCTTATCCGGCTGTGCGACAGGCCGGAACTTAACTTCCAAGCATTACCTCCCAGAATGGGAAAACAAAATCATTAATGTCCCAAACCCTTCTGAAACCTCCGCCGGATTTTGGGCGGCAAAGACAGCCCAGAAAGTCTCGGTGGGAATCGGGCGAACCCTTCTGATCCCCTTTGCCGTTCTGGGAAATGTGGCCGTGAATGCCTACTTAATTCCCACATGGCCCTTTCGCTGGGCCCTTCGCGGCGACAAGCGGCTGATGGTTTGGTATCCGCTTTTCCATGTCGGCGAGGAAGTGGATTCCGATTATTTTTCCAAAGAATGGAACCGGGACTTAACCTGATTTCTGTTCCGAATCCTTAAACGCCTTCACCAAATCGGTTTTATTCATCTCGCGTTCCGAGAGCGCCGTCTCATCCGTGCCTTTGATTTTCAGTCGATCAAGCAGGACATCTTTTTCCCCGGTGCTCCTGTCGGGGGCACATTGATCGCAGCAGGAAATCGGCCAGTCATATTCCACGGAATGCCTGATTTCCCGCCATTGCGTTTGAAATTCGGGGAACGTATACGTCGCAAAATAAATAAGTTTTTCATAAAAGCGCTCTGAAAAAGACCCATGGTCGGAGGGCGTATCCTTCAGGCTTTGAAGCACTTGTGTATGAAAGGTATGGCTATGCTCGTCATACTGGGATAAAACCTTCTCCATCTCGGATAATTTTTTTTCAAAATCCTCCCGGAAACGGAAGGAACAGTCCTGAAACCTCTGGAAAGGGCATGCCTTTGAGATTTCCTGGGCAAACGATTTCAGAGAAATCCACGCGGCATTCAGCGCGTGGCGCTTTATCGATATCTCGCTGACGATAAAATCCGCATCATGAAGCAGGCGCTCATAAAGCAATTGCCCTTCGGCCTGCTCCCCGGCGGAATATTTGTCCCTTCGTTTCAAATCCGATTTCCATAAATCATGGTAAAGCAAATTCCGGTGCTTCCATTCCAGCCAAAACCGATCCCGAAAGCTTTCTTCCATGACCTTGAGGTCACCCAGCATCTGAATTTGAACGCGCTGCATCCGGTCCGAACAACTTGAGGAAGGTTCCCCTCCATCCATTGAAGAAGTTCCGAGGAGTAAGAAAATAACCACCGCAACGAGGCGATCAAACACTTTCAAGTGCCTTATCCTTTATTTGTACGGCGCACTCGTAACAACAATCATCGCCTTGAAATTTCCAGGTCAATATTTTTTGGATTTCATGAAGGAAATTTATGATGCGCGCATCTTCTTCAAAGCGCCTGGCTTGATGGTCTTTTTCGAATCTCCAGTAAAGGGCATCGTGGTCCGCAGGATGCTCCAGCGTATCTTCCAGATAAAGACCCTTTTTATCTCCGGCCGTTTTCATCATCGCAGAACGGTACTCCCTTTCGTGTTCAAAGATCGAATCAAGAGAAGGCTTGATCTCGTCGGCAAGCTCATAGGCAGGCTTAAAGGCCTTTTGAAAGCATTTCTTAAAATCTTTTTCCGGGCAGGCATTGGAGACATCATAGTCGCGGGATTGAAAGTCCCGAAGCGCACGAAGCATTTCAGCGGCCGCCGATTGGGAGTCGTTTTCAGCGCTTTCAATCGTTTGAAGGATGCGGGCCTCCTCATCCCTCCCCCGGGTCCGGACTTCTTGATCCGCAGGATCCGTGGCGTCCTGCCGGGCCTGCCAGAGCCGTTCATAATAAAGTCGGCGAAGCTTTACTTCCGTCCAGCGGTATTTTATATAATTTTGTTCGACTCGGTCTAAATCCTTCAAAATTATTTTTTTGTGTTGATCATATTGAATCTTACAGGCGGAGAAAGGATCGGCTTCTTGGGCATGAAGAACGCCGCCGAGCGATAACCCAAAAGACACCATAACAATTGCGGCCAATAGATGCTGAATCATGTGGCTGGCAACGGCGCGTTAAGCAGCTTTGGGAAGTGGTATGGACACTGAAACTCTTTGACCTTGGATCAGGAATTCACGTCTTGCCATAAGCGCCCGTGCGTAGTGAGAATTCATCCCCCCCATATGTTTTTGAACACTCTCAAGGGCCTCTTCCACCTGCTTTAAGCTCATTTGAGTGATTTTTAAATGGTGGG
The DNA here is from genome assembly GCA_016196545.1 of Candidatus Omnitrophota bacterium. GTDB lineage: Bacteria > Omnitrophota > Omnitrophia > Omnitrophales > Aquincolibacteriaceae > JACPXM01. The sequence goes on from JACPXM010000024.1 coordinate 32,632, forward strand.
GCTTATCGGCTACAGGCTTTGGGGCCGCCGCCTCTGGCTTGGGGGCCTTCGGGGCCGGTTTTCCTTCCGCCTCTTTAGATTCTGCCATGCGTCCTCCTATTCTTAGCTGACGTTTGGCTTTACCCTAAACTATCGTCGATGTTTTGGAAAATTTCAAGGGTCAATTCAAAGAAAAGTATTAGGCCGAGGAGGCGATCGCTTCTCGAAAGGCCCGGACGGCCGAAAGCAAATGGTACTTGAAACGAGTTTCTCGAAATTCAGCAGTTGTTATCAGCGTTCGATTTTCCCTAATCTCCGAGCGCGCTTCCGGTTTATGAGCTTTATGCGTAGGGATCCCCACGGCATAATAATTTATTCCAAGTGCAGCCACTTCATCTGGATCATAAAAATGACGGCCGTCGACTAAACGAAGATACCTTGACCTGGGCCTCCCTTTTTTGCTAAGTAAGATTTTCCCAATTTCCTTATACTCAGGCCAATCCGTGACAAGAATTTGAACATCTGTTCCGTGGACGGCCTGTTCCGCTTTAATATACCGACGAAACGCCGGTTTCCTTACCCCGACAGACCTTTCAAAATTAACAATCGCCTGATATTCAGGATCTGTTGCTCGGATCATGGCGCCTTCTTGGATTAATTTTTGAACAATCCCGATGGAAGGAGAATTCTCTATTGAATAAGAACCCGGCTTATAGGCCAAACCCAACACCGCCACCTTTTTTCCCCTCAAGGTTCCTCCAACAGCCTCTTTGACCTTATCAATGTAGAGATCAATTTGCCGCCCATTGATCTGTTGGATAGCAGTAATAAAGGGGATTTGGTTCATTTCTTCTGGTGAAATGGGCAATCCAAATTCAGTCAGGATATCCTTTCGAATCTCTCGATAAGACTCCATGTAGCTTTGCGGAAGATAATGTCGGACGAGCTCTGTAAAGTATTCCAAGGTATGATGAAGCTCATATCCTCCAAACCCTAATCCGGGTTGCAGGTAGAGGCTCCCTACAACAGGATCATGGCCGAGTCCCTTTAACACATCACGGATATTGGCTCTTTTTTTATCAGAAACTTCAGCAAGATGGTTAATGAAAGCCAGCCGTATGGCGAGAAACAACTGCCTCACCTTTTCAATAAAAACTTCTTTATCGATCTTCGCTGGGATTTTTGAGCGACCTATTCCCTCATATTTGTAACCAAGATTCTTCAATTCGTTAGGATTCCAAATATTGCGGCCATCAAACAGGTGCGGCAGTGGCTGATCTTGGCGTCGGAATAAACCCGCTAGCTTTTGAAAATCTATTTTTTTATATAACCCCCACTCTGTTACAAGAACAACCGCGTCGGCTCCTTCCATCATTTCTCCGTAAAGATCGGAATCGTGTTCATAGTAGGTTACGCCCCGATCCTCTTTTAAGGGGCCTTCTGCCAGTTCTCGGGTCGCTACGGGATCGTGCACAGAAACATGAGCCCCTCGTTTTAGTAAATCTTGAACAATGTAACTTGAACGTGCCTCACGGACATCGCTTGTCTCTGGCTTGAAAGACCCTCCAAGAATCACGATTTTTTTGCGCTCAACACCGCCCAATTGATTCACAATTTTCTGAACAAAGTTTTTCCATTGCAACTCATTAATGGCTTGGACATCCAAAAGCAAATCATAGGGAATCCCTTCTTCATGAGATTGGCGTGTGTAAGCGGCGATATCTTTCGGAAAACAGGATCCACCGTAACCAATTCCGCAACTTAGAAAAGCGCGAATTATACGAGGGTCTACACCAATCGCATCCGCGATTTCTTCAATATCCAATCCCAAGGCTTCCGCAAGCCAACTGATGAAACTGATAAATGAAATCTTAGTCCCACGAAAACCATTGGCACCATATTTAACCTCAGCGGCACTGCGCGTACCCATCAGAATGATCGGCATATCTTTATAAACAAATGCTGGATTTCGATTGGCCGGATTATAAAGGGCAGCTATTTTTTCTGCGATGGCAAGATCTTCTGCACCAATCACAATGCGTCCCGACTCACCTAGAGCATCTTCCAACTCCTTACCTTCACGAAAAAATTCAGGTTCTCTGGCAATCCACAGCCGCTTTTGCGAAGATCCTTCGCGCAATCCGGATCGATTCGATTCAGTCGACTTCCTTTCCTGAATGATCTCATCAATAATTTTTGTTAATTCACTTTCAACTTCTGGAGGAGATGTGCTCTTATTCACAATAATAAGGTCTTGATCTAAAGCAACGGTTTGGGCAATGGCTTCAACGGCCTTTTTTAAATAAGTGATATCGGCTTCTCCGGTTTTGCTTTGCGGTGTCGGTAGCGCTAAAAAAACAATTTCTCTGCCGCGAAGAGCTTCGGCGAGATCCGAAGTAAACCGTAGTCTCCCGGTCTGCAAGCCTTGCTGCAAAAGTCCTTCCATGCCAGGCATATAGTGCACAAGTTTGCCTTGCTGCAGGGCCGCAATTTTGGAGGTATCGATATCATACCCTACCACATCATGACCTCTGAGCATGGCATCGGCAATGGCCTTCGCCGTACCCACAAAGCCTATTCCTATCACCGCAATTTTTGCAGGTTGATGTTCGGGCCATTTACGAACTTCTGATCGTAAGCCCGTAGAACGCCAGATGAAATCAAAGTTTTTTGTGTCCATCGTAATCAATTCGGCGGGAATCGCGTTTAGGGGGGGCGACAATCCCGAAATAGAATTCAAAACGGGATGCCGGAGAAGGGCCTCTGATTTTTCCAAGGGATTGATTTTGCTCTCTAAAAGGGCCTTTAGAAAGATCGCCTGCTGTCGATTTAAGGTCTCCTTGGTATAAACTGAGACAGCTTCATTTTCACCGCGCAGGACGCGTTGGTAAAGACTTTCCTCCAAAGGTAAAAAATTCGGCTGAATCGAGGCATAGCCTGTCCCGCGACTCTTCATGATAGCGTGAAGCCCCGCTGCATGAAAACCTCCGGTAATCAAAAGGACCGAAGAGGCCTTCATCCATTGCGCCTCACGAAGAGCATTTTCATAGAGCACGAGGTCTCGCGCCCTGGCATCGGAATAAAAACGAAGAGCTGCCTTTACGAAGGGATTTAGTTTTTCAATCCGAATACCCTTCCGCGAGGCCGTGGCATATTCTTGCGGGGTCAGTTCAAGTTTCAGAAGCTTCTCTAGAAAATGAAAGTTTTTCCAATCCTTGCCCCACCGGCGCTCCTCTTCCTTGACTGTGAGCTTGTCCAAAAGGGCCGATTCGAGCTGGTCGATTTCGGCAAATAATGCATCTATTTTTATTTCAGAGAAAGGATCCTTTTCACCCAAAAACATGAGGACGAGATTCGGAAAGCGAAGTCGTTCAATGCGATCCCCCAAATCAATCCCGAGGCGATTGAGAATTTCAGTTTTGAGATAGCTTAGATAAACCTCCAAGTTGGGGGAAGCTGGAATTTCGCCGCGGCGGCCGAGTTTCGTTCTCTCCCGTTTTTTTATAAATCGACGTAATTCCGGATTTAAAATTCTAGAAGCCCCTAATTCCAGCTGGTCCCTGAGAGGCCGGAGGGCCTTTTTAATTTCATCCTGGCTCAAAAGCAGCGAGCGATAGGTTCTGATGTTTTTTCGATAAAGCTCGGCATTCTCGATGCCCACAAATCGGATTTCCCTTTCCCTCACCCCTTTTTCCCTATCTGCTTTGCCCTCCTTATAGAATTCCCAAGCCGCCAGCTCAGCCCCCGTAAGCTCCCCTTTGTGCAATAAATTGTTAACGATGGCCTCATTGATTGAAGCATTCCCCGGAATCAGGTTTAAATATTCTGGATGAAGCTCTCCCACACTTCCCTCGATGGCCACTAAAAGAGTTTCTGGGCGGCTTGCTTCAATAAATTTTATGATTTCCTTGATCTTAAACTGGGCATCAGGCTCACTATGGGCATCTTGAATATGAAAGATAAAGGGAGCAATTGATTTCTTATCGGGATCCGGTAATTGGATTTCTAAAACCCGTCCTAACTCGGAAGGTAGTTGGATTTGAAATTGATCCCGGACTTGTGCTAGAGCGGGGTAGGATCCGTGGAAGGACTGCAAACTAAAAGACAAGAGTAAGAGAAAAGTGATTTCTCTTGATTTGGCGATAGCTCTCATGAATATTTTGGGGCCTAAAGCATATCTTTCTGTAATAATTTTATTGTGTTTATAAAATAATTAAGAAAAATGAATACATAAGGACATGCCATTCAAGAAACATTTTCATGCAATGCCGAAAGTAAATCCGATAATTTTCGGTTAAGCCTTTCTACTTCCTGAAGGGGCGTTTCTTTAATAAGAGGGGCCGCGTGATGGTCGATCGTTTCTAGAAAATCTTTAAGGTCGAACGGCTTTAAAATGAAGTCTGAAATACCAAGAATGGCTGCATGCCGGCGGCTCTCGGGGCTGTCATAAGCGGTTATCATGATAAAACCCGATTTCCCAACACCCGCTTTGTCTTGGAATTCTTTGATGTGTTGAAGGGTCATCAGCCCGTCTAAGCCGGGCATTCGGATATCACAGAGCACCAAATGAAAGAATCCGCTTTTTGCCTTCCTAATTCCTTCCAGCCCGTTCGATGCCACATCTACGGAATACCCACCCCGTTCCAGCACCTTCTTCAGTGTACGCGTCAGAAGGGGGTCATCATCGATTACCAATACCCAGCCCTTCTCCATCTCTGTTTTGGGTGTCAGACCAACCACCTCCTTATTTTGCGGGAATCATTTTACATCTATATCGACTTCTAATCTAGGCGGTTAAAAACAAGGGCGGAAATGAATCGTCATCCTACCCTTGATGTCGCATTTTAGGTAAATTGTGACATTATTTGGTAAAAAGTACGGGCGATTCTTTTCACATGCCCAAGTGAATATTTTCTTGCACAGGATACCTGCCGGTGCCCTTAAGTTTGAGTTTCGTTTTCATAAAACTCTTTGACTGCGAGATCGGCACAAATTGAACTCGCATCCCAGTCCATCAGCGTGATCCCATCCCCGCTTCGCGCGCGGCTTAAGGCCACATAAGCTTGACCGGGCTCCCACAAACCACGCAAACTGATATGGCAACGTTCTAGCGTGGTTCCCTGCACTTTATGAATCGTACTGGCATAAGCCAGGGTCACGGGAAAGTTCATCGCAAAAGCCGCCTCTTGGCCGTCATCATCCAGTAGGGTAAAAGTAAAGGTCTCGATTTCAAGGAGCCGCCCTCCCGCACGCACCAACAAGATATCATCTTCCAATTCCTCAAGTGTACCCACCGTACCGTTGATATAACGCTGCCTCGGATCATTCATACGCAACATCACAAGCGCGTTTTTTTTAAGCTCCAGCACCTCGGGCACCGGCGCATCACGCTTCAGCCTTTCGATATAAATATCCGTACCGCCGTATTCGGTTTTATAGAACCGCGACGGGCTATCAATTTCATTCAAACGGGCCCGGTTAAACGCATCCGTTTGTGCGCGCCTGGGAAATACATGCGGCACATTAGTCTCAACCTCATCCGCCCTAGTGAGCCTTTCATTTAAAAACATCCGCACACGCTCAGAGTTCTTTCCCCAACGGATGTCCTCAAGCACCTCCAAAAAGGCCGTATCTGCGGTGCGCTTAACTTCACGCAAAATGACTTTCTTAAAACATGACCGCTCCCAGGTCTTGGATAAAAAACACCACTCCTTTTCCCTCCCTCGCGTAATCGGCGGAAGTTGAGCAAAATCTCCCACCGCAATAATGCGGATGCCTCCCCAGGGAAGAGGTGATTTTTTCATGGCTCGTGCAATGTGCTCCGCGACGTCTAAGGTCTCGCCTGAGAGCATGGAAATCTCATCGATAACAAGCGTCGCGGTCTGTTTTAACCTTTTACGCAATCGCTTATTTTTTAAGGCCTTCTTGACCACGGCCTCCACGCCGCCCTGCATAATACCCAACCCAAAAAAACTGTGAAACGTGCGCCCGGCAATCAGGATCGCTGCCGCACCCGTACTGGCTACGACTGGCACTTTCTCCGAGCATTGATCTAAAAACTCCCGAATCAAAAAACTCTTGCCCGTGCCGGGACCGCCGGTCAGAAAAAGGTTCTCCCGGCCCTCCGTAAGATCCCGAAACGCTTCAGTTTGTGAGGGCGTTAATTGTACCTTTTTCACGGCTTCTTTTATTTCAGGCATATTCGATTCCGTTAATCCTGGCTTTGAGGGAAAGCTGACATTTGGTTTTAGGAAGCATCGGATTTTTCAGTCCGCGTGGCACCGGTAGTAACGACTCCGGTTTAGTACAACGTCTTTGGCGCAAAACCATACCGCAGCCAAAGAGGACCTAAAAGAAATCCCGCCACTAAAAGCAGGACCGGTAACAGTGAAAAACCCGAAGTCATCCAGATTCCGAAACCCGTCAGCCAAAAAAATATGGAAAGCGCGAAGGTCACCGTTGCTGTGATCCCAAAGTAAAACCGTTTGAGCGGCGCTCCGCCGTCATCGCCGGCGGCGAGAGCAGCCTTGCGCCAAAATCCGGGCGGTCTGACCCGGCGGTAAAAAGCCTGAAGCGTTTCTTCCGGCTCAGGCGGCGTTAGCTTCGTCACAAGCAGCATTCCGAGCGTCGAAACAAAAACGAGCACCATTAACTTCAAGCCTTCATTTAAGCCGGGGAAAAAATGGATCAGCACAAACGCAAGCGCCAAGGACAAGACACCGGCCGAAATTTCAGACCAAATATTAATGCGCGACCAAATCCATCTCAAAATCAAGACCGTGCCCAGGCCGCCTCCGAACAAAAGACTCAGGTGCCACGCCTTCTGAATCGATTCAAGCCGGACCATAATCGCTAAAGCAATCACAAGAATCAGCAAGTTTGAGACGCGCGCCACCCAAACGAGTTCCGTGCGCTTGGGCGAACGTTTCATGAATTGTTCCATCAGAAACCGCTTGTACAAATCATTCGACCAATAAGAAGCGCCCCAATTTAAGTGCGTGTCGACAGTCGAGGCCAAGGCCGCGAGCATACCCGTCAACATCAGCCCCTTCGCGCCTACGGGTAAAAAATCGTTAATTCCCCGCGCGAACGTTTCTTCTCTCATTAAGGTAAAGGCACCCGAGACTTCTCCACCGATCGGAAGCGACTCGGCCGGGTAAAGAATTAAAAGGCCGAGCGCGATCGGAATCCAAAGCAGGCCGCGGAATAAAATTTGTCCGGTTGTAAAAATGATGGCGGCCAGTTTGGCTTGGCGGTCCGTCGAACAAGCCATCGTTCTTTGAGCGAGATAACCCGTACCGTCGGCATTCACTTGAGCAAACCATTGGACCGCGAGCACGCAGAAAAACAGCATCGTGAGCGGCTCAAAATCACTCGGACCAAAGGACAGAACGGAACGGGCGGTCTCAGGGCCGTAAAGATCGCTTAACCGGGTGCCCAAAGCGCCGAAGCCTCCGATTCGGTCGATCACGATCCAAGCGTAAACAGCGGTCGCGATCATGGCTAATGAAAATTGCACCACATCCGTGGCCACAACGCTTCTCAAGCCGCCGGTTGCCGAATAAAGCGCCGTAAAACTGACGATCGCCAAAATAGAAATGAAGTTGTTGGCCGAATAAACCCACACCGAAGGATGGTCTTTGAGAAGTGACGTGAGCACGAGATCGAATCGTTGGACGCCTTCGACTATTGGATTCATCAGCCACGCCGGAAGCCACTCGTGCCAAATCAAAAACGGTTCGGCAATGCGGGTCGCTGCAAGAAGCACCATCGCTAGAATCGTGCAATTGACAACCGTCCCGAGATGAATCGCTTTGAGCGCGCGCAGCAAAGCTGCCCACGTTCCGTGATAACGGACTTCGGTCAACTCCGCGTCCGTCAGCACCCGCGCGTTTCGCCATGCAGCTCCGAGCACAAAACCCATGAGTAAAAACGCGAGCGCGTAAATCCAAAGCCGCCACAGCGAAAAAATTCCGGCGGTCGCCACGAGACCCGTTACGAGAAGCGGCGTATCAGCGGCGTACTGAGTGGCTGCCATGCTCAATCCCGCCTGCCAGCCTTTTAGCGTTCTGCCGGCCAGAAAATATTCTTCGAGACCTTCTCGGGCTTTTTTTTGGTAGAAAAATCCGGTGAAAACAGAATAGAAAACAAAGGCGAGGACGATCAGGAGATCGATCATTTAACGGAAGATTTTTTTTATCCAGGAAAGAAACGCGATAAGCGTTCCTGATTTTCCTTCGTGAAGTTCGGCTCCGCAGAAAATACAGCTCAGAGCATCAGGAGGGGCTGTTTGCCGGCATGCGGAACAAACGACCGGCTGCTGGCCTTCCCAATCTCCCTGGGCCCACTTGTGCCTCAGTTTTTCGGGAGGCTTTTCGGCTTCGATCTCCCAGTCTTTCGGTTCATCGTCTGAAAAAGCCATACTCTCCCGTTAATGCATGTTCTCATTGAATTCGTAACCGGACTTCATCCTGACCATGTCCCTGGCATTCGGTTTCGAGCTCAGAGATTTTTTCAACGAATCGGCTTCCTTGAAAGCCTCGTTCTTGATCCCCTCCAGATCAGGCTGCTTCAAATAAATATTGGGGTGTTTCGGCGTAGTGGGAATTTTTCGTTGAACGGTTTCTTCACTTTCCGTCCGGTATTCGATTTCGCCATCTTCGACTTCCAAACCGGAGACTTCTGAAAAACTTCTGGAGGCCGGATTGGAAGCAACAGGTACCGGTGGAGCTATAGGAGGTTGTAAGAGCGGCGGAGGTCCCGTCTGCGGCATAAACAGGGGCATCATACTAAAATTTTCAGAACTCTGCAGCGAACTGAATAGGGGCGTTCCAGGAGGTTGGTCCGTAACCGGGGTCATATTTTGACTTCCCTTCGGCACCATCTGGGAGGTCCTGCCATGGATATGAACAAAAGCTCAGGCTCCATTTCCTGTTGGTCATCGGCGAGAAAGGCTGAGTTAAAAATGAAACTTCCGGCAGCGAACACGAAGTCTAGAATCAGAAATTCTTTCCTCATACGGGAAATTCTTGCATGCAATCGGCCTTAGGTCAATCCTAAAGTGTCATTCATTGGGATCGCGCTTACACTTCGGATCGGACATTCGCGGACCACATTGAGCATGAATGTTTTACAATGCCGGCAGCGTTTTACGCCTTCCATAACGCCGTAAACTTCTTTTCTTGTTTTAATCTTGGATAAAAATGCGGACACCGTCCGAACCGCCGCCCCGGGATGAACGGATTAAGTCGTCAAATTTTTTGCGCAGCCAGCGCTTGAAGAACATACGGGTCGCCGGAATCAAAAGAAAAAGACCGGTCAAGTCGGTCAGCAGTCCGGGTGTAATCAAAAAAAGCCCGGCTACCAGCAAAATCAGCGCATCGATTAGTTCTTCAGCGGGCACGTGACCTGCGCGGAGTTCGTTTTGAATGTTAACCCACGTGCGGAAGCCTTCGAGTCTGGCAATGACCGCGCCCACGAAGCCGGTCACAATGACCAGAAGCACTGTCGGCCAGAATCCAAACGCCTCGCCCATTTTGATCAGGATCAATATTTCCAGCAACGGAACGGTGATAAAGATGAGCAGTAATTTAGCAAACATACACGATTATGCTACTTACGATGAATGCCCGGCGCAACCTTTTTATGAAGTAGCACGCTCCTTAATTAAATAGCTTGAGTTAAATAAGTTACACCGCTTTTGATGTAAGTTTTTGCTGGGGCTTATTAACGGGAAAAAAAAGTGGAGCGGGATACGGGAATCGAACCCGTCTATTCAGCTTGGGAAGCTGACACATTACCACTATGTTAATCCCGCGTAAGTTCAGAGAATAGACGAACTTCTGTCTTCTATTTCTCTGAGTCTCAAAAACTGCTGATTTTTCGAAAAAGCTCAAGCCTTTCGTCAATATCCTTGCGTTTGATACGGCGCAAACTATCAAGGCCAAAATCCTCAACGGTGAAAGAGGCGACAACACTCCCATAGGCAATGGCCCGCTTTAAGGCCTCAAACTTTACCGATTTAGAGGCTGCCAAATACCCCATCATCCCGCCCGCGAAAGTGTCCCCCGCCCCGGTGGGGTCAAAAACAGCCTCCAGGGGATAAGCGGGAAGGGCAAAAAAATGATGCTCCGAAAAAAGGAGCACCCCATGTTCTCCCTTTTTGATGACGACGTGGGCAGGCCCAAGCTCCCGGATTTTCTGTCCGGCCCGGACCAAATTGCTCTCTCCCGTAAATTCCCTCGCCTCTCCGTCATTCATCACCACGCAGTCGACGCGCGCCAAAACGTGAAGGAGTTCTTTCTTTTTTGTGTGAATCCAAAAATTCATCGTATCGCAAGCCACGAAATCAGGACGCGGCTGTGCCAGCTGGTCCAAGATGGAGATTTGCAACTGGGGGTCAATATTGGCAAGAAATAAATAACGCGGACTTTGTTTAAAATGGACTTTGGGATTGAAATCCTTTAAGACATTTAACTGCGTATCCAAAGTTTGGGCGGAGTTTAAATCCAAACCGTATTTGCCTTTCCAATAAAAGGTTTTGCCGGGCGTTGTTTCAAGATGCCCCAAATTAATCTTGCGCTCCTCCAGGATTTGGCGGTATTCGGCAGGAAAGTCATTGCCCACATTGGCCACAAGCGCCACGGAATTAAAAAAGCTGGCCGCATAGGAAAAATAAGAAGCGGAACCGCCAAAAACGCGGTCCCTTTTGCCGAAGGGCGTTTCCACCGAATCGATGGCAACGGTGCCAATCACAACCAGAGGCGCCGGCGTATCAATCGGAGTCGTTTTTTGTTTGCTCGTATTTTTCAAGGATTTGACGGAGGCACCGCGCGGCTTCATAACTATCCTTTTGATGGAAGAGGGCCCGAACCACGGCAACCCTTTCAGCGCCGGCGTCCAAGACCTGATTTAGATTTTGAGAATCAATTCCGCCGATGACGACTATCGGTTTCCCGACTTTCTCATGGACTTGCGAAATCAGATTCAATCCAATTGGTTTGTAATGACTCTTTGTCGGGGTAGAAAATATCGGTCCAAGACCCAGATAATCCACATCTTCCCGGCTTGTCTTTAGCGCTTGCTCCAGGCTATGCGTCGATTTGCCTAAAAACCGAATCACGGCACCGGTGCGGGCGAGCGTCCTCCTCACCACTGAAACCGGAAAATCGTCCTGACCGACATGAAGGCCGTCGGCTCCGGTGGCTAGAGCCAAATCCAATCGGTCATTTACGAAATAAAGTTTCTTTTGTTTTGCCGCGATTTTTTTTACCTTCAGCCCCAGCCGAAAAAGCGCCCCGTCCATGAATCCCTTGGAGCGGAGTTGCACAATATCGGCACCGCCGCGGTAGACGTCCTCAATTTTTTTAAGGATCGAATCGTCCGACTCTTTTAAATCGGTGACAGCATACAATCTAAAATTTTTGAAAACTTTGTCTTTCCAGTTCATAAACGCGAAACCTCAGGGCCTCCAATCTCGAAGAAGCCTTTGGCATGAGGACCTTCGATAATTCCTCGAGCACGCGTAGGGCCTCTTCGGCCCTTTTGAGATTGGCGGCCATAATTTGCTTCCAATCGGCCTTGGATAAATCCCGAATCGCATGGGCGCGGCCGACATCGCGAATCGAATCCCGGGACAAAACCAGCCTTCGATAAGGAAGCGGTCCCCGCAAAACAATTTGCGACAAATCATGCCGGCATTTTTTAAAGGCCAAGCTCAGGGATTTTTGATTCAAAAGAAAGCGCGAAAAATCCTCGGCGACGCGAAGGGCTTCTTTGGCCCGGTTGAAATTTGCGTCAAATATTCTTAAGTAGGGATTTTTCATCGAACGCCTGCCGCTTGAGCCTGCCATCGTTAGGGTTTCGTATTTAGCATCTCAATCATTCTTGTACTAGAACGTCCTGAAACGAGCGGAATCCTCAGGACTCTCCCACCCCAAGATTCCACATCGGCTGCTCCGGCGATTTCCCTCTTTTTCCAGTCAGCGCCCTTGACTAAAATGTCCGGCCTCAATTCCTGAATGACTTCAAGCGGGGTGGGCTCCTCAAAAAGCGTCACGTAATCCACGCATCCCAGCGCGGCCAAAACCCGCAGCCTGTCCTTTTCGGGATTCAAAGGGCGCTGGGGGCTTTTATAAGTTTTTACGGAGCGGTCACTATTGACGCCGATCACCAGAATATCTCCCGCGGACTTGGCCTTTTCTAAATACGTCACGTGGCCAAGGTGCAAAATATCAAAAGTTCCATTCGTGAACACAACCTTTTTTCCGCTCTTTTTCAAGAGCCGCAGAAGCGATTTTAATCGGGGAAGGGATTGGATTTTCTTAGCCGAAGAGGCCATCTTCGACCACTTCCGAGAGGGCGTGCAAGGCCGCAATGTGGACTTCCTGAACATGCGGTGTTTTAACGGACTGCGCTTTAAAGCAAAGATCCACCTTCGAGCCAAGAGAGCCGCCGGTGCCCCCCGTAAAACCCACCGTAACCATGCCCTGCCGGCGTGCCTGGTCCACCGCCTTCAAAACATTTTTTGAATTTCCGCTCGTGGAAATAGCGATTAGCACGTCTCCCTTATTTCCCAATCCTTCCACTTGGCGGCTAAATACGTCTTCAAATCCGTAATCGTTTCCAATGGCCGTAAGGATGGAGGTGTCGGTGGTAAGCGCAATCGCGGGAAGGCTGCGCCGTTCGCGCTTGAAACGGGCAATGAACTCCGCGGCAATGTGCTGGGCATCGGCCGCGCTACCGCCGTTTCCGCAAAGCAAAAGCTTCAGGCCGTCTTTAAAGGCCCTCAGAATTTCTTTGGAGATTTTATCCAAAATCTGGAGATTTTCGCCCTGAAAACTCTTTTCGATTGCTGCTAAATGTTCCTGTGCTACTGATTCAAAACTCTTCGTCATCATATCGATTATCCGAAAAATACCTGGGCCATTTGGTAATAATCAAGCGGTACCGTTTTAAGACTTCCAACCGCTTCCTGGAGCGGAACCGCGACAATATTGCGTCCCTGCAAACTCACCATAAAACCGTACCTTTCTTGTTTGACCAGCTCAATGGCCTGGACCCCAAACCGTGTTCCCAGAATTCGATCAAAGGCCGTCGGAGACCCCCCTCGCTGAATGTGACCCAACACCGTCACACGAGTTTCATAACCCGTTTTCTGCTCAATCATTTCGCTGATGGTTTGTCCAATTCCACCCAGACGGATATGCCCAAACGCATCGAGCTTTTGGTCCATCGTAACTTCCTTGTCTTTTAATTTCGCACCCTCTGCAACCGCCACAATACTGAAGGTACGGCCACGCGCATGGCGCTTTTTGATCAGCTCGCAAACCTTATCCAGATCAATCTCCACTTCCGGAATTAAAATCACATCGGCCCCTCCCGCCAGACCCGCCTCAAGCGCAATCCAACCCGCATGCCGACCCATAATTTCCACCACCATCACCCGATTGTGGGACTCCGCGGTCGTGTGGAGGCGGTCAATGCATTCCATGGCAATGTTGAGTGCAGTATCGTAACCAAACGTATAGTCGGTGGCGTTTAAATCATTATCAATCGTTTTAGGCACCCCCACGATTTTCAACCCTTCTTGAGCGAGTTTGTTGGCAGCCCCCAAAGTGTCCTCTCCTCCCACCGTGATGAGGGCTTTAAGCTCATGCTTGGCAATATTACTTTTTACTTTTTCAAGGTCTCCCGGCTTTTTATAAGGATTCGTGCGGGAAGTTCCGAGAATCGTACCTCCTTTGGGAAGAATTCCGGAAACGGACTGATGGTCCAGAATAATGAATTCATCGTCAATCACACCTTTCCAGCCATTGCGAAAACCGAGCACCTGCCAACCTTCCACGGCGGATCGCTTCACCACGGCACGCAGGACCGGATTAAGTCCCGGACAATCGCCTCCGCCCGTTAAAATACCGATTCTTTGCATGGACATTCCTCCCTCAATAGAATTTTATTAGAGCGTTACGGCCTGCTTTTCATCACTCGGAGAAACAAATTCATGATCTTCGATTTTTTGAACATCGCAAATCACTTGCAATTTGTTATCCTCCCCCAGTAATTTTTTGAGGCGCTGATACAACTCCGCTTGCACCTCATTTAAGAGTTCTTGCACATTGCTGCCTGCCCAAAGCGTTAATCGAACCCTCATTTCCACGTCTTTACCGTCAATCAGGGTTTTAATCTTCCAATCCTTTACGAGATGAATTCGCTTAAGCACTTTTTTAGCCACGTCTTCCATGGCAATAACCGAAACTACGACGGGCCCAATTTCACTGTGAAAAATCAAGGCCTCCGCATCGCGGCCCTTTTTGACCAGCAATTTTGTAAAGGCAAGCCCCACCGTGATAAAGAGAAGGCCTAAGAGGCCGGTTTGCATGGATTGCATGGGACTCTCATAAAGTTCACGAATCTTGATAAGTAAATCTTCCAAACTGACAAGGTGAATGGAAACAATGATCAAAAGACTCCCCAAAGTCAAGTAGGCGAAAATGGTAAAAATTTGAGCAAAAACATTAAACACTTTCATGACGATAAATTATCCCGCCTTTTTTTCCTCTTGGATTTCCACTTTCTCTGTCAGAAAATGGGCATCAATAAAGTTTGTGGACACACCGCCCTGTCGGAAACGGGGTCGGTTCAAAATTTTTTCATGCAGCGAAACCGTTGTTTTAATCGGACCGATGATTGTCTCCTTAAGGGCCCTTAGCATAATGGCGATGGTTTCATTGCGGTCTTTGCCGTAACTGATGAATTTTGCGATCATGGAATCATAATAAGGGGGAATTGAATAGCCCGCAAAGGCGTGTGAATCGACACGAATATGGGGCCCTCCCGGAACGATCCACGTATCAATTTTCCCTGGAGACGGCATAAATTGATTGTCAGGATCTTCCGCATTGATGCGACATTCCATTGCGTGACCTTTCAACTGAATTCGGTCCTGGGAAAAACTTAATTTTTCGCCCATTGCTATGAGGATTTGTTCTTTCACCAAATCGATCCCAGTGACCATTTCCGTCACCGGATGTTCCACCTGAAGGCGCGTGTTCATTTCCATGAAATAAAAATTGTTGTCTTGATCCACCAAAAACTCAATGGTTCCAAGATTTTCGTACTTAAACGCCTTGGCCGCCCGAACGGCCACCTCTCCGATTTTTCTCCTTAATTTGACATCAAATCCAGGTGCCGGGGATTCCTCAATTAACTTCTGATGCCGACGCTGAACGGAACAATCGCGCTCTCCCAAATGGATGATATTTCCCCGGCCGTCTGCCGCAATTTGCACTTCAATGTGACGCGGCTCTTTTAAGTATTTTTCAATATAAACTTCTCGGTTCCCAAACGCAGCCTCAGCTTCTGCTTGTGCCGTCAGAAAAGCGCTTATTAATTTCCCGTCATTATGGGCCACCTTAATCCCCTTCCCTCCTCCTCCCGCAACAGCCTTGCAAACGACAGGATAACCGTATTTTTTTGCAAGCCGCAGCGCATCTTCTTGATTTTTGACCGTCCCCTTACTTCCGGGAATTGTGGGCACTCCGATTTTCTGCATTTCTGTGCGCGCCACGGACTTGTCCCCGGCCAGACGGATACTTTCAGGTTTGGGTCCAATGAATTTAATCTGACAAGATTCACAAATTTCCGCAAAATGCGCATTTTCCGCTAAAAATCCGTAGCCTGGATGAATAGCCTCCACGTCCGCAATTTCAGCCGCCGAGATAAGGGCAGGAATATTGAGATAACTTTCCGATGAAGGCGCTTCTCCGATGCATATCGCCTCATCGGCGATTTTCACATGCAAAGAATCCCTGTCTGCCTTGGAGAAAACTCCGACGGTCTTGATTCCAAGTTCCCGGCAGGCTCGAATAATGCGAACTGCGACTTCACCGCGATTCGCAATTAAAATTTTGCTAAACACTTAACTCCTATGAATCTTAAAGAGGGTCTGGTCGAATTCCACGGGTTGTCCATTTTTGACAAGGACCTCAGCGAGCGTTCCGGACGTTTCCGCCTTGATCTCATTCATGAGCTTCATGGCCTCAATGATGCACAAGACATCGCCTTCTTTAACCTTTTTCCCCACACTTACATAAGGAGGTTGATCGGGAGCCGGTGAGGCGTAAAAGGTCCCCACCATGGGAGATTTTACATAAACCATATCATCCGAAGTTTGCTTAGACGGGCCCCCTTCGCTGGTAGGCTTTAACTCTTTGACAGGCACAGAAGGCGCTTGGAAAGATGCCATAGACATGCCTCCAAACTCCGGAGCCGTGACTTTATTCGAGCCGCCTTTGACAAGTTTAATCTTCATGCCATCTTTTTCTACCTCGATTTCAGACAAATCATGGTCTGCCATCAACTGAAGAATTTCTTTTATCTCTTTAATATTCATGCGCCCTCATATGAGCTTGAATGGGAATAATCAGGATCTAACCGAGCTAAAATACTAATCTTAAAGCAAACAATATGTCAACTAATGTTTGAAATGAGATTTGTGGAGTGATATCCCATAATTTACTTCTTTATAAGTCTTTGATGGAGGAATAGATGGCATTTAGCCCCAAAATATAACTCATCATCCCAAATCCAGCAACTTGACCTATGCAAGCGGCCGCCGTTAAGGAATGCTGCCTAAATTCTTCGCGCTTGTAAATATTCGATAAATGAACTTCTACGGCAGGTAAATTTGCCGCAAGCAGGGCATCACGAATTGCAACGCTCGTGTGCGTATAAGCGGCTGGGTTAATCAAAATACCGTCAAAGGCCTTCCCCTGAGCCGCTTTTCCAATTAAATCCACAATTTGCCCCTCATGATTGGATTGGGAAATTTTAAGCAAAACTCCGATCCTTTTCGCTTCCGCATTGAGAGAGCGGTTGATGTCGGCAATGGTAACCTTCCCGTAAATGGAAATTTCGCGCTTTCCTAAAAGATTAAGATTGGGTCCGTGAAGGACCAAAATTCTTATGTGTTTTAAGCGAGTCTTCATGCGGGTTTTTCCGCCTCTTCGATAAGCATGACAGGAATGCCCTCCCGAATGGGGTACTTCAATCCGCATGGGGCAGAGACGCAAACAATTTTTTCTCCCACAAGCTTCACCCGGGATTTGCATTTCGGGCAGGCTAAAATATCCAGCAACTCTTCATCCAATTTCATTGAAGGGCCTCCATTTCATGAATCAATTTTTTCTTTAATCCTCCGCGAAGGGCAAATATCAATCCCGCCGCAAAACTATAGCCATACAGCAAAAGATCCAAAAGAAGGGATAAGGCAAAGGCCCGTTCGGAAGCCATATGCTTGCTAAAAAAATACACGACGCCTGCCTCCCGAACCCCCAATCCTCCAACCGAGGGTGCCATACTCACAACCGCCAATAAGGGAATCAAAATAAAAAACAACCAAATGGAAATATCCACCCCGAGGCTTAACGCAAGCCAATAATGTGCGGTGATAAACATAACTTGACTGATGAAGGAAGTAAGGATGCATAGGGCAAGCACGGTCTTATGATTTCTATAATTATGAATCATGTGATACAAATCGGAGAGACGGTCTCTCCACTTCTGAGACGGGATCAGTACTTTCAAAAATTTAAAATGTCGCGCAACTCGCTTGCTGGCAAAAAATAACATCGTGGCAACCATCAGAAAAAGAGAGGCAAAGACCCAATGAATGATACCGGTATCGACCAACTGCGTTGAGAAAAACAGCGTTACGGTGATCGCCATCAAAATTAAGGCCACAAATCCCATCAAACGGTCAAAAATAACGGACGTCGTGGATTCCATCTTCTTTCCCGTGTGTTTGTACGCAAAGTAGGCCTTGGCAACGTCGCCTCCAACGGCAGAAGGAAAAAAGAGATTGAAAAAAAGACCGATAAAATGAAGGTAGGCCGCTTCTTTCAGGCTCATGATTATTTTTTGAACCTTGAAGACAAGTTGAAGCCGAATGGCCTGAATGAAAATGGCAGCGCCATAAATCACGACCGCCAGAAAAAACCACGGCCATGCCACCTCCGTTTGAATAATGAGGAGGGTTTCAGAAAGTTTGTCGCGCAAAAAAAAGACAATGATCCCAAGCGCTCCAAAGCTGATGGCCAACCGTAAAGCAAAACTTGCAGCGGGATGGTTTTTCATGATTTTGAAACGAATTTCATTTGGAGCTCAGGAAGAATGGTTTCCAGCAAATGATGCTCTTCGGAAGACAAATTGCCTTGGGTTTTTTCTTTGAGGCTAGCAAGGAGATCGATCACCTCTCGGGCAGCGTCCAAATCCACCTGGGCTTGTCCCATTCCTCCGGGATCCACTTCCCCCAAATGCATAAGGGCTTGGTAGCCCAGGGAGCTCACCAGTTGCATAAAGGCTTTGGAGGTCGCTTTTGTTGTTCCTCCAGGGACTTCGGATTCCATTTTTTCCGGTGAACGAGACGGGGAAGCTAGCCGAGCCGTGGAGGCAGGGGTCCCCTTATCCTTTTCGATGGATTCCTTCCAGTTCTCATCCACTTTCTTTTGTGTGAATCGAATATCTTTGGCTTCGCTCATGGGTGCCCTATGCTATCACGCCTATTTGACAAAAAAAAGAGGTTCTTGGCCTAGTGGGGATGCATGTTGGCCAAGAACCTCTGCAGGTGAGAAGAGACTGAAGAGTCTCTAAAGTGAGATTACATATATCAAATTCAGGCCGGACTGTCAATGATTTTGTGTTACAAAATCTGTGAGAAAATCAGGCCCGGGGATTCCTACTCAGGCGGCTTGAAATTCTACGGCTAGTCCGAGCTGCTTTTTTCGCAATTCAATACGGTTGATTTTTCCATCCAGCTGATACTCTTCGGGGAAATTAGCGCTCGGGAACACATGAATCGATACCTTGAGTCCGGCTGGATTCACGAGGGCCTCGATTTTTTGAGCCGCTTCGAGGTCAATATATTCCGCAAAAAGCCCCCCCTCGCTGATATTGGTCGCAATGGCCCGCGTCTCAATAGGGGTTTTGCCGTTCTCTACGAATATTTTAAAGTCAATCGGAAGCGCCACGTGCATGCGTTTGCTACGCCGCCTCTCTACCTCATGGCCTGGATGAACACTGCCTTGTTTAGACGTCTCCATGGGAAAAGTTTTTTCTTTTTCTTTTTCCAAGAGAAAGGGACCTAAATCTTCCGCGACTTCCTTCTCGCTCTGGCAAATTTTTACATTGTGGGGCAAATAGGTACTCTCCAAAAAGGTTGTAACATTGCGCGAGGCGCCAAAAATCAAACTTTTTTGAGGCCGTATGCAAGCCGCCAAAAGCTTTCTCACTCCCAAGGGATCCAAGGAAGGCAACCTTTGCAGGTTGAGAATGACCCTCTGAAGCCGATGCCGGCGTATATTGCGCTGGATTTTCCACGCAATTTCTTGGAGGGACTCTTGGGTGGGATCTCCCTCAAGATCAAAAACACACACACTCCCTATTTCTCGGGTACTCACTTTTAATTTACTCATGAAGATGATTCCTTCCTTTCTCTAAAAGGCCCGTTTGGTCAACCCAATTTCCAATTTTAATTTTTGTCGTATCATGCAATTCCATAAACTCGACTCCAACTCCCCCGCCACCGGCCGGCCGATGAATGACCTTTCCATCAAGCGAAAGAATTTCTCGAGTATTTAAAAATAATTGCAACCGGACAATCTGAACATCTTGCACGTCGAGCTCGGCGAGTTGTTTCTCAGAACGCGATTCCACAAAGCGGGCATAAAGCCCGCCCTCGCTCAAATTCGTGACTACCGAAAAAAGGGAATGAGATTTTCCCTCTTCACTTTCATAGTTCAAAAATAAGGGCAGGGCGGTTTCAAGACGTCCGTACCTGCGTTTTTCGGTCCAGGGATGGGATTCGGTTTTGACCCACTGTGCGAATTCACGGGAAAATTGAAAGGCGCAGGCTTCCCATTTGTCCAAGATAGGGATTTTCTGGTTTTTATCTTCGAGACGGATGCTATCGGTAATATAATGATCGTGCGCCATAACCACGCATTGATCGGCTTTTTCCGCGAGGCGCAAAATAAGCTGAGTGCCATGGACGTCGATTTGGTAAAGCTCCTCGGTATTAAGGAGGATATGACGCGATTGATTTTTTTCGAGAATTTCGCGAATAGCACGGCCACATATAGGGGCAAAGTTTCCGGACAAATCTCCAATGAGTTCGAAGATTTCCACCACGCCAACCCTCTTATGGATCAGTTTGCTTTGCATAGGTTATTTTCGACCTATTAAAAAGAGTACACGCAGAATAAAGAAATATCAAATTTCCGCTAACACTTTATAACTTCTTATAGCGGATAAAGATAGAGAATCCCCCCTCCAAGGCTTTAAAATTCCCGAAGTCAAATAGGGGCTTTTATTCGTTATTTAAGAAAGGTGATTTCTTGTCTTTCGAAGGCGGGGATTGATTCGATTTTCGGGACCGACGTAATTGGTTCAATCTCTGAGAAAGTTCGGCCTCAAATCCAATAGGTTTGGGTTCATAATAGAGGTTCTTCGCTCCGAAGAATTGAGTGTCCTCGAGAGGATTCACGTTGTGAGAATAAACATAGCCTTGACCATGACCAAGCTTCTTCGCACCGGAGTAACTTTTATCTTTTAACGGTGTCGGCACTTCCTGCATTTTCCCAGATTCTACATCCCCAAGTGCGTTATCAATTGCAACGGTACTGGCATTGCTTTTAGGAGCAAGTGCCATATAAGTGACGAGTTGAGATAAAATCAGCCGTGCCTCAGGCAAACCGACAAATTCAATGGCCTGGAGCCCCGCCGAAGCTAAAATAAGGGCTTGGGGATCGGCATTTCCTATGTCCTCACTGGCAAGAATGAGAATGCGCCGAAGGATAAAGCGCGGGTCTTCCCCGGCCTTTAGCATTTTCGCAAGCCAGTAAAGCGCAGCATCGGGATCAGAGCCGCGCATGCTTTTAATAAAGGCGCTTGCCGTATCATAGTGAGAGTCCCCCGCAGCATCATAATAAACCATTTTTCGCTGCGAAGATTCTTCCGCAACCTTCCTATCAAAAGGAATCACTCCCTGAGAATCGGGCGGTGTCGTTAAGACGCCAAGCTCCAAGGCCGTCAGGGCCTTGCGAGAATCACCGGCTGCCTGTTTTGCCAAATGAAGGAGCGACTCTTCTGTGATTTGAACTTTGAAATGTCCCAGTCCTCTTTCCTTATCCGAAAGCGCACGCCTCATTAAAAGGATAAGGTCACTTTCCTCCAAAGGTTTTAATTCAAATACCGTGGATCGCGAGAGCAGAGGTCCCGTAATAACAAAAAAAGGATTCAACGTTGTCGCCCCGATCAGCGTAATCCAGCCTTCCTCGACTTCCGGCATTAAAATGTCCTGTTGAGCGCGGTTAAAGCGGTGTATTTCGTCCATAAATAGAAGGGTTTTCTGGCCGGTTTTCTGTTTGATTTCTTTAGAGGACTTTAAATGCTCGCGAATCTCCGCGACATTGGAGGCTACGGCATTCACCGGAATAAACCGTGATTTTGATTTTGACGCAATTAGTCGCGCCAACGTTGTCTTTCCCGAACCCGGAGGACCGTAAAAAATTAACGAAGTCCACCGGTCACTTTCATAAAGCCGTCTTAAAAGTTTTCCGGGATGAAGCAAATGAGCTTGCCCGGCGACTTCCTCCAAAGTTCGGGGGCGCATTTTTATGGGGAGGGGCGCACTCGGATTGATGGACTCCGAATTCTTCGGAGGAAAATCATCTTCAAAAAAAGAAGGGCCAAACGCCGCGATATTTTTCATGCTTGAGGAATGGGTCTTTCTATTGAAACGTTGCTTGATATTTCAAGGCAAGCGAATTTGCGATTTTGTGGTGCAAACTTTGAATCTCTTCCGACAAGAGAGTACGTTCGTAAGATTGATACGTCAATCGATAAGCTAAATTTTTATGCCCTGGGGAAACCCTCCCCCCCCGATAAAGATCAAAGAGTTCAATCTTTGTCAGAAGGGAACCTCCCAGTTTACGCATTTCTTCCTCGAGCTCCCCGGAAGGCACAGACTCCGGCACACAGATCGCCAAGTCTCGTTCCATGGCGGGAAATTTTGGAATCTCTCTCACCAAGGTCAATTTTTTTCCAAGGCTTGCTAATGCCTCTAGAAAAATTTCCGCGTAAAATACTTCACCTTCAAAATCCCAATGTTTAATTTCCTGGGCCGATACTTCCCCCAAAATGCCTAAAGTTGTACCGTGGGTTTGGAGGGATTCGCTGTTGTGCGTCTTAAGCAACGGATGGGATGAACGTTCGTAGCAAATCTTCGGAATACCTAAAGACGCAAACAAATGCTCGAGTGTGCCTTTCAGATCATAGAAAGTGACTTCTCTTTCGGCGTCAACCCAGTTTTTAAGGCTCCATTTTCCCGCGAGTGCAAGGCCGAGGACTCGCTTTTCGGAGGCTAGCGAAGGACGAACTGGCTTCTGATAAAGATTGGAAAGTTCATAAAGCAATACCTGTTTAGAGCCGAAATCCACATTCCGCTTAATGACTTGGAGAAAACTCGGAAGAAACGTGGGACGCATCCAACATAAATCCTTATTTTGAGGATTCTGAACGGAAATGGCCTTGTTTAAAATTTCGGGGTTGGCTAAATAATTTTTTGAAATAAGGCTAACGGTGATGGTTTCATGAAACCCTATCCCGCACAAGACCTGACGGGCGCGGGTCTCCAAATCTTGGGCAAATGAGTCTTGATCCAAAAGCGGAGGTCGGCTGGGCAAAGATTCGGGTATTTTTTCATAGCCATAGATCCGTGCAACTTCTTCGACTAAATCAACCGGAGCGGAAACATCGCCGCGGTAGGACGGAAGGGTTATCCGCCACGCGCCCTTGGAAATACGCTTTATTTGAAATCCTAATCTTGTCAGGATGTTTAAAACATTCTTTTCAGGAATTTTAAATCCTAGAATCCCTTCGAGCTCTTTGGCGCTAAGCTTTAAATTCCGGACTTTAACTCCCGGTTTTTTTCCGGCACGAATCACAGGCCCCACGGTCTCGGGACACGCATAATGGCAAATAAGATCAACGGCCCTCTGGCGGGAAAAATCCACACCTTGGGGGTCAACGCGTCTTTCGAAACGATAAGACGAGTCACTCGAGAGACCCAGCCGGCGTGATGTCCTTCGAATAAAACGAGGGTTAAAAAATGCGGATTCTAGAAAAATGTTTTTCGTCTCAGAATCAATTTCGGATTCCTTCCCTCCCATCACACCGCCTAAAGCGCAAGGATTTTCCGTATCACTAATCACGATATCTTCGGGATAAAGTTCATAATGATTTTCATTGATCGCAGCGAATTTTTCCTGAGGTTTTGCCCGGCGAACAACAATTTTATTTCCCTTAAGCCGGTCGGCATCAAAGGCATGAAGGGGCTGACCGGTCTCAAGCAAAACATAATTGGTAATATCCACAATGAAATTGATGGGTCGAAGTCCGCAAGCCTCGAGTCTCTTTCGTATTAAAACCGGAGTCTCGACTTGTTTGATTCCTCCCAAATAAATTCCCGTATAATAGGGACATCCCTCCCTGTCTTGAATCTGAAGGGTCCATTTCGGAGCTATTTTCGAAGAAGCTCTCTTTTTGATTTGTGGGAGCTTTAATTTTTGATGGCAAACCGCGGCAATTTCACGTGCTACACCGATATGGGACAACCAATCCGGACGGTTGCTGGTAATCTCCGTTTCGAAAACTTTATCCTGGAGATCAGCTCTTTCCTCGATTTTTTTTACTTCGAGCCCCGCCAGGGTAAGTTTTTCAGCCATCGCAGCACCGTCTCCGCGGAATGAAACATAATCGTGGAGCCAATCAAGACTGACTTTCATGAAAATTGTCTCAGAAATCTTAAATCATTTTCATAGAAAAGACGAATGTCTGGAATGCCATGTCGAATCATGGCCATGCGTTCCACACCCAGGCCAAACGCAAACCCCTTTATCTTTTGAGTAGAATAACCCACGGCCTTAAAGACATTGGGATGAACACAACCCGCACCCAAAATTTCCAGCCATCCTTTGCCCCAGCGAATATCCACTTCCACACTCGGTTCCGTGAACGGAAAATAATGGGGCCGGAATCGCACCGCCGTTTTAGAACCAAAAAGTTCTCGTAAAAAAAGCTTCAAAATGCCTTTTAAATCTCCAAAGGTCGTTTCTTGATCCACCATGAGGCCTTCAATTTGATGAAACATAAAGGAATGACTGGCGTCTACGGCGTCTGGCCGATAAACCCGTCCTGGGGCAATGATACTCAGAGGGGGTTTGCGGGATTGCATGATACGAATCTGGACGGTTGAAGTCTGGGAACGAAGCAATCGGCCATCATCCACATAAAAGGTGTCAAAGGCATCCCGTGAGGGATGATCCAGCGGAATATTCAGGGCTGTAAAATTATGATATTCAGTTTCAATTTCTGGCCCTTGAACCGTCTCAAAACCCAAACGGACAAACAACTTTGATATTTCCTGAATGGTTTGGGTAATGGGGTGGATTGAACCTTGCCTGGGTCGTAGAGGAGGTAATGTGGGATCATAAGGAATCGACCCGGTTTGGGCAGGCCCCGAGGTCTGCTTGCCTTTGAGTTCAGAGAGCGAAGATTCAATCAAACGCTTTAGGTCATTGACGGCCTTTCCATAGTCTTTCTTTGCTTCGCCGGAAAGCTCTTTAATTCTTTCCATGAGTAAAGAAAGCTTTCCTTTCTTACCCAAATAAGCAATACGAAAGGCCTCAAGTTCCTGGGGATTGTGAATCTTTTCTAAATCACCCTTTGCCTGATCCTGGACATTTTGAACTGAAGATAAATCACTCATTTACCCGCTAATTCCACGAGCTTTTTGAAAGCCGCTTCGTCACGAACTGCTAATTCGGCGAGGGCCTTGCGGTCCAGTTGAATTTTTGCCCGCTTAAGGCCTGCGATAAAACGCGAATACGTCATGCCATTCATACGGCAGGCAGCGTTAATCCTAAGGGTCCAGAGGCTGCGAAATTGGCGTTTTCTCTGTCTTCGGTCCCGGGTGGCAAACGCCATGGCCCTTTGCACCGTCTCCTTGGCAGTCCGGAAAAGCTTGCGACGGCCCTGAAAGAAGCCCTTGGCCCTTTTCAAAACCTTGCGTCGCCTACGGCGCGATGCGGGATTGTTGGTCGCTCTTGGCATAAATACTCCTTTTTTTTCTTCCGATAAATCCGATCTTAACGATCGTAAGGCAAAAGATGCTGAATACGCTTGCGATCAGTTGGATCTACCGCGGTCCAGCCGCGTGCCTGTCTTTTTTTCTTAGAAGAGCGGTCCGTTAAAAGATGCCGGCGCAGTGTCTGCGTCGAAAGCACTTTTCCGTTTTTTGTAATTCGGAATCTTTTTTTAACGGCCTTATTGGTTTTCATTTTTATTTTTTTCATGATGGCATTTCCTTTTCCGTTCTGGGTTTCGCGGCCGAAGCAGCTACTTTTTTCTGCCCCAATCGGGCAATGAAATAAAGATGCAGCGCGTTCCCCTCAAGACCTTCATTGCGCTCCAATTCTGCGACATCGGAAATATCCTGCGAAAATCGACTGACAATGCGCTCTCCTAAATCGAAGTGGGTAATTTCCCTTCCGCGGAAAAACAAAGTCAGTTTCACTTTGTCGCCGCGTTCAATGAATTTGCGTGCATTACGAAGCTTGGTTTGATAATCATGCTCCTCGATTTTACAGGTCATCTTGACTTCCTTCACGTCGATGACCTTCTGCTTCTTGCGGGCTTCCTTTTCCTTTTTTTCCAAAGAGTAAAGGTACTTTCCCAAATCAAGAATTCGACAAACCGGCGGGCGCACCTGAGCCGCTACCTCCACCAAGTCCAACCCTTCTTCTTGAGCTCTCCTCAACCCCTCCTTAATGGGAACAATACCAATTTGTTCCCCTTTCGAATTAATCAAGCGAATTTGAGGAGACCTGATTTGCTCATTCGCCCTGACTTTTCTTGAATCTGTTGACAATGAACCTCCGTTGTTTTTTTAGGTTAAGACCGATTTTGAATTTCCTGCTTAAGATTCTCAATCACCGTATTCAGAGCTTGAGGTCCCAAATCTTGCTTGCCGCGTTTTCGCACGGCGACCTGATTCGTTGCGGCTTCCCGATCGCCAATCACGAAAATGTAGGGGATTTTTTGAAGCTCTGCCTCTCGAATTTTGTGGCCGATTTTTTCATCGCTCAGATCGCTATCGGCACGAATTCCGGAGGACTGAAGGAAGGCCATGACTTTCTCGGCGGCCTGAAGCTGTTTTTCTGAAATCGTCGTGACTCGGACTTGAACCGGCGAAAGCCATAAGGGAAAGGCACCGGCATAATGTTCGACCAAGACCCCATAAAATCTCTCCACCGAGCCAAAGACCGCACGGTGCACCATCACCGGACGCCTAAATTTGTTATCTCGGGCAACATATTCCAAATTAAATCTCTCCGGCATTTGAAAATCAAGTTGAATGGTGCCACATTGCCAATCCCGTCCGATGGAATCGGTGATTTCAAAATCGATTTTGGGGCCATAAAAGGCACCGCCTCCTTGGTGAACCGCAAATTCAATTTTATTATTTTGAAGCGCCCTTTGCAAAGCTTCGATGGCCTTTTGCCAGATTTCATCGGAGCCCATGGAATCCTTGGGTCGTGTGGAGAGGCTGATATTCACTTCTTGAAATCCAAAGGTTTTGTAGACCCTCAAAATCAGCGCAATGCACTTTGAAATTTCAGTCTCAATTTGTTCTTCCGTACAAAAAACATGAGCATCATCAATGGTAAAGGCATTCACGCGAAAAAGACCGTGCATCACACCGGATAATTCCCGGCGATGGACCAAACCTAATTCCGCAAGCTTCCAGGGAAGCTCACGGTAAGAGCGCTGGGCTGAGCGGTAAACCAAAGTACTTCCCGGGCAATTCATGGGTTTTACCGCATAACTGCCATCCGCCACTTTCGAAAAAAACATATTTTCTTTATAGTGATCGTAGTGCCCGCTCTGATGCCAAAGCTCATCTTTCAAAAGCACGGGGGTTTTTATTTCCTGATACCCTTCTTTAAGATGCTCCTCTCGCCAAAATGAGATGAGCTGATCATACAAAATCATCCCCTTCGGATGATAAAAGGGCATTCCCGGAGCTTCTTGATGAAAACTGAAAAGGTCAAGTTGCTTGCCAAGCTTGCGATGATCCCGCCTTTTCGCCTCTTCAAGACGGTTTAAATAGCCGTCGAGCTCCTTTGGAGTGAAGAAGGCCGTCCCATAAATTCTTTGAAGCATGGGGTTGCGTTCGCTTCCCCTCCAATAAGCCCCCGCAACCGAGAGGAGTTTAAAGGCAACGGCTTCCTCGGTATTATGAATATGATTTCCGCGACAAAGATCAATAAAGGAACCGTTTTGGACGAATGTGATTTCTCCATCTTTCAGTTCGCTTAAGATTTCAAGCTTATAATGCTCTTCACGCTTTTTAAAAAACTCTTCAGCCTCGGATTTGCTTACAGGGCGCTGTTGAAATTCTTGGCGTTGGCCAACAATTTCCTGCATTTTTTGCTCCAAACGCCGCAAATCGTCTTCCGTGAATGCCTCGCGGCGGTCAAAATCATAATAGAAGCCATCTTTAATGGCAGGTCCTATCGCTAATTTTGTCCCGGGGAATAAGGCTAATACGGCCTGGGCGAGAATATGAGCACAAGAATGCCGAAGTCGCGTGAGCGCTTCTTGGCTGGAGCTAACCATACTTTGCAACGTACGTTTTCCGATCTCCTTCCAAAATCAAGACTTAGAATGGGGTATCATACACATTCACCCCTTTTCTGGCAACTGATTTGATAGGGGGAGTACTACTTTTTGGTTTTGGACTTTAATTTGATTTTCAGCCGTTTCAGGCGGGCACTTCTTCTTTTTCTTTTAAGGCGCTTCTTATGGTCCCTGCTCATGAGATCTTCCTTTCAAACTCAAAGTGAGCCCTAGAGATATCACAGGTTTCGCCTTATTTCAACTCTTTTCATGGACACTGGTTAGAGGAATTTCAGAGCGACTAAGATTTCTTCAAAAAAAGGTGTTTGAAATTCATCAAATTGCCGATTATCTTTAATACTATACGAGGTCCATGAGATTAAAGATGCTTTCTTGGTTTCAAAAAAAAGAAAAATCACTTAAGATCGAGACGCCAAAGCCAGTCTCCTCTGCCGAAAAAAGAAGAGCAGTGCGCATTTCCTCGGCATCGGTTCGCTTTACCCTTCGTTCTAAAGGCGAGCCTGTTTCCAATTGTGAGCTTGCGGATATGAGCACTCTCGGAATCGGTATTTATCTCGACCAGGATCCCGAAGATACTGAGGCAATCTTTTCATTTCATGAACCCGATACGCTTGCGGGCCTTGAATTAAAAGCTCAAAAGGTACGAACCTTTACAAAGGCAAGGCCCAACGGAAAGGAAGGTTTTCTTGTTGGCTATGAATTTCTTTTCCATTCTCCCGACCAGCAGCAGCAACTCATCCGATGGCTTGTGACTCAGCTCCAGGAGGAATCCGAAAAACTGGATCTAAAGCAGGAAATTAAGCCTTCTTACAGCGCATCCTTTTATCTCGATCCCTCCACCCAGCTTGACATTCGCATGCCGGAAAATTCTGAAGAGTATGAGCAGGCTTTATCTCTCATTACCGGTTTATCCGTCTATCATGCCCTCTCGCATACTAAGTTTTTTATTGCAATTCACAAAGGAGAAGTCGCGGCATTGATTCCTCTCATTCCCGACACGGTGCCTTTCAAGCTTCAAGCGGATTCTCTTTATCACGAGCATTTGAGTTCCCTGCGATCTATGAATCGTCAACTTGGGCAAATCGGAGCTCCTTATTTCAAGGAAGATTTAAAATTTTTCCGGAATCCTGCTACCGCTCACCTTCATAAATTAAAGCTTCTATTCTCTTTGATGCCTCATGTGATTACCTACGCAAAAAACTTTGCCCATTTAACGGATCTTGTATCCCTTGTCCCCCCTCATCTTGAGGAGTTTTATCGCCTTTGGATGTTTCGTGAACTGGGAGAAGATGCAAAATATATCGATTTGAAATCCCATCAAATCCGAAAAGGCTATCGGTTGATGTGCCTGGACTTAAAAGAATTTCATGAAAAAATGGGCCAGACACGGCCCGAGCTTGAAACCACCGTCGTTCGATTTTTGAGGGATCCAGCGCTCTTAAAGCATTTTGAGCACAGCTATTTTCCCGAGGTAGAATTGATCCAAAAATGGTTCAAAGAAAAAAATAATGTCCTGCAGAATCTAACGCAAGAACAATGCGCTTACTTTAAGACCCTTTACCCCACCCTCGTCTGATCCCAAGAAAATCTTGTTTCGAAGGTTTGGCTAGGTTATATTCTTGTTTCCTTCACAGGGGCAGTTAGTTCAGCTGGCTAGAACGCTTCCTTGACATGGAAGAGGTCACAGGTTCAAGTCCTGTACTGCCCACCATTGTTTTCAATGATAAATGGGCGTGTGTAAAATGGATTTGACCTCAACTTCTCCCTTGTCTTTTTGAATTTCTACGGGCGATAGGATCGATGGATTTTCCATTTGGCTTCTTAGCGAGGTTCTGTAACTTTCATCGTACATATCCGCCGTCGTGCGCCTAAAATTTTCTGCCTCTAAAAGAGAAGCGAACCCAAACATGAATAAGAGAACATAAGCTATCACTTTCATGACGCACCTCCTGTTCCCCTATATCTGATAATAGATTAAGCCTGATAGCAGGGATTTTCAATGAGAAATAGGACTTAAATACCCTCTCAATTTACAGACAAATCAACAGAGTGGGGGCGGGAAATTAGGGGCTTATTCGATCCCATTCATTTGGCATGCTCATACTGAATATAGGCCATTAAGGCTTTCATTTGCTCGCTATCTTCGGCGATGGCTTTGCCTTTGGACTTATTCACCAGATACTTATTTAGGGTCAGGGGCAGCTTGTCGCCTAATTTAACGAGCATGGATTTTTTGACCGCTTTATCGCTTTTGTGGCACATAATGCACGCATACTTGACGCCTAAGCCCTCTTTGGTATTGAAAAGATTCCTTCCTTGGGCGACAAGCTCGGGGGACGGCGCATCTTCCGCATGGCAAACCAATGAATTTAGCATGACGACAACGATTAAAATAAGAGTGCTGACGCGCGGGTGCATATAGGCCTCCGTTTGCTAGCCCCAATGAATCATTGATTTTAACGACACTAAATGAGCATTGTAATTGCCCGTATCCGCCAAAGGATTGGCACGATAGTGATAATAAACGTATTCCGGCTCTAAACTGAGATACTCGTTGACCGTCCAACGAAGTCCCGCAGAAATATCCATGAGGATAAAATCAGTTCCCAAAGGCAAACCGATGCTCGTAAAATCATCGAAATTGTTTGCCCGCGTAAGATGCAGACCGTTTGATAATGCTATCGAGTCTGTGATGTCCCATTGGGTATTCACGAACCAACTTGTGTGATTTGCATTGAAGCGTGGTGTCTGTGCCACCGCAGCCGAGCTGGCTGGTGTATCGACCCAAGCCTGTTGACGGGATACGGAGGAAAGAATCAAGAATCGCTGAATCGGTTGAAGTGTGACATCCCAAGTGAAGATGTGGCTATTCATATCGGTTTGAACCGTTTCCTGATTTTCGACGCGGCTTAAATAATCGCGCGCTTGAAGCTGATACCGAAAGGCGCTTTGAAACCAGCGGCAAGGACGGATGGAAATTTCCTCCATGAGTTCCGAGGTCGCAATGTTGAGTTCGTCAAAAAATGCGGACCGCGCCGTGGTTCCCGTCGAATCGGTTTCCCGTTTGTCGTCATAATCATTGTGATTGCGATGAATTCGCAGATGCGATTTCAAATGAACCCTTGCAATCGGAGCAATATGGGCCCCGAGTGTCCATATCCCCCGCCGAATCCAGGTGATCGTTTCACGGCTAAAGATTTCATTCGCATTCGCTACCGATTGGGCCCGAATGCTGGTTCTGTCCTCGCTCAGCCAATTTTTGATCTGCTCAAATTCGAATTCGTTATAAATCGCGGTTCTCGGGATTGCGGTGAAACGAATATGAAAGGCCTCGCCCCATTGCCCCACCTTATTGTC
Source organism: Candidatus Omnitrophota bacterium (assembly GCA_016196545.1). GTDB lineage: Bacteria > Omnitrophota > Omnitrophia > Omnitrophales > Aquincolibacteriaceae > JACPXM01. Next base: position 63,727 of record JACPXM010000024.1, read on the forward strand.
ATTGCGGCTTAGTTCTGTGGTATTGATCTGGCCGTCCGGTGTTCCCAAGGCCGTTGTGATATCGTTCGGATAAGAGGAATTTCCGTGTCTTTCGATGGCCTCTGTTTTGAGCTTTCCCGTCAAGGTCAGCCATTTCCACGGAGTCACCCTAATATTTTCAACCCACGTGTGGGCATCATAGTCATTATCCGCCCGGGCATTTCGAATTTGTTTGGGATTCCCAAAATTAAACGGAGTCCCCCGCTCATTGAGTTCGAAAATGTTTTCCATCTCTTGACTCTTGAGATGAAGAAAATGATAGGCAGCACCCGCAAAAGTTTTCTCTTCTTGAAACCATTTCTCGGCGCTTAAGGTAGTTGTCAGTACCGTTGATTTCGGAACCTGATCCTGAACCCGGATACGTCTGTTTTGCAAATTGGCAACATTGGTCGAGAGCCCCTTTTCCTCCCGGGAGAGTTCTGCGCTTTCGATCTCCCAGCTCTGCTCGCCCTTAAGGAGCACCCCCTTGATTTCTTTTTCTGCGCGAAGCGTAAAAGTATCTATCGATTCGTCGATTTGTTGCCACGAGGGTCCAATATTTCGCGTGAGCCCGCCGACAATCACAGGTGTCCACGTTAACCGGGATTTTGTCCCATCCTTAAACCGGTGTTCATACAAAAAAACAATGTGAGGCCAATCTTCCACAGTGAGTCCCGTCTCCACGCTGAAGCGTCCGATATCGAGCTCTAATTCCCGGTCGAGATCGTTCACGAATAATTCCGGAAAAGGATGATAAACGCCTCCCGAATCATCATAAAAATGGCTGAATTCTTTATACCGGATCTGGACATATCCAAGATTTTTCTTCTCAATATCCGCTTGAAAGTCGTAATCATTATCCTGAACAATGAATCGACCTTCTAAATCCGCAGCAATTTCTTCAGAAAGATTCTCTTCTTCGACTTTAATCTCATCCGCGCCACCCCCATAGCCTTCTCGAAACCAATGGTGTTCCCTGAATTTTTCCTCATCTCCCTGAACAAAAATATAGCGCAGGGGCTGAGCCTCGAGAGAAACCGGTGAAGAATCCGCCCAAACCTGTTTTAAAAAAAGCACCGCCAACGCGCCAAAAAGTACGACTCCAAATTTTCTATCACGATTTCTTAGCCTCACGATTAATACCTCAAATGGTCGTCAAAATTGGAGCCGTGAACCGCGGTATGACAGCCGGCGCTAAAACAGGTTCCCTGCGGAAGTCGTCCGCCATGCCCTTGTCGGCCGATGATCGGGAAATTCATCTGGGTGTGACATCTCAAACACAACATATTGTCCCGCGCAACCAACATCTTTGCATGAAGCGACCCATGAACCTGATGGCAAGTCGTGCAACCTTCGCGCACCGCTTCATGCTCCCAAACAAAAGGACCCTTTTGCTCTTTATGGCAATGGAGGCATGCCTCGTTAATTCCGGAAAGTGTCGTTGCCGACCACGGCCTGACATCCGCCCCATGCGCACTATGGCAATCGCTACAACTCATCTTCCCTTCTAAGACAGGATGATGGGAAGGCAATTGAAATTGGAATTTTTTATCTGTGTGGCATGTAAAACACGAGGAAGGATTTGTCTTGGGATTGACAATGTTATCCGTGCCTCCCCCCTTATCGACATGCAAACTCGCCGGCCCATGGCACATCTCGCAACCATGAACTTCAGATTTTCCCTCGGGGATATCGATTCTGGAGTGAGTCGATTGTAAAAATTCTTTAGCTTCCTTTTCATGGCATGCGGCACAGGATTCAGAACCCACAAATGCAGCGCCCTTGGCATCGAGAGATTGAAAAGGGAACCTATCTTTTGGGTTCTCCCCGAGCAAGGGTGAACAGAATAGAAAAAGCATCAGAATAAAAGGATATCGCATGTATAACAAAAGATTATTTTAAAAACCAGGGCAATTGATTGTTTGTAATTTTTAGGAATAGGGGCAATAACCACATCTCATAAAGGGGCCGGCCCAACAAAAGAAAAAAAGAAATCGCCATGAGGGATCCAAAAACCATTGCGATCCACGCAAATAGGGGAGATTGAAAGACCATCAACCAAAAGCTCGCAAAATCGAGGGCCATTCCCACAAAGGGCATACTGATGCAAACAACTTTGATCTTTTCCGGAAGGTTGGTGAAGGCAAATAAAAGTCCGACAAGAAAAAATAACATCGAAATGCTGAATAAGTGAACATGATGCTCGTGGATCAGTTTTGAAAAGGCAAATTCGAGGGGAAGTTCCTCACCGACTGCACCGCGATAATGAACGACAACACCCGTAAAACTGAATCCGGTATTATTATAAATATTGATTAGACCAAACACATAACTGATTCCTACAAGCATTAAAAACCAAGTCACGAGGAATTTAATGCTCAGGCGAGCTTGAGAGTATTGAAAGTTCATCATATGCGATTCTCTCCAAAAAAATTATCGGCATATTTTAAAAATAATAAACAAATCGATCGCCCTGGCACCTAAGGATTGAAAAGGGTCGCTAAATACACCCCCACCTTTTCAAGAGCGCGGGTACGGTGAGAGACTTTAAATTTCATGTCTTGAGGAATCTCGCCAAAAGTTTTTCCGTAAGGGGGATAAATAAATAGAGGATCGTAACCAAAACCGTTTTTTCCACGAGGTTCCTTGGCAATCACACCGTGAACTTCCCCATCAAAGGAAGCGAGGATTTTTCCCGATTGAGCAAGCGTTGCAACACATTTAAAATAGGCGCCGCGGCAATTATCCGGAACTTTTTCAAGGAGCCTTAAGAGTTTCTGATTGTTGTCGCCATCGTTTTTTCCCTCGCCGGAAAAACGCGCAGAATAAATGCCGGGGGCGCCTTCCAGGGCATCACAACAAAGCCCGGAATCTTCGGCCAGCGTCATCAGACCCGTTTGTTGGGCATACCCCACCGCCTTCAGTTCCGCATTTTTCTCAAACGTTACGCCACTTTCAGGTACTTCTTGAATAGGAGATAAATCCCTTAGACTGACGATTTCAAGATCCAAATCCTGCAGGAGGGAGCGTATCTCGGAGTATTTTTTCTCATTGGTTGTGGCAACAAGCAGGGATTTTTTCATCTGGCTGATTAAAGATGGGTGTTTCTTTTTTGAATCTCGATTAATTCCGCGATCCCTTTTTTGGCCAAAGCAATGAGTCGGGATAATTCTTGATTGGAAAAGGGATTCCCTTCGGCGTTTCCCTGCACCTCGACAAATTTACCGGATCCCGTCAGCACAACATTCATATCCACCTCAGCCTTGGAATCTTCCTGGTAACAAAGGTCAAGACAAGTTTTTCTCCCAACAATGCCCACACTTACAGCCGCAACATATTCCGTAATGGGATTTTCTTGAATCAAGCCACCCTTTCGAAGTTTTTCTATCGCTTCTGCAAGTGCGATAAAACCACCGGTAATGGAGGCCGTGCGTGTTCCCCCATCCGCCTGAATGACATCGGCATCAATCCAAATGGTTCTTTCGCCCAATTTTTTCATATCGACCACGGAGCGCAGGCATCTTCCAATCAGTCTTTGAATTTCCTGGGTTCTTCCCGAAAGACGTCCTTTTGTGGCCTCACGGGCCATGCGTTCGTTTGTGGACGCAGGAAGCATGCCATATTCGGCGGTCAACCACCCCTTGCTTTGATTTTTCAAAAACTGAGGGACTTTTTCCTCGACGCTTGCGGCACAAATCACCCGTGTGTTGCCCATTTCAATCAAGCAGGAGCCGTAGGCGTTTTTTAAATATCCTTTCTTAATCGTAACTTTCCTTAATTCGGCATATTTACGTCCGTCGGGCCTCATGGGAATCTCTCCTATCGAAGGTTAAGAATGCGGTGAAACCGGGGGAGGATACGAAGGTCGCGATGAATCGCCATCCCGCGTTTTTGCATTTCCATTAAAAAATCCATAAGTTCCAGATCTTCATGACCTTCTCTCTGATTGGAAACCGGCTGTAAAATGACCGGACTGCCCGGAGCGTACTTTTCAATCAGTTTCAAGGCTTCTTCAAATTCTGGGAAAAATAGATCTTTAGAGACAATGATTTTAACAAACAACTCTTTAGTTTGAGCCTGTTTGATAAATTGTTCGTGCTCACCGATGAAATTGTCTTCCTTGGTAACGCTCGGCAGCTTGATGTCCATGGCAATCAAGTCACACCCACCAATGACTTCTTCCAAGGCCTTTCCTAAAATGCCGTTGGTTTCCAAATAAATCCGAAAGCCTTTGGCCTTAAGAAGCGGCATAAGAGATTTTAGAAATGAGACATAAAGAAGCGGTTCCCCTCCGGTCAGACTCACAAAGGAATGGGGACCCGAGGTGGTTTCCAAAAGATTGACCTGCTCTAAAACCTCTTCAAGCGTGAAGTCCCGTCCCTTTTTATGCAGTTCATCACAATATTCACAATGAATATGGCATTCCTCAAATCGGATGAAAAGATGCCGCTGGCCGGCAAGAGTTCCTTCGCCTTGCAATGAAGAAAATATTTCTGAAATACGAGCGGTTTTAGACGTTGGGGGATGCTGCATAATAAATCAGAGGATCTTCGAGGCCGGCTTCTTGAAATCCCTTTTGACGTATGCGGCAGGCATCACAATCTCCACAAGGCATCTCCTTGCCCTGATAGCAGGACCATGTTTTTTCAAAGGGCACCTTCAAGGACGCGGCAAGAAGGATAATGGTCCGTTTGGAGAGCCGCAACAAGGGGGCTTCAATCTTCAATTTTTTTCCATTGAATCCCTGTTTGGTGCCAAACTTAATCATTCGTTCATAGGCAGCGAGGTAGTCAGGGCGGCAATCGGGGTAACCGCTGTAATCAATGGCATTGGCACCGATAAAAATACTCTCGGCTCCGAGCACTTCAGCTAAAGATGCGGCAAGGGAAAGAAAAATCGTATTTCGGGCCGGCACATAAGTCGCGGGAATTTCCTTTTGCATCATTTTTTCATCGCGACCCATAGGAATTAACAGATGAGGATCCAAAAGCGCGCTGCCGCCCCAGGGCAGTGTCAAAGGAACGACCCAGAATGGAAGATCAAGGTCGGTGCAAATTTCACGGGCACTTTTGATTTCCCGGGAATGGCTCTGCCCGTAATTCACCACTAAAGCGGTCACCTCATAGTCTTCGCGTCGCGCCATATAAAGACACGTGGTTGAATCAAGCCCTCCAGATAATAAACATACGGCCTTACGTTTCATTTCTGCCTCACTAATTCGACATGGTGCAGTTTTTCTCCAAGGAATGTTTCTCCGACTCGAATAAAATTCCTTGGAAGATCACTGACATAAATTTTTAAAAATCCTCTGCGAGAATCGGGATAGCTTAACTCGTTTTCATTCAAAAGTGAAGAAAGTTTCTCAACCGTGGGTTTTGCGGAATCAATTAAGCGTACCGCCGGTCCCATTTCCCGCTGAATCACGGGACGCAGCAACGGGTAATGGGTGCAACCTAAAATTAAACTCTCAGGTCTAAATCTTTTAATCGGCCGTAAGTAATATTTCACAATGTCCCGAACAATTTTTCCCTCTCGCCATCCCTCTTCCACAAGCGGAACAAAAAGCGGGCAGGCCATTTGAAATACTTTCGCGGAGGGGTCTTTTTTATGAATCGCCTTCTCGTAGGCACCCGTTGCAATCGTCGAAGAGGTCGCAAGCACACCGATACGTACCCCGTTGCGATGAATTCCAACAAACGCACTTTGAACGGCAGGTTCAATGACATCAATCACCGGCAAACGAAAATGATTTTTTAAAAAACGGAAGGCAGCGCTTGAAGACGAGTTACAAGCAATCACGACGGCCTTCACCTTACGTTTTACAAGGAAAAGGGTGTTTTGAATGGAGTAACTGAGGATTTGTTCTTTGGATTTAATGCCGTAAGGCAATCGGGCAATGTCCCCAAAATAGACGATGGATTCTGAAGGAAGCCTGCGGCGTATTTCCCGGACCACCGTAAGCCCGCCTAAGCCGGAATCAAAAACTCCGATGGGATTTGAAACTCGAGGACGACGGCGGCCGGAACCCGTGGCCATGGGCTAAACCTTTTGAGTGAGAAATTTCTGAATACGCTCGAGCGCGACTTTCATCCGGGCTTCAGGGACCACCATGGCAAAGCGCACATAGCCTTCCCCTTGTTCTCCAAACCCCGTGCCGGGAGCCACGGCTACTCCCGTTTCACGCATTAAAATCTCCGTAAATTCCATCGAAGTCAATTGATGATAAGGCTGAGGGATACGGTGCCAACTGTAGAAGGTTGCGGAAGGCTTTTTGGATTTCCAGCCGATGCGGTTCATGCCGTCGATGAAATAATCAATGCGCTTTTTGTAGGCGGTCACAAGATTTTTGACATACCCCTGAGGCCCTGTGAGGGCAGCCGTGGCCGCATATTGAATCGCACGAAAAATTCCGAAATCCACATAACTTTTGGTCTTTGCAATACTGGCCAGAATGTCGCGATTGCCTACCACAAATCCCAGCCGCCAACCGGGCATGCTGTAGGACTTCGAAAGCGTGTGAAATTCAATGCAAAATTTCCTCGAACCCTTTACCTCCAGAAGGCTATGCGCCTTCTTTGCGCCAAACACAATATCGGAATAGGTGAGATCATGCGCCACAATGATATTTTTATCCTGACCCCAGTGAATGGTTTTTTGAAAAAACTCCAAATCGCAGGTCGCGGTGGTGGGATTATGCGGATAGCTCAAAAACATAAGCTTGGAAAGCCGTGTGGTTTCGCGCGGAATCGTGGAAAAATCCGGCAAATAGTGGTTTTCCTCCTTTAAAGGAATGTTGTACAAAATGCCACCGGCCATGATGACGCCGTTAAAATGAACCGGATAAGCCGGCGATGGCACCAAGGCTAAATCATCGTTATTGAGAAAGGCTAAAGAGAGATGGGCAATCCCTTCTTTGGAGCCGATTAAAGGAAGTACCTCCTTATCTGGATCCAACTCGACGGCGAAGCGCTCAAAATACCATTTGGAGATGGCGCGGCGCAAATTGCGCTCAATTTCTTCATCCCACTTCGAATATTTATGAATGCCCTTCATTTTGAGCGCTTCCCGAAGCGCGGCCGTCACATGGGGCGGCGGTTCAAAATCGGGATTTCCCATGCTGAAATCAATGACATCCATGCCTTGAGCCCGCACCTCGCGTTTCCAATTGTCAACAATCGTAAAAAGATAGGGTGGCAGGCGCAGCATTCGGTTGGCTTCATGCATGGGCATAAAATTTACTCCTTGTCTTCCTCATCTTTGTCCTCGGATTCTTCGTCGTCAATCGTGCAAAGGACTTCCCCTTTGGCCACAACCTCCCCTTCGTCATAATAAACTTCCGCAAGGATTCCCGATTTTGAGGCCTGAACCGTAATCGGCCCCTCCTCCGTCGTTAACTCGACCAACTCGTCCCCCTCATTCACCGGATCCCCCTCTTCAAAATACCAATTTTGAATGGTCCCTTCTTCAACATTTGCGGGAAGACCCTCTAAAATAATCTCGACCATGACACGTGTCTCCTTATTAACAAACAAAAGAACAAAATACGCTAAAGAGGGGCTTATTTTGCATCTTGAGCCTTTTCAAATATTTCCCCCGCGTGATAGGAACTTCTCACGTAAGGCCCCGCATAAACTTCGCAAAAACCCATCGATTTAAGCTTTAGGCGAAAATCCTCAAAGCGTGCTGGTTCCACAAAATTTTCTACGGGTAAATAGTCGAGGCCAGGAGAAAGATATTGACCCAAAGTCAAAATATTGCAGCCCGACATCAACAAATCTTCGGCGGTTTCAAAAATTTCTTCATCGGTTTCACCGAGGCCGAGCATGAGTCCGCTTTTCGTAACGCACTCCGCTGCGATTTGTTTTACAATTTTTAGCACGCCGAGCGAACGCTCATAATCCGCCTGAGGCCTTAGCCGCCGCTGAAGCCGGCGTACAGTCTCGATATTATGATTAAAGACATCCGGCTCCGCCGAAAGGATCATTTTAATTAATTCCGGACGCGCGTGAAAATCCGGGGTTAAAACTTCAATTTTGACATCTTCCAGAAGCCCGCGCACGGCCCGAAGGGTTTGCGCAAAATGATGCGCGCCTTCATCTATTAAATCGTCGCGCGCCACCGAGGTAATCACGACATAGCGAAGACCCAGTTCATGGGCGGCTTGTGCCACGCGTTCGGGTTCATCCGCCTCCGGCTCAGAGGGCTTCGCGGTTTCCACCGCACAAAAACCACAGCGACGGGTACAACGATTCCCTAAAATCATAAAGGTGGCCGTCCGCATGGAATAACATTCGCTTTGATTGGGACAGCGCGCCGATTCACAGACCGTGTTTAAAGCATACTTTTCAAGAATTTGATGCGTGGAAATCGCGGAACGCTCGGGCAAATTTCTACGCAACCAATTCGGTAATCGTTTAACGGCCGCAACACTCACAAAAAACCTCAGCTTATGAAGGCGCGTTCTATCAAAATACCGTTAGCCTGTCAATCACAAAGCTTTAAGCTTGGACACAATGGCTTTCGCGGCAATCAAAAGGATTTCGGAAACTGTGGGATGGGCATGAACCGTTTCGGCAATATCCTGGACCCTAAGACGTTTCTGAATCGCAAGCGTTGCCTCCGGCATCAATTCGCTGACACCTGCTCCAATTGCGGCGGCTTGAAGCAATTCTCCGTCTCGCCGGCTTGCAACCATTTTAAAAAAACCTTCGGTTTCCGCCTCAATTTGGGCCTTTGCAACCGCCTGAAAAGGGATTTTGACGGAGATGAGATTCTCTTCGGCGATATCCCCCACGGTTCCGACATGGGCAACCTCGGGATCCGAATAAACCGAGCTGGGAACGGCGCGGTAGGAGACAGGCTTCGGCTTGCCGGAGATGAGATTTGAAATGACACATTCCGCTTCGTAGGAGGCAACATGGGCCAGAGGCGGCGAATCCAAAATATCGCCCATGGCATAAACGCCCTTGACGTTTGTTTCAAGAAACTCGTCAACTTCAAGGGCACCGCTTTTTTTGATACAAACCCCAAGTTTTTCAAGGCCGATATTTTCGAGATTCCGAATTCGGCCGACGGCCAGCAAAACGGCCTCCGCTTCGATCTCGCGCCCGTTTTCCAAAATCACCCCAACCCCTTTTCCCTTTTTTTTAATTCCCTTCACTTTACAAGAGGTTACGATTTCTATGCCGCGTCGTGAAAAAAGAGTTTCGAGTCGTCGGGCGCAATCGGCATCCTCTAAAGGAAGAATACGGTCTATCCTTTCAAGCAGGGTCACTTGGGTACCGAAGGCCTGAAATAGGGAAGCAAATTCCACGCCCACGGCACCGGCACCGAGAATCACAAGACTTTGAGGGACGTGCTCAATCGAAAGGATGTCATCGGAGGAAAAAATATGTTTTGAATCAAAGATTAAATCAAAAAGTGTTCCGGGCCTTGAACCCGTGGCCAATAGAATGTTTTTCGCTTCTATTATTTTTTTCCCATTTGGGTTCGTAATTTCAATTTTCTGATTTCCCAACAAGGTGGCACACCCCCCGACCCAATCGACTCCGGCTTGCTTGATTTGCTGTGTGAGTTGATTGCGAATTCCCCGGACGATTTCTTCCTTGCGTTGCAAAATGGCCTGCCAATTAAAAGTGAGGGGACCAGCCGCTAAACCCCAGCGGTCCGTGGCCTTCATGCGAACATAATGCTTTGCGCTTGCCAGAAGGGTCTTGGTAGGAATGCAGCCCAAGTTCAGGCAAGTCCCGCCGGCCTGAGATTTGTCGATCAAAGCCACTTTGAGGCCGTGGCGCCTCGCAGAAAGCGCAGCCTCTGAGCCTCCCGGCCCCGCGCCGATGATCGCGATATCGTAAGAATTCATAAATGACCCTGACAAGTCAATTCAATAGCTCCTTCGGTATTCCTATATCGACAACGCAAATCCTGCCGGCATAGCGGGGTCCTTCCCCCTCGAATAGGCCCCTTTTTGCAACCGCTAAAGTGGCTGTAACCGTGGCCTTCAGGGCTGCACCCATAATCTCTCCGGTGTCGGCGTGGATCCCGGAAGGCAAATCAATAGCGAGCACATCGGCCGTGCAATCATTGACAAGTTTAAATATTTTTTGAGGGTACGCGCCAAGGGGGCGGTTTAATCCGACTCCGAACACAGCATCGATGATAAGCCCGGAATTCCGCACTTGGGCAATAAGTTTTGGAGTGTCAAAAAATTCTCCTATCGGTTCTATAGGAATATTCATTTTGCGAATAATTTGAGATTGTAATTTTGCATCTCCTTTGAGTTTTTCCTCATCCCCCAACAAAGCCACCTGTACCTTTAGCCCCTTATTTTTTAAATGGCGGGCGGCCGCCATACCATCTCCTCCATTATTACCGGAGCCAGAAAGAATCAGGACATTGTGAATCTGTCTTTCTAAAAGGCCCCATGCAACCTCCGCAACACCTCGGCCTGCATTTTCCATTAAAACGATGCTCGGAATACCATATTCGGAAATAGCCTTTTGATCCATCCATTTCATTTCTTCTGCGGTAACGAACTTTTTCATAGGAGTACCGTAATTTTTTGCGGACAGGGGCGAAATGGATTGAATCTACTTGAAAGTTAGGAAAGATAAAACAAGTTTTTGGTTATTCGCTTAAACTCATGACGTTTGATCAAACTTCCTAAAGCGCTTAACAAATGATATCCCTCTTTGCAGCGCTTAGTTACATCTTCCAATAGTCGTAAACTAAGTTTACTCGATGTCTATTATTCATATTTAATATGCAAATGTTATATTATTTTAGTTGCGATTGTAACCTTTGTAAGTTATGTTTCTTAATAGGTGCTGCTATGAACGACACAAATCACAATCAGATGACTGAGCGGTTTTTAGAACTAACCTCCGAGGGCATGCTTTACTTTTCCCATCGTGAGCAATTCATGGACTGGGTCACTAAATCTCTAGCCAAACAGCTTCAGGCTTCCCATGTATCACTGGCACTTCTTGACCGAGATCACGCAAATTATCCGATTCGCTATTCTTCAGGTGAACACAAACTCCCCTTACATTTACTGGCACTGGAACAAGAAACACCGGTTATGAAATGGTTTCTTAGCGATATGAAAGAGCTTCAATTTATTCGCCGCACCAATCGCATTGTGGTCCGCAAGGAATTGAACTCCCCCACCCATATGCATCCTTTTTTTAGAAGCCTGGAACGTGATTTGGATCTCCATCACACCGAAGTCTGTGTCAAAATTCAAACGCCCCAGGGTATTGCCGGCTGCCTTTTGGTGGGAATAAGAAAAAATTTAACACCCTACAGTAATACCGAATTGACTTTCTTTCAGATTCTTTCCAATCAAATTGCTTTAGAAATTGAAAAAGAGCAATTGCACACAAATGCTCAACGAAGCAAAGGCCAATCGGACAGAGGTCGCCTTGGTGCTTGTGGACATTGATCATTTTAAAAAAGTCAATGATACCCACGGACATATTGCGGGAGATCAAATTTTAAAAGTCGCGGCGGAGCTTCTCAGAAGCAATATCCGACAGGAAAATCCAGTTTATCGCTTGGGGGGTGAGGAATTTTTGATTCTTATGAATCACCTTTCAAGAGACCCTAATAAAAAAATGGATAGTTCGGAATTTCATGTGGCGATTTATCAGGTGATGGAACGCATTCGAAAATCTTTTGCGACGAGGGAACTTGCAGCAGGAACTATTCAAGTCCCCGTCACTCTAAGCTGCGGAATAACCTTCTACGCTCCGACGATGAATAAAAGTCTTGACGAGCTCATGACCGAAGCAGACCAGGCCCTTTATGCTTCCAAGCGCAATGGGCGCAATTTGATCAGTGTCTGGCCTTATATTTGATCTTTGAAGTTTATCGATTCTTCCAAGCGGTTTGAGGCGGCGAAGTAAGATCGACCCCAACACCCCCCAAACCCGTCTCAAGCCGCTTTTCTTTTCCCAAAAAAGTTTCGTGGTGAAGGCCTGTAATTTCAATTTCGCGAAAGGATCCCACCCACTGCGGGGAACCCTCAAAAACTACTTTTTTATCCTGACTCAAACGGCCCTTCAGCTGTAAAGAATTTTTTGGGTTTAACTCTTCAATAAAAACGCGGGCGGAGTTTCCGATCCAACTTCGATGGATTTTCTCGGTAATCTGACTCTGAAGGTTCAGAAGTTCCCGAAGTCTTATCGCTTTCACCGAACGCGGAATATCGTCGCCTAATTTCGCAGCGGGTGTCCCGGGCCGAACGGAATACTTATAAATATAGGCTCCGTCAAAACGAATTTCTTTAAGGGCATTTACCGTCGCTTCATGATCCCGCTCTGTTTCCCCCGGAAAACCCGTAATAATATCGCTGGTTATCGCAATATCAGGAACCAGCATTCTTAATCGGTCGATTTTGGCTTTATAGGCCTGATAGGTGTGTAGGCGCTTCATGCGCTTTAAAACCCGGTCAGAGCCCGATTGCAGCGGCAGATGAAATCTCCGCGATATTTTGGGATTTTTCGCAATGACTTGAAACAATTCTTCCGTGGCATCGTGGGGATGAGAGGTGGTAAAAGAAATCATTTCAAGACCTTCGATTTGGCAGAGCATGTCGAGCAGTTTTGGAAAGGTCACTGGTGCACCTGCACACCCATCACCCGTTAATTTACGGGTACTCTGGTGTTCTGGTGCTCCGGCACTCAAAGTTTCTCCATGATAGCTATTCACATTCTGCCCCAAGAGCGTAATCCATTTGACGCCCTCACCCGCCAAACGGCTCGCCTCGCGATAAACTTCCCGCGCGGGCATGGAAACTTCACTTCCTCGTGTGATCGGCACGATGCAAAAAGTGCAAACTTTGTCGCAGCCGGTCATAATAGGCAGCCAGGCATGAAAAGGGCTTGTGCGCTTGATGAATTCGGTATACTCAATCGAAAGCCCGTCCTGCTTAATCCTCGCAACTTGTTTCCGGTAGTGCCAGACTTCCTCAATCAGCGCGGGAATTTCTTTGATATTTCTCGTGCCCACCATGAAATCCAGCTGAGGAAATCGTTTGAAAAGTTTCTCCTTATGTTCTTCAACCATGCATCCCATAAGACCGATCACGAGATTCGGATGACTCTTTTTTTCTTTCCCGAGCATGCCCAGCCGCCCGTAAACCCTGTCTTCGGCGTGTTCACGCACCGAGCATGTGTTCATTAAAACCACATCAACTCCTGGCGCACCAAGGTTCCCTGCAATTTGGGAATCAGCTCCTTTGAGAGTTTGATTTTCCTCATCCTCGCTGACGACTTGATAGCCCTCGGCCTCCAACAGCCCCCGCGCCACTTGACTGTCATATTGATTCATCTGGCAACCGAATGTCTTAATACATACGACTGTCTTCCTATTTTCCTTTTTTGGCATAACTGTTTCGTCTGACATTGTAACCCTTTCCTATATAAGAAGTTCCAAGGTTCGTGCATTTCAAGTGATTTGGAAACTATTTCCCCGTCTCGGATAACTACCTTTTTAAATATGATCCTCATGAACTCTTTCTTGTCCGTGTCAGACCACTCACTATCCTGATCCTGCCCCTGTAAACCGCGCAAGAAATTCTGAACTCGCAGCCGGTCCTCAATTCCCCTCTGACCGTCGATTATAGTCATTTGCAAGGCTCTCATATCTTTTTTGAGGCCAGTTTCTTCCTGTCGCATTTCATCTGCTTTTTGCCGATAGACTTCAATATTAATCCGCTGTTCTCTGTATAAATCATAAAGATCACTCTGGTTTTTAAGATTTCGATCCAAAAGTTGATTTTTAAGCTCAAATTCGTTTGAATAATGCTCAGCAGGTTCTTTTGAAGCTTGACGAAGTGAATCTTCAAACGCCTCCTTAAAAGGAAGCTGTTCAGCGATAATATCTAAAATCCCAAATATCGGCTCTTCTAAATCCTCCGCCTTGACTTGCCCATTCCTGCAACTTATATAGGGATACCCTCTGGATAGGCAGCGATACCAAGGTTTTTTTCCTCCCGTTCGGTGGTTTGAAACTATCATAATGCCATGATACCTCAGACCACATTCCGCGCAATAAAGCACCCCAGAAAGATAGTAAATATTATTTTTGAATTTGGGAACTCCACTTCCTTTTTTATTAGCTTTCAATTTTGCTTGCACTCGATCGAATTTGTTTTGATCGATAATGGGTTCATGCACCCCGCTGACTTCGATCAATGAGGACGCGGGATTCTTAATATAACGATAACCTTTTCCGCTCTTTGTTTTTGTGCGGGTATCATAATGATGTTTATTCCAAACAAGATTTCCAAGATACACCTTGTTTTTCAAAATATCGCCAATCAATTTTGAATGGAACTTCCCGCCACTTCGGGTAGGTATATCTTGATGATAAAAATGGCCTGCTATTTTGCCTGTAGAAGAACCCGAGAGATACATGTCGTATATTTTTTTGACAACTTCGACTTCATCTGGAACCACTTCTAATTTTTTTATTTCCTTATTGTACTTATAACCATACGGTGCATACCGAGCACCTTGCCAGTGCCCATTTTTGACGCCCATCACCATGCCGGGGAATACACGCTCAATCAGCCGGTTTCTTTCAAATTCAGCCGTACTTCCAAGCATCTGAATGAGAAATTTCCCAGCACTTGTAGTGGTATCAAAAGGCTCTGTCGCAGACTTGATGCTAATACCAAGCTGATCCAGCTCTTCCAAAAAATTCAACATATCTTTCAATTTTCGATTAAGGCGGTCGAGTTTGTATACAAGAATGAGATCAAAATACTTGCGCATTGCATCAGACCTTAAAATCTTAAAGGCAGGGCGGTCCATGTTAGAGCCCGTATAGCCATCATCCTCATAAATATCCCGATTCGGAATACTGCAAGCAAGGGTCCAGCCGTTTCTGTGAATGAGCTCTTTGAGAACCTGTTTTTGCACTTCAAGAGAGAACCCCTCGCGTGCCTGATCTTCGGTGCTTACTCTTGTATAAACGGCGACTCGCATAGCGAACCTTTCGTTTCTCTATTATCTCAATTTTTTATGCCACAAAATGATCTTTTTTATATCCGCTTCAGTAAAAACCGGAAATCCGCGGTGATCCCGATGGAGCTTAATCCATCCCTTTTTCATCCAATAATAAAGTGTAAGACGGTGAACGCCTATACGCTTTGCAGCTTTTGTTAAATTATATCGTCGTCCCTTGACCATCGCTTCCTCTTTCGAGGAAGAATTTATCATTTTATACAATTTTATACAATCAAATTCCCACGAGTATCCGCTATAGATTTCGAAGATTTATCAGCGCGGGAAGAAACTCGAAAGATCCGCATTAACAGCATAATGCCCTGATAAAAAGATTTCTCGGCTGTTTCGATTTCTGTATCTGAGTACCCAGCCATTCTCATATCCCGTTCGATGCTATTCCATCCTCGAAGTTTCTCCGAATGCAAGTTTTACCTCCGTTAAGGGATAATATATTCTATTCCGTCCTCGCACCTCCATTTGAACCAATCCTGCCTTATTCAAATGATTAAGAATTTTAGAGATATTGGGGCGCCTTTTCTGTAATTGGTCAGCAATAACACTCGAAGCCGCGTGCCCCTTCTTCGCCAAAAATTCCATAATTTCAAACGACAAAGCCGTAAGATTTTTTTCTTGTAGATGCTCCTGCAAGATTTTTTTTATAGTTGGCTTTGCCGCCTCCAGATTTACCTCGGAGTTTATTTGATAACCGTCTAAAGAGCTCATTAATTTTGTGCAAACTGAAAAAATATCTTTCAAACTACCATTACATGCAGAATACAAATATTTGATTACTTCCGCATCCATGGGAAGCTTCGCATATTGGTTAAGCGCTAATTGTTCTTTTCGATGCTGAAGAATTTCATCTAATTCTTTAACCTCAAGCGGCCCCAACGCAATTTCAGCTCCATAGAGCGCGCTGTTTTTTTGATTCGTTGGATAAAATATTTTCTTTATTGCGCCATTCCCAATCAACAACCACTTGTAATGGTCCATCAAAAATAACCCGGGCATTTTTTCTTTGAATTCATATAAATGCTCTGTGTTTGTTTGCAAATTTTGAAGGCAAATTTGAAGCAAAATGCCATGCTCATATCCGAGTCTTAATACTATATTTCTAATGGTATCGAATAATTTTTTAGCTTCTTCATACAGACATTGTCCTCCTACTTCGTGAAAATTTTTGTACGTTAGCCGGCTAGAAACAAAAAAAAAAAAATGCGTCGATTTTGCTTCATGATTTATAAATTGTTCGTCCTTAGCTATATAA
>JACPXM010000025.1 GCA_016196545.1 Candidatus Omnitrophota bacterium
ATTTCTTTCCTCAGCCAAACAAAAACTCACTCAGCTTTCGAATCTTTATCTGAGCAAAGACCTGCGCGAATTTTTAAAGCGCGAAGAAAATTTCGAAAAAGACCATCTGCCGCCCAAAGATTGGATTTTTTATCTAAAAAAGCAGGCTGAGAAATATTTAGAAACCGATCTCGCCAACCCATCGTGGCAGCTTGAATGGCCCATGCTCTATCGCATGATGAAACTCTCTGAGATTGAATCCAAGCTGGATATGAATGCGTTCGGCGCGGAGCGCAAAGCCTTTCTTAAAATGATCAAAATGACTCCAAAACCCATTTATCGGGAAGTCGAACGGCTTTTAAAATCCACGCTCTCGCAAAGCCAGCTTCCGGACCCTGAGACAGGACTTTTATTTGAAAAAATGATTCACTATCTTCCCCGCAGTTTTGATTCGGAAGGCTTTCCCAACGTGAAGCTTTTTATCGGGCATCTTATTCTGCAGAGCGAACTGGACGGCAGCAGCTTATTTGCAGAAATGAATGCGCTCTCCGGAAGAATCATTCGAAAGCTTGCCGCATCATCCCGTGAGAAATATATTCTCCGGTTATTAAACGATGACAAACTTCTGACTAACCTTTTTGCGCTTGAATTAACCCCCGAGGATTTTGAGCGTGTTCAAAGCCGAAAAAAATTCATCCTCCCAAGTAAATTCTCAAAGAGATTAAAAACATTGAGTCGTCATTCTGAGCCCCGAAAGGGCGAAGAATCTCGAAGCGAGATTGCTTCGTCGGCTTCGCCTCCTCGCAATGACAACCATTCTGTCATTGCGAGCCCCGTTAGGGGCGAAGTGAATCTCATCTTCAACCAGGCTGTCGCTTTCTACGAAGAAGCAAAAGCCCGTGACCGCATCATGCTTGAGAACATCGAAAAGCGTCTGCGTGAAACGGGCCAGACAAAAGCCGCGGTTGTTACCGGAGGTTTTCACGCCGGCCCGTTCAAAGAATATTTCGAATCGCGCGGCTATCGTTACGCCTTAATCACGCCTAAATTGGAAAATTTCGACGGCCGGGAAAATTATGTGGAGTCCGTCCTGCGTTTTGTCTCGCCGGCGATTACGGCCTCAACCTGGGAAACCGCTCCCTTTGTTCACAGCACTAAGAGCGAACTCCGCGAGCTGGGTTTTGACGGCGAAAAAGTAAAAAGTGAAATCAGAAAACATTTTAGCGCTTTGAGATCAGAAATGCGTGCTGACCTGCCAACGGACATGCAGTTTATGAGCGCGGTTTTGAAATTAAATCCAGCCCTGCCATCAGACCGCGAAGTGCTGTTTACCATGCAGAATACTTTGGTTGAAATGCTTCAAAATGTTCGCACGAACCGTATTTTGAGCACCATGGTTTTTCGCGGCCTCCCCTATGGAGTTCAGAGCGGCCTTCAGGGGACGCAGCTTATCCAAGCTTTGACCAATGAATTAAATCTGCGGCATTTGGCCGAAGCCTTACAGCATCTTTTGGGTTTCACAGATGAAGATTCCCATGAA
>JACPXM010000028.1 GCA_016196545.1 Candidatus Omnitrophota bacterium
GACAACTTAGGGGGTGTTTCCGATCACTGGAAAAAAAAGAACTTTTTGAGGCTTTTAGACACCAAAATAGTAGTAAAAATATCCGGCGAAGTTGAAATTTCATGCAAAATTTCCAAAAGTGAGACAGAAAGTATCAATTTTGAGCCCTTTTCCCAATATTCTTACGGTGAACTCTCGGGAGGCATCTCCTCGCAATCTCTGGCCTCAATATTGCGCTCGTGGCGGGGAGCATATTTGCGTTTGTCCTTATGCTTGGAAAAAGGCAAAAACAGGCCGCCTTCATCGGGCTGATCACAACCGTTGTTTATGTCTTTATTGCGGGCGCCGGAATCCCTGTTCAACGCGCCGGCTGGATGGCTGGGGCGGGATTTCTCGCACTTTTGATGGAGCGAGAGCGCCATTCCTTGAACACTTTTTTTATGGCTTTTTTTATTTTGATTCTTTTGGACGCGCGCGTGATTTACCAAATCTCTTTTCAACTTTCATTTCTTTCAGTCTTTTGCCTTATCCTTTTTTATAAAAATCAGGAGGTCTGGATGCACCGTGTGGACAGCCTCCTTCAAAGTCTCATGGTGTTACTTGGAACGTTTCCGCTGGTGCTCTATTACTTTAATTTGTTTTCCCCCATCAGTCTTCTGGCCAATCTCGGAGCGGTGCCCTTGATGCATTTGGGATTGCTTTCTGCGATGGCTGCTCTTCTCACAAGCTCAATTCCTTTTCTTGGAACTGTCTGGACGGAACTGGCGCAATTTTTCGGCTGGGCTTCACTGGCATGGATTCAAGGATTTGCGCGTTTTGATTGGGGCTATCTTTATTTTCCTTCACCGTCGAGCTTAAACCTTTTTATTTATTACGCCACAGCGCTTGCCTTGGTAGGGCTTCACAGCCATTCAGGGAAGGCAAAGCTGTTTGGCCCATGGAGGATTCCGGTCAAGCTGACGCTGATGGGCCTTTGGCTTGCCCTGGGATTTTCATTCCTGCGGCCGGATAAATCTTCAAGTCTTCAATTGACGATGTTTGCGGCCGGACAAAATGAAATTTTTAGTTTGAGTGAGGGCCGGGAAGGGGAGTGGCTCCTTCACGCAGGACGGGGAAAGCCTTCCAATCAGGCTCAATGGATCGTGGGACCTTATCTGAAATCCCGGGGGATCAAGCGATTGAAAGGGGTTATTTTGACGGATAGCCTCCGCCGCCACAGCGGAGGCATGGAATTCCTGGCAAGAAATTTTAAATGGAATTATTTGATCGCTCCGTCCGAGGAAATTTGGCCCTTAAAAAGGGGGCCTTTGGCAGATTCCCGCATAAGTCCTATCTTTTTTCGCAAGGGGCTGGCCTGGGCGCTTGGCCGGAATATCAATTTAACCGTATTGGAACAAAAAAAGAACCATTCCGTATTCCATCTCGATTTTCAGGGTATCGGGGTCCTGTGGATGTCAGAGCTTCAAAAAATTTCTTTTGAAAATTTGGATTTTCCAAATGAAAAAAGATTGGCCGTAGAAATTATTCTGCTGTCCTCTCAGGCCCAACGGGAATTAAAAAATAAGTTTGACGGGTTTTTGAATCATTGGGACCCTTCCATTATTGCAGCGCCGGTTTTGGATGAAGGCTTGAAAGAGGCTCTTCGTGAAAGAGATATTCTTTATCTCTCTCCGGACTCTTACGGAGCGTTGCGATTCGAGTTTGACCTCAAACGGGTTGGAGAAAAGAAAAACCCCGTGCAAATTTATTCCTTTTTAGAAGAGGAGATTCTGCCGCTTCGAATCTAGAATTTAGAGTTTGGATGGGGAAATGGCGGCAATCAGGCGGCAGGTTTTGGCGGTCTCATTGACAATATGATGGGGAATGGAAGCATCAAAGTAAAGCGAGTCCCCGGATTTTAATTCGAAGGTGTCTTTTTCCAGATTGACCTTGGCCTCGCCTTCCAAC
The DNA here is from genome assembly GCA_016196545.1 of Candidatus Omnitrophota bacterium. Taxonomy (GTDB): domain Bacteria; phylum Omnitrophota; class Omnitrophia; order Omnitrophales; family Aquincolibacteriaceae; genus JACPXM01. Next base: position 1,927 of record JACPXM010000028.1, read on the forward strand.
GCGTAGACAAACTTTTCTACGCCGCGCTCCGTCTGCTCCGTGGGGGTCTGTGATTTGCCTTGCAGCGTGATCAGGAGGGGAGTGATTTTTTTCTGTGAGCTCTCGGTGGTTAAAAGCTCCACGGAAACATTTTTTCCAAGATGGCTCGTCTTGTGTTCCGCATCTTTTTTGAGCACCGATGTTTTATCCAGGCGGCTGTCCACGGTGCCGTAAAGCTCGGCTAAGCCGATTCCAATGGCCTCCGCGATTTTTTCATGACTTTCTACGGTACCGGTCATGGTGCCGGTCTCAATGCGGGAAAGTGTGGCCTGGGCAACGCCGGTCCTTTTGGAGATTTCTACCAAAGTGAGCCCTCGCTGCTTGCGGAATTGGCGTATCCTTTCACCGAGGTTTTTCAGCATGAGGCTATCTTATTTGGAATTTTCAATTTGTCAATAGGGCAATGTTAAATATTGATATAAAATATTATCATATATATATTGACTTATATTAAAATATGCTCTATATTTCCAGGCGTGAAAGGAGGTGATGTTATGACTCTTTATGCCTTTAGAGATTACACGAAAAGAGTGGCTGTGCTATTACTAACCGTTGTGGCGTTTTCCACCGCAACTGCGGGCGCCTTGCTCGCTGCACCAAAGAATGAAGCCAAGCAGGATATGGCCCAGACTTTGGTCAATGTCAACACAGCCTCAGCTGAAGAGCTTCAAGAGGTGCGCGGTATTGGCCCTTCTCTGGCGGATCGCATTATTGAATTCCGCAGCCAGAATGGGAAATTCCAAAAAGTTGATGACCTCATCAATGTCCGCGGCATCGGAGAAGCCAAACTTCAGAAAATCAAAAATCAGATCTCGATTTAGGGCTTAAGGGAACTCTGTTTCCTTAAAATCGAGGGTTTTGGCAGAAGCTCCCCCGCAAGGTTGCTCCGGGCCGCTCAGTGCTACAGTCCAATAGGTTTGAAGACTGGGGCCAGGAGGTTCGGAGGCAACCTGCGGGGGTTTTCACGGGCTTTTTTGACCTCCCCATCCCTTTCTGTTACAATTCCCACCTCTATGCCCAAGTCTCTGAGTTTTCAAGAATTAATACAAAAACTTAATCACTATTGGTCGCAAAAAGGTTGTTTGATTTTACAACCTTATGATTTAGAAGTCGGCGCCGGGACATTTTCCCCGCATACATTCCTTCGCGCTTTAGGACCGGAACCCTGGAATGCAGCTTATGTAGAACCCTCTCGCCGTCCGACGGACGGCCGTTACGGAGAAAATCCGCATCGCACCCAACACTATTACCAATATCAAGTTATCTTAAAACCGGCACCGCAAAATTCTCAAGAGCTTTATCTCGACAGTTTGAAGGCCGTAGGCATTGATCTTTTAAGTCATGATGTTCGTTTCGCGGAAGATGACTGGGAATCGCCGACACTCGGTGCGTGGGGACTTGGCTGGGAAGTTTGGCTCGACAGCCTTGAAATCACGCAGTTTACTTATTTTCAGCAATGCGGAAGTATCGATCTTGAAGTGGTCTCGTGCGAAATCACTTACGGTCTTGAGCGGATTGCGATGTTTTTACAAAACAAAGAATCGATTTTTGATATTGAGTGGACAAAAGGCATAACCTACGGCGATGTGCATTTGCAAGGGGAAAAGGAATTTTCAAAATTTAATTTTGACGCCTCCGATGCTGAGCTTTCGCGCCGTCTTTTCGAGGATTTTGAACGCGAAGCCAAGCGTCTTTTGGAGCAAAAGCTGGTTCTTCCGGCCTATGATTTTTGTCTGAAAACCTCTCATGTTTTTAATCTTTTGGATGCCCGCGGTGCGGTTTCGGTGAGCGAACGGCCGCGCTATATTGCGCGCGTGCGCGCGCTGGCACGTGCCTGCGCAGAAGGCTATCTTGAAAGCCGCAAAGAACAAGGATTTCCGTTAAAAAAATGAAAAATGAAAAATTCAAAATGCAAAATTGGCCTTATGGAACAATTTTTCATTTTGAATTTTTAAATTTGAATTGTCTTTATGTCTAATCTCCTAGTCGAAATTGGAACCGAAGAATTACCAGAAACCGCACTTCATCAAATTTATGGAGAAGAAAAAACTTACACAGAATTGGGGAAGAGAATTTATGGAATCCTTTCTCACGAAGGGAATCGTCTTTTGCCCCGAAATGACAATAATAAATTTGATCCCAAACAAATCAAAGTGGAGGCGGCCCCCCGGCGCATCGCATTTTTTGTGGCGTCTCTTTTTGAGCGTCAAGCCGATCAAACAGTTGAATTTGTTGGCCCTTCCTATGAAAAGGCCTATCAAGGGGATTCGCCGACGCCCGCCCTTCTTGGATTTTTGAAAAGTAAAAATGCATCCTTCTCCGAGGTAACCCTCAAGGAAACCCCGAAGGGAAGATTCGTCTCAATTAAAAAAGTCGAAAAAGGAAAATCCGCCGACGCCGTACTTCCGTTGATCTTAAAGGATTTTTTCGCCTCCCTTTATTTTCCGAAATTCATGCGTTGGGAATCAACCGGGTTCCGTTTCCCCCGGCCGATTCGTTGGATGGTGGCGCTCTTGGATTCTAAAGTCATTCCCTTTGAAATCGCGGGAATGAAATCTGGAAGAATCACCTTCGGTCACCGTTTTCTTTCCCCTAAACCCATTCGATTGGAAAAGGCGGATTGGAATTTATATTTAAAGGCGTTGCACCGGGCGCATGTGAACCTGTCATTCGAAGCAAGAAAGAAAATCATAAGAAAAAGTTTAGAAGGGCGTTTTCATCAGAAACATCTTGATGAAGAGCTTCTTAAAACAACGGCTCATCTTGTGGAAGAGCCCTTTCTCATAGACGGAACGTTTCTCAAAACTTATTTGGACCTCCCGCCCGAGCTTTTGGCCTCCTGCATGAAAAAGAATCAGAAGATTTTTGCCTGTTATGATGCCAAGGGAAAGCTCATGAGCCGCTTTGTGGCTGTGTTGAATGGCAAACGCAAAGGGCTTTCTAAAATCCGGGTTGATTATGAAAATGTGCTCGAGTCCCGATTGCGCGACGCACGCTACTTTTATGATGTGGATATCAAAGAGCCGCTTCCCACAAAAGGGGGTCTTTTAAAGCAGCTCGTTTATTTGGGAAAGCTCGGCACGATGGCGGATAAAACCATGCGTCTGGAGCAATTAAGCAGCCGGCTGTGCCATTTGCTGGGAAGGCGTGATATCCAAAGCGATTTAAAACGCGTGGCAACGCTTTCCAAAATTGATTTAATGACGCATCTAGTCTATGAATTTCCGGATTTGCAAGGCGTTGCTGGCCGCGAATACGCGCTTGAAGCGGGCGAAAAAGAAACCGTTGCCCGCGCGCTTGAAGCACAATACCTTCCCCGGAATTTGGCGGAGGATTATCGCGAAATTAAAAAAATCATTTCGCCTCTGGGGGCACTGTTCGGTCTCATGGACCGGTTGGATCATTTGGTGGGGGCCTTTGGAATTGGCCTAGATCCGACGGGCAGCCAGGACCCTTACGCGCTTCGCCGCGCCTGCGGAATTTTTGTCAAACTGATACGTGCTTACCGCTTTCATTTTTCACTCACAGACCTTGTCGCAGCTTCTTTTGATTTGTATGGCGGCAAACTGGAAAAAAATAAAAAGGAATTAATCGCCAAGCTTACAGAATTTTTTAAGGAGCGCGTAATTTTTGAAATTGGAGTGAAGGCCGGAACAAGGGACCATGAAATCCTCCAATCCATTTTTAAAACTTCCTTCGACGATATCGCGGATGTCTATGAACGCCATGAACATTTAACCGCATTTTATGAACGGGACCCCGAGGGTTTTATCAAAGCCGCCAAGGTGGTGGAGCGTACCGGCAATATTGTAAGGGCGGCCAACGCAGCCGCTTCCACGGAAGTCAATCCGGAACTCCTGCAGGAGACTTTAGAGCGGGAACTCTACCGGCTGCTTCAGGAGCGATCCGCCGAAATCCAGGAAGCCACCGTGCGCCGCGATTATGAAAAAGCCACGCTTCTATTCGGAAAGATTTTCTACGGCCCCCTCAATGACTTCTTTAATAAGGTCATGGTCAATGTGGAGGACGCACAAATCCGGGTCAACCGCCAGGCTCTCATGAACCGCATTCACCATCTCTATAAGGAGAAGATCGCTGATCTTTCTTTACTATCCAAGCTGGAGTAAGGATGTTATAATATTACTCTTTTTTGACCCCGAAAATTAGCTCTTATGGACCCCATGAAAGGAAGCTTCCTTCTCAGCGGGAAAATCTTATTAATTTTAAGGAGAGAAGCATGAAGACCATGGCAAAACGGAAAAAATTATCCCTAACGATTTCAAAAAACAACAAATATGTCTATTTTTTCGGGAGCGGAAAGGCCGAGGGAAATGCCTCCATGAAGCAGCTCCTGGGCGGGAAAGGAGCCAATCTGGCGGAAATGACGAGCCTTGGTATTCCCGTACCTTCCGGATTTACGATTACCACTGAGACCTGTGCACTCTTTTATGAAGTTGGCAAGAAATGGCCTCAGGGATTGGAAGCTCAGGTTCGGCAAAATATGGCAAAACTTGAAGAAGCCATGGGTGCAAAATTTGGGGACCGAAATAATCCGCTTCTTGTTTCAGTCCGAAGCGGCGCAGCCGTTTCCATGCCCGGCATGATGGACACCGTGCTTAATCTCGGGCTCAATTCCGAGGTGGTTCAGGGCCTTATTATTAAAACGGAAAATGAACGTTTCGCCTGGGACGCCTACCGGCGTTTTATTCAAATGTTCGGAAATGTCGTTATGAATGTTTCGCATGATAAGTTTGAACATATTCTTGAAAAAAAGAAAGGGCAGACCGGCGCGAAACTCGATACCGACCTTTCGGCCGCTGATTTAAAAGAAATCGTCCGCCAATACAAAAAAGCTTATCAGGAAGAAACGGGGGAAGAATTTCCAAGTGATCCTTTTGAGCAGCTTATCAAATCCGTGAATGCCGTCTTTAATTCCTGGAATAATCCCCGCGCGCTGAAATACCGCCAACTTAATGAAATTCGAGGTCTTCTGGGAACGGCCGTGAATGTTCAGGCAATGGTGTTTGGAAACATGGGGGATTCCTCGGGTACGGGAGTTTGCTTTACGAGAAATCCTTCTACGGGTGAAAATAAATTTTATGGTGAGTTTTTGGTCAATGCTCAAGGCGAAGACGTCGTGGCCGGCATCCGCACGCCCGAGCCTCTCGAAGATATGGCAAAGCAGTGGCCTCAAATTTATAAACAGTTGGTAGCCATTCGTTCCCGCCTTGAAAAACACTACCGTGATATGCAGGATATTGAATTTACCATTCAAGAAGGAAAGCTCTATATCCTTCAAACCCGCAATGGAAAAAGGACGGCGCAAGCGGCAGTGCGCATTGCGGTGGAGCTTGTCAAAGAAGGATTTATCAATCGAGAACAGGCGATTTTACGCGTCGATGCCAAGCAACTCGACCAGCTGCTTCATCCCACGTTTGATCCGAAACAAAAAAAAGAAATTATCGCCAAGGGGCTTCCAGCCTCCCCGGGCGCTGCAACCGGCAAAGTGGTGTTTAATGCCGAAGATGCCGAGACTTTAGCGGCGAGGGGTGAAAATGTCATTCTCGTGCGCATCGAGACCTCACCGGAAGATATCGGCGGTATGTATGCAGCCAAAGGAATTCTCACAGCGCGCGGCGGCATGACGTCGCATGCGGCAGTCGTTGCGCGCGGTATGGGAAAGTGTTGTGTGGCCGGAGTGGGAGAAATTCAAATTGATTATTCCAAGAAAAACTTTCGAGCTGGCTCCCTCACCGTCAAAGAGGGGGATTTTATTTCCCTCGATGGGAGCCTGGGGCAGGTTTACAAGGGAGAGCTTGAGACCATCGAGCCTTCGCTTTCCGGTTATTTTGCGACCTTGATGAAATGGGCGGATAAGGTCAGAAAACTGAAAGTCCGTACCAATGGCGACACGCCGACCGACGCGGAAGTAGCCCGTCGTTTTGGCGCTGAGGGTATCGGCCTTTGTCGCACCGAGCACATGTTTTTTGAAGGCGACCGCATTTTGGCAGTACGCGAAATGATTCTTTCTGATGCCCGCGAAGGCCGGGAGAAAGCGCTTCAAAAATTGCTTCCGATTCAGCGCGGGGATTTTGAAGCCATCTTCAACGTGATGAAGGGCTTGCCGGTGACGGTACGGTTGCTCGATCCACCGCTTCATGAATTTTTACCGCATGAGGAAGCCAATCAGCGTGAGATGGCCGAGGTCATGCATATCTCCGTTGAAAAAGTCCGTGCTAAAGTCAATGCGCTCCACGAATTTAATCCCATGCTGGGCCATCGCGGATGCCGCCTCGCCATCACTTACCCTGAAATTTATAAAATGCAGACGCGTGCCATCATGGAAGCCGCCTGCAATGTTAAAAGACAGGGGATAAAAGTGATCCCGGAAATCATGATTCCGCTTGTAGGGGTCAAAAAGGAGCTGGATCTCCTAAAGCAGGATATGGTGGACACAATTGAAGAAGTGTTTCAAGAAAAAAAAATGCGAATTGCCTATACGATTGGGACCATGATTGAAGTCCCGCGGGCGGCCCTTGTGGCCGACCGCATTGCCGAATCCGCAGAATTTTTCTCATTTGGCACCAATGATTTAACCCAAATGACGCTCGGTTATTCCCGTGATGACGCGGGATCTTTCCTAGGCGCTTACCTTGAGCGCGGGATTTTCGAAAAGGACCCCTTTCAGAGCCTGGATCAAGAGGGTGTTGGACATTTAATTCAACTTGGAATCCAGAAAGGTCGAAAGACTAATCCAGATCTCAAAGTCGGCATTTGCGGAGAACATGGCGGTGACCCTGCCTCCGTGGAGTTTTGTCACCGCTCCGGCATGAATTATGTCAGTTGTTCGCCTTACCGGGTGCCGATCGCTCGATTGGCGGCGGCTCAAGCGGTTGTTCGTGAAAAGAAAAAATAACCCTTTTTAGGTTCCATGAAGGAAAAAAGGAAAAAAGCATCCGGCTCTTTTGCGGGCAAAGTCAAGAAATTGAAAAATATTCTAGGTAAGGCCTTTGGAAGAGCCTCGAAAAGACAGCCAAATGCGGTGGCGACAACGGCATCCCCGCTTCCCTTGAAAAAAGGAAAAAAGAAGCCCGGAAAGGCGGCTTCGGGTCAAAAGAGCCTTGAAAAAGATGCCAAGGACGTCCTCATTCATGAAGCGGCGCTAGAAGCCCCGGAAGAACGGCGGCGCAAGACCCGTTACCGGGATGAAGAAGGGGAGGCCGGGTCGGGGTCATCCGACAGCGAACAGACGCTGGACCGGACCCCGATGAAAATTTATCTGACGCAGATCGAGGACATCCCTCTCCTCACTGCCGAAGAGGAAATCTCCCTGGCCGAAAAAATCCATTCTAAAAAACGCGGCGCCGAACAGGCGCGTCATCAAATGATTCGCTCCAATCTCCGGCTCGTGATTTCCATCGCCAAGCGATACAGCAATATGGGCCTTTCTTTTTCCGACCTTGTTGAGGAAGGCAATATCGGCCTCATGCGCGCCGTGGAAAAATTCAATCCCGAACGGGGGTATCGCTTTTCAACCTATGCTTCGTGGTGGATCAAACAAGCCATTATGAGGGCCCTTTCCAATCAGGGGAAAACGATTCGAATCCCTGTCTATATGTATGACGTCATTTCCAAATGGCGCAAAGTCCGCGACGGCCTCACACAAAAATTGAATCGCGTTCCCACGCGAAAGGAAATTGCCAAGTTGATGGAAGTGCCGGTCAATAAAATTAAAGAGATCGAAAATATCGCCGGCCGGCCGAGCTCGCTCAATGCGCCCGTGAGTCTCGACGGGTCTGCCGAACTCATTGATCTCATTCAGGACGATGAATCCCACTCTCCCGATGTGCAAATGGGAGAGCTTTTAAAAATTGAGCGCATTCAGCGACTCCTGGATCAATTGGATGAGCGAGAACGCAGAATTCTCATCCTTCGTTTTGGGTTGGGCAATGAAGAGTCGCATACGCTGGAAGAAGTGGCTCAGGAATTTGGCATCACCCGTGAGCGTGTCCGCCAAATCGAGGCCACGGCATTGAAGAAAATCAAGCAGCTCCTGGGAAATGAAAACGACCGCCTTGAAAATTACCTTACCCCATGATGACGGCCCAGGATCTTAAAACCATTATACGGGATATTCCCGACTTTCCCAAAAAGGGGATTATTTTTAAAGACATAACCCCGGTGCTTAAACATCCGGATGCCTTCCGTTATGTGGTGGATCGAATCACTGAGGAATTTAAGCATAAAAATATTGATAAAATCGTCGGCATTGAATCCCGTGGCTTCATTTTTAGTCCGGTGCTTGCTTATAAAATGGGGTTGGGCTTTGTTCCTGTGCGCAAAAAAGGAAAATTGCCCTACAAGACTCATCAAGAAAGTTATGAACTTGAATACGGCCAGGCTGTTTTGGAGATTCATTCCGATGCGCTGGAGCCGGGATCCCGCGTGATGATTGTCGATGATTTGCTGGCGACGGGGGGAACGGCCCTCGCGGCTGCAAGGCTTGTGGAAAAACTCGGCGCTAAAGTCGAGCAGTTTGCGTTTCTTGTGGAGCTTGATTTTCTAAACGGCCGCAAAAAACTTTCCGGTTACGACGTCTTCTCACTTATTCATTATTAGATTAAATAAGCTCCCCTCCTGAAGTTCCGCCGATAAATGCCCCCAGCCTGAATCGAACAGGCAACCCTCTCCTTAGGACGGAGATGCTCTATCCAATTGAGCTATGGGGGCCCGAAGGAAAGCTTATTATAACAGCAAGCCAAAAAAAATAAAAAATTCTCTATAAGGAAAATTCAAACCTGTGCCGATCTTTAATCTAGGACTAGGAGGCTGGCCATGAAACTCTTCCAAAAATCTCTATGTTTCGCTTCTCTTTTCTTTTTTGTCTTTTCCATTTTTCATCCGTCATTTTTACAGGCGGTAGTTCCGGGCACTGAACTTGCACAGGATCTCGGCAACAGAGCTCAGGACGATACGCTCGAAATGCTTAAAAGAAGGCTGGAAAAAATCGGGAGCGCGGGTGCCCCGAGTCTTCCTGGCGCCTCCCTTGACATTTCGACACAAATCGAATCTTCCCACGAACGTCCGGCCTTGCCAAAATCTTCTCAAGCAGTTCAAAATCCCTTGCGCGCGAACAAGGAACGGGCTCTTTTCAGTAAAGAAGAATCCATCCAGCGTGAGGCAAAGAATTTGGAAGCCTACGAAATGGAATTAAGGGAAAGGGAAAAATCCATTTACCAGGCTCAAAGGCAACGCGCCGCATTTCACAAGGTCCGGGCACAATTTCTCAAAAAGGCCAAAGCCTTGAAAGAGCGTTTTGTCGCTCTTCATAAGGAATTAACCCAAGAAAAAAAGAAGGCCGCCGAAACCCTTAAGGAGCTAGGAGTAAAAAATCAGGCGCTTCTTGTGAAAGAAAAGGAAATTCAAAGTCTTAAGATGCAGGTCCAAAATCGTCAAGATTCAAAAAAGCAAATTTCGGAAATTGCAGCTGCGAAAAAAGAGCTTGAGTCTCAGCGCGCTGAATTTTCCAAGATGAAAAGTAAGTGGGAAACTGAGCGGGCCCAAAGAGAAAAAAATCTGCGCGACCAAGAAAAACGCATCCAGCAGGCTCAAGTGGCAGTGACTTCAAAGAAAACCCTGGAGCCCTCTCAAACCGGTTTGGTTCAAAAAGAGAAAGACTTGGATCAGCGTGAAGCGATTCTCTCATTACGCGAAAAAGATATTGAGAAAACTTACCGGTCTTTAACCCAGCAATCGCTGCAATTTCAGTCCCATATGGCCCAATGGGAAAAGAGCAAAGGCGAGCGGGAGAAATGGATTGCCGACAAAGAGATGACGGTCGAAAAAGTGCGAACTGAGCTATTGTCTCAAATTCGGGATTTCCGAAAGGAAAAGAAAGATTGGCAGAAGCAGGTTATGAAATCTGTGAAAAAGAATAAAGTGTCGGTTATTACCCGTTAATCGATTTTAGTCATTCTTACTGGGCCCTTCTGCTATAAAAAACGGTTTTCAAACGAAGGGTGCCTATCCATCCGTTCATGCAATTTTCATTCTCCCGGCAACCTCCCCCACACCACCTTCCCACACCCGGAGTGTAAAAACCTTTCACACCGGGTGTGGTGGGGGCTGTGGCGGATTCCGTCGCCCTCAACCATGAAAAATGTACAACGCTAGCAAACCTGCCTTGACATAACTCTTTGTCCATGCTAGTGTAACCCATAGTTTTTCACCTTCATGATTAATCGAAAAATCCGGCTTATTTCAGTCCCTGTAGTTTTAATTCCACTCATCCTTTCAGATTTCTCTCTCTTAGCCCAAGAACCTTTTTCGCCTCCCGTCGCTGAATTTGCTCGAGAAATTGCGGATTTTGAAGCGGCTAAACGCCGCTGGGAACAAGACCGAAAAATAGAGTTAACGCGCATTCAGGAAAAGGAGAGCCAGCTGGATCAAATCAAACAGTCCCTTCTTCAGAAAATTCAGCAATTTCGCCAAGACCAAGAGCAGTGGGAGCGCGAGAAAAAAGAAGCAGCGGCTATCCGTCAAAAGGCAGGAGAGGAACAGAAACGTTGGAGCACGCAGGAATCCCGCGAGAAGGCGCTGGAACAGGAAGGAACGCGCCTAGAGGATTTAAGAAAGAAACTCGACCGAGAACGCCAAGCTTTTGAATCCCGGCTCGCCCAAAAGGAAATGGCCGTCGAGGCTCAAATTTCAAGCAAAGAAAAAATCCTTGAGGCGGAAATTGTAACGCAGCAAAAGCGCTTCGAAAGCGAAAAAAAGGACCTTGTCGGAAAACAGCTCGAACTGCGCACGGCCTTGCAGGCTACGAATCTTGACCTCCAGAAGAAAGATGAAGAGATCCTTGCTTTAAAGCGATCCCTCGCCGAAATCCGCCAGGAACTTTTGACTAAGGAAAATGCTCGAACCAAGGAAATTGCCAGTCAGGCGGATAGGCTTCGCAGTCAAGAACTTAAGATTCGCGAAGCCCAAACACGCCTTGTTGCGGAACGGGAAAAATTAGAATCGGAAAAGCAGAAACTTGGAGAACAGCAGGCGGCTCAAGCCCAAGCCCGAAATCGTAAGCAGACGCAGGAACTATCCGAGCAATCCCGTCGTCTCAGTCAGCAACAGGCCTTGCTGGACAAAAAAGCCGCGGAGTTCGAAAAACAAAAAGAGGATTGGGACATTAAATTCGGGCAGCTCAATAAAAGCCGAGACCGACTCTTGGAGAAAGAGCGTCAGTTTGTGGAAAAGCAGAATACTTTACAAATAGAACGCTCCCAGATGGACCGCATGAAGCAACAATTGCTTCAAGCTGTTTCTGATTTGACCCAGCAAAAAGAAAAATTTGCAGCAGAAAAGGCGGGGTCAAATCTTAGCGCCCAAAAACAAGTCATCCTTTCCAAAAGTGCCGAAATGGATCGCAAAGAAACACAGATGCAATTAAAGGAGAAAGGACTTTTAGAAAAGGAGCAAGTATTTCAGGCTCAAGAGCAGGAGTTTCTTCAGAAGAAAAATGAGCTTGAGATGCGTGAACAGGATTTGAATAAGAGGCAAGAGACGCTCGCCTCTCAAGAGAAGGCATGGCTTCTGAATCGGGATGAGGTTCGTAAAGATTTAATGACGCGGGATCAAGCGCTTAAACAACTCGAGGAAACTTATGGGTCAAAAGTGGGCAATTTGGTTGCGCGCGAAAAACAGGTGGAGGAATTAAAGGCCCAGCTTGAAATACAAAAAGCGGATTTTACGAAACAAGAAAAAGATATCGCGCTCCGACGGGAAGCTGTGATTGCACAGGAATCGCAGTTTCAGCAAAAAATGACCACTTCCCAACAGGAACAAAGTCAATGGAAACAGGACGCCGCGGCACGGCTTGAAAGACTCAAGGCCGATCAACTCGCGTTAAAACAAGAAAGAGACCGGTTTGTTCAAGATCAGCTTCTCATTCGTGAAGATCAAGCAAAGTTGGATTTGCTTCGAAAAAATCTCGAGCAATACGAAAAAGCTTTAAAAGAACGGGAAAGTGAAATTGCGGGAATGGAAGTAACGGCGGCTACTTCGCAAAAAGGGTTAGAAGACGAAAAAAACCGTTATAACCATGAAATTGAAATTGAACGTGCGGCGATCGAGGAGCAAAGGCGTTTGCTGAACCAAAAATCTCAAACCCTTGAGGAAAAGATAAAGCTCATCGAAGAACGCCAAGATTCGTTGACTCGCGCTGAAGTTAAAATGGTCGAAGATAAAAAGCGGACTCAAGAAGAAGTGGATGAGATAAAAAAAGATGCCGAACGTTTTATGACGCAAAAAGGACTGGAGATTCAATCCCAAACGGAGGTTCTTGCCCGGAAAGAACAGGAGCTTGCCTCCCAAGGGGTTCTCTTTGAAAAGCAAAAACTAAATTTTGAACAGGTTGCACTATCTCAGCAAAAGGAAAGCCAGCGTCTCCAAGCGGAGGATGCTAGACTCAAGGCAGCGATTCTTGAACAGATGCAAATTCAAAAGCGCCTTTCCGAAGAGCAAAATCGTTTAAGTCAGCAATCGGTGATTTTGGAGGAAGAACGCGAAAAATTAGACAAAGCGAGAGAAGGGCTTAATCAACAGCTTGCCTCCCTTCAGGCGTCCCAAATAAATGTGCAGGAGGAAACAAAAAAACTTGCGGCCGACCGGACGGCGCTTGAAAGTTTTGCTTCCGAATTGGGCCGTGAGAAAGACCGTCAGGCCGCGGAGGGTGAGAAATTAGCATGGGAATCGGGCCAGATCGAGGAGGCCCGAAATTCGCTCGAAGTAAAAACCGCGGAATGGAATGAGATGGTTTTAAGAGGAGAGTTGGATAAAAAGGCGTTTGAAGTTTGGCGCAGTCAAGAGGAGGAGCGGCTCGGTGAAATGCACGCGTTCCTGAACCAGGAAGGCCCGCGCCTCAAGATTTGGGACCATGAGCTCAAAGAAGAGCAGCGACGATTACAAGGTCAATCCGCTGCAATTGAGCTAAGCCAGAAAAAATTTGAAGAAGATTTCAAAAAACTTCAAGCCGAACGCGCATTGCTTGAAATCTTGAAGGTGGAATTAGCCCAAGAAAATAGCCGGCAAGACAGCGTACGCTTAGAAATTGCCCAATTGACCAATGGAGTGAAGGCCCAAGAAACCCTGATTCAAGCGAAGGCAAAAGAGTTGGGTGAGAAGGAAATGGCCGTGACTGCCCAAACGGCCGCGCTCGATGAGGATCGTCAAAAACTTTCTCTGGCTCAAAAACAACTTCAAGAAAAAATCAAGGTTCTTGAAAATCAAAATCAGGAAATTCAAGACAAAAAAGCGGCTTTTGATATTGAGAAAAACCATCATGCAGAAGAAAAAGCATCCTGGGCCTTAAACCGGCAAGTTCAACTGGAGGAAATACAAAAGAAAGACCAAGCACTCAGAGCGCGTGAGACCACAGCAGCTCAAAGTCTTCAGAAGGTCCAAGCGACCCAGGCGGCCTTTGAAACTCAAAAAAGTAATTTCATCGCCACCTCGGCACAAAAAGAAGAAGCGCTGAATCAAAGGGAGCAGGATCTTGCAGTCCAGGCCGCCCGCCTCACCGAGAAAAGAAAAAAATTGGATAATGACCGCCTTGGCTTGTTGGACGAACGCCGTCAAGTTGAGGCGCTTCAGAAAAAAATCCAGGAGGGAGAATATTCCTTGAGTTTGACCCAAGAATCCCTGGATGGTGAACGGCTTAAATTTGCAGATGAGAAACAAAGGTTTGAAAATGAATTTGCGAGCTTGAATGCCGGGAAATTGGCGTTGGATGAAACCCAAAAAGCGCTCGAAGCAGCGAAAATGGAGCTGGAATCCCAGAAATTAACGATGGCCCGTGATAGTGCCGAGCAAGAAAGGCTGGCCGCTGAGATTCGCAAGTCCCTGGGAATTGAAGCCCAGCAATTAAGAGAGGCTCGGGAGGCCTTTGAAGGTCAAAAAGCGGCTTGGCAGGAACAAAAATCGAAAGAAGAAACCGCTTTTGCAGCGCGTGAATTGGAATTTCAAAATCGGGCGAAGACCATTGCACCCCAGGAAGCTCAGATTGAACAAGGATTGGCCGAGCTCAATCGCCAGCGTTCCGAGCTGGCTATGGAGCGGCAAAGATTTGAAGAGGAGAAGGCCTCCGTAGAACTTAACCGAAAATCACAGGCCGAAGAATGGACGCGCAAAAGCCAGGATCTCAATGAGCGCGAAAAAGAATTAACCTTGCGTTTTGAGGAACTTAATCAAAAGCTCGCTTCTGTTGTGACAAGAGAAAAAGAAATCGATCAAACGGCGGAATGGGTGAAAAGCGAACGACCCCGTCTGGAGGAAATAAAAAAGAATCTGGAACTTCAGGAGCAATCCTTTTCCCTGCGAAGAACCCAAGACTCCGATTTGATGTTGAAAAGGCAGGAAGAACTCAGGCTTCAGGAAACACAAAGGATGGCTTCCAAGGAAGCGCTTGGCAAAGAGCTTCGCGAATTTGAGGTCCGTAAACAGGCATTGGAATCTCAAATCTCAGAAAAAGAAGCGGTTTTAAACAAGAAGGAAGAGGAGCTAAAGACCGAGCAGCTTCGGTTTTTGGAGTCCCAAAAATTGCTCGCCGACCAAAGTTATTCCCTTCAAGATGAACAGTCAAAAATTCAAGAGGAGCAGAAACGTTTAGGGATCGAGCAGCAGGCGGTATCTCAAATTAAAGAAGATCTGGCTCAGGAACGTTCTGCGCTTCAGGCCCAGAGGGCGCAATTCCTGGGGGAATCCGAGAAATGGAAATCCGCAAAGGCCGCCTTAGATTTAGAAATGCAAAAACTTGCGGAGGCCCAGCGTTTTTTTGAAACTGAGAAATCCAATTGGCAGCTTCGCATGGCCGAGGAACAAAACAAAATTTCTGCGGGCCGAAGCGGAATTGAAGAAGCGAAGCGCCAGCTTGAAATCGAAAATCAAAACTTGGCCGAGATCCGCCGCGCTTATGAAGGTCAAGCCTCGCAGACGGAGGCTGGATTTAAGCAGCTTCAACTTGAGCGAAGTGATCTTAAAAATTTACACACCCAATTTGATCAGGAGCGGGCTCAATTGGATTTGGTAAAGACAGATCTGGAAACTGAAAAGGAGCGTCTCCGTAAAGCTCAGGCAGCGCTTCAACAGCAAACGGTCGAGAGGGATCAGCAAATCTTTCTGATGAATCAGGAAAAGGAATCTTTGCTTGCGGGGATACGTCTTAAGGAGGCGGAATTTGTTCAAGCCCAGGAGGATTTGAGAAATCAAAAGGCGCTGCTTGAAAAAGACCGGCTCCAATGGGAGCAGGGCAAGAAACAGGAACAAACAGCCCTCGAGATTCGGGAACGCCAAATCGAGCAAAAAGCCACAGCGATTTCAAATCTTGAGCGCCAAATCGCGGAGGAGAAGACCTGGGTTGAAAAATCAAGGGTGGACGCCCTCCGGCTTGAGGAAGACAGAAAACTTTGGGAGGGTCAAAAACAGGTCTTGCAATCGGAGAAAATGAATCAGGAGCAAGCCTTCCGGGAGTTGAGGCTTCAGTTAGAATCGGAGCGCAGGGCCTTTGAGGCAGAAAAAACCGCCGTAACGGATTCTTATCAGAAATTGGAAACGGAAAGGGCGTCCATGGAGGCAGTAAGAACAAAAATCGAGCAGGAAAAGTCGGCCTGGCAAACTAAATCTACGGCAGACTTACAGGCCCTTTCTTCCCGCGCTCAGGATCTTGACCGGCGCCAGAGCGAATTAATGTCGCAAGAGCAGTCCCTTCGAAGCGAAAAAGCGGCTTTGGATCAGGAAAAGGTAACGCTTGAACGGGAAAAGGCCGTCATCGGCGGATTGCGCGGGGAGCTTCCCATGGAGCAAGTGCGTACCTTGGAAAAAGAGATGGAACGCTGGCGCCTAGTGGAAAGCGGCTGGCTTTCTAAAAAGCAAGCCATGGAGCAACAGGAGCGACAATTGGAATTGGAGCGGATTCAATTCGAAAAGGATAAGGCGCGCTTTCAAGAGGATAAGGTGCATGATCGTTTATCCCTGGAGCGAAATCTTTCCGATTCCGAGCGGAAACAAACTCTCCTTGCGAGCCGGGAGCAGGAATTGAAATCTCTCAAAGACTTGATTCAACAAGAATGGGCAACCGTCCGAAAACGCGAGGCGGACTTGGAGTTATTGAAAAAAACTGTTCTTGAAGATAGGGAACGGGAAAAAGCACGCCTTTTAGAGTGGGATGGACGGCTTAGAGACAAGGAAAGACAGAATCTTATCAGTGCATCGGCAACCCCAACCCCAGACTTCCTAAATCGCTAAAATAAGCCCTTGACAGGGTAAAGTTTTTTACCTACTATGCCGAAACAAGTTAGCAAGGTGAAGCATCTCTTATCGAATCAATATAGGCTTTATCAACCACAAGCAGGTTTAACCAACATCAAGGGGGGCGAAGAAATGCAAAGAAATATCACATTTCTTTTCACGTTGGTTCTTCTATTAGCCGTGGCGGTTCCAGCATTTGCCGCGGTAGAAAATATCAAATTTAGCGGCGACATTACGGCGCGGGGAATGTATCGAGAGAGCCTAGGGCTCGGAGGTCTCGATAACAATGATACTTTTAACAGTACCATTTTTAATCCCGTGGAAGACGATCAAAGATTTTACATGACCCAGATTCGCCTCCGGGCCAATGCAGAACTCACCAGTCAGATTTCCGGCGAGCTCGAATTCCTCAATCAAAGAGACATCGATCCGCCCACAGGCGGCGCGCAAGGTTCCGGTCAGGCCACAGGAACTGTTGTAGGGCCCAATGCGGCGGGAACTTCTGCGGCCAATGATCAATTTGATGTGTTGATCAATCTTGCCAATATCACGATTAAAGAGCTTTACTATCCCGAACTTTCCGTAAAAATCGGCCGTCAAAATATTCAACTAGGTGAAGGATTTATCATTGGGAGCAGCCAAGTGACCAATCCGGATCCAGGAAGTACCTTAACGGCAGATGAATTCTCGCAGTTCAACAGCTTCGATGCCATCCGTTTTATGGTCAATAAAGACGCCTGGCATTTTGATTTGTTAACCGCAAAAATTGCAGAAAACGCGATTGATCTCGGAGACGATGCGGATCTCTACGCTTTCAACCTCGGGCGTAGTTTTGACAAATACCAAGCAGAGGGTGAAGCTTATTTTGTGGCAACCCGTGATGCAGGTAATCCCGCTGCAGGGACTGCAAACGTATTCGGGGATACCTTTGAAAAAACCGAAGAGCTGTGGACCATCGGGGTTCGAGGCAGCCTTCATCCTTGGGATCGTTTGAAATTATCGGGTGAAACAGCGTTTCAGTGGGGAGAAGAAGGTGGAAGACAACCCTTCCCGCCCACGGGAGCTTCTCAATTTACTCCGAATGGAGATGTTCGGCAAAATATTGCTGCTTGGGCTTTTGATTATCGAGCCGAACTTGATGTCACGGAACTACCCTGGCCGGCTAAACTCGGCGCAGAGTGGGTTTATTACTCCGGCGAAGATCACGGAGAGGGCGGTAAGTCGGGTTCCTGGAGACCTCTTTTCCGAGGGAAATTCCATAGCGCCCTTCGCGAATTTCAAGGCTACTTTTATATGACGGACGTAGGCATCACGCCCGGCTATACCAATCAACATCAGTTAATCCTTGACGCCTCGTTTCATCCTTTCAACCGCCAGGACTTGACCCTGTTTACCCGCTGGCTAATGTACTGGTTAGATGAAACGCCGATTGAAGGTCATGGGACACATGCCGGAAATGAATTGGATGCCGTCATGGGTTATGACTATACCGAGGATTTAAAATTTAAGGTCATCGGCGCCCTTTTCTTCCCGGGGGCTTATTTTGACGCTGACCGAGCCACGCGCAATGCTGCGGGTCAGGAAGCGGTCACCGCCGAGGACGTCGCTAAAGAACTTGTGATGGAGATTGGCTTAGCCTTCTAACAGGTTTTAGAATTTTTAAAACCCCGCACCTTGATTGAAGGTGCGGGGTTTTTTTATGTAGTCAACCCTCCTGAATTTAATTACAATAACGCCATGCCAAAGGCCGCCCTTCCGATTTATGAGCTCCCGTAAGTCTAGCCTAAGGAAGAAGTTACAAAAACGAATAAAACGTATTTCTTCTGAAAAGAGATTCGCAAAAAGTGTAAAGATTAAGCGAAAACTTTTAAGCGAGGCTTCCTTTATTCAAGCAAAAAAGATTTTATGTTATATGGCCTTGCCCACGGAAGTCGAAACGCGTTCCTTGATTCAGGCGGCATGGCGCCGGGGAAAGAAAATTTACATTCCAAGAATCGTTCAAAAAGAAAAGCATATGACGTTTTATGCGATCCATAACTTTTCCCGTGATGTTGAAAAGGGGGCCTATGGGATTGAGGAACCGAAAGTGGTTTCTTCGAGACGGGGCAAGGCTGGTGAGATGGATCTCGTGATTGTCCCCGGTGTGGCGTTCACAAAATCAGGGGCGAGACTTGGCCGCGGTGGCGGATATTTTGACCGCTTGTTAAAAAAAATTCCCGCGGTCAAAATCGGTGTTGCGTTTCGCGAGCAAATCGTAAAATCCTTACCCATGAAACCGCACGACGTCAGAATGGATAAAGTGGTGACCGATTCATGATCCCTTCAAAACTGACACTCCCGGTGGAAGCCAAACGTAAAGTTTTTAGCGTCAGTGATTTAAACCGCTCCATACGGACGCTCCTGGAGGGACAATTTCCGGCCCTTTGGGTGGAGGGAGAAGTTTCGAATTTTAAATCCCATACCTCGGGACA
Organism: Candidatus Omnitrophota bacterium; assembly: GCA_016196545.1. Classification (GTDB taxonomy): domain Bacteria; phylum Omnitrophota; class Omnitrophia; order Omnitrophales; family Aquincolibacteriaceae; genus JACPXM01. Next base: position 20,733 of record JACPXM010000028.1, read on the forward strand.
TATGTATTTGACGCTGAAAGATGAAAAATCTCAAATCTCCGCTGTCTTTTTTAGCCGCTACAATCAGTCCCTTAAATTTGAACTCAAAGACGGTCTTCATGTTCTTGTCTTCGGCAAAATTTCACTTTATGAGCCGCGCGGACAATATCAGCTTTACATTGAAAGGGTAGAGCCTAAAGGTGTGGGTGCACTTCAACTCGCCTTTCTCCAATTAAAGGAGAAATTGGAAAAAGAGGGACTTTTTGATCCGGCCCGGAAAAGGGCCCTTCCGCCTTTCCCGCGCGTTGTGGGAGTTGTCACGTCACCGACGGGTGCCGCGATTCGCGATATTTTGAATGTCGTAAGCCGGCGTTTTCACGGAACCGCCGTGCTCCTTTATCCCGTCCGGGTTCAGGGAGAGGGAGCGGCGGATGAAATCGCAGAGGCCATAGGGGAAATGAACCGTTATGGAGAGGCCGAGGTCTTGATCGTGGGCCGCGGCGGAGGAAGCCTGGAAGATTTGTGGGCCTTTAATGAAGAAAAGGTGGCGCGGGCTGTCTTTGAATCTAAAATTCCGATTATTTCCGCCGTTGGCCATGAAATTGACTGGACCATTTGTGATTTTGTAGCGGATTTAAGGGCCCCCACACCCTCCGCGGCAGCAGAACTTGTGGTTCAGAACCGAGAGGCCCTTGAAAACGCCTTGTCCGATCATGAGTCCAGGCTTAAACAATCGATGATGAATCTTATCGAAGAAAAGCGAGAGGCCCTTGAAGCCGCCCGCTCAAGCTATGCCTTTCGTCAACCGCTGGCTTATGTTCAGCAATTTTCACAGCGCGCGGATGAGCTTTTAAGGCAGCTTCAGAATTACTCCAAGACCCTCGTTCAAACGAAGAAGCAGGAATTTCAAACCCTGGCCGGGCGTTTGAATGCCCTCAGTCCTCTTGCGATTTTGGAGCGCGGCTATTCTCTGAGTTTTGATGCTCGCGGGGCCCTTTTAAAAGATGAGCGGGCCGTGAGGATCGGTGAGGAAATGGTTACGCGACTTGCGAAAGGACGTATTTATTCAAAAATTACAAAAAAAGAAAACGGGGAGGATTCCCATGACCGAAGATCTGAAATTTGAAAAGGCCCTGGAAAGGCTTGAAAAATTGGTGGAAGAGCTTGAAGCTGGAAATATTCCGCTCGAAGACGCTTTAAAAAAATACGAAGAGGGCATTCGGCTTTCGATCGCCTGCCAGAAAAAATTGTCTCAAGCGGAGAAAAAAATCGAGGTGCTTACAAAATCCCTGGATGGCTCTCTGAAAAAGGAGCCGTTTCTTAGTGAGGGAGAGGATTCACTTTCTGTTCCCTCCGCCAAGGACGGCCCGTCCCGCAAAAAATCCAGCCGCCCGCGGCGAGCCTCGGACTCAAGCCCGCCTGAGGAGGATGTCCTTTTTTGAAGTACGAAAATCATTTTAAAGACTATCTCCGAGAGATTGAAAAAGGGCTGACTGAAATTCTTCCGCTTTCCAGTCAACAACCTTGTTTAATCCATGAGGCCATGCGGTATGCCGTATTTCCTGCCGGCAAGCGCTTCCGTCCGGTTTTAGTGTTTGCCGCCTGTCATGCCGCCGGAGGCAAGGTGGAAGACGCGCTCGAAGGGGCCTGCGCCCTTGAGCTCATTCATTGTTATTCGCTGGTCCATGATGATTTGCCGGCACTGGACAATGATGAAATGCGCCGCGGCAGGCCGACTTGTCACAAACAATTCGGAGAGGCCGTTGCGCTTTTGGCGGGGGACGGGCTTTTAACTTTGGCCTTTCAAATCCTTGCGAAGATTAAACCCGCTTCCAAGGCCGTTCAAGTTCTAGAGGAGCTATCGACGTCGGCAGGGACCTATGGTATGATTGGCGGCCAGGTCGCAGATTTGACCATCCAAAAGGGGGAATTGACCCTTCCCATGCTCGATTACATCAATATTCATAAAACCGGAAAGCTCATTAAAGCCGCAGCCCGCATTGGCGCCTTGCTGGCGGGGGCCTCGCGTGATGTAGAGCGCCGCATGATGCGCTTTGGGGAAGGGATTGGGCTTGCGTTTCAATCGATTGATGACTTGCTGGATGGAGACGGCTATTTAAAACTCATGAAAGGCCGGGAGGTTCGCATCAAAGTGCGAGACCTTATGGCCAACGCCATTCGCGAAATTCGTCCCCTGGGAAAAAGGGCGGAAAATCTGCAATTCCTGACCGAATTTCTTTTGAAGAGGATACCTCGAGAGACTCATGCCAAAGTGGATTGATTCCATAAATTCGCCCGCGGATTTAAAAAACGTTCCGCTTGAAAAATTGCCTGAAGTTGCCGGCGAATACCGTCATTATCTCATCGAATGCGTTTCTAAAACAGGAGGGCATTTAGGGGCAAGTCTGGGCGCTTTGGAATTGAACATTGCGCTTCATTATGTCTTAAATTCTCCGGAAGATAAAATTTGCTGGGATGTCGGCCATCAGGCTTATGTCCATAAAATGATTACGGGCCGCAAAGATCAAATGCTGACCCTTCGTCAGCCCCACGGCATTAGCGGATTTCCCTCGCCTTTTGAAAGTCCTCATGACGCCTTTATTGTCGGACACGCGGGAACTGCCATTTCACAAGCGCTTGGGCTCGCCGTGGCGCGAGATCTTAAAAAGGAAAAGGGGAGAATCGTTGCGGTGGCCGGAGACGGCGCCTTAACGGCCGGCCTTTCCTACGAAGCGCTCAATAACGCGGGGCATCTTAAAAAAGAAATGCTCCTTGTGTTAAATGATAATGAAATGTCGATTTCAAAAAACGTGGGAGGAATCAGCAAATATTTGAATAAGGTGCTCACCAATCCCCTTTATAACCGCGTGCGCGCGGAGGTCGAAAAACAGCTGGATCATTTTCCCCGATTGAGAAAATTCGCAACGCACAGTCTGGAAGGCATGAAACATCTGTTCGTGCCTGGGATTCTCTTTGAAGAGTTGGGATTTCGTTATTTTGGTCCCGTGGACGGACATGACGTCATTTCACTCGTCCAGACCTTGCGCAAAATTTTGGCCCTGAAGGAATGCAGCCTCCTCCATGTGATCACACAAAAAGGAAAAGGCTGCGCCTACGCCGAAAAAGACGCGGAACGAGGACATGGGGTGACCCCGTTTAACATTCAAACGGGGGAAAAAATCAAAAGTGCTCAGGAAATCGAGAAAGCAAAACAGGAAGGTATTTCTTATACGAGCGCTTTTGTGAAAGCCCTCCTCCGAATTGCGAAAGAAGATCCGGCGATTGTGGCCATTACGGCAGCCATGTCCTCGGGGACAGGACTTACGGAGTTTCAAAAACTGTTTCCCGAACGTTTTTTTGATGTGGGGATTGCCGAACAGCATGCCCTCACATTTGCCGGCGCCCTTTCCAAAGGCGGATTGAAACCTGTCTGCGCGATTTATTCCACCTTCCTGCAGCGCTCTCAGGATTCCCTCATTCACGATGTCGCGCTTCAACGCCAGCACGCGGTTTTGTGCCTTGACCGCGCCGGCCTCGTGGGGGCAGATGGCGCGACCCATAACGGTGTTTTTGATATGAGTTATTTGGGCCATATCCCCCAAGTGGTCATGGCCAGTCCCAAAGATGAATATGAGATGGAACAAATGCTCCGATTGGCCAAAGATTATCCCTCTCTATTCGCGATTCGTTATCCCCGGGCCAATGTCCCGAAAATCTATGAAGATCTTCCCCACCAACCCTTCGAAATTGGGGAGGGAGAAATACTGCGTGAAGGTCAGGATGTCACCTTGCTTGCCTTGGGAAGCATGGTGGAAGTGGCCTTGAAGGCCCAGGGCCTCCTCAAAAGGAACGGTATCGAAGCCCGTGTGGTGAATATGCGATTTGCCAAACCTTTGGACGCAAATCTTATCTTAGACAGCCTTGCCCGGACGCGGCTTCTTTTTACGTTAGAGGAACATGTCCTTACGGGAGGATTTGGTTCAAAAGTTTTGGAGTTCCTGGAGCGCCAGCAGGTCACGGATTTTTTCCTTCAACGCCTGGCCTTGCCGGACCAATTTATCGAGCATGGATCGCGCGAAGCCCTGCTCGATCAGTTTCACCTTTCTCCGGAAAAAGTGGCCCAGGATATTTTGGAGCTATCCCGGCTGCGGTATCCTTTGACCTTACCGAAAACTTGAGGCGGCAAACCCAGTGGATAAAGTTGCTATTGTAGTCAATCAAAAGAAACCCAGCGCCTCGGAGTTATTACCGAAAGTACGCACTTGGCTCGAGAAACGCGAACTCCAGGTTCAGGATTCCACGCAGGTGACATGGGAAGAGATTCTTAACGAAGCCCTTCTTGTAATCTGTCTTGGCGGAGATGGAACGCTTCTTTCGGTTGCCTCTCACATGAGAGAGAAGTCCGTACCGGTGCTCGGTGTCAATTTGGGGAGTCTTGGTTTTTTAACAGAGGTCAAGGAAAGCGAAGTTTTTGAGGAGCTGAACAGTTTTTTTCTTAATCAATCTCAGATTGAAGAAAGATTGATGATTGCGTGTTCGGCGCGAAGCGATAAATCTAAAATAGAACGGAGGCTGACAGCGTTAAATGACATGGTTGTCAGCCGCGAGGGGCTTTCCAGACTTTTGCATGTGGATATCCGGGTCAGCGGGGAAAAACTCACAAACTTTGCCGGCGACGGCATCATTATCGCCACCCCGACAGGATCCACGGCCTATTCTCTATCCGCAGGAGGACCAGTGGTGCATCCCGGTCTTGAGGCGTTTGTCATCACCCCAATATGCCCGCATGCCTCCTCGCTTCGTCCGATGGTGGTTTCGGCCGAGGAAAAGATCTCCATTCGCATTCATACGCTCGATGAAGCCGGTAAGGCACTTTTGACGGCCGATGGTCAAGAAAATGTGGAAATCGACGATAGTTTTAGTGTCGAGATCACGCGTTCGGCCACGCCGCTTAAACTCATCAAAAGTTCCAAGCGGAGTTATTTCGCGACCTTGAGAGAAAATTTTAAATTTCCCTGATTCCGTGAGGCTGTATGGCAAAAGTTTTAATTGTGGATGATGAAAAAGAGATTTGCGAAGAATTCCGCGACATCCTTCAGGATGACGGTCATCAGGCCGAGTATGCCACCAGCGGGGAAGAGGCAATCCGGAAAGTTCATGAAGCCGATTACGATTTGATTTTTCTCGATGTCTTGATGCCGCGCATGGAAGGCCGGCAGGTGTTTGACGAAATCCGAAAAATCAAACAAATCCCCGTGGCGATTATGTCCGGCTATATGCCCCCCAATAAGGAAAAAGAAGTGATGTCCCTCGGGGCGATTGCATGCCTGAGAAAACCGCTGGATTTGGCCCGCATTAAAAGTCTGTTGCGCTCGGTTGAAAATAAATAATTGATGGAACCCTCCGTACGGGTCCGGTTTGCCCCCTCTCCGACAGGTTATCTTCATATTGGCGGTGTCCGAACGGCCCTTTTTAATTTTCTCTATGCCCGCAGTCAAGGTGGAAAATTTCTGCTTCGCATGGAAGATAGCGACCGCGCACGCTCAGAAAAAAAATACGAAACGGAAATTTTAGAGTCTTTGAAGTGGCTGGGGCTTGCGTGGGATGAACCCTTTTTTTATCAAAGCGCACGGCTTGAAATTTATCAGAAAGCCGCCAGGGAACTTTTGGCGAAGGGGCTCGCCTATGAGGAAAAGGGCGAAGGCGGTATCGCAATCAAATTTAAAATTCCCCCGCGAAAAATTGGGTTTACGGATCTCGTTCATGGAGAAGTGCAATTTGATACCTCGCTTTTCGGGGATCTTGTTTTGATCAAATCCGATGGATTTCCAACCTATCATTGGGCCTGTGTCCTTGATGACCACGAAATGCGAATCAGTCATGTGATTCGCGGCGATGACCACCTTTCCAATACGCCGCGACAACAGCTTCTCTTTGAGGTCCTTGGCTGGAAGGCCCCCAAATATGCCCATCTCCCTCTCATCCTTGGAGGGGATGGTACCCCCCTTTCAAAGCGTCATGGCGCAGTTTCGCTGGCGAGTTTTCGCGAGCAGGGCTTTGTCCCTGAGGGGATGATTAATTATCTGGCGCTCTTAGGGTGGGGTGTGGAAGGGAATCAGGAATTTTATACCTTCGAAGAGCTGATCAAAAAATTTTCCATCAAACGGATTACGAAAACCAACGCCCGCTTTGATTATGAAAAACTTTCCTGGATGAATGGCCAGCACCTTAAAAAATTGAACGAATCAGATTATCTTGCCCGCGTCAGTGAGTTTTATGCGGACCCAACCCGGAAAATTTCTCCGGAAAAATGGAAAAAAACCGCGCTTCTGTTTCGTTCGAGGATCCGCACGCTCTCCGAATTAAAAGAGCAGGCCTGTTACATCTTCGAAGAGCCGGAAAATTATCCCTCGGATATTCGCAATGATTTCCTTCAAAATAAGCCGCTCAAACGGCATTTGGAGGCCTGGATTGAGGAAGCGGACAAACTTCCCAATTTCCTTCAGCCGGAGGAAATTGAAAAGATGACGCGCGAGACCGCCAACGGCTGGGGGATTGAGGCCAAAGACATCATTCATCCGCTCCGTTTTGCCTTGACGGCGAAGACCGTAAGCCCGGGTCTTTTTGAGCTCATGAGCGTGCTTGGAAAAGAGGCCTGCCTTTCCCGCGTCAAAAAATTGCTAGGGAGATCTTAGAGGAACCTATGGCGGACTGTCTTTTCTGTCGCATCAAAAGAAAGGAAATTCCTGCCAAATTCGAGTACGAAGATGAAGAGATTTTTTCCATTTACGATGCCCATCCCCAAGCCCCCTTCCACCTTTTAATTATCCCCACCCTTCATCTTGAAAAAATCAGTGATCTTACGGCGTCCCATGCAGCGTTAATGGGCCGATTGATTTATCAAGCCAAACAAATCGCGGATCAAAATCGCTGGAAGGATTACCGGCTTATTTTTAATAACGGTCAGGAAGCGGGCCAGTCGGTGTTTCATATTCATTTGCATCTTTTAAGCGGGCGCCGGATGAGCTGGCCCCCCGGCTGATTGCATCCTTGCGGTGCGTCAAGTACAATTACTACAAGGGATCGGCAACCTATGACTCTCTTCAGAAAGAAAGAATTCTATTCGCCCCGCGACATAGCCCTATTTTGCTCTGTGGAGCCCTCTGTCGTGGAAGGATGGCTTGACGCCAAGCGGCTCTCTTTTGTAGTTCTTCCGGGCTTTCACCGACGCGTTCCGCACGCAGTCTTGGAAAAATTCATGGTTTCGCAAGGGTTTGAAAAACCAGCTTGCTGGCTCGGGGAATTTTCAAAGTTCCGGGTTTTGGTGGTGGAAGATGATCAGGATTTATTGGAAATCATGGGAGATTTTTTAGTGGATGAATTACGCCTTGAAGTCAAGCGCGAGACCAACGGCTTTAGCGCGGGGTTGCAAATTGCGAGCTGGCAGCCGGATTTAATCCTGCTTGATTTTGTTATGCCCGAAGTTTCAGGATTTGAAATCATGAAAAAACTCAAGGAAAATCCGGAGACATGCGATATTCCGGTTCTCGCCGTCACTTCCTTAAAAGGGGAAGACCAGCGTCAGGCCGTGTTGAATGCGGGGGTTTCGGATTTTATCGGCAAGCCCTTTTACAGTGAAGAATTCCTCAAAAAAATTCGCACGCTGCTTGGAATTGTGTTGGCGGAACCGGCAAAAGGGTCTTCTTAAAACCACTGCCGTATTTAACCTCCTGCACACCGGGTGTGGAAGGGGTGCCACCAATATTTCCCGCCTTGTCCATCTGGGATTACGCATATATAATGCCGTCCTTGGAAATTTTCTGCTGCTACGATAATTGAGACGGGGATGGTGCCCCGCTTCGCGGGACTGGCCGCGAAGTAAGTGCGCTGCTTGGTTTTTACGGCCAATAGAATTGATTTAGCTGCAACGTTGGGGGATGGTGCCCCGCTTCGCGGGACTGGCCATAGGAGTGAGTTGGCGGCAGTGTTAATTGCGGCCTTTAGAAGTTTTGAGCTACACTATTGGGGGATGGTGCCCCGCTTCGCGGGACTGGCCATAGGAGTGAGTTGGCGGCAGTGTTAATTGCGGCCTTTAGAAGTTTTGAGCTACACTATTGGGGGATGGTGTAACGGTAGCACGACAGATTCTGGATCTGTCTGTCTAGGTTCGAATCCTAGTCCCCCAGCCATTAGACACTCTCATGCGAACCTGGTTTTCGCCATGGCTGGAGGTTCCTACACTTCTTGAGAGTGAAGATACTACACCTTTTCGGTTGGATACTTCTACACTTTTTTGATGCGGCCCGGTGGGAGTGTAGGGGCCGTCACTACCATCATGTGGCGGCGGCGTCCAATCCGGCGGGTTTTTTAGGTCAAGATTCATTTCAGGCAGGTCTCCCCAAAACTTAATAGTGATCTTGTTAGGTGTATAGATTACTTCCTTTACGAGTACCATAATAAAGTTTCTTTTGTCCTCAAAAGAGAAGGTCTCAAACACCTCCGGGAACTCTCGAAAAAGTTTAGTAAAGGTTTCCGCATCAATGACATACTGGCTTTGGTGATGCATATTGGTATTGATGCGGTGAACCTCATTTTCTAACTTCTCTTTCGAGACTTCTAAATCTGACATTTCATTTAGAAGTGTTTGCACTCTTCTTTGGGGCATATCTTCAGATTTCAAAATATCTACTAGCCGCCGTAAGCCCTGATTTATGCTGGCTAATTGGGCTTCTACGGTGTCCTTTTCCTGCTGTAAGGGCTTTAGACCTCTCTTAGCCGTAATATTGGCCTTCTCGATGGATTTCCTAAGAAGGGAATCATTTTGACCTAGTCTTTTAAATTCGTTTATGAGAAAGGCTTCAAGTTCATCCCCCGGCATGGTGCGAATTGAACAAGCGCCTTTCCCTTTGGCAATCGCTTGTATACAGCGGTAATAAAGATAAACCTTCCCGTTCTTCCTTTTTGAGGAATTGCTCATCGTACTCCCACAGTTTCCGCAGCGAATTAACCCTTGAAAAAGCATTTCGTATTTATTCTGCTTAAATGTTTTGCGGGTATCACGATTCGTCACGAGTATGTTTTGTACGCTTTCCCAAATTTTAAGATCCGTAATGATGGCCTTGTGTTCACCCTCGAAGAGATATTCTTTCCCGTTCCTATCTGTAAACCGGATTTTTCCAATATAAAGGGGATTGGCTAGAATATATGAAATTTTCTTTTTATCGAATTTGGTGCTGCCCGCGGCCTTCTTTCCTCGGATGTAAAATTTTTTCGTTCGGTATCCCATTTCATTTAATTTATTACTGACAGCCCCCATTGAGCCAAGTTTTGGATAAAACTCAAAACAGAGACGCACGATCTTGGCCTCTTCCGGATTTACGATGAGTTTTTTCTTTTTGCAATCATAGCCGAGAGGCAAATGGCCGCCACAGTACATTCCTTTCCTTGCCATGGCAATGCGCTTGTCATAGGTGCGCTCTTGTGCCATTTCCCGTTCAAATTGAGCAAATTCCAGCATGATGTGAAGAAGCAACCGGCCTGCAGAAGAAGTCGTGTCAAAATGTTGAGTTGTTGAGACAAAGGTAACGCCGTTTTGGTTAAAAACTTCAAGAAGAGAATAAAAATCTTTGTGGTTTCTTGTCAGGCGGTCGATTTTGTAAACAACCACGACCTGAATATGACCTTTTCTAATATCCTGAATCAACTGCTTGAGGGCCGGGCGGGTTAATGATCCGCCGGATTGGCCGGAATCCTCATAAGCTTTAAAGACCCGCCAGCCTTGTGACTTTTGACTTTTAATATAGGAAAGGCAACTGTCGCGTTGATTGTCGAGAGTAGAATAGGCCTGTGTTTGAGCGCGTTCATCAACCGAGACTCGGGTATATACAGCACAATTAATAATCGTAGAATTCGGCTTGGAGTGCATAATATAATGTTAGCTGACTTAGGGATAAAAAGGAAGGATTTATTTTTTTGACTCGAAAAGAGCAAATCATAGAGGGAATTCATATGATAGTCATAGGATACAAAATCTCTTTTACTATATGAATTGCCCTATGAATTTCATAGGGAATTGTGGATAAAAGACAGGATTGATAGTTTTTAATCCAATTGGCAGTCAACCCTAAATGGCAATCGGTTAATTAGGCATAATTGGAGACAAATAACAATGAGAAAGCCAATTCACGTTCAAGTGATTTCTTTCTGGTCGTCGCTATGGACAAATTTTTACCATTTGTATTTCTTCCTAAAGTCCTGTGTTGCGGTTTTTTTCCTCATTTGGCTTGCATGGAGCTTTGTTGACCTATTCGGTCCACCCCTTTTAAGAAAATGGGTGGTTGAACCCATTCGCCCGCCTAGTTCTGCTCCAAAAACGCCGGAAGAGTTGGCGAGGCCGGAACCGGATGCTAGGATGCTGGCTCTTCAAAGTCACTGCCGCCATGTTTATCTGACTAACGGCTTACATAATTTTTACTGCCCTATATGCCGGAAGAAACTGCGCTCTGGAAGATCGCCTTGGTGGCAGGTATAAAAATGGCAAAAAATGCATTCTCCAAATATATGAAAAAGTGTATGAATTGGGCTATGATTTGCCGCGGAATTGAAATCATACCTTTGGGCAAAATCCTATGCCAGCTTATTTTTCATAAGTACCTTATTTTTAAGCCTTTGCATCGTTCGCTCTCGTCCCGAAAAGCGTGACTCGCTCCCTGACCACAGCCCGCGCCGCAATAATTGACGCGTACTGTGGTCAGGGAGATGCTCACGATGCATTTGTTCCCGATGTGAGTTTTATTGTTTTATTTTATAGATAATTTTTATTCTGGATTCTGTTATTGGAGGTTTTTGACGATGTTAAATTGTTAGGTAAAGAAAATAATATCGAAGAGGGGGTGGATGCGCTGACGCTGGCAACAGAGACTGAAAAAGGATGGGTTTTGGTTATTGATGATGACGATCTATTGACGCGCACTTTGAAGAAGGTGCTTGAAAAGGATGGGTATTCTGTCGACGTGGCATCGAATGGACAGGAAGGAATCAAAAAAGCCAAAAGCGGATTTTTCCACTTAGTGCTTTGTGACATCCGTATGCCGGGTCTCGATGGGCTTATGACCCTTCAGCATATAAAGGAATTCCAGGATAAAGCGGGAGCGGGGAAATCAGGATTTATCTTGGTAACGGCCTACGACAGTCCCGAGAGCCGAAAACGGGCGGCAATTCTCGGGGTTTCAGATTTTGTGTTAAAACCGTTTGACCTCAAAGAATTTCTAGAAACTATTCATCATCACGCCACACCTCTAATTAAAGAAACCCCTCTTCAGGAAGTTGAAAGATTAAACAGAAAATTATCAGATTTGCTTTCCGCATTGCATGAAAATGGTCACTTAAAGAGTGAATAACCGCTCTTGAGCGATTGACGACCAGTCATTTATTAGCCGTAAGCTTCATCCCCCCCCCTTTTTTTCTTGACGATGTTGGGCTACCCGAGATATTCAAGATTTCCCTCTTTCTAACCGATTCTATTACTTGAAGTTACGTTAATAAAAATGCCATTCAGAGGCTGGCTGTCTTGTTAGTCAAGAAGTATAATGTCTTCATTCTGTTCTAGCGTGAGGAAAAGGGGGGAGTTATGCCAAAAAAAATTCTTTTGATTGATGACGATGCGCTTGTTCTGAAATCCACAGGAAATCTCCTTGAAAGACAAGGCTATCAAGTCAGCCGAGCGAAGAATTGCGAGGATGCTTTGGAACAAATCAAATCATCCCATTTTGATCTCATTATTTCCGATATCCGAATGCCGGGAAAAGATGGGATTGAAACTATTAAGCGTATCAAAGATACTTTGGGTCAATCTCAAGGAAATGAGATACCGTTTATTTTTATCACGGGATATGCAAGCGAGGATGCACCCATTAATGCGGTCAAGGTAGGCGCATCAGATTATGTATTGAAGCCATTTGATAATGATCAACTTATGCAGAGCGTAGAAAAGGCGCTCAGTCAAAAAACGTTAAAAGGGGAGACGACGCAGGACCTGATAAAAAAACTTCATAGTTTGGTTGAATCGTATCAAAAACGACAAGAAAGTATCATATTCGAAAATCAGGAACTAAAGGATTTCATCAATGAACTTGAAGATATTGCCTATAGACTTGAGATCAGCGTTTTAAAAGAATCTCCTGTTTCAGAGGCATGACTCGACCGATGCAACGAGACAGAGTAACGTTACCCTACCTGTATTACCGTTTATCCCGCCGATTGATTACTCGCTATCGTAGAATTTCTACGCAGGTTATAAGAATTTGGTATCGGTTCTCACGTAAAGCTATTAGCCATTACCGTAGACTCTTAACTTATTTCATTAAAGTTCGATATCGAATGGTGCGAATTTTACGTTTTCGTTATTTGAGGTTTTTAATTTTTTTGATTTGGAGGGCTTGGGTGGGAAAAGTAGAAGGTTTCGAAAAAATTCCGCGAAATGAAGCTGCCCTTATCGTATCGAATCATC
>JACPXM010000030.1 GCA_016196545.1 Candidatus Omnitrophota bacterium
ATGACAATCGCGATCACATTCATAATAAGCACCATAAAAATTAAAACCAAAGCCGTGCCGTACTGAACTTGCGGCTTCACATTCGGGACTTGAGTGGCAATAACATAGAGATGATAAGGAAGCGCCATACACTGATCAAAAACACTGCGCGGAAGATGCGGTAAATAAAACGCGGCGACGGTAAAAAGAATCGGCGCGGTTTCACCCGCGGCCCGGCTCATGGCGAGAATAGTGCCCGTCATAATTCCCGGAAGAGCATTGGGTAAAACAACGCGGCGAATGGTCTGCCACCGCGTGGCGCCAAGCGCCAGACTCGCCTCCCGGAAAGATTGCGGGACCGAGTTCAGAGCTTCGCGCGAGGCCGTAATAATCACCGGAAGGCTCATAATCGAAAGCGTGAGGCATCCGGAAAGAATGGATGTTCCGAAATTAAGAAAAATAACAAAAAGACCCAGGCCGAAAAGCCCGTAAACCACAGAAGGCACACCTGCTAAATTTACAATCGCGATATCGATCCACTGCGTCAGCCAATTCTCCTTTGCGTATTCTGATAAATAAACCGCCGCAAGAATACCAACCGGCAAGGCAAAGAGCATGGTGCCCAAAACAAGATAAAGAGTCCCGATAATGGCCGGGAAAATCCCGCCGGCGCGCATCCCCATCCGCGGGCTCTGGCTCAAAAATTCCCAGCTGAGTCCCGCCAGCCCTTGTTTCAAAATCAAAAACATAATCAAAATGACAGGAATCACGATCACAAGCGTCGCGAGAAACAACAAAACAAAAACGATTTTTTCTATCCAGCGGGCATTTAAGCGTTTCATTTTTTCCTGATTTTATTTTTGATAAAAAAACTGGCTGTGAAATTAATTAAAAAAGTAATAATGAAAAGAATAATTCCGATGGCAAAAAGTGCAAAATAATGTTCGCTCCCCCGCACCGTTTCGCCCATTTCGGCGGCGATCGTTGCCGTCATGGTCCTCACCGGCTGAGTAAGCGTCGTGGGAATTTGTGCAGAATTTCCCGTAATCATTAAAACCGCCATGGTTTCTCCGATCACACGGCCCACTCCCAGCATGACCGCAGCCAGCATTCCGGAGGAAGCCGCCGGCAACACCACGCGCCGAATCATTTGCCACTTGGTCGCGCCCAGTGCAAGTGCCCCTTCGCGATAACTTTTGGGAACTGCGTTCAGGGCGTCTTCCATCATGCTGACAATGGTGGGCATAGCCATAAAAGCCAGCATAATAGAACCGGAAAGAGCGGTGAGGCCGGTGG
>JACPXM010000027.1 GCA_016196545.1 Candidatus Omnitrophota bacterium
CGGCCGCGGCCCATACGTGCTGGCCATCGCCCATGCAGCCACCGCGTGTTCCGTGATGAATTGCTTCCGGCCATTGTCCCGTGGGCGTTGCCAAACTTGCCAAATTGTTCAGGATTTCGAGAAAACCGGATTCTCCGGCCCGTAAAAGAACTTGCGCGATATGAAGGGTAAGATAAGCATTAATTCCGGAATGCGAAATGTCATGAAAAAAAACGCCGTCAACAAAACATTCTTTCATCAAATAATGGACTGTTGCCAGAAGACGCGAATCCTTTTCAGGCCAGAGCCTTAAGGGATACCCTGCCACCACGGAGCCAATAGCACCCGCATCCAGCCGGCGATAAGGAGAAGCCGGCATGGTGGGATGCCCCAGAGAATAAGAAACTTTTTCCAAACTTCGCTCAACACAAAGCAAAAAATCTTTCGCGTCCTTCTCAAATTCTTCCGCCAGGTTTTTTTCCTCATATTGATTAAAAAGCCAAGCTGCGGATTGAAGTCCTTCGACTCCCCAAAAATCATCCCAATAATAATAATCATTGGGCCCCAGATGTTCTGCGCTAAAACCGGCGGGGAAAAGTCCGGCATGAATTTCTTTTAAATCGCTGGATAAACGTTTTTTTTGAATCCAGCGGGCGGCATTCAAAATGGCGCCTTTCCATTCTTCCTTGGGTTTTTTCCCAGTCAGCTGGCAAAATTTCCGCAGCAGCCACAACACTTGCCCATTGGAGTCCCATTCCCCATCTTGAGAATGAAAATAACCTGTCAAGGTTTGACGGCCTAGAAAAGCCTCGATGACTTTTTCCACCCGTGAGATCATGCCTGCGCAAAGCATGGCGTAAGAAATAATGGCGGCATCACGAAACCAAAAATGCTTGTAGGTAAACGGGCCCGGATAAATTTCGCGCGGGGAATGAAGAATCAAAGTACGGATAGCAGCATCATAAAGAAATTTAAAATGGGCCTCCGGGATTTCCAGCGCGGAGACCGGCCTCAGATTTTCTTTCCATCGAAAAGCAGCTTCCGAGGTCCCCGTAGAGAGAGGGGCTTCTTTTTCTTTCAAGGGAACGTCGACGGTAATTTCACGCGATTTTTCCGGCTGAATTTCAAAAAGCGCGGCCGCACTTGCCATTCCCACAGGACATTTCACGGTGTCCAGTGAGTTGGGCTCCGGAAGTTTGCGGTAAACATCGCCGTAATGATATTGTGAAAAGCGGTGAGCGTCCCAGGGAGTGTTGAAATAAATATTCTTTTGATTGTCCACACACCATCCGGGTTGGTTTTTTAAAATGTCGATTTGATGAACAAAGCTGACTCCTTCCGGATTGTAGGGCCGCAGCGAAACAGCAAGCCAAGCTTTACGATCAGCCGAACCTTTCAGCTGAATGCGCAGAAAAGGCGCCTCTCCCGCTTTTAAATCTTCAACCTCTGCCGTAAAAGAAAGACTCAATCCTTTTTGTGCCACCGCAGTTCGTATCGAAAAATTTTGGTCCCATATGAGCTCCTGAGTGACGCGCTCGGCTTCTGATGGAATCAAATCCTTTTTTTCCGAAGTCACAATCCACATATCCAGAGACCAGCTGTCATAAAAAGGCGTGATGAGTCCCCGCGGATCGACCAATGGGTAATCGGAATAATCGGGCATGCCTAACGCTGTCCAATTTCGATGGGTCAAATTAATTTGAGTGAGAGAAAACGCTCGCGGCACAAAGGCCGGAGTTCCAGGTTTGAATTGCTGCTTCACCCAATAAGGCCATATCCAATCCAAATTGTGCTGAATGGCGTGATGGTTCATCAAACCGCGGGCTTGAAGAACCATTCCTAAACGCAAGATTTCTATAGGCATTGCCACTTCGGAAGGCTGGGAAAAACGCTGCATTTGTGCCAGCAGGGCAATAGGATC
>JACPXM010000008.1 GCA_016196545.1 Candidatus Omnitrophota bacterium
GCGCGGCTCATGCTCCCTTTGTCATTGTCCTACGACCACCGCGTCATTGACGGGGCGGACGGTGCCCGCTTCATCCGCTTTATTGCCGAAGCCCTGCAAAATCCCGGAGTCCTTTAAATGTCTTTGTCCCCCGTCCAACTGGTCGTGATCGGCGCCGGTCCCGGCGGTTATGCGGCCGCGTTCAAGGCCGCGGACTTAGGGCTAAGCGTCGCCTTGGTGGACAAAGAAGCAAACCCCGGCGGGGTGTGTTTGTACCGCGGCTGCATCCCCTCCAAAACCTATCTGCACGCGGCCAAGGTGATCTCCGAGGCCAGGCACGCCGCTGATTTCGGCATCGCCTACGGCGCGCCCAAGATTGACATCGACAAACTGCGCGACTGGAAAAAAAGCGTTGTCGCCAAACTCACCGGCGGTTTGGGTGTTCTGACCAAACAGCGCAAGATCAGATACATTCAGGGCGAAGCCGTGTTCATCAATTCTTCCACATTGAAGATCAAGACATCCGACGGCACCGTTGAAGACCTGTCCTTCGAAAAAGCGGTGCTGGCCACGGGTTCGCGGCCTGCTGTCCTCCCCCATTTGCCGAAAAGCGCGCATATCTGGGACTCAACATCCGCTTTGGACATGGACACCGTGCCCGGCCGTCTTTTGGTCGTCGGCGGTGGGTATATCGGCATGGAATTGGGCACCGTGTACCATGAACTGGGTGCCAGGGTCTCCGTTGTGGAAATGACGCCAGGACTTTTGCCGGGCGCTGACCGCGATCTGGCGGATGTGCTTTACAAACACGTCAATGGCCTGTTCGCAGGGATCATGCTCGAGACCAAGGTCGGTCAAATGGAAGAAAACAAAAATGGGGTCACCGTCACTTTCGCGGACAAGGACGGCAAAGAATTCAAGGAAGATTACGACCAGGTGCTGGTGTCCGTCGGCCGCAAACCCAATTCGGAAGGTCTGGGCTTGGAGAAAACCAAGGTCAAGGTCAACGCGCGCGGTTTTGTTGAGGTCAATGACCAGCGCCGGAGCGCTGATCCGAACATTTACGCCATCGGCGACGTTGCCGGTGACCCCATGCTCGCCCACAAGGCCACGCATGAAGGCCTTGTGGCGGCCGAAGCCATTGCGGGGCATAAAGTCGCTTTTGAGCCGCGCGCCATCCCCGCGGTCGTTTTCACCGACCCGGAAATTGCCTGGTGCGGTTTAAGCGAGACCGACGCGCAAAAACAAGGCCAGGAGGTCAGCGTCGTGAAATTCCCCTGGGGTGCGTCAGGCCGCGCCTTGACCCTCGGCCGCCAGGACGGTCTGACCAAGATCATCGTTGATCCCAAGACCGAACGTGTTCTGGGGGTTGGTATTGTCGGGGTCGGCGCCGGGGAAATGATCGCCGAAGGGGTTGTGGCCGTTGAAATGGGCTCGGTGGTCCGTGACCTGAAACTGTCCATCCATCCGCATCCCACACTCTCCGAAACTATCATGGAAGCCGCCGAATCCTTCTTCGGCTCCTCCACGCACATCTTCCGTCCAAAAAAGAATTAAAATCTCAACTCGTATTCAAGGATCCATTTTAACTCGCCCTTGGGCGCCGCATCCGACATGCCGAATAAATACCCGGCATCATATTTCACGGGGCCGACCTTGCCATAAAAAACAGGCCCCAACTGATGTTTTTGGTCCTGATAAGCCACTGTCTGGCCGATCTCGCCGAAATTGCTGTGCCATTCAAAGCCCGGCTGAAAAACCCCGCTAAGACGGTACTTTGAGCTCCAGGCCAATCCGCCGACCAGGTCTTCACCGGGATGCCGGCCCACATTTTGCTCCAAAATGATATTCGCGGTATGGGTGAACTTTGTGAATGACTTTTCCAAAAGCAGTTTCGTTTCCAAATTGTCCGGATGCTTGTTCTCAAAAGAGGCCTCATATTCCAGATAAAGCCCGACGTCCAGCCAATACTGGCCTTGTTCAGTCAACTGCAGACGGTTCTCCCATGAAAGCGCGGTGAACTGAAAATCCAGGTCTTCATCATCGCTGTTCTTGGTGCGTTCCACTTCCCCATAAATCTCGGTGAACCAGCGGTCCGTCACCCCATAGCCCAGGGCGTACTTGTGCTTTTGGACATCGTCTTTGGAGGCGCGCTCATCAATATCATATTGGCCCCTCGCCTCAATTTCCACCTCACCCTTTTCAACGATGGGGGAATATACTTTTTTCGTGGCATGCGCCGCTTGCGGTACACCCAAGCAGAAACTCGCGCCGATAAAAAACAAAACAGCAGCTTTCTTAATGGTTTGAATGCCGCCCTGCCCGTAAACCTTTAATACCATTGCTAAACCTCCTATCGTTAAAAGATAAACTAAAACTTGTAGACCTGATGGCCGGTCTGTATAGCCCACCAGGACATGCATCATTTTGCCCAAGAAACTATTTTCGGCAAGGATCCTGGACGTATCCCAGACCACAGGGATGATCTCCGGGACTTTACCGGCCATGGTCAGGTACCCGAAGGCCTGTGCTGCCATGCCGGCCACCAAAAGGATCAAAAGCCAGCTGGTCACAGCAAAGATCTTTTTAGTGGGAACTTTCGTCAAACCATAATAAAGGACCACACCCACCGCCGCTCCCGCACACGTCCCCAAAAGCCCTCCCATCATCAACTGGTGCGCCTTCCCGCCGGTCACAAACGCGCTATAGGTGAACATCACAATTTCCGCACCCTCGCGCAAGGCCGACAACGCCACCACCACCGCCAACGTATATACAGGTTTATGTCCTTTGACCACTTCCTGGCCGATCTGTTTGAACTCCTGGGTCAACTGGCGGCCATGGCGGGTCATCCAAAGGGTGGTCCATCCAATTAAAGTAGCCGCGATCAATAAAATCGCCGCGTTGAGCATCTCTTGCCCCATGCCAGAAGCGGCTTGAGAAATGGCATCAGCAAAAAAAGCGATGAGAATGGCGCCGGCAATTCCCAATAATATCCCGATCCCCACCCACTGGGTGCGCTTGGCTAAACCCTTGGTCGCCACCATCAGAATACTGACGATCAGGGAAATTTCAAAAACTTCACGAAAAACAACCAAAGCAATGGAAAACATGTTTTTCCTTTCTAAACCTTCTAATTATTTGGCCACAATGGTGCCTTGGGCGGTTTCTTTATGGAATTCTCCGAAATATTTATAGGAACCTGGCTTCAAAGGCCCCAAATAGAGGATGATCTGTTTACCGCCGGCAACCACCTTCTCACGATTCAATTCATAACTCTCAAATTCTTCCGGGGTTGGGTCTTGATTATCAATGACTACTTTGACTTTCCGGCCCGCGGGGATGCTCAATTGGGCGGGCTCGAATTGATGCTCTTTGATCACAATGGTATAGGTCTCTTGGGGTCCGGCCAAAGACAGGACCGGCAACCAAAGACAAGCCCCTAAGACCAAATGAACAATTAAACGAACCATCTCCGCCTCCTTATACTAATAAGTACCTATTCACCTTATTTATTCATTCTTTTTTGTTGTCCCCAAGAAATTTGTCCTTCCAATCCTCCCCCCAACAGCGGGAACAGTCCGAAAGCATCTCTTCATACCGCACAAGGCATATCTGCTTGCTCCTGGGACACTTTAATTCATAGCCCTCTTTCGTCTTAATATAGAGAAGCTTCCCCGCATCGGACCTGACTTCAGTGATCTTTTCGCCGTTTCTGATAATGATTTTTTCTTGCATGTCCAATAAAAAAGCCCTGTTTCTTTGTCAGGAAACGGGCTCCGGATGCGTGATCGCGCGCCTCTAAATTCTTGAAAATTAAATAAGTCAATTACTAACTTAGTTTAGTCGCGTGCGGACTTTTGTCAAGAATTATTTTTTCAGCACTCTAATCTCCAATCAACTTTTCTATCTCGCTTAACAACGTGACCTCACCCCACCAATTAAAGCCCCTTGACGATAATATGTTTTGATGAGCTTAACGCAGTCCTAAACTCACTTTTATAGATTCGTCCACCTTATCCATGTATTTTTCCGAAAGGCGTCCGATCCTGTCTTCAAGCCGCGCCTTATCGATCACGCGGATTTGCGATAGTAAAGCCGTGGAGTCAGATCTTAATCCGGCCATACCTTTGGGGAAGGCAACATTGGTGGGATACTCTTTGATGAATTTGGTTGTTGTCAAAGGCGCGACGATGGTCGTTGAAGAATATTCATTACCAACATCATTTTGAATAACGCAAACAGGACGGCGTCCTGCCTGCTCCGAACCTTTCACGGGGTCTAAATTGACCCAGAACAGGTCTCCGCGTTTAATCGACATATTTCAGGGATTCCCGGTCAAGATGCTTAAAATCATTCATTATTTTCTTGCTTTCCGATGCCATTGCTTCATACCCCTCATGCAGTAAAATTTCCTTTGTCTTGCGGTCCTTAATGGTCAGATAAACACGGACGGCTTTTTGGATCAAGGTGCTGCGTCTTGTTTTCTCACGATAGGCTTCTTTATCAAGCTGTTCTTTTAATTCTGATGGAAACGTAATGTTCAAATGGATCATATCTCCCCCTTTTTGGATAAGTATCTACTGAAAGTATATACTAAAGTATTTATTAAGTCAAGTTCTTGACGATCGCCTGGCCCCCCGGGTTTCAGGCCATGGGCGCGGCTGAAAAAATATTGGTGACTAAGCCGATCAATAACGGTCCACCAATGGACGAACAATGGTTTTAGCATTAATAAGCAACCGGGCTTCGTTTTCATCAAACAAAAAGGGCTGCAGTGATTCGGCCTGATGCCTTAAATCCGCTTCGGAGAAACCGTCCACCCGTTTCAAAATGGCTTCAAGCGGCGGCCCTTGAATGCCCAGCGTATTGAATACCTGCTCATCAATGGGATACTTGTTAGAAAGCATAAAGATGATGTCAAACAAATGCCGCGCCCTGTTTTTCTTGATCAAAGCATCGATCTTATCGGCAAAAAGCGCGCCTTTTTGTGTGCACAGCACAGGATACATTTGGCCGAAGCCGCTGATCAGAAGTGTTTCCGGCTTGATCTCCCAACGAGGCAGGTTCACTTCCGCCTTGATCACAATGCCCTCTTTTTTGGAATATTTCGAGACCACCCCATAAATGCTTTCAATATCCGGGAAAACCATCCGCGCCACCAACAAATTCTCCCGGTGATCAAATTCAAGTTTTAAGACCATCCCTTCGTTCTTGAGCGCAGGTACGATTTTCTTAAACCCCTCTTCAAATTCGGTCTTAGAAAGCTTTGCCGCGTTAAAATCAAGGTCTTCTGAAAATCGCTTGGCGTGATGCACCAGCCGTAAATAGGTCCCGCCGGTAAAGAAAAACTTCTTTCCGATATCCAGGCGATAAAGCTCTTTCATGATCAATACCTGTAAATATTCCCTCAACACCCCCCGTGTTTTAACGCCGGGCATGCCGCGCTCTTTGGCTTCGTTCATCAACGTTTCATAGGTGATCATTAAGAATTCCTTTTGTGTTGATCCCGTACAGGCGGCTGTATGTTTCAAGTTTCTTTCGATCCAACCGCCTGATCTTCTTTTGATCCAGCCGCAGCGCTTCAATATCCAATTTTGCTTTTCGCAGGGTCTTAAAATAAACGTAATCCACCAGCGCCTTCTCCGGTTCAGCGATCAAAATATCAAAACCGTTGTGGTTTTCGATCGTATAGCCGCAAAACGCTTTTGTTTGAACGCTCCGGTAGGTGAAGAGCCCATGCGGGTTTTTAAATCGCCGGGTGGCTTTGGCAGTGATGGATGTGACGGACATGGAAACGTCAGGGATCATACTGTAATGAGAAAGCGCGGTCTCAAGCGAAACATACGACGGCGCGTAGATCTTATTGGCTAAATACATGTCCGGCACATCGTAAGACCCAGGATAAGTCAGTTCGTAAAGATCTCTTCTGACAGAGGACACGAACCCGCTTTTTTTCCACCGTGACAGATGCTGCTTGACCGTCGATCTCTTTGCTTTCGGGAAAAAAGCGCACAGATCTTCACCGGAGAAAACGTAATATTTTTTTCCGGCGAGTTCCCTATAAACGTCCTCAAAGCGCATATTCTACTCATTTCAGTTGATGTATCTATATGTATACTATCTGAAACAAGTATACCTTCTGTCCGTAAAAAGTCAAGTCTGTAACTTCGTCCACCTTATCCCCTTGACGATCACGCGGCCACCGGGTTTCAGGTCATGGGCGCGGCTGAAACCCGCGCTGACTTCCAATACGTAGCTCGCGTTGGCCGGCGGCATATACACGGGGCACGGGTCCGCAACACAGGGCGGCATGTTCTCATCAATAGCAACGATGCGGTCCTGACGATCCAGCCAAATGATGTCAATGGGAAATTTCATGCCTTTCATCCAGAACCGGTAACGGTCATCACGGTCAAAAACGAAGAGCATCCCTCTGTTGTGCCCGAGGCCTTGTCTGCCCTGCAGGCCGCGCTGTGTATCCTTTTTACCGGATACAACCTCCACGTTCACGCAGACATTGGCCGTGCAGACCTGCACCGGCTGCCGCGGCTGTTGCAAAACATAAA
>JACPXM010000026.1 GCA_016196545.1 Candidatus Omnitrophota bacterium
AAATTCTCCGCAGCGCGGGACGAGGGGTTTGAAACCGACTCCACTCCCGGGGTGAAAAAGCTTTTTCACCCCGGGAGTGGAGTCGGTTTCAAACCCCTCGTCCCGCGCTGCGGAGAATTTTTTCATTACAAAGTTGTGCGCTCTCAAGACCTTCATTTGGGAAAAGACGTGCTTGGCCTGGATTTAGGATTTGGAAACAAACATTTTCCAGATTTCACTTTGCGGAATCTTAAAGAAGGCGAAATCCTGCACGTTGTGCGCACAAAAAAATCTTCCACGGGTGACAGCTACCGCTTTGAACGCGCTAAGCCTTCTGTAAACCGAACTCCAAGCGGTACCTTCTTCCACACTTACCAAGCCTGGGTGAAAAATGTGGTGGACGACGACACTTTGTGGACAGAAATCGACGTTGGTTTTCGTAATACGGCGGAGCAAAAACTCAGGTTGCGTGGAATTAACGCGGCGGAAATCGAAAAGGCAAAGCCGGCCAGCGATTTTGTGAAGCGTACGCTCGCCAAAGTTCCGTTTGTGGTGCTTTCGATTTTAGGCCGCGACAAATTCGGCCGTCCGCTCACGGATTTATTTTATTTAGAAGGGACCGACGACCGCGACAAAGTCGCCCGCGAGGGTATTTACCTCAACCAGCAGTTGCTCGACTTGGGCTTGGCCGTCCGAATGGACGATTGAAAAAATTAGATGCCGACTTTTACTTCAAGGCGTTTTACGCGGGAATAAATATCTGGTAAGGAAATCCGAATAGTGTCTTCTACCGTTGTAAGCCGGACTTTTATGTCTTTAACGTCGGTTTTTAGAATGTCGACGTCCCCACGAAGCGTAATTACGCTTTCAGCAATAATTGAAATGTCGGAACGTAGAGACTCCAAAATCGTTCCGACTTCCGTGGAGGTGTAATATTTTTCATCGTGGGACATGTCACGGACTTTAGCAGAAGAAAAAGAAGCTGTCAATATTTATTTTAAGCATATTTAGTTGATTATTTTACAAATAAAATAAATTTGTTCTCATGATATAATGCGCGTTTCATGACCCAGGAAAAAAGCTACAAAGACACGTTGAATTTGCCCCAAACGCCTTTTCCCATGAAGGCGGAGCTTGCGCGCCGGGAACCGGAAATGCTCAAGGGCTGGCAGGATGCTCACCTCTGCGAAGCTATTCGAAAAAAATCCCAGGGTAAAGACAAATACATTCTTCATGACGGACCTCCCTACGCCAACGGAAACATTCACATTGGCCACGCGCTCAATAAAATCCTAAAAGACATTATCGTCAAATATAAAACCCTGCGCGGTTTTGACTCGCTTTATGTGCCGGGCTGGGACTGTCACGGGCTTCCTATTGAACACGCGGCGCTGAAAGAAATGGGAAAGCGCAAGGAGGAAGTGGACCGTCTGGCATTTCGCAAACAGGCGCGCGCGTATGCTGAACGCTTTGTCGGAATTCAGCGCGAAGAATTCAAGCGGCTCAGTGTTTTTGGCCGGTGGGAGAATCCCTACCTCACGATGAATTTTTCCTACCAGGCCACCATTGCCGGGTCCTTTCTGAAACTTTTCAAAAAAGGCTACATTGAACAGCGCTTAAAGCCGGTTCCCTGGTGCTGGGACTGCGAGACCGCTTTGGCCGACGCGGAGCTGGAATATGAAGATAAAACTTCACAGGCCGTTTATGTGGCGTTTGAGGTCGTTTGGGACGGCGCGGATAAAGAATTCATGGAACGAATTGGCGTAGGGGCGCAAAAAGGGGACAGGCTGAATTCCAAGCCTGTCCCCTTTTTGAAAGCCCATGTTTTGATTTGGACCACTACCCCTTGGACATTGCCCGCAAACGTGGGAATTGCTTACCACCCCAATCTTTGGTATGTGGCGGTGAGGGCGAAGTCAAGCTGTCATCCTGAATCCCGCCAAAGGCGGGACGAAGGATCTAAAAATGAGATAGTTTATTTTGTGGCTGAGGATTTGCTTGAAAACCTTAAATCTAAAATGGGCTGGCAAGAGGTCGAAGTTCTGGAGCGATTCCGAGGGGAAGATACGCCCTTCGGCTGGGCCAAACATCCTTTTTTAAATCGTAATTCTAAAATGATTTCCGCGGATTATGTTTCCTCAACCGACGGGACCGGTTTTGTGCACATTGCACCGGGACACGGGGAAGAAGATTACCATTACGGTACCCTTGAAAACACGTTGCCCATTATTTCTCCGGTTGACGAAAAGGGGAGATTTACCCCTGAAGGGGGAGGGGGACTGGCGAAGGGGTTTGTCGAAAGTTATCCTGAATTTAAGGGAGTTCATGTTTTTAAGGCGAATCCCAAAATCACCGCGATTTTAAAGGAAAAAAATTCATTACTATTTGAAGAACCCCATTTGCATTCCTACCCGCATTGCTGGCGCTGCAAAAAACCGATTATTTTCCGCGCCACGCCGCAGTGGTTCCTAAAAATCGACCACGGCAACTTGAGGCAAAAAATGAAGCAGGCGATTCAATCCGAAATCAAATTCACGCCGGAATGGGGAAAAAATCGCATTGGTTCTATGGTCGAGACGCGTCCGGACTGGTGCCTTTCCCGCCAGCGTTACTGGGGAGTTCCCATTCCATTAATCCACTGCCTGTCCTGCAAAAAAATTTACGGCGAAGAAATCGAAGAAACGGTGTTGAAGTCGTTTCAGCACTTCGGCGCCGACATTTGGTTTGAGAAAGAGGCGGAATATTTCCTGGGAAACAGTGGGGGGCGGGCCCCAACCTGCTGTCCCAATCCGCAATTGAAAAAGGAAGAAGATATTATTGACGTCTGGTTTGACTCGGGCGTGAGCCACCAGGCCGTCCTAAAACCTGCCTCCTACACACCCGGTGTGCAGCACACCGGGTGTGTAGGAGGGTTGGGTTACCCGGCGGACCTTTACCTGGAGGGCTCCGACCAGCACCGGGGCTGGTTTCAAAGCTCGCTAACTACCGCCCTTGCGCTGGAAGGAAAACCGCCTTTTCGGGGAGTGTTGACGCACGGTTTTGTGGTGGACGGAGCGGGAAAAAAAATGTCCAAGTCGGCCGGCAATGTGGTGGCCCCTCAAGACGTTATGAAAGAATTCGGCGCCGACATTTTGCGGCTTTGGGTTTCCTCTTGCGATTATTCGCTGGACGTCCGGCTTTCCAAGGAAATTTTAAAGCAGCTCGCGGACCAGTACCGAAAAATCCGCAATACCTTCCGTTATATGCTTTCGAATCTTTATGATTTCAATCCGGAAAAACAGGGCGAACACGCAGGTTCGCCGCCTCTGCACCCCTTGGACCAATGGGCCATTACCCTAACTCACGAATTGGCCCTTTCTGTTCGAAAAAGTTATGACGCCTTTGATTTCCATAAAATTTATGAAGCAATTCATTCTTTTTGCACCCTTCATTTGAGCAATTATTATTTTGACGTTTTAAAAGACACGCTCTATACCGCGAAAAAAGACGGATTCCTGCGCCGTTCGGCCCAAACCGGACTTTTCCGTGTTTTGAAAATTCTCGTCAAACTCACGGCACCCCTTCTCCCGTTTACTTCCGAGGAGGTTTGGAAATCCTTTCCGATTGAGCCGGGCGTGGATTCCGTTCACCTTGCGGACTGGCCTGAAGAAATTAAAACGGGCGAGCCTCCCGCCAGAGCCAATTTTGAAACCTGGTCGCATGTGCGCCGCATTCGGGACGTCCTGACGCCGTTTCTGGAGGAAAAAAGGGCCGAAGGGCTTATTGGCTCAAGCCTGGACGCTAAGCTTTCGCTGAGCTCGAAGGACGCAAAGATTGCCTCGCTTTTAAAAGAGGTTTGGGACGATTTGCCGCGCGTCTTTATTGTTTCGCAGGTTTATCCCTTAGCAGAAAAAGCCTCCTTCACACCGGGTGTGCAGGAGGTGGTTTACAGTTACGGGGACATTTCCGGGAAAATTTTACTTTCCGTCGAGAAGGCAAATGGTTTAAAATGCGTCCGCTGTTGGAATTATTCTCCCGCCGTGGGAAAGTCCGCGGAACACCCGGGGCTTTGCGGAAAATGTTTGGAAGCACTGGCATGAGCCTTTACGTTAAAAAGCGTAAAAGAGTTTTAAAAAAAGTATTAATTGGTTTCAGCCTTTTTTTTGTCGGCTCGACGGCGTATGTCCTTTTCTCCTCCCTCACCAGCCGATTCTTTCCCTACCCTTTCATGGGAAATCCCGTCTTTGCAGTTTTGATTACCACGCTGGCCGCTCTCCTGACTTATAAACCGCTGGACTACCTTATGACGCAGCTTTTTAAAAATTATCTCTTCCGCAAAAAAAGCTACAGCCATATGGCGCTCATGGATTTGGCCGAGGAGCTTGCCACGATTCTGGATTTGACGGAACTGGCGAATCTTGTGGTGAACACCTTTGGCGAGACGCTGCATTTAAAAACGGTGGCGCTTGTGATTCCAAGCCGCATTCGCGACGACTATGAAATTATTTCCGCCTACGGGTGGAATGTCTCCGACTGCAAGCGTGTCCGCCTGCCGAAGGATTCGCCCCTGCTGCGAATGATTCAGGACGGCGGCCCGCACGTCTTGGTGCGCGACCGGGCGCTGCGCACGCTGGATTGGCAGGAGGCCAACCGCCTTGCCCACGATTTTGACAGCCTGCGCGCCAGCTGGGTTATTCCCTTTTTCGCGAGGGAAGAATTCGTCGGCGTACTCACGTTTTCTTCTTATATCCCGGAAAGTATTTTTGACGAAGGCGACTTTCACTTTTTCCGCGAGTTTGCCCAGGAAGTGGCCAAATGCGTACGCAATGCCTTGAGCGTCCAGGAGCTGAAGCTTGCCAACCAAGAACTCCAGGACGTTCAGTCGCAGCTTTTGCAGTCCATTAAAATTCAGGCCATTGAGCAGCTTGCCACCGGAATCGCGCATGAAATTCACAATCCGCTGACCATTATTTCGGGAAAGGCGCAGGTGCTCTTGCTTCAGAAAGACCGGGCCTCTTACGATGAAAGGGTGGAGGAGGTTCTGAAGACCATTGTCAAACAGACCAAACGGGCCGCCGACATTACCAAAAAACTGCTTATGTTTTCCCAAAGCTCGGGTTCGCCTAAGGAAATGTTGGATTTGAGCCAGGTGCTGGAAGATACGATTGCGCTTGTTTCTTACCAAACTTCCCTTGAAGGGATTGAGGTCACGCGCTCCGTGGCCGGCGCGCTTCCTCCTTATTATGCCAATGTTCATGAATTCCGCGAAGTTTTCTTAAATTTGATTTTGAACGCCGTGCAGTCCATTGGTTCGAAGGGAAAGATTCACTGTGAGATACGCTACCGCTGCCAGGACGAAATCCTTGAAATCAGTGTTTCCGACACCGGAAAGGGGATTGACCCCCAGAACCGGGACAAAGTCTTTAATCCCTTTTTCACCACGCGCACCAATGCGGTGGGGCTGGGTCTTTTTGTGACGAAGCAAATTGTGCACCGTTATGCCGGCTCCATTCGCGTGGAAAGCCGCGTGGGAGAAGGAAGCCTTTTTATTGTGCAGCTGCCGCTTATGGAATCTTCAAAAAGGGTGCCTGCGGAAAAGAGTCTGCCCCTGCCCTTTTTAAAACAGGTGGAAAGCGAAGCTTCATCGTGAATCTAAAGGAGGATGAGTTTTATGAAAAGGTTAGTGGTCGTCGATGATGAAAGTGAAATCTGCGATTTTTTGAAGGGGTTTTTCGCGGACCGTGATTTTGACGTGCGAACGGCCACCTCGGGAGAGCAGGCCCTTAAAACCATTGGGGCTCACAAGCCTCAAGTGGTTTTGCTGGACGTTCATATGCCCGGCATGGACGGCATGGAGGTCCTGCGTGCCATAAAAAGCCAGTATCCGAATATCAAGGTTATTATGGTGACTGCCATTGAAACAAGAGAGAAAATTGAAGAAGCCATGCGTCTGGGAGCCGACAATTATATTACCAAGCCCCTTAGCCTGGAATACCTTGAGAAGGATGTCAAAGAGAAGGTTGCCCTTCTTTCAGAAAGCAGCTAATCTCCCCAACCTCTTAGGTTACGAACCCCCCGGTGTGGGGGGGGGTACCTTTTGGTTTGAAGGATTTAAAAAGCTCTTGCCAGCTTGTCCGATAACTCCTATAATTCGCTCTTCCTAAAGGAAAATTGAATGAACGCTGAGACACCCAAAGACCTGGAACGCTTTAAGAAAATCCTGGAAGAGGTCCGCAAAAAAATTGCGGGCGACATTCAGCATTTGGAAGGCGACACGCTGAATACCTCCGCCCGGGACGCTTCCGGGGACTTGTCCGGCTATTCTTTTCATATGGCGGACATGGCCACAGATAATTTTGACCGGGAATTTACGCTCGGGCTTGCCTCCAACGAACAACAAATCCTTAATATGGTTGACAACGCCCTCCAGAAAATCAAAGAGGGTACTTACGGGATTTGCGAAACCTGCAAAAAATCGATTTCCCAAAAGAGGCTTTTGGCCATGCCCCACGCCCCTCTTTGTATTAAGTGTCAAGAGGGTGAGGAAAAAAAGAAACGCCGCACTTGATTCGATTCTTCGCCCTCGTTGTCCTTATCCTCAGCTCCGACCAGTTTTTAAAAATAATCATTTTGCAGCGCCTCGCAGAGAAAGAATCAGTTCCCGTCATTACGAATATCTTTCATTTGACGCTTGTGCATAATACGGGAGTGGCCTTTGGTTTTTTCCGGGATTCGGAGGCGCTGCTTAGGGTTCTTATTTCATTAAGTCTCGTCGTCCTTCTTTATTGGGGAATAAGATTGCGCAAGACGGTTTATGGTGGTTCCTTTGCCCTCATTTTGGGGGGCGCCTTGGGAAATTGGGTGGACCGGTTGAGATACGGGGCCGTCATCGATTATCTGGATTTTCGGTTTTGGCCGGTTTTTAATTTGGCGGACTCGGCCATTACTCTGGGGGTTGTCCTCTATCTATGGAATTATCTAAAAAGCAGCCGAACTTAACCGCAGGGAAACAGGGGACAGGCATGAACTGCAACTCATGCCTGTCCCCTGAATTTTTATGATGCCCGTCCTTTTTTCCTGGGGGCCGTTTCATTTGTATTCCTTCGGCCTTATGGTAGCCCTCGGGCTTGGGCTCACGTTTTATCTTGTGACGCCGTGGGCCCGAAAGACAGGTTTTCCTCACCCAAATAAGGCCGCGGACCTGGTACTGGTGACCGTGATTTCCGGGTTTTTGGGCGCGCGGCTCTATTATGGACTTCAATATTTATCCGTTTATCTTGAAAACCCCCTCGCAATTTTTGCGGTTTGGGAAGGCGGCCTGATTTTTTACGGAGGAGTTCTCGGCTCCCTCCTCGGACTTTGGATTTTTTCCCGGCTTAAATCCCTTTCTTTTCTTGAGGCATTGGATTTTCTTATTCCTTTCGTTGCGGGGGTGCACGGTTTTGGGCGAATCGGCTGTTTTTTAAATGGCTGTTGCGGCGGCCGTGCCTGCGATTTGCCCTGGGCCGTCCGATTTCCCCCAGAGGAGGTCGCGGTTCACCCCACGCAGCTTTATGAGGCGGTCTTTAATTTCGCACTTTTCTTTTTTCTTCTCAACCGGTACTCCCACCGGACTTTCAAAGGCCAAATAATCGCGTTCTATTTCCTTTTTTATGCCGTCGGCCGTTTCGTCATCGAATTTTTCCGCGTGCATGAAATCCAATGGGCCGGACTTTCCTCGAATCAATGGGTGAGTCTTGTAATTTTTGGGGGAGGTATTTTCTTCTACGTCTATGCGAGGAGTTCCGCTAACGGCGGGACGACGAAGCAATCGAAGCGTCCTCCTGAGTCCCACCCGCGGCCGGACCAAGGATGACACATGATATCCCAAGAAATCATCGTTGATTCCCACGCCTCCGTCGGCCAGCGATTAGACCTCTACCTCGCCCGTCTCAAGGCGGAGCAATTCTCCCGCTCCCGCATTCAAAGATTAATCGACACCGGTTCGGTCAAAGTCAATGGACACAGCGTGTCATCCCATTATCGGATAAAATTCCAGGATAAAATCGAATTTGAGGGCCTTCCGCTTTTTCGCGATGACCTGACAAGGGCCGAAGACATTCCGCTGGATATTGTGGCGGAAGATGAAGAAATCATTCTCGTCAATAAACCCCCCGGCATGGTGGTGCACCCGGCGCACGGCAATCTCAATCATACGCTCGTGAATGCGCTCTTGTTTCATTTGTCAAAAAACGCAGCGGCGAGATTCCCACGTCCGAGCGAGGGTGCAAAAACCGCGCCTCTCCTGTCGACCCTCGGCGGTTCGATTCGCCCCGGCATTGTGCACCGGCTCGACAAAGACACTTCCGGCATTATGATTATCGCTAAAAACGACCACGCGCACCGCCTCCTCGCGAAGCAATTTAAAAATCAAACCCTTGAGCGCGTTTACCGTGTCATTGTCCGGGGAATTGTGCAGCACGACGAAGGGCATTGCGAAGAGCCGGTAGGCCGCGCGTTTCTGAACCGGAAAAAAGTGGTGGTGAAACCCTCAGGCGGCAAAGAGGCGCTGACCTATTACAAAGTGTTACGCCGCTACAAAAAAGCTACTCTGCTTGAAGTGCGGCCTCATACGGGACGCACGCACCAAATCCGCGTCCATATGGCGCATTTGGGCTACCCCGTGTTGGGGGACGCCTTTTACGGTGTTACACATGGTGAAATTGCTCGCCAGGCTGTACACGCCCTTGGAATCGGATTTATCCACCCCGCCACGAAGAAGAAAGTTTATTACGAGACTGCCTTGCCAGAGGACATGTCCCGCCTTCTCGCCTACCTCGAAGCCGAAAAATAATCCCTCGGAACCACCTCCTCCACACCGTGTGCGGGTGTCTTAAGGTACCTGGTACCTTTTGGTTTACTTGCATCGCTAGAAGGGTTGCTCTATAATTCAAAGTTCTTATGGCTACCCTATTTGAAAATCCCGCGAAGACCCACCGCAGTCTCTCTAGTTTTATTGAGGAAATCCGGAAAAAAGGAGAACTGGTGGAGATTCATGCCCCGGTTGACCCTGTCCTCGAAATCACGGAAATCTATGACCGAGTTGTCAAAAAGCAAGGCCCTGCACTTCTCTTTCATAAGGTCAAAGGCTCGCAAATCCCTCTCCTGATTAATGCCTTTGGCTCTTTCAATCGAATGAATTGGGCGCTTGGCGTAGATTCGGCTGAAGAAATTGCCCAGGCCATTGAGGAATTTCTGGAGATGAAAGTCCCGAGCGGCCTTTTGGACAAAATCAAAATGCTGCCCAAACTCGGCCTTCTGAATGCTTTAGGACCGGTGAGTGTAAAAACGGGTGCCTGCCAGGAGGTCGTGATTCCTGCCGGCCAGGGGCCACTGCTTGACAAACTTCCGGTTCTTCAATGCTGGCCCAAAGACGGCGGAAAATTTATCACGTTTCCCCTCGTGATTTCGCGCGACCCAGAATCCAACAAACGAAATGTTGGTCTCTACCGCATGCATGTCTATGACAATCAAACGACGGGCATGCATTGGCAAATCCATAAAGACGGGGCCGAACATTTCCGAAGGCTTGGCAAGGGGAGCGGAAGGCGCATGGAAGTTGCCGTTGCGATTGGTGCCCACCCTGCCACTATGTTTTCCGCGGCCTGCCCCCTGCCGCAGGGGCTGGATGAATTCATGCTGGCTGGATTTTTGAAAAAATCTCCTGTGGAACTTGTGAAATGCAAAACCGTGGATTTGGAAGTTCCGGCGGAAGCGGAAATTGTCCTCGAAGGCTATGTGGAAGAAGGCGACCTGCGCCTCGAAGGCCCTTTTGGTGACCATACCGGATTTTATTCCCGCGCCAAGGAATTTCCGGTGTTTCACCTAACGTGCATGACGCACCGGGAAAATCCCATCTATGTCACCACCGTCGTCGGCCGTCCTCCCATGGAAGACTGTTATATGGGCAAGGCGATTGAACGGATTTTTCTTCCCTTAATCAAGAAGCAGCTTCCCGAAATCGTGGATATCAATCTTCCCTGGGAGGGCTGCTTTCATAATCTGATTCTCGTTAAAATCCGCAAGAGCTATCCCGAACAGGCCAAAAAGGTCATGAGCGCGATTTGGGGGCTCGGCCAAATGATGTTTTCCAAATGCATTGTGGTCTTGGATGCAGATGCCAATATCCAGGATATTTCCGAAGTCAGCTGGCGCGTCTTTAATAATGTGGATCCCAAGCGCGACATTGTTACGACCGAAGGCCCGGTCGACGAGCTCGACCATTCCGCTAGCCGCGACTTTTTCGGTTCCAAAATGGGCGTCGATGCCACGCGTAAATCGGAGGCCGAAGGCATGCAGCGTCCCTGGCCGGAAGACATGGTCATGGAAGAGGGGATTAAGGAGCGGGTGACGCGGCGTTGGGCGGAATACGGATTGGGAGAATGGAAATGACCAAGCAAACCCTACCGGTTCCAGGTTGCCGGCGGCAACCTGGAACCGGTAGGGTTTGTATGTTTTTGGAGATGATTAAATTTGAGCATTCGATTTTTGCGCTTCCCTTTGCCTACCTTGGGCTTTTTCTCGCATTGGAAAATTGGCCGACCCCGCAGCTTTTTATGGGGATTACGGTCGCGATGATTTCCTTCCGGACCATGGGCATGGGACTCAATCGTTTAATCGACAAAGACATTGACGCGCGCAATCCGAGGACACAAAACCGCGCCTTGCCGCAGGGAAGGCTAAAATTGAATTTTGTTTGGGCCGTCACTGCGCTCTCCTTTTTTATCTTTGAGTTTACGGCACTGAAGCTGGGGCGCCTTTGTTTTTTTCTCTCACCGATTCCCGTTGCGCTTGCCTGGATTTATCCTTACACGAAAAGATTTACGTGGTCGTGCCATTTTGTTTTGGGTATCCTATTGGGCATTGCGCCTTACGGGGCCTGGCTTGCCGGCGGGCGCGAGTTCTCCTGGACGGCAGGGTTTCTCATGCTCGGAGTGGCCTCTTGGGTGGCGGGCTTTGATATTTTATATGCGCTTCAGGATTTAGAGTTTGACCAGAGAAACGGCCTTCATTCTTTCCCGGCGCGTTTTGGATTTCATGCAAGCCTTCAAGCCGTAGGCGCGCTTCACGCCTCAACTCTTTTATTTTGGTATCTGGCGGGAACTCAGGCCGGACTGGGTTTAATTTATCGGGCGGGGCTTGGTATCATCGCGCTCCTGCTGGTGCGCGAACACGCGCAGGTGCGCAAATTTGGTATTGCAAAAATCAACGAAACTTTTTTTACAGCAAATGCCAGGGTGAGCTTGTCGATTTTTTTGATGGTATTGCTTGATTTAATCCGGACAAGAAGCGGGGCGGGGGCGGTATGAAACCTACGGTCGTGGCTTTTACGGGTGCCAGCGGAATCCTTTATGGCGTGCGTCTCGTCAGAGCCCTCCTTGAAGTCCAAAGGCCTGTGGCCCTTATTATTTCGGAGGCGGCGCGCCTTGTGATTCGCGAAGAGCTGGGAATTTCGATGAAAAGCTATACGAATCGGGAGGCCTTGTCCGAACTTTTAGGCTGCGAAACGAAACTCCTCAGTGCTTATGCTCCGAAGGATTTTAGCGCGCCTGTGGCGAGCGGCTCCTATCCCACGGAAGGGATGATTATCGTGCCCTGCAGTATGGGAACTTTGGGGGCCGTGGCTTCGGCCGTGAGTCAAAATTTAATCCACCGCGCCGCGGACTGCACGCTCAAAGAAGGCCGCCGGCTTATTCTTGTGCCGCGCGAAACGCCGCTTTCAGCGCTTCATCTGGAAAATATGCTCAAGCTTGCCCGCCTCGGCGTCCGAATCGTGCCCGCGATGCCCGGCTTTTACAGCGGCGCCCAGGGCCTTCAAGAAATTGTGGATTTCATGGCCGGGAAAATCCTGGACCAAATGGAAATTCCGCACGCCCTTTATCCCCGCTGGACCGGTTCCCTGACACCTCATGAAAACGCTTAAAACAAAGCTGAGGATTGGAAAAATTTCCTATATCAACGCGATTCCCTTTTATCACGGGCTGGGGGACTCGGAGGCATTGCCCCTGGAATTTTACCCGGCCTACCCCACGAAAATTAATGAGGCCGTGGAAAAGGGCGAGCTGGACCTGGCTCCGATTTCAAGCCTTGCCTACCTCAAAAATCAAAAAGAATACCTCCTCCTCCCTCACTTAGCCATTGGCTCGCGGGATTTTTCGGGAAGCGTCCTCTTGATTTCCCGGGAAAAAATTGAGAATTTGAATGGAAAAGAAATTGCGCTCACGCCGCAAAGTTTGAGCTCGGTTGCGCTCTTAAAAATCCTTTTGAAGAATAAGTTTGGGTTTACGAATACGTTTGTGAAATTGCCTTCAACTTGCCGGCCTGCCGCAACGCTCTTCATCGGCGACGAGGCCCTCTTTTTCAAATCCGAGGAATTTTTCTACAAATACGATTTAAGCGAACTTTGGTGGAACTGGACTGCAAAGCCCTTTTGCTTTGCCCTGTGGGCCCTGCGCCGCAAGTTTGCGCAATCCAATCCCGAGGAGGTCAGCGCCTTTGTCTGTCAGCTCCAGCGTCA
Source organism: Candidatus Omnitrophota bacterium (assembly GCA_016196545.1). GTDB lineage: Bacteria > Omnitrophota > Omnitrophia > Omnitrophales > Aquincolibacteriaceae > JACPXM01. Next base: position 12,515 of record JACPXM010000026.1, read on the forward strand.
GACCTTGTCCAACTTGTTGGATTTGGAAAAGCTGATTCAGGAGTCCCTTAAGCTTTCCTTTACGGAGGAGGCCTTCACCAAGGTCTTTGGCTATCTTTTTAATTTGAATTATCATCTGGATGAATCCATGAAAGAGGGGCTTGAGCTTTTTTTTCAAATGGCGTCGAATATGAATCTGGCGCCGAGGCCCGGAAAAATCGAATTCTTTGAACCGGCTTAACCCGGAGATTCACCCCCCGGGGTTTGGGAAGGTTGCGCCATGAAAATTCAGGATCGAATTCTCGAAAAATGTCTTCAAGGCCAAAGGATAAGCTTTGAAGAGGGGGTGCTGCTTTATTCCTGCGACCTCTTGAGCCTTGGAAAGGTGGCGCAAACCCTGGTGCGCCGCAAAAATCCGGAGGGCAAAGTCACTTTTATTGTCGACCGCAATGTCAGCTACACCAATGCCTGCGTGGTGGACTGCGATTTCTGCGCCTTTTACCGCAGCCCCGGTCACGCGGAGGCCTACACCTTAACGTATGAGGAAATCTTTCAGAAAGTAGAAGAGCTTGTCGCGGTGGGCGGGACGCAAGTCCTCATTCAAGGCGGTGTGAATCCCTCGCTCCCGCTGGAATATTATTTGGATTTAATCCGGGCCCTCCGCGCCAAATTTCCAAGCGTGCACATTCATTCCTTTTCGGTGGTGGAATTTGACATGATTTCAAAAAAATTCCGAATCCCGCTTCCCGAGGTTTTTCGGCGTTTCAAAGAAGCCGGCCTCAATTCGCTTCCGGGCGGCGGCGCCGAGATTTTAGTGGAACGTGTCCGGAAAATCATAAGCCCGAAAAAGGCCTCTTCCGAACGCTGGATTGAAGTCATGAGGACCGCCCACGAGGCCGGTCTTAAATCCACTGCGACCATGGTCTTCGGACATTTAGAGACCCTTGAAGAGCGCCTCCTCCATTTGCAGAAAATCCGCGATTTGCAGGACCAGACTCAGGGTTTTCGTGCGTTTATCCCGTGGACGCTTTCGCCTTACGGTACGCCCCGCATGAGTCATTTTAAGCCCGCAGGGGGGCAAGATTATTTAAAAACCGTCGCCATTTCGCGGCTCTTTCTCGACAATGTCGAGCACATTCAAAGCGGTTGGCTCACGGAAGGCTTCAAACTGGGCCAAATCGCGCTCGGTTTTGGCTGCGATGACATGGGTGGCACGCTTCTGGAAGACAAAGTTCTTGAGCCCACCGGGATTGAGGTGCATACACGGCCTGAAGACCTTATCCGCCTCATTCGCGAAGCGGGCTTTATACCGGTTCAGCGCAACACCAATTACGAAACCCTTCATGTCTTTAATTGAAGCGATGATTCCTCCAGCTTCCGCTCCTTCCGAACTCAAAGCGACCGAGATTCAGAATTTTTTCAACGCCATTGCCCCGCGCTATGACCTGCTCAACTCCCTCTTAAGTTTGCGGCTGGATGATTACTGGCGCGCCAAATCCCGCGACCTGCTTTTAGAAGGAGCCGGGAGCGCGATTTTAGATTTAGGGACAGGGACGGGAAAGTTTTTGGAGCTTTTTCTTTCTCGGAAAAAATGGAAAACGGCGGTAGGGCTTGACTTCTCGCGCCCCATGCTCAAGCAAACATCCTCTTTGGAGGACGGCCGAACAAATTCTGTCAAAATCATTCAAGGCGACTTTCATTCATTACCCTTTTGTTCCGAATCGTTTGACCTCATTGTCTCCGCCTTCACTTTGCGCAGCGTCCGCCACATGGTCCCCTTTTTGGAGGGCGTTTACCGACTCCTGAAAGAGGGCGGAAGGGCCGGCTTTCTCTGCCTGACGCGTCCCGTGAATCCGATTGCGAAATTATTTTTTTATCCTTATTTGAAATGGGTTTTGCCGTGGCTGGGGGGCCTTGTTTCCGGAAACCGGGATGCCTATCTTTTCCTTCGTGATTCCATTTTGGAGTTTCAGGCGCCGACTCAAACCGTCGAAATCATGCGGCGTACGGGCTTTCAAAGCGTGCGCGTTTACCGCTTCAGTTTCGGGATTGCCACTCTCCTGGTGGGCCGAAAGTAAGAATCCATTATGAATTATGAAGAGACCCTTAAAAAATTGAATCTCGCGATTCCCGAACCCCCCAAACCGGCGGGGGCCTACCAGCCCGTGGTGGAGGCGGGGGGATTGGCCTTTCTGAGCGGGCAGATTTCCAAAGACGCCGGGGGCCAAGTCCTTTCGGGAAAAGTCGGCCGTGATTTGACGCTTAAGGAAGGAAGAGAAGCGGCACGCATGGCGGCTATGAATGCGATTGCCTTGATTCGTTCCCTCATTGGTTTCGACCGTTTCGAAAAAATCGTGCGCGTGGTCGGCTATGTTCAAAGCGCGCCTGATTTTTACGAGATTTCCAAAGTCATGGACGGGGCGTCTGAACTTTTTCAGTCGGTATTCGGGGAGGCAGGCCTTCCTGCGCGTTCTGCTCTTGGTTTGGCCTCCCTTCCCCTGAATGCCGCCGTTGAAATCGAAGTCACGGTTCAATTGAAACCCAAGGAATAACGAACGCGAAGGCCCTGTGAAATCATTATTTAAATTTCTCGCCGTTTTTGCTTTCATTTTATTTTTGAGCTCGCTTGCGGCGCCTTTGCTTTATCGAATCCTGCCCTATAAATTCGAGCGCATCTTTAATCGCCTCGTTATGATTCAATCCCTGGCCGCGATTTTTATTTTTCTGCGGGGCCGGAATTTGAATCTCAAGCGTTACGGGCTGGTCTGGAGCAAGCCTCGGCTCATGCAATTTTTAACCGCTTTTTTTTTGACGCTCGGGGTCTTGTTCTGTTTGGAGGGTTTGCGCTTTGCGGCGGGCGTGGCCTCCTGGAGGCCAAATTTAGAAAACATGGGGGTTTGGATTGCTCCTATAATTTTTTTCTTTTTAACCGGATTGCTTGTGGCGTTGATTGAAGAATTTTTTTTCCGGGGTTTTGTCTTTTTATCGCTCGCGGGGCGTTTTCCGCTTGCGCTTAGTTTTATCCTCACCAATATGTTTTATTCATTGCTTCATTTTGTGAGCCGCGAAAGCCCTTTTATTGGGCCGGAACCCAATTTTTGGGACAGCCTCAAGCTGATTCAGGCCCCGTTTCTTTCCCTCGTTGAAATCCAATCCTTTTGGCCGCATGCCTTTGGGCTTTTTGTCTTGGGATTGGTTTTGAGCGGACTTTTTTGGCGCACGGGGAGTCTTTATCCTTCTATGGGGCTTCACGCGGGCGGCGTTTTTTTTGTCAAGGCGGACGGCTTTTTCGTCGACTTAAATAGGGATTCGTTTTGGCTCGGCACCAAGGCGGTGGTGGACGGCGCCTTGGTGTGGATTTTAATTCTTTTTTTAGGTTGGGGGATTGGAAAAATGCTTGGTAAAACCGGGAGGCAGGTGACTCTTATTTTGGTCCTTTTAGGGGCCGGTACATTTTTCCCCGCGTATCCTGTTTTTGCAGCCAAACAAAAGTCGAAAAGTGAAATTTACTCATTTAGCCGCCACTTGCCTGAGGCGCGCGCTCAAATTCTTTTTTGGGAAAATGAAAAAAAACTGGACGGCATTTGGAAAGAAGGGGCGTGGGTTTTCGAAGGCCTGACGCCGGAGGCGAATGTCGGATTTGTGCCCGACGCCCTAAGAACCTCTGAAGAGAAATTCATCTCCTTCAATCCCGTTCAAGGCACCCGTCGTTTTCTCATTTTTGAAAAGGTGCCTCCCGGGCCGATTTTAAGGTTGGAATTCGAACTTCATTTTCCCCAAAAAGAGGAGCAGAGGTCTTCTAAAAAGAAGGAATTTTCGGCTTCTTATATGGATTTTCGAATTTTTCTGGGAAAGCACAGGCTCAAAAGGATACGTCTTTCCAACCAGGAAGGCCGCATTCGACAAGATATTGATATGGGCGTTGCGGCCTTTTTCAAAGAACCTCACCCCGTGAGCTTTGAATTATCCAGCGAAAAGGAAAATCAAGCGACGTTTCTATTCAGGGCTAAAGTTTTATCCCCCAAAAATTGACTCCCCCCTTCACACCGGGTGTGGGGGTGGGGGCCGGACAGGTTTTTGCAAAAGCAGCTTGAAAGGGTTACTCTTTAAAAGAGAGGACAATGTGCCCATTGTTTCCAGATTTCGAATCCTTTTCGCCTTCCTTTTTTTCTCCATTTTTTTGCCGCATTCCTCGTTTCTTTTAGAAAGTCTTTACGCGGAAGATAAATCCGAGGAAGGCTACCTCGTTCAGGACTTAGCTTTGCTTTCACAATCCCGGACTTCCTCCAAAGAACCTGTCGTGGCGAGTTCTGCCACCGTTCTCCCCATGCCTCCTCCGCAACTTCCGGAAGATTATGATTATGCCCCGGAAGACATCCCTTTAACGGAGGCCCTGGAGAAGCCTGGGTGCGGCAATGCCATTGTGGAAAGCGGAGAAGAATGCGACGACGGCAATCGAGATGATTTGGACGGGTGCAATTCCAGTTGTAAAACGGTGACGACGGAGGTTTTTTCTTGTGGTGACGGGGAGGTCAATGAGGGAGAGGCTTGTGACGACGCAAACACGCGAAATGGAGACGGCTGTTCGGCTTCATGTCAAAGTGAGGAAGAGAGGGTGGCGCGCTGCGGCGACGGTATTCTCGACCGCGGCGAGCAATGTGATGATGGAAATTCCTCAGATTCGGATGGCTGTAACAATCAATGTCAAAACTCGCGCTGCGGCGACGGCTTGGTATCCACGGGAGAGCAATGTGACGACGCGAATCAAGTGCCCGGGGACGGCTGTTCGGAGTCCTGTCAAAACGAAACGGTTCAGGTGGCGTGCGGCAATGGAAAAATAGAATCGGGGGAAGCCTGCGACGACGGGAATACGAACGGAAACGACGGTTGTTCGGCTAAATGTGCGAAAGAAATATGCGGCGACGGCCAGCTTCAATCCAAAGAACAATGCGAATCGGGTTCTCCCTGTCCGGGCTCAGGATTTATTTGTGACACGCGAAGCTGCTCCTGTGCGGATTGCAGCTCTGCGGTTCAAAACCAGTGTCTCGATGATGCCGATTGCCCCTCCGGGTCCGTTCATTATTCGGGCCAGGATTGCGTCCTTGAAGTCGGTGTTTGTTCTCCCGTGAGCTCCACGTGTCCGGGAGTCTCGGGAAGCACCTGCTCTTTTAAGACCGAGGCGGGCCAATGGGATAGTGACGTTAGCCGACAGATTCGCGGAACAACCGCGGAAGGGTGTAATTTTACCTGTGATGCCATTCAAAAAAGCTGCGCCGGCAGTCCCGCCGGTCCCCTAACCTATTCCAATGCCCGCTTCACGGGAGGGAGTTTTTTAATTGCCGGGGATCCCAACAATTGCCAATGTGATTGTCAGACGGGCATTGCCGTCGGAGGACCGGGATGCGTGGATATTACCTGCCCGCCCTCGCCGGCGCTTAATTGCGCGGGATAAAATCCTGCCCTTTCCCGAGGCTTGGGAAATTATTCTTTAATGACGTAAGAGCTCGTGACTGTTTTCTTCGCCTCTTTTTTGACTTCCACGGCAGAACTCATGCACTCAAAATAATCCGCGAAATCCTTCTTCACGTTCGAAACTCCTGCCAGAGAAATGGAGAGGAGTGGGAATTTTATGGTGACCTCTTCGCCGGTTTCCGCGAGCCTGCGCCGGTCAACTTGAAGCGTATAACCCTGGTCATAATCATCCTTGCGATAAAGCGAGCGTACGATTTCATGGTCAAATCGTTTCACAAGGGTTTCTGCGATTTCCCGGGCATGCTGCGGCTGAACGGTTAAGACAAAGTCGTCTCCGCCTTGATGTCCGACAAAATCATCGGCCGCCCCTTTTTCCTTGACGACGTCTTTCAAGAGCCGGGCCGTTTTTTGAATGGCTTCATCCCCGCGCGCAAGGCCGTAATGGTCGTTGAAGACTTTGAAACGGTCAAGGTCAATATGGAAAAGGACAAATTTCTGCCTTTCATGAAGCCGTCTGCGGATTTCATGAAAAATACCTTGATTGCCCGGCAGCTGGGTGAGGGGATTGGAATCCTCGGCCCTTTTTTTCATTTCATTGAGAGACTCCACCATTTGATTAAAGGTGTCTCCTAGCGCCCCGATTTCATCGCCCGTATGAATGGGGACTTTTCGATTCAGATTTCCTTTCACGATTTCCCGTGTCGCTTCATTTAATGCCTTCAGGGGATTGGCAATCGATTTTGCCAGCCCGTAGCCCATGAGGACGCCGGTCAAGGCAATGAGAAGAAAAGTCACAAGCAGTGTCCAAACCGATTGGGAAAGCGCTTTGCGAAGGCTGGCGAGGGGGTAAATCGCGCGCGCAATGTAGAGCGCGGAGTAACCCGGCCGGTCGACGGGAATATAGCCGACCAGCCGTTTGGCCGCCTTGTCCACTTTGATATGGTAGGGTTTGCCAAGCGTTTTGTGATAAATGCTTTCTTCGGCACCGGCAAGGTCAAAGGCGTCCCAAACAAATTCTGGATTTTCGGTCAGAGGTTTTTTTTCAAAAAGGTCGTAAATCTCTATCGAGGCGACTTGATGAAAAGTCTTCATCGTTTCCAGTGTTTTCGCCAGCTCGGGGGAATCCACGGAGAAGCCCTCCCGCTTGAATTCGGCGTCCAGGGCTTTCTGAATGGAGTCGAAAATAAAACGGCTCTCAATTTTGTAGGACTCGTTCATTGCATTCATCTGGTTGGTGAGCTGAAGTGTGGTAAAGACAACCGCTAGAAACAAAAGTGGAACCGTAAGCCGAATCAAAATACGAGAATAAAGTCCCTGGAATTTGCGTCTTTTCTTGCGCTTGTAATAGTAAAGAGAGGTCATGAAAGCGATAACGGCAAATTTGACGTAATACTTGACGCGGCAATCACTAACGGGTGCACGCAAAGGTACCAGGTTCCTTTTTGCAAACCCCCTGCACACCGGGTGTGTAGACAGCGGGTGTGGGCGTCAGGAGATTTGAAGTTCTTAAAAGCGTGGGGTACAATTTAAATGTACTAACTCTTTTTGATTGCAGGGGTTAGGAATAAAAGAGCAGGGTTTTTCATTTGAGAGCATTTCTTTCCGGATTATTTATCCTTTTGATTTTAATCGCGTTATCTTCTTTGATTTTCTTTCTCTATTCCAACTTTATTTTGGATTATAGTTTGGAAGACCTTCAAATCGCGGTTCAAGGAACGGAAAATGACCGCGAACAAACGTCTCCTTTAGTTCACCGGGTTTATCAAAGACATGTGTCTTGACGCGGTCTATCGTGGGATGCAGCGGATTTACGAACAATTTTTTATTTTCCTCAATTATCTTCAGAAAAAATTTCTTCCGAAATTACCCGAGATCAAAGAACCTTACGAATACTCCAGCATTCTTCTCCTGAATCAGGCTGAGGAAAAGGAGAAAAACTGGAGGCTCGATGAAGCGGCGACGCTTTACCGCAAATACCTGCGCCATTACGGTTCGCGTCCCGACAGGGCCTATGTGGCCATTTCGCTTGCGCATATTTTAATCCGGCAGAAAAAAACTCATGAAGCGGAACGTTTGCTGCGTACCCTTGAGGTGGGATTTGCAGGCCAGGATGAGGGAAGAATTGCCTCGAGCCTCCTGAAACGTTTAGGCGTCATGAAAAAACGCGAAATCCTTATCTTTCAGCTTCAAAGGGAATTTCCGGCTTATGAAGGAACGGCCCACGGAGAAGAGCTTGAGTTCAAATTGGCCTTGGCCTATCTTTCCACCTACCGGCTTTCGGAAGCCCAGGAGCATTTTAAAAAACTCGAAAACTCCAGCCAGGAGGACCTCCGTCAAAAATCCAAGTTTTACCGTGCCTGGATTTTGAAACTCAATGAGAATTTGGGAGGAGGCGAACAGTTAATGCTGAATTTATTGGAAGAACCGGAAATTAACCGGGAATTGGGGCTTGGGATTAAGGCGGAGTTGGCCGATATTTATTATCAGCAAAAAAATGTAGATAAAGCTTTAAAAACTTATGAATCCCTTTCCGCGGAGGGTGAAGAGGGAAGGCTTTCTCAAATTGCGGCTCAGGAAGCCTGGGTGGCCTTGGCGGAACTGGAACAGGCCAATATTTATTATTTTGACAAAGGGAACGCGGAGCTTGGGGCCCGGCACCTTAATAAATTAAATACTTTTTATCCCCAAGTGAGTTTTGCAAAAAATTTGAACCGGGCCTTTAAAGAATCCAGCGAATCCGATTTAAAAGCGAAGGCCTTTAAAGCTTTAAAGCAAAGAAATATTCATCTGGCTTATGAATTATTCCGGAGAAATGTGGAGCGTCAACCCCGCGACGGCTGGACCCACAGCGGGCTTGCGACCGTATTTGTGCTTATGGGAGATTTGAATGAGGCGGCCGATTACGCCGCCGAAGGTCACAGACTTAGCCCGGATGAATATACCTCTTCGGTGCGCGGCTATGTGGAAGGTTTTTTGCTCCATTGGGATCTTTCCGTCGAATATTACCTGGCCGCCCTCAGCCGGGCACCCGGATATATTCCGGCGCGGTACAATTTGGGTTGCGCCTACCTCAAGGCCGGAAAATTCCCGGAGGCTTATGAGCTCTTTGAGAGTCTGAATACAGAGTTCCAAAAGGTAAAAAATGTCATGCGGTCTAAAATTTTAAATAATATGGGTTATTCCCTGTGGCACATGGGCCAAAAAGATGAGGCTTATGGGTGGTTTCGCGAATCTTTGGAGGTCACGCCCGGCTTTGCGGATGCAAAACGAAATTTGTCTTTAGCCGGTGCCCCTCGCTCCACGGCCGCGATTTCGATGGAAGGACCATGAGAAAAAAGATTATGCCACGCCTCGGAGCCGCTTTTTTTTTGGGCGGTTTTCTTTGCCTTGCTCCCGCCCGGGTTTACGGGGTGGTCGGACAGGCGGAGGAATGGGACCCCTTTAAAGAGGCGGATTTAAAGGATTTTCATGACGAACTTGTCCATGAAGAGGAAAAAAAAGAGATGGCCCAGGCGGATGAAATCCGCGGGCTTTTGAAAGACAAAAAAAAAGAGGTCTCGGGAATGGACAAAGAGCAAAAGCAAATCGCCGAGCAGGAAATTAAAAATATTGAAAAGGAGCTTATGGCCTTTCCCAAGCGGGACCGGATACGTTTTGAAACGGGCGGCCAATATCAATACGACAGCAATATCAAACGAAATATTATTCACAAGGAAAAAGGCGATTCTGTTTTTGACACCACCGGCACCGCGCTCTTTGATTTAAGCGGCCGAAAAACGGACCTGCGTTTTGAAGTCACGGGGGCCAAGCAATGGAACATTCATTTTCCGGAAAAGGATTTTTGGCTTGGAGAAGAACGGATACGCACCCGAAGAAAATATTTGAGACGGATTCATCATGTTTTAAATTCCAGGGTTGCGCGGACCAGCTCCAAGACGCCGGAAATCGATGAAAAGAAAATCCGCTGGGACTCTTATCAAAATACGGCCTTTAATTATGCCTTTTCACGGAAGTTATCGATGAATGTGGAAGCCAATGCCAATAAAAGGCTTTTTACCACCGAACCCTTTGACCAGGATTCGGCCTGGGAAGTGAATATTTCTCCGAGTGCGTTTTGGAATTTTACGCCGAAAAGCCGTGCTTCACTCGGATATACCTACGGGGCCAACCGCATTCGGACCAAATCCACGAACACGGATTCCCAGGAAGTGCGAGTGGGCTATTTTGGCAAAATCACAGGGAAGACTTCGCTTAGCGCCGATATTTCTTACGGTCATCAAACTCCAAAAGCCATTGAAGCGCCCGAGGTCAATACGATTAATGTCGGAACGGGGCTTATTTGGCAAAAGTCCGCCAAATCCCAATGGACGTTGCAGCTTTTACGCTCCGTTCAGAATACGACGTCAAACCAAGTATCCCAGACCAATCCCAATCTTGTGACCAAAATCGACAGCCATTTTACTAATGACAGCATTTCTTTGTCCTTGAATCAGCGGCTTGGCCGGAAATTAACGGGGCTTATGACCTTAAATTTTTCCCATCTCAGAACGCATGTCTCAAACCCCACGGCCACCCAGGATGAAGTGGATTCCGAAACCCGGCAAATCTCATTTCCCTTGTCCCTGGGCCTCACGTATCAAATGAAGCAATGGCTTCGCTTGCGTTTGGGGTATACTTTTAGCTATAGAATGGGAGATGAAAAATCAGATTATTACAGAAGTCATAATCTCGTAGCGGGAATTTATTCGATTTTTTAAATCGATCGATGGTTATGGAAAGTTGGCAGCGTCGCACGCGACATCCTTAGTCGCGGCGACGCAGTACTTGCGCAAGAGCGCAAGTGCAGAGTTAGTCGCGGCGACGCAGTACTTGCGCAAGAGCGCAAGTGCAGAGTTAGGGAGGACCTTATGAGAATGGGTTACGTTTTTGTTTTTAGCTTAGTGGCGGTCGTACTTTGTCAACCGCTGCTTTTTTCTGAGGAAGATTTTGAATCAGACAATGTCCACGCTTCTGCGGAAATGCTCCAAGACCCCGTAGAAGTCGGGACTGGGGTAGGGCCGGCGGCCGCCCAGATCCAAGGAAGTGAGGAGGAATCCTATCTCCTGCGGGTGGGGGATAGAGTACGGATCAAAATTTATCCCGAGGATGACTATATCAAGGGCGGAGAAATGGAGATAAGTTCGGAGGGGAATGTGACGATTCCTCTTGTAGGTAAAGTGAGGGTGGAGGGCCGCTCCGTCATTGAAGCGGAGCGGGCCATTGCTCAAATCCTTACCCAGGATTATATTGTCAATCCCGAAGTCGTGATTGAAGTCCTGGAATACAAGAAACTTTCAGTCGTCGTTCTGGGTGAAGTCCGAAAGCCCGGAACGTACCAGTTCCCCTCAGGGCAGACGAAGCTTTCGCTCCTGCAGGCTGTTTCCCTCGCGGGAGGTTTTTCGGACATCGCAAATATTAAGAAAATCCGGATTGTCCGGGACTTCGACGGCAAAAAAGAGGTGCTTCACGCCAATGCGGAGGCCATTATTAAAGGCAATGACCCGGACATCCGACTGAAGGCCGGCGATGTCATTAATGTGTCGGAAAGCTTATTTTAATTTTCACCGGAAAGATTAGAAATGGCAGATAAAATCATCGCACAAGATTATGTGGAAGAAGTCGAAAAGCCGATTGATTTTAAGTACTACTTTTATCTTCTCGCAAAAAATTTTTACGTCATCCTTACCTTCTTTATTATTACCGTGACGCTGGCCACGATTTATGTCTCCCGCATGCCGGACCAATACCACAGCATGGCCCAGCTGATTATCGAACGGCCCAAAACCACTTATGCCCCCGACAAAAAGGAAACGGGTCCGATGATCGAAGGCTGGTCGGAAGATTATTACAATACCCAAAAAGAAATCATGACCTCGCCCACGGTTTTAAGGCAAGTGGTCGAAGAGCTGAAACTGAATGAATATTTCGGCAATGAAAATGAGGAGGATCTCATCGCAAAAGTCGCAAATCGGATGAATGTCGAGAGAATCCGCAACAGCCGTATCTTTAATATCAACGTTCGGGCCCCCGATGCGCAGCTTGCCGCCAACCTCGCCAACAGCATTTCGCGTGCGTATATCCGGAAAAATTTCGAAGATTATCTTTATTTTTCCAAAGAAATCCTGGCTTGGCTTCCCCAGGAACAGGGAAAATCTGACGGCGATCTTATCAGCGTGGAAGACCCTTTTGGAGGGGTCAAACAAGTCAGCCGCAAAGAGCTCATTGAAAGCCTCCCTTCCATTCAAACGGATGAAACCGTGCGAGAGCTTCGGGAGAAGAAAAGTTTTCTGGAAGCGGAGCTGACCTCGCTTTTACGCCAGTACCGCGAAAAACATCCTCTCATTGTCAAGGCGCGCGCCAACATGGCTTTTCTTGAAGATAGTATCGAGGCCGAGAAGGCGCGTGTGATTGAGGGCTTGAAAAGCCGGGCCGAAGGACATATGCAGGTCAGCCATGCCCGGATATTGGAAGAGGCCACCGTCCCCAAAGAACCCTCAGGTCCGGACCGGCAGCGTATTGTTTTAATCGCCGCGCTGATTGAAATCTTCGTTGGTTTTCTTGTCATTTTTCTGCTCGATTACTTTGACGATACGCTTCATTCCCTTGAAGACATGGAACGCAAGGGGATTGCGCTGCCCTTTTTAGGGCCCATTCCGTTAATGAAGGGGAAAAAAATTAAGCCCGATTTTACTTCTCTGGTGACTTACCATGACCGGAAATCCGATATTGCGGAATCTTTCCGCTACCTGCGGGTGGCCATAAATTTTTCCGCTTCTCCGGAGTCTCTAAAGAATCTTGTGATTACCAGCTGCCTTCCCTCCGAGGGAAAGTCCTTTATCTCACACAATATTGCGGTTTCACTCGCCTTGGATGGAAACAAGACGCTTTTGGTGGACGCGGATTTAAGGCGCCCGGTGGTGCATGAAAGATTCCGGATTGAAAATGAAATCGGCCTTTCCAATTATCTGACCAGCAACCTTGAATTCGAATCCGTCCTTAAAGAATGCTTTGTCGAAAATTTAACCGTCATTCCAAGCGGCCCGGTTTCGCCGAATCCGGCTGAAATCTTGGGTTCCGAGAAGATGAAAACATTTTTGGAGGAGGCCCGCAAGCGCTTTGACCGCGTGATTATCGATTGCCCGCCGCTCACGGGTCTGGGCGACGGGTATGTGGTGGGAAATCTGGTTGGGCACGTCATTTTGGTGATTCGAGCGGCCAACACGCCCTCCGACCTGATTTCGCGCACGCACAAACAACTCGACAAAATGGGGATTAAAATCATCGGCGCCATCCTGAATCAAATTGATATCGAAAAAGAGCGCTACAAGGGTTATTCCAAATATTATTACCACACCTACAACCGGTACTATAACGAGCAGGGCAAATAGCCCCCCTTTGCATGTTAGCCGTCGTTGATTTTCTTTTTTTAAGCCCGCTCCTTTTAAGCCTCTTTTTGATTTTAATCAGCCTGGGCACGGTTCAATACGGGGCCTCGCTGATGTATCAAATCCTGAGTGCTGCGATGGTGTTTTTGGGATTTTTGGCGCTGAAGCTGGGGATTGGGGCCCGGCGCTGGACCTGGGTCGCTTCTTCGGCACTGGGTTTTCTGGCGTTGGTTTATTTTTATCTTGTGCTTCAGCGAAACGGCTGGCATGCGTTTACCTCGACGGGAAGCTGGTATGCGCGTCTGGAATTGGCGGGCCTCTATTTTTCCGGATTCGCTCATTTTTTTTATGCCTCTCAGGCGCTCAAACACCGCCCCCTCATCGAATTTTTTTTGAAGGTTTGGGTGGCCCTGACCTTTTTGCTGGCGGTCTATTTTATGGCCCTTTGTTTTACCTCGCCGCGTCATTCGGCGGAAGGCCTTTCGGGGCCTTTCCCCGTCCTCTATGTCCTGCAGCCTCTGGCCGGAAACTGGATTCAACCCAATAATTTAGTCGACCTTTTTATTCCCGGTTTCTTTTATTCCTTTTCCTTTTTTTTGTATCGCCTCATGAGACCCGCTTCGGGAGAGGCGAAACGGATACGCCTAAGCCGATTATTTTTGTATTTTTGCGTTTCCGCGGTTTTGGCGGCCGCCCTTCTTTTTACAAAATCGAGGGCGGGCATTGCCGCCGTGGGAGGGGGATTTGGTGTTTATGTTTTAGGGGTCCTCTATTATCACCGGCGCGAGCGCCGGCTCGCCCGGCGGCTGAGCGTCGCGGCCCTTTTAATCTTTCTTTTTTTGACTTCGATCGGCGTGCGGGAAGTGATTCAAGAAATGGGCACGATTGCCCAAGCCGTGAAACAGGAGGCGGATTTTCAAGGGCCCCGTTTTCAGGTGATTGCTGCCAGTCTGCAATTAGTCAAAAAGTTCGGGCTGGCCGGCGTCGGGCTCGGAAACTTTCAATCGGCATGGCTTTTTTCACATGAACCGCCGGCCTATGATTTTCCGGCAAATTCCTATAATGATTTTTTATGGGTTTGGGCCGAATTAGGGATTGCCGGCTTTCTCCTTTTTGCTGGTTCCCTTTTGGGGGGAATTTTCCGCCTCCTTTTGCTGGGCTTTAAAAGTGAAAGTTATTTTCTGGCCCATATGAGATTTGCCTCGGCCGGGACGCTCCTCGCTTTTGCGCTGCACGCGCTTGTGGACACCACCTTTTTTATCCTTCCCCTTTATGTCCTCATGATGACGGTTTTGGGGGCGGGGGAAGCCTTGGGGGCAATCGATAGGGAGGCGGATCCCACTTCAAAAAAGACACAGGGTTTCCGATGGCCGGGACGGCTGGGGCTTATTTTTATCTTTATCGTGGCATTTTTTACGGCCTGGCTTGGGGCCAAACGGTTTCTTGCGTATTCTATTTCCAAATCGAATCACAAGGATGCGCTTTTAATGGCGCAGAATTTGGACGTTTTCAATCCCCTCTATGCGGCCCACCATCTTAGAAATCTAGAACAAGAATATCTTCGAAATCCGGATTCCGTCCGGCTCGCGAATCTTCTCCTCACGGCAGATGAGGCTATACGCCGGGATCCCTTTCAAGTCCTTTATTATGTCCGCCGTGCCGAAATCTTTATGCTTGTCGGCAGAGAAGAGGGGGTGCGGGAAAGTTTTGAGCTGATGCGGGACCGGCTTCCCGGATTTTATTTAGCGGAACTTGCCGCAGCGGGATTTTATATGAGCCAGGCGGTCAAAACCAAAGACGCGGAGCAGGGCCGACGTTTTGAGGCCAAAGGCATTCGTCATTTCCGGAAGGCCCAGGAGCTTCATCCTCAAATGCGGGCCCATAACCTTTATGGACTGGCATCCCAGGAAGCCATGGAGCGGTTTTTTAAATTGCAGGATTCCCCCTAAGGCGGTTCCGGAGAGTTTGGCCTAGTACCGCGAACCCCTAAAATTTAAAATGACGCGGTACTAGGCGGATTTCTCAATCATGAGATAGGATTCAAACTGGGTTTTCCAGTCCAGAATCACGCGAATGCTCAGAAGCGAGGGTTTGTGAATGACGAGGTCTTGGGGGAAAAGGTGTTTATGCCAACGGAAAAGCACCGAATTGGTGACGGGTTCAATATCCATGGGCGGTGTGCGCAGGGCCGGGCCGTTTTCGGGGACGTACTCAAGTACTTCCTTATGAAAGCGCGGGTCTTTTCTCCAGCAGGTTACGACATAGGTTTCTGAAAAATGATGAGGGAAGTGGGAGACATAAAGGTTACTGTGAATATGTTCCGCGCTGTAGCCGTCACGGCCTGTTTCTTTAAAATTGCGGCAGATAAAAAATTGAAGAAGCTGGATTTCCCCTACCATGAAAGGATATTATACTCAAAACCATGAAATTCACACGCCTTGAAATTCCCGATATTATCTTAATCGAGCCCGAGATCAAAAAGGATGTTCGCGGCGCCTTCGCTGAAAATTATCGTAAAGACATCTTTGCAAAACAGGGAATAAAGGAAGATTTTATTCAAGACAATTTCAGCATTTCCCGGCCCGGGGTTTTGCGCGGGCTTCATTTTCAGGCGCCGCCGAGGGCCCAATCCAAACTTGTCCGTGTGACCCACGGCAAGGCCTGGGATGTTGCGGTGGATATCCGCAAAAAATCGAAGACCTACGGCCGGTTTGTGGCGGAAATTTTAAGTGGTGAAAATCAAAAAATGATTTATATCCCGCCGGGATTTGCCCACGGATTTCTTGTCTTGGCGGGCGAAACGCAGTTTCTCTACAAAGTCTCCGACTATTATTCCTTGCCGCATGACGGCGGCGTTTTATGGAATGACCCCGACCTTGGTATCCCCTGGCCGAAGCTCGCGCGGGAATACCTTTTGTCCGAGAAAGACAGGCAATTGCCCCGCCTGAAGGATTTGTAAATTCTACCGGTTCCAGGTTGCCGCCGGCAACCTGGAACCGGTAAGTTTTGTTTGATTTCGAACGATCGTTCGATTATAATTCGCTCATGCCTAAGCGAATTGATTTTCAAGCGGTCATCGCAAAACTCCGTTCTTTTTATGCAAAGCGGCGGCGCCTGCCGAGTTTTTCAGAGCTTCAGGAACTTCTGGATTATCGCTCAAAAGGGAGTGTCTCTGCGCTCGTGGGGCATCTCCTCCGCCGTGGCATTGTCCGCCGTGACACGACAACAGGACGCCTCCTTCCCACGCTGCTTCTGGAACCGCATTTAAAAGTTCTCGGCACCATTCAGGCGGGATTTCCCTCGCCCGCCGAAGAGGAGCTCCTCGATACGCTTTCCCTGGATGAATTTCTCATCCGCAAACCCGAGGCGAGTTTTCTTGTCAAAGTGACGGGAGATTCCATGATTGAGGCAGGCATTTGCCCCGGGGACCTTGTGATTGTGGAGCGCGGCCGCGATCCTAAACCGGGCCATATCGTGATTGCGGAAGTCGACGGGGAATGGACGATGAAATACTATGAAAAAAGAAAAGGACAGATTGTGCTGAGGGCCGCGAACAAAAAATACCCCTTAATTTTTCCGAAGCAAGAATTAAAGATAGGAGGAATCGTAATCGCCAATGTCAGAAAATATGAATAAGAAAATGCAAAAAACTTTTTGATCTATGACTTCTTCATTTATTCACGTTGATTGCGACGCGTTTTTCGCCTCCGTCGAACAGGCCCTTCATCCCGAGCTTCGCGGCAAGCCTGTTGTTACGGGAAAGGAGCGGGGGATTATTGCCTGCGCCAGTTATGAGGCAAAGGCGCTTGGCGTGCGCCGTCCCATGGCGCTTTTTGAGGCCCGTAAGATTTGTCCCCAGCTTATCTGCCTTCCCAGCGATTACGAATCCTACAGCCTTTTTTCCCGCCGCCTGTTTCATATCATCCGCCGCTTTACACCCATCGTGGAAGAATATTCCATCGACGAGGCCTTTGCTGAACTCTCAGGTCTCAGACGGCTCTTTCACTGCGGCTATGCGGAAATTGCCTGGCAGATCAAACAGGCCATTCAAAAGGAATTGGGCATCACGGTTTCGGTGGGCCTGAGCCTTTCCAAATCGCTTGCCAAAATCGCGTCCAAAGAAAAAAAACCTGATGGTTTTACGGTGGTAAAAGGCCAGGATTTGGAATCCTTTATTTCTAAAATCCCTTTGGAGAGGGTTTGCGGTTTTGGGCCTAATTCCGTGGCGCTTTTGGAAAAACAGGGGCTTCGTTCGGTGCTCGATTATACCCGGCGTCCCGAGCCCTGGGCAAAAAAAATGCTTGGGAAGGTGGGCGTTGAGCTTTGGCATGAATTGCGGGGCGAACCGGTTTATGGCTTTATGACCGAACCCAAAGAAGATTATCTTTCCCTCAGCAAGACCAAAACTTTTACGCCGCCTTCTTCGGAAAAGCCTTATGTGAAGGCGCAGCTTCTGCGCAATCTTGAATCTGCATTTATCAAATTGCGCCGTCACAAACTGCGCGCCCGCGGTCTTTCGGTTTTTTTGAGGACGCAGGAATTCCGTTCCTGGGGGATGGAAGCCCAGTTGGATCGCGCAACGCGCTCGACGCTTGAGGCCGTGCGGCTTGCCGAGGAATTGTTCGAAAAGGTGTTCCGGCCCGGAATATTTTACCGGCTGACGGGCGTGGTGCTTTCCAAAATCGAAAGCGACGACGCCGAAATTCAATATTCCCTTTTCGAGGATGTGGCAAAAATAAAATCCCTGCGCGCTATCGATGAGGCGATTGACAGCGTGAACGCATTTTACGGCAAACATACCTTGCATTTGGGTTCGACCTTGTGGCTGGGCCGGCGCCGTCAGCACTTGGCCGCGCGCGGGGATTTAGCCCGGCGCAAACTCGAACTGCTTCCAGGCGAAACCTTCCGTCAGCGGCTCTCAATTCCGATGTGGGATATTCGACTGTAGATTCCCTCACCCTAACCCTCTCCCCGAGGGAGAGGGAATTGCGCAGGCTTAAAGTGAGGGGGAAAGAATTCGTTTGATGCCATTTTTAAATATATTCGTAGGCGGTAAAAGGCTTAGCACGATAAAGCTTCCTTCCTCAAAATCAAAAAGATAGCCCGGATGCGTCAGGACATGCGCCTTTTCAAGAAACAAAAGCGCCCATCCTTCATCCGTGCGGGAAGGGGGGAATTCCACCACCGTATTCCAGCCTCCCTCCGGCGGGTAGAGTTTAACGTCCTTCCGATTTCGAAGCGCCTGCTCGAGGCTTTTAAGATTTTTTTCAAGCCTTTGGCGGATTTCATCCTGAATCGCCTTTTTGAGTCCGAGCCAAACGGGGAGTGCGTTTTGCGAGGGCGTGCTGGCTGAAAGGTAAGTATCTGAAATAATTTCGAGGCGCCGCGCGGCCTCCAAGGCCTGCTTTTCTGGGCCCGTCACGATAATCCAGGCGAGTTTCATTTGCGGCAGGCCGAGGCTTTTTGAAATACCGCCCAAGGTGAAGGTGAGCACTTCGTGGTTCGAGGCAAAGCTAACCCTCTCCCCAAAGGGGGGAGGACTAGGGGGCGGGGGGAAATCAAAATCTAAGAACACTTCGTCGGCAATGATCGCAAGCGTTTGCGCTTGAGCGAATTCGTTTAACATTTTTCTTTCTGCCTCTTTGACATAATTTCCCGTGGGATTATTGGGATTGACCGTGAGGAGTGCGCGTACGGCGGGCCCCGTCATGGCGGTGAGATGCGGTGAAATTTCCCACGCCTCCTTTTTCCAGACAAGCGGATAGCGGCGCAGTTTTACATCATTCATCGGGGCAAGAAAATCCAGCAAGGGATAGCTCGGCTGCGGTGCAAGCAGAAGCTCACCGGGTTCCAGGAGCAGCCGAAAGAGAAACGTGTAGGCCTCGCTCGTGTTTGCCACAAGAAAAATCTGCTCCGGTTGGAGCGTTATCCCTTGGCTTGCGTAGTTTTGTGCGACGGCTTTGCGCGCTTCCATAAGACCGCGCGGATGGGGGTCATAAACTAAATTCTGGGAATGAAGCAGCTCCTCAAGCAAAAGGCCTTGAAGGTATTGAAAGGCGCATCGTGTGGGATTGGATTCCGTTAAATTAAAAATCTCAACGCCCTGAGCTTTTAAATGCAAATAGTTTTCGGTCAGGGGATTGGCTTCATTTGACCACGCGGACCGCTGGCTGAATCGCATGAGAAATCCTTTGATCTTTATTTAATCTTGAGTATATTAAGGGCTTTCCAAAGTAATGCCATGAAAAATATTAAAACTCCCTTAATCTTTCTTTCGATCCTTTCGGTGGTTGGCATTCTTTCACAGGCCTCCGGGTTTTCCTTTAAGCAAATTGTCTCGACGCTTGTTTTTCTCACCGTGCTTTGCGGAACGCTTTTTTACTGGAAATTTCGTCTCGCCTTTGCCTGTGCCGGCATCGCAATCCTTTTGGCCCTGGGACTCATGGATGTTTCCCACATGATTGAGTATGCGAGCCTCGATATCATCCTTTTTCTCGTGGGCATGATGACCATTGTCGGATTTTTAGAAGAACGGCATTTCTTTGAGTACCTGGTGGCCAAGGTCGTGGACACTATCGGAGAACGGGCACAGCTGCTCATGGCCGTCTTGATGACGCTTTCCACTTTTTTTGCCGCGCTTGTCGACGAGGTTACTTCCATCCTTTTTATGATGGCGACGATGCTTCATATTACGAAACGATATAAGGTCAATCCCATCCCGTTTGTCCTCATGATTGTCTTTTGCACTAATATCGGAAGTGCCGCGACAGCAGTCGGAAATCCCATTGGAGTCATGATTGCGCTCCGGGCGAAACTTTCCTTTATGGACTTCCTGCGTTGGGCGGCCCCGGTTTCTTTATTGTGTCTGGTTGTCACGATTGCGATTTGTTTCGTCCTTTTTAAAAAACCGATGGAAGAGCTCAATCAAAAAATGAAAAAAATGCGCGGGGATATGGAGGAGCTCAAGCACGTCCATTACAAAAAAAGCGACATCCGTCTTTGCTGGATTTTATTCCTTTCGACGATTGCCTGTCTTGTCCTGCATCATAATATCGAACACGCGCTGCATCTTGAGAAAAATACGCTCCTTATCGGCACGGCGCTTTTCTTCGGGGCCGTTGCCATCCTGCTGACGGGCGACAATGCCCGCGAATTTTTTATGCGGCGTGTCGATTGGTGGACGCTGACCTTTTTCCTGATGCTTTTTGCCTCGGTGGGGACCTTAAAATATGTCGGCGTTACGGAGCGCGTTGCTCAGGGGATGATTCAAGTGGCGGGTGAGGGAAATGTTTTCCTTTTAAATATTTTTACGGCCGCGATTTGCCTTCTGACCGCATTCATGGATAACGTGCTTGCGGTCGCGACCTTTATCCCGATTCTTTCGGATATCGAAAAAATCGGGATTTACATTTATCCCTTCTGGTGGGCCATGCTTTTCGGCGGGACGATGTATGGGAATGCTACCGTGATTGGTTCCACGGCCAACATTGTCGCCATGGGCCTTCTCGAAAAAGAAGGGGATAAACCTATTAGTTTTATGGAGTGGTTGAAGCCTGGGGTTCTTGTTTCCACCGTAACGATTCTACTCGCCATGACGGCGCTCTACCTGCAATTCCCTCTGATGCCTGGCGCCCCCGCCCAGTTTTAGCTGCTCTAAAAAAACAGGCGGCGCAGCAATTGCTACGCCTTAATCGATTCAAGACGAAACTGGCAAGAAACACCCTCATGGCGGGGAAATTGGGGAGTGAAGGATTCGAACCTTCGAAGGCGTTAAGCCAACAGATTTACAGTCTGTCCCCTTTGGCCGCTTGGGTAACTCCCCGCTAAAAAAACTCAAAAAACAATTATCAAAAAGATTCTTTTTAAATTTTTACTTTTTCCTTCCGGTTTATTTAGCTGGCGGTCCGATTTGAACGGACGACCCGCTGTTTACAAAACAGCCGCTCTACCACTGAGCTACGCCAGCAAACTTTAGATTGTCCGCTAAAGCTTCATTGCGGCAACACTAATTTAATAAGCCCACTTATAAGAACCGCAGTCCCGCGCAACGGCGCGGGGCTGCGCCAGCAAATGAGGCCTGAATTCTACCTAATCGAGAGCTAAAAATAAAGATAATGATTCTCCCGGCCACTGCGCCACACCCGTCGTATCCTGGAACCTGCAGGGATAAAAAAGTTTCGTAGATGGAAAAAATAATGCTAGTATAAACACCCACTGTAACAGGAGGTATGCGATGAAGACATTTTTTCTCGAAACTTTTTCTTCCCGCCCGGAAATGGTCTGGATTCACACGGCCGCCGATTTCTTCGCCGCATTTTCCTATTATTTATTATGCTTTCTTTTCCTTCGTTTTGTTCATGCCCGAAAGGATTTGACTGCTCGGAAGCGCACGATTTTCATAGGAGTTTTTTTCTTTTTCGCGGGCACGGTTCATGTTTTTAACCTCTGGGCCCCCTGGTATCCGGTTTATAGCCTTCAACTCCTTGCAAGATTTATCGCTGCAATTTCCGCATTGGTGTCTGTTGTTTTTCTCTGGCGCATTCTTCCTAAGGCGCTCTCCCTGCCCGGACCCCGCAAGATTGAAGAGTTGATGGACAGAATTGTCCGAGAACAGGAAGCCCAAGAGAAGGCGCATCGGGAAAAAAAGGGTCTGGAAAAGATGCTGGAAGAAAAAAAGGGCGAGCTCCATCAGCGCGAAGAAGCCCTGGAGTGGGAGAAAAAAGAAAGGCTTTCTACGGAGGGAGCTCTTAGCGAGACGGAAGCCTCCATTCGTTCCTTGGCCGATACGATGGCGACCATCGAGGGGGCCCGGGATTTTTATACGGCACTTGAGACGACTGTGCGAAAAATCTGCGAGACGGCGGGTTGTGATTACGGAGAAACCTGGATTCCGCGTGCGGACGGAAAGGTCCTCGAAGGCATGTCGGCCTGGTATCAAAATGCAGATTTTGCGGCCTTATTTCAAATCGTCCGAGAATTAAAATTTCCTCCGAATATGGGCTTGCCGGGGAGGGCCTGGAGTAGTCGTGGACCCTGTGCGATCGAAGAAATTTCGCAAAACTCGAGTAAAGAATTCTTCGGCATCGAAACGCTTTGGGAGAAAGGGCTGCGCTCTGCTTTAGCAGTTCCCGTTCTTGTTCGTGAAAAGGTTGTCGCGGTGTTAACCTTCTATTCCCTTTCCTGCCGCCAGAGAATCGATCCCTTTAAGGATTGGGTCATGGATGTGGTCAAGTGTCTGGGATCCGTCATTGAGCGGCAACGTTTGGAAGAAAGAATTTCCGATGTTGAAAAACTCATTGAAAGACGCGTGCAAGAAAAAGTGGAGGTTCTCGAGAAGTCGAATCAGGATCTTGAGCGGGCCATGGCGGAAAGCCGGAAGACGGAAGAATCGGTAAAAAAATCACAAGAAAATTTCCAAACCCTTGTAAATTCGATTGAAGGCATTGTCTGGGAATATGACCTTTTAAATGCCCGATACACGTTTGTGAGCCAGCAGACAGAAAAGATTCTGGGCTATCCGGTGTCGGCTTGGCTTTCGGACCCAACCTTTTGGCAGGATCATGTTCACGGGGCGGACCGAGAAATGGCCATGAGTTTTCGCAAAAAGGCCGTGCAGGACGGCCAAAATGAACAGCTCGAATACCGAATGGTGAGTATCGAAGGTAAGACGCTCTGGCTGCGGGATATGATGAGCACTGTGGTGGAAGAGGGAAAGACCGTCAAATTAAGGGGTGTGATGGTGGACATCACAAGCCGCAAGGAAGCCGAAGCCGCGTGGCATGACGAGAGAAACTTTGTCTCTGCCGTTTTGGACACGGCCAGCGCTTTAGTCATGATTTTAGATACCGAGGGTCGCATTGTCCGGATGAATCTTGCCTGTGAAAAACTCAGTGGTTATAAAGAGCAAGAAATAAAAGGAAAATTATTTTGGGATCTGCCTCCCTCCGAAGAGGTTTTGACGGTGAAGTCTGTTTTTCGCCGTCTCCTTGCCGGACAATTCCCCGCAAATTATGAAAGCAGTTGGGTGGCCAAAGACGGCACCCACCGGGACATCGCTTGGTCGAATACGCTTCTTAGCGGAAAGGATCGCGCTACGATACACATCATCGCAACGGGGGTGGATATCACCAAAAGAAAAGAAATTGAAAAAAAGCTGCATCAGGCGGTAAAAGAGCTCGCGCTCAGCAATCAAGAATTGGACAAATATTCCGCCCAGATGCAGGAGGCCAATGAGCGGCTCAAAAAGCTGGATGAACTCAAATCGCGTTTTATTTCCGCGGCCTCGCATGAGTTAAAGACCCCTTTGACCTCTTTAAAAGGGTATGTCGAAATGGTGCTCAATGAAGAGGCCGGGTCC
>JACPXM010000029.1 GCA_016196545.1 Candidatus Omnitrophota bacterium
CGCGGTTGCGAACTTCCAAAGGCGGGGGTGGGAGTGAAATCTTTTCTATCTCGGCCATCACTTTCCTATCATCGGCCGGTCTTGCTTAACCCTAAGCCCTTTCTTGTCTTACATCCCTACGTGCTTCACTGAAGACTTACACTTACGAGGCAGAAACGACCCGGGTTTTAGCCCATCCATCCGCCACACGATCGCCCTTTGAAAAAATGGCGATGATTTCCACGATATAGCCGACGACCAAAACAAAGGGGAGGACAATCAGAACATTGCGGATAAAGGCTTGGGGCAAAGTAACCTTTGCTCCTGTTAAACTCACCAATTTAAGCCCCACCATATGGCGCCCGGGAGAATAGACCAGGTCTCTAAAAAGCAGCCACCCAATGTTGACGAAGATCAAAAGAATGTTACGAATTCCTTCCGGCACCGCCAATAAAGCAATACCAATCACAATGCCGAGAAGAATAGGAATGATAAAAAGGTCGATTAAAGCGGAAGCGAAGCGCTTGCCTTTAGGCGCGGATAAAGACCCTCCGGAAAAACCTCCTGAAATAGATTCTTGCATAGATAACTCCTTTCCTTAATTAGGGATTGAATGCGGAAAATACTATAATCATTTTCGTCCCTTGCGACAATAACTTTATCTTGGCTCAAACGGTAGCATTGCGGGGGCAAGAATACAAGGGCATGTTTCAAATTGCAAGGAATATCTATAAATCCGCAGGGTTTGAACGACAATGCGCTTCAGATTAAGGTGAATCGCCCGTCCAAATTCCTGCGGATTTTCTTTTTGGCTTCCAATTCTATCATTTGCCGGGCGAGTTCCGGAGGGGACAGTATTTTGCCGCTCAAAATCTCTTCATAGGAAAGGGGTTTTTGGGCTAGCATCTCCAGTAAAATATTTTCCGTGTCGTCATTACGAGCCCCGTAGGGGCGAAGTAATCTCGCTTTTGAAATCGCATCGGTTTCTATTTTTGAGATTGCTTCGTCCGCTTTTGGCGGACTCGCAATGACAGATGTGATTCCTATAATGGGCCAAAGTCTTTCGGCGAGATTTTCGAGAATCTCAGAAGGATTTTCGACTAGGGCGGCTCCCTCTTTAATCAAACGATGCGTGCCGCGGGAAGTTAATTGATCCACCGGACCCGGAATGGAAAAAACCTCCCGGCCTGTTTCGGCCGATTCATAAGCCGTGATGAGTGAACCGCTTCGCAGATGCGCCTCCACCACTAAAACCCCGAGCGAAAGGCCGCTGATAATACGGTTACGGCGGGGAAAATGATAAGCCTTTGGATCCGTGCCCAAAGGGTACTCGGTTAAAATGGCTCCGCGTTCTTTGATTTTTTCGAAAAGTTTTCCATGTTCTTTGGGATAAATCACATCCATTCCGGATCCAAGCACCGCAATCGTCCGGCCGTAGGAAATTTCAAGCGCCCCTTCATGGGCCTGCCGGTCGATTCCCCGGGCAAATCCGGAAAGAATAGTAAG